>NZ_JASEYC010000001.1:0-839446 GCF_035064245.1 Citrobacter sp. R-1.5.2 | reverse complement strand
AATCGGTGGAGCTGCATGACAAAGTCATCGGGCATTATCTGAACATAAAACACTATCAATAAGTTGGAGTCATTACCCTTGCTGTTAAGTCCAGTCTATGGGATTAGCAGATTACACGTATAACGGTGCAGGAGTGGTCGCTGGAGGGTTTCGCGTTGCAATGTGCTGTTGATGGTTGAATGGCAAGCGATGAGCAACTTAATCTAACCGACTGATATTAAATAAATCTTATATTTTACAATTATGTAAAAATTCTGATAGTATACCCCCCTATAGTATCTGGAGGGCGCATGCCACATTCACCTGAAGATAAGAAACGCATTCTCACCCGTGTACGCCGTATCCGCGGCCAAGTTGATGCACTTGAGCGCGCGCTGGAGTCCGGTGAGCCGTGTCTGGCAATCCTGCAACAAATTGCCGCCGTGCGCGGTGCATCCAATGGCCTGATGGGCGAAATGGTTGAGATCCACCTGAAAGATGAACTGGTCAGCGGGGATACAACCCCAGACCAGCGTGCTGTGCGCATGGCTGAAATCGGCCATCTTCTGCGCGCTTATCTAAAATAACACCATCACCTCGCAATAATGGGAAGAGACAAATGAAATCACGTGCAGCAGTTGCATTCGGCCCCGGTCAGCCGTTAAAAATTGTCGAAATCGACGTCGCACCGCCAAAGAAAGGTGAAGTGCTGGTTAAAATTACCCACACAGGCGTGTGCCATACTGACGCTTTTACGCTCTCTGGCGACGATCCGGAAGGTGTGTTTCCGGCGGTACTCGGCCATGAAGGCGGGGGTATCGTGGTTGAAGTGGGTGAGGGCGTCACCAGTCTGAAACCGGGTGACCATGTCATCCCGCTGTACACGGCAGAATGTGGTGAGTGTAAGTTCTGTAAGTCTGGCAAAACTAACTTGTGTCAGGCCGTACGTGCTACCCAGGGCAAAGGCCTGATGCCGGATGGCACTACGCGTTTCTCATATAATGGCGAACCTATCTATCACTATATGGGGACCAGTACCTTCAGTGAATACACCGTTTGCGCAGAGATCTCGCTGGCGAAGGTTAACCCGCAAGCGCCGCTGGATAAAGTGTGTCTGCTGGGCTGTGGCGTAACCACCGGGATCGGGGCAGTACATAACACGGCGAAAGTGAAAGAAGGCGATACTGTGGCCGTATTTGGCCTGGGCGGCATTGGTCTGGCAGTGATCCAGGGGGCAGTACAGGCGAAAGCTGGGCGTATTCTGGCGGTTGATACTAACCCGGAAAAATTCAAGCTGGCGGGTGAAATGGGTGCGACCGACTTCATCAACCCGAATGATTACGATAAACCGATTCAGGATGTGATTGTTGAGCTTACCGACGGTGGTGTGGACTTCAGCTTTGAATGCATTGGTAACGTAAATGTGATGCGTGCGGCGCTGGAATGCTGTCATAAAGGATGGGGTGAAAGCATCATCATTGGTGTGGCCGGTGCGGGACAGGAAATAAAAACCCGTCCGTTCCAACTGGTAACCGGACGCGTGTGGCGCGGGTCGGCGTTTGGTGGTGTGAAAGGGCGTACGCAGCTGCCTGGAATGGTTGAAGATGCGATGAGCGGGAAAATCCAGTTGGACCCGTTTATTACCCATCGCTTACCGCTGGAGCAGATCAACGAAGCTTTTGATTTAATGCATCAGGGTAAGTCCATTCGTACCGTTATCCACTTTGGCGATAACTGATTCATTGGCCAGCGGAATTTACCGCTGGCACTTTCCTGAATTTCTTTGAATGATGTTGTGAAAGTGTGACGAATCTTGCGCTTTTCACGGTAAGCAAACTTTATGAATTGCCGATGACTATCTAATGGGCGTGTTTTCACGCATAAACCCTACAAGAGAGTCGACGGTCATGGACAATACAATATCGATGCAAGCCCAGAATAAACTGGGCTTTCTGCATCAAATCAGACTGGTTCCGCTGTTTTCCTCCATTCTCGGTGGCATCCTTCTGCTGTTTGCTTTGAGTTCCGGGCTGGCAAGCTATTTTCTTATGCAGGCCGATCGCGATCAGCGCGATGTGACCGATGAGATTCAGGTCAGGATGGGGTTATCTAACAGTTCTAATCACCTACGCACAGCCCGTATCAATATGATCCACGCCGGCGCAGCGAGTCGCATTGCCGAAATGGACGATATGAAGGCCAATATTGCAGAAGCGGAAAAACGCATTAAGCAATCTCAGGATGGTTTCACTGCCTATATGTCTCGCGTGGTGAAAACGTCGGAGGACGAAGCCTTAGACGCTGAACTGAGCGCCAGTTTCAAAGCATACATCGACGGTCTGCAGCCGATGCTGAAATATGCCAGAAACGGGATGTTTGAAGCGATTATCAACCATGAAAATGAGCACGCCAGGCCGCTGGATACGGCTTACAACAAGGTGCTGCTGAAGGCCATAGAAATTCGTACTGCAAGAGCCAACCAGCTCAGCGAGCAGGCCCACCATCGTACCCAAATCGGCATGGCTTTTATGCTGGGTGCATTTATTCTGGCACTGGTGCTAACCGTGATGACGTTTGTTGTCCTGCGTCGTACCGTGATTCATCCACTGTTGCGCGCGGCCCAGCGTATTGAGCAAATTTCTGTGGGCGATCTGACCATGCGGGATGAACCAACTGGGCGCAGTGAGATTGGTCGTCTGAGTCGCCATCTTCAGACGATGCAACATTCACTGGAGAAAACCGTAGGCACGGTACGTCAGGGGGCGGAAGAAATCTATCGCGGCACCAGTGAAATCTCGGCGGGTAATACGGATCTGTCATCACGTACCGAAGAACAGGCCGCGGCGATTGAACAAACGGCGGCCAGTATGGAAGAACTGACTGCTACGGTGAAACAAAACGCGGACAACGCACACCATGCCAGTAAACTGGCGGAAGATGCCTCCGGCAAAGCCAGTCGCGGTGGGCAGATGGTCTCTGGCGTGGTGAAAACCATGGGGAATATCTCGACCAGCTCGAAAAAAATCTCTGAAATTACCGCTGTCATCAACAGCATTGCCTTTCAGACCAATATTCTGGCGCTGAATGCGGCGGTGGAAGCGGCGCGAGCAGGAGAGCAAGGGCGTGGATTTGCCGTAGTCGCCAGTGAAGTTCGCACGTTGGCAAGCCGCAGCGCCCAGGCAGCGAAAGAGATTGAAGGATTGATCAGTGAGTCAGTGCGGTTGATTGACCAGGGGTCCGGTGAGGTTGTGGCTGCGGGTAATACCATGACGGATATTGTCGATGCGGTAAAACGTGTCACCGATATTATGCTGGAAATTGCAGCGGCCTCTGATGAACAGAGCCGGGGTATCGTGCAGGTAAGCCAGGCGATTTCAGAGATGGATAAAGTGACGCAGCAGAACGCCTCACTGGTCGAAGAAGCCTCGGCTGCAGCGGCCTCCCTGGAAGAACAGGCTGCGCGTTTAACGGAGGCGGTCGGTATATTCCGCTTACAGGGTGCCAGTGCTGTAAAGCGCGTGCCATTTGCCAAAAACTCGGGACATGCGCTGCCGCAGACAGCGGGAACCAGCGGTGATAACTGGGAAACATTTTAATGAAATAAGGGTCTGATGCTCAATGGAACGAAAACTCACGTTAAGGGCTTTTGGTGAGGTGATTGTTAAAAAGGATCCACAAGGGATCCTTTTCAGGGGCTACTACCAGCTACCATAGGGATAGGCTTTCCCTTTGATAAAATCTTTTATGTCCTGGTCATACCCATCGGGAATGCTGTAGTTGAAATCAATCCGCGAAGGTACGTCCTTACAGGCATCCAGTTTATTCCCGGACAGCGTGGTAATTTTTACCGGTTCAACCGGCATATTCGCGACCGGGCCGCTGTTCTGGAGCCAGATGCGCACTTTGCCTTCAGGTGCCAGACCAAACAATAATGTTTTATACCAGGCGGTATTTCCTCTCCGATCTTTGCCGGTTGGTACCGACATTTTTTCCCGCAGGGCCGGTGAGAAGGTGATTCGCGTCTCGTAAGTCTTTTTATCAATAACTGAATCCCAGCAGAACAGCATCAGCGCTGGCGGGTGACGGACTTTGTTGAACTGGATTCCCACACCATAGGTTGTGTTATTCCAGGAACCTATCACATCGGGGTCACTCTGCGTACTGTCCAGCGTCCGGAAGGTGGATACCACCTTTTCGTTGTCGATAATCAGCGCTTTTGTCACCACCGCCGGTAATGCCCTGGGGGTGAAAAATGCAAAACCGACCTCCCCGTAGGGCATTTCACCGGTGTCTTCCGGCGTCTGCGCTTCGCCTGCCCGACAGCCGCTGGCCATGACCAGCATCAGCAGGGGAAAAAGGGCTTTCAGCTTCATACCTTCTTCCCGTCCATGCTGTAGACCGAGCGTTTCCACTGCTCATCCGGCCGGTTGATAAAGCCAATCAGCTCTGAGGGCGATGCGCCCCCGTGAATGAAGCCGTCCGTATTGACCACGATGGCATTCCAGTTGGCCGAACAATGAATATACTTCTCCGCAATCACGTCCAGCTCATCCTGACTAAATACCGGTGGCGTCTGGCCGCGGCGGGCCGCTTTCCCCATCATCAGTGCTTTATCCCAGAGGGGCGCAAGCTCATCCGGAATGGCGAGTTCTTTGTCTTTACTCAGAATGGGATCAAACACCACCCCGGCTTCCTGTGCAGCCTCAAGCATCACCCGCAGCACCACGCGGGACCAGTCGTTTCTGACGGTCCGCTCCCGCAGAGTCAGCGCCGCAAAGCTGCGTTTCTGCATCTGGCCGTACCGGTCAGGAGGAAGCCTGTCGTCATGCCAGGTTTCTGCCGATATTTCATTTGTCCGCAGCAGAGGGGCCAAGCAGGACGATTTATCCAGCGTCTGCAACTGCGCCACGGCCTGCCGGTAGGCCTGCGTCTTTTCGCCGGGCTGATTGTACGGAACAGTCTCCGTAGCCGGACGGGTCAGAAACAGCTCTTCTTTCGTGACGGGCAGATACCCGCCGCCGATATCGGAATGGACGCCGGGCAGCGCCAGTTCCGGCCAGGCCGGTTTCACGCTGTTCAGCGCAAAGTTAAAGCGACATTCGTTCGCGGCGGTGATATGAAACACCTTTTCCGCCACGCCGGGGCGCAGGGTGAGCTTCACGTCACCGGTATCCGCGCTGTGCGGATTCAGACCGTTAACCGGCGTACCTATGGCAGCAACGGTATCGAAAATGCCGATGAAGCGGGTTTTACCGGCAGGAGAACCATTGAAGTCCGAGCCAGTTACACCCTGCCGGATGGCGCTGATAATGGCAGGGTCTTCAGACTGGATGCGATTGGCAAAATGGCGAGCCGCCGCTGCACCGCGACTGAAGCCAAAAATATCGAACTGCAGGGCTCTGACGATAAGCTTGCCGTCAGCCTGTTTTTTACCAACAACCTCCAGCACGTCCTGAATACTGTCAGCAAGCATGGAAACCGCTTTATCCGTTTTGGCAACGACACCGGTATCAGAGATACCAAACCCCTGCCCAAGCTTACTGTCGGGTTTACCGGCTTCGGTCCCAATACCATCAATGTAGATACCAGCCTGAACATCTGAATCGTTACCGGATAGGGTTTTCTTATATAGCGTACTCAGCCAATGAATATTGGTGTAGTACCCGGTATAGCTGGTTGCACCGCTGCCCGACAAACCAAAATTTTCACTGGCGCATTTTGCCAGAATGGACTCGGCTTCCGGGTCATCCAGGTTATAATGACCTGCGGTATACGCCTTCAGCATGTTCTGTGTGTTAACGGCATTGTTGCCGGTACCGTCGAAGAACACCCCTATCGTCAGCGTTATTTCCCGTTTCTTTTTCTTCGCCGCCTGCTCATGTTGTTCCGGCTCCGGAGAGACTACCGGGGCCATCCTGGTTTTTGCCTCTGAAAGCTGTGGGATCGTACCCGGGGCAATCAGAAAATTGGTCCCCTGCGGGCACCCGCAACGGATCTCCGCACCGTCCACCGCAACAGCGGCACTGTTTGAGCACCGGTGATCGCCGTCTACAATGACTCCCACTTCCCCGCACTTCGGGCAGGGGGTAGTTTTGTCACCGATATAGAGCTTCAGCAGCCCCATAACCGACATACCGGTGCGGGCGGCAATGCACTGTGCCCCTGATGAGGTTTTATCTCCATGTAATCCGACGTTTTTACCGTGAACGGTACAGCCTCTGTTGACCGACATAACTCAACCCTCTGCCGGTAGAAAATCAGCATCCATCGGCAAACCTTTCAGCTCATTCAGCGTACATCCCGCCTGCGGGGTGCTGATAATCACATCACCGTTGCTCAGCCTGCTGCCAACCAGCGCGATACTTTGCCCACTTTTCTGAAATTTCGACCCGCTGCCGGTAACAATACGGGCAGTGGTTCCGTCAGGGTAAACCACCTCATCCCCAACCAGCGCAATATTAACCTTCTGTCCGCCATCAGGCTCGATTTCAGCGCCATTCCACGCAGCCCGAACCACCCCGCCGCGCTGGGTCAGCGCCCCGTCAACCGCGATCCGGTAAATCGCCACCACCGGATGTTCACGCATGAAAGCCTCCTGCTCTTCGACAGTCTGACGTGCACCGTCAGACATCCCGGCTTTTTTCTCCGCCGGGAAGGGCGGACGTGCCAGTGAGGCGGCTAATTCCGGAGTCAGTTCGTTGGTATATTGCTGTTCCATATCAAATCCCTCTTTTTCCTGTGGGTTAAGTGTCTATAGTAACCAGATGGGTCACTTAACCAAAATTTAATGCCGCCATCAGCCTGGCTGAGCTGTCTTCTCATCTTCGAGTATTTTGTAAACGGTGGAACGGGCAATGCCGAGCTGCCGGGCGATATCCGTTGCGCCAGTTCCTTTGCCGTGGAGTGCCAGCACACTGTTTCTGTCGATGGTGCGTCTACGGCCAAAGCGGATGCCTTTCAGCTTTGCTTCCTGTCTGCCTTCATTCGTACGCTCCAGTATCCTGCGCCGCTCAGCCTGGGCTACAGCTGACAGGATGGTCACCACCATCTGGCCCATTTCACCATCGGTACTGATCCCATCATCAATAAACCGGACGGCCACGCCCTGGGCGTCAAATTCTTTTATCAGTTGGATCATATCGGCGGTGTCGCGACCAAGACGGTCAAGTTTCTTCACCAGAATGGCATCGCCTTCCTCCACCTTCATGCGCAGCAGATCAAGCCCGGGCCGATCAACCGAACTGCCGGATGCCTTATCGGTAAAGATACGGTTCGCTTTCACGCCTGCATCTCTGAGTGCCCGGACCTGAATATCGAGAGACTGCTGACTGGTTGATACCCGTGCGTAACCAAAAAGTTGCATAAAAATGTATCCTAAATCAAATATCGGACAGGTGGTGTCTGTTATAACAAAAAATCGATTTAACGGACACATTAATGAAGCCGATTTTGGATGTCCGACAATTTATAATATTTCGGACGGTTGCAAAGTTGTTAATTTATAACCTTCAGGCAGGGAGGCTGGTATGCCCGTCGATTTTCTGACCACTGAACAGACTGAAAGCTATGGTCGGTTCACCGGTGAGCCGGATGAGCTTCAGCTGGCCCGCTATTTTCATCTTGATGAGGCAGACAAGGAATTTATCGGAAAAAGCAGCGGCGATCACAATCGTCTGGGAATTGCCCTGCAAATAGGGTGCGTGCGTTTTCTGGGTACCTTTCTCACCGATATGAATCATATACCTTCCGGCGTCCGGCATTTTTTCGCCAGACAGCTCGCCATCCATGATATCACCGTGCTGGCAGAATACGGCCAGAGAGAAAATACCCGTCGTGAGCACGCCGCACTGATACGTCAGCATTATGATTATCGCGAATTTGCCTGGCCCTGGACTTTTCGTCTTACCCGTCTTTTATATACTCGGAGCTGGATAAGCAACGAACGCCCCGGCCTGCTTTTCGACCTGGCGACAGGGTGGCTGATGCAGCACAGAATTATTCTCCCCGGAGCCACTACACTGACCCGACTGATTTCAGAGGTAAGGGAAAAGGCAACGCTGCGCCTGTGGAACAGGCTGGCAATGATACCGTCTGCCGTGCAGCGTTCACAGCTGGAGACGCTGCTGGGCCCCGCTGATTCCGGCCGCCTGTCTTTGCTGGAATCACTGAAAAAAGGCCCGGTGACCATCAGTGGGCCGGCGTTTAATGAGGCAATTGAACGCTGGAAAACGCTGAGTGATTTCGGCCTTCATATTGATAATCTGAGTGCGATCCCGGCTGTACGTCTGAAAAATCTTGCTCGTTATGCGGGAATGACTTCGGTGTTCAATATCGCCAGGATGGCTCCGCAGAAAAGGACAGCGGTACTGGTTGCCTTTGTCCTTGCATGGGAAACGCTGGCGCTGGATGATGCACTGGACGTTCTGGATGCCATGCTGGCTGTCATCATTCGTGACGCCAGAAAGATTGGGCAGAAAAAACGGCTCCGATCTCTGAAGGATCTGGATAAATCAGCACTGACGTTAGCCAGCGCGTGTTCGTACCTGCTGAAAGAAGAAACGCCGGACGAATTAATCCGGGCTGAGGTATTCAGCCACATCCCCAGGCAAAAACTGGCCGATATCATCGCGCTTGTCCGTGAAATTGCCCGTCCCTCAGACGATAATTTTCATGATGAAATGGTGGAGCAGTACGGGCGGGTTCGTCGTTTCCTGCCCCGTCTGCTGAATACCGTCAAATTTTCGGCAGCCCCGCAGGGATTACCACTCTCAATGCCTGTGATTACCTCAGCCGCGAGTTCGGCTCACGACGGCAGTATTTTGACGACGCACCAACGGAAATCATCAGCCGACCATGGAAACGACTGGTGATTAATAAGGAAAAACATATCACCCGAAGGGGATACACGCTGTGCTTTCTCAGTAAACTGCAGGACAGCCTGAGACGGCGGGATGTCTACGTTACCGGCAGTAACCGGTGGGGAGATCCCCGCGAAAAATTACTACAGGGCGCAGACTGGCAGTCAAACCGGATCAAAGTTTATCGTTCTCTGGGGCACCCGACGAATCCACAGGACGCAATAAAATCGCTGGGTCTTCAACTGGACACCCGGTACAGGCAGGTTGCCGCTCGCCTTGGCGAAAATGAGGCGGTTCAGCTGGATATTTCAGGCCCAAAGCCCAGGCTGACAATTTCTCCCCTCTCCAGCCTTGATGAACCGGACAGTCTGAAAAGATTGAGCAAACAGGTCAGTGAGCTGCTCCCGACCGTGGATCTGACAGAGCTGTTGCTCGAAATCAACGCCCATACCGGATTTGCTGATGAGTTTTTCCACGCCAGCGAAGCCAGCGCCAGAGTTGACGATCTCTCCGTCAGCATCAGCGCCATACTGATGGCCGAGGCCTGCAATATAGGCCTGGAGCCCCTGATACGATCAAATGTTCCTGCCCTGACCCGACACCGGCTGAACTGGACAAAAGCAAATTATCTGCGGGCTGAAACTATCACCAGTGCGAATGCCTGGCTGGTTGATTTTCAGGCAACACTGCCCCTGGCGCAGATCTGGGGTGGTGGTGAAGTGGCCTCTGCAGACGGAATGCGCTTTGTTACGCCGGTCAGAACAATCAATGCCGGACCGAACCGCAAATACTTTGGCCATAACAGGGGGATCACTTGGTACAACTTTATATCCGATCAGTATTCCGGTTTTCATGGCATCGTCATACCGGGGACACTGAGGGACTCAATCTTTGTGCTGGAAGGCCTTCTGGAACAGGAGACCGGGCTAAATCCCACCGAAGTTATGACTGATACCGCAGGGGCCAGCGATCTTGTCTTTGGCCTTTTCTGGCTGCTGGGGTACCAGTTTTCCCCGCGCCTGGCTGATGCCGGAGCTTCGGTTTTCTGGCGCATGGACAATGATGCCGATTATGGCGTACTGAATGATATTGCCAGAGGGCAGTCAGATCCCCGAAAAATAGTCCTTCAGTGGGACGAAATGATCCGGGCCGCAGGCTCCCTGAAGTTGGGCAAGGTGCAGGCTTCGGTGCTGGTTCGCTCGTTACTGAAGAGTGAGCGCCCTTCCGGACTGACTCAGGCGATCATTGAAGTGGGGCGCATTAACAAAACGCTGTATCTGCTTAATTACATTGATGATGAAGATTACCGAAGACGCATTCTGACCCAGCTTAACCGGGGAGAAAGCCGCCATGCGGTTGCCAGAGCGATCTGCCACGGACAGAAAGGGGAGATAAGAAAGCGATATACCGACGGTCAGGAAGATCAACTGGGAGCGCTGGGCCTGGTGACTAACGCCGCCGTATTATGGAACACTATTTATATGCAGGCTGCCCTGGATCATCTTCGGGAACAGGGTGAAACCGTGAATGATGAAGATATCGCACGTCTATCACCACTTTGCCACGGACACATCAATATGCTCGGCCATTATTCCTTCACGCTGGAAGAACTGGTGATGAAAGGGCATCTGCGGCCATTAAAAGAGGCATCGGAGGAAGAAAACATTGCTTAACGTGAGTTTTCGTTCCACTGAGCATCAGACCCCAAATAAGGGACCGAATGGTCCCTTATTTTTTACCTCAGAATGGTACGGTTTTGCGTATTGCGGCAATGAGGACTTGCGCTGCGGAGGGTAATTGCACGTCCACGCGGGTAAGTATCCCAATGGGCTCTCCCGCACCATGCGTAGGTACCGGTAATGACACCAGCGTTGCCTGGCGTAAATCTTCCCGCACTGCGCCTGAAGGCACAAACCAAACATAGTCGTAATCCACCGTCAGTTGCCGGGAAAGCGATGCTGACAGCGTTTCGATACATCCAGAGGGCATTTTACAGCCCTGGCTTTGCAGCAAGGCTTCTGCGTGCTGTCGTGGGGCGGTCCCTTTGGGGGACACCACGACAGGCCATTCCATTACCCGACTCAGTGTGATGGTCTCTTGCAACAGCGGGTGATTAGGTCGCACAACCAGCTTGAGCGATTCGAGAAATAACAGTTCGTAGTTCAGACCAACCATCAATTCCGGATCGGCCATACGGCCAATACCGAGGTCGATCTCCCCGGATTTTAAGCCAGCCAGAATCATGGGATTACTCATGGTGGCAACCTGCAACGTTGTTTCCATTTGCTGCTTGTGATACTGACCAATTACTGCAGGCAGAATACCCAATGCAGCTGTTGGCAAGGCACCAATACGAACAACATCAGTCTGCGACTCTTCACGATGATTTAATGCCTGGCCGGCAGTGTTGAGTGCATCAAGCACTCTTACCGCATGGGTAAGAAACTGTTCGCCGGGCAAGGTTAACTGTGCACCAAGACGACCGCGTTCAAAGAGTCGGGTGCCGGTCAGTTGCTCCAGTTCGTTCAGCGTTTTGGAGAGGGCTGGTTGACTCAGGTTAAGGGTTTCGGCCGCGCGCCCCAAAGTTCCCTGTTGGGCAACGGCGACAAAAGTATGAAGATGGCGCAAGCGAATGCGCTGATTGAACAGAACATTTTTTTCCATAAGCGATGTTAAAAACAGAGCCGTATCGGTGACAAGTGAAGTTGTTTGTTTTTGATAACTTGATAGCAAAATATTATTAACATTTAACGCCTTTTACTTACAACTGATTTATTTTGCTTGTGTTTTGTACAGCGTGACCGCGTGGTGGGATCATGGAAGGGAATGTAGCCAGTCGTTATACTCTGACAATTGTTCGCTTTTTCATCATTCATCATCACAGGGCACTGACCAATGATCCATGTAATAGGGCACCTTAACCCCGATAGCGATGCCATTTGCACCGCGGCAATGACAGCTCGCTGGCTTACGTTACGAGGCCAGCAGGCGACGGCATGGCGTGCGGGGGAACCTAACCGTGAAACGCAATTTATCTTTGCGCATGCAGGATTGGACATGCCCGAACGACTCACGTTTCCGCTGACCGATCTGGATGTTTGGGTGGTAGATTTTACCGAACCGACACAAGGACCAGAATCGCTGTCTGAGAGCAATGTCGTCGGTATCATCGACCATCATCGACTCGGCGGATTAGTGACACGTCTTCCTCCGGAGGTTTGGGTTAAGCCTGTTGGCAGCAGTGCGACGCTGTTGTGGCAACTGATGACGGATGACGAGCGCAGCCAGGTGTCGTCTGCGGAGGCTGTTTTGCTACTGGGGGCTATTTTGAGTGACACTGTCACGCTTCGTTCGCCTACTACCACGCCGGATGACAGCCAGGCGGTGGGGGCTCTGGCCCAAAAAACGGGTGTGGATCTGGACGCTTTCAGCCGTGATCTGCTGTCGGCCAAAACCAGCGTCGAAGGCATGAGTGCCCGTGAACTGCTGCATAAAGACATTAAAACGTTCACCATTCATGGGCATAAAGTCTGCGTGGCGCAACTCGAGCTGTATGCACTGCGCCAGGTTGACGGTGTGCTGGACGATCTCCGCGAGGAGATGACCCGTTATGCTGAGGAAAATCAAGCGGCTCTGGTGGTACTGATGCTGACGGACATCAATCTTGGCGATACCAGTCTGTGGTTCGCTGGCTCTGAGTTGTCAGAGTTACCGCAACCCTGCAAGGTCGAAGGCATGCTCAGTCGTAAAAAACAGATGCTGCCATGGCTGGAAAGCCATTTAAAAGCACGTCAGTAAGTTTTGGTTCACTGTCCTGGTGGGAGGGGGAATTTATGCGGGATCACAGTTTGTAAATTCTTCCCACCGGACTCAGCGGTGTTTTCTACACTCCAGGTAATATTCACTGGAGGCATGACATTATGGCGAACACCATCACGGCAGATGAGATTCGGGAACAATTTTCGCAGGCAATGTCAGCAATGTACCAGCAGGAAGTCCCGCAGTACGGCACGTTGCTGGAACTTGTCGCTGATGTGAATCTGGCGGTACTGGAAAATAACCCGACGCTGCATGAAAAATTGGCCAATGCGGATGAACTGGCACGGCTCAATGTTGAACGCCATGGGGCTATCCGGGTCGGTACGGCGCAGGAGTTGTCTACACTGCGACGGATGTTTGCCATTATGGGCATGTATCCGGTCAGCTATTATGATCTTTCCCAGGCGGGCGTCCCCGTCCATTCCACGGCGTTTCGTCCCATCGACGATGCCTCGCTTTCGCGCAACCCGTTTCGGGTATTTACGTCACTATTGCGCCTCGAATTAATCGAGAACGTGGTATTGCGCCAGCAGGCAGCGGACATCCTCGCAAAGCGTGATATTTTCACGCGTCGTTGTCACGAATTGCTGGATGAGTTTGATGCACAGGGCAGTTTCACACCCGCACAAGCCCAGGAGTTTGTGCATGAAGCACTGGAAACGTTCCGTTGGCATCAACACGCCACCGTAGATGAGCAAACGTATCATGCCTTGCATAACGAACATCGACTGATTGCAGATGTGGTCTGTTTTCCTGGGTGCCATATCAACCACCTGACGCCGCGCACGCTGGATATTGATCGGGTACAGTCGATGATGCCGGAGTGCGGGATTACACCGAAAATTCTCATTGAAGGCCCACCACGGCGTGAGGTGCCCATCTTGCTTCGCCAGACCAGCTTTAAGGCGCTGGAAGAACCGGTGTTGTTTGCCGGCGAAATGCGTGGAACACACACAGCGCGTTTTGGTGAAATCGAGCAACGTGGTGTGGCGCTGACGCCAAAGGGCCGGGCGTTGTACGACGAACTGTTGAGTAAAGCGGGGACCGGGAAAGATAACCTGACGCACCAGCTGCATCTTCAGGACGTGTTTAAGGCATTCCCGGACAGCGAGTTTCTGCTGCGCCAACAGGGACTGGCCTGGTTCCGTTATCGCCTGACGCCGTCGGGCGAAGCGCATCGCCAGGCTATTCGCCCGGATGACGATCCTCAACCGCTCATCGAGCGGGGCTGGCTGGTTGCTCAACCTATCACCTACGAAGATTTTTTGCCGGTGAGTGCCGCAGGGATTTTCCAGTCTAATCTGGGTAATGAAACGCAGGCGCGCAGCCACGGTAATTCCAGCCGCGATGCCTTTGAACAGGCGCTGGGCTGCGCGGTATATGATGAGTTTGCGTTGTATCAGGAGGCAGAAGAACGCAGTAAACGGCGGTGTGGTTTACTTTAACGGAATTTACACGGGATTCGGCCTGTTCTCATCGACATAAAATATTTTCGATTTTGTACAGATAATCGGCGACCAACAATTGGATTATTAATGAATTTTGTCTAGAGTGAGCGGTCAGAAATGTGCACTCTCTTGCCGCAGATTTTGACCGGCGCGGGACCATTTACACGACCAGAAGGACTCACTTTCAGGCATGAATCGCAGACGATTTATTAAAGGTTCAATGGCAGTGGCCGCCGTGTGCGGAACCAGTGGTATTGCATCACTCTTTTCCCGCGCCGCCTATGCGGCAGAGTCTGACATTGCAGACGGAAAAACCGTACGTTTTGATTTTTCCGTTCTGCAATCGATGGCCCATGATTTAGCACAGAAGCCGTGGGGCGGTGCACCGCGCGCATTGCCGGATACGCTGGCGAAACTGACGCCGCAGGCTTACAACAGTATTCAGTACGACGCAGAACAGTCACTGTGGAACAACGTTGAAAATCGTCAGCTTGACGCGCAGTTCTTCCATGTGGGAATGGGCTTCCGTCGCCGCGTACGCATGTTCTCGGTTGATGACAGTACGCATATGGCGCGTGAGATCCATTTCCGTCCGGAGCTTTTCAAGTACAACGATGCCGGTGTGAATACCAAACAACTGGAAGGGCAAACTGACCTCGGTTTTGCCGGTTTCCGCGTGTTCAAAGCGCCTGAACTGGCTCGTCGTGATGTCGTGTCCTTCCTGGGAGCCAGCTATTTTCGCGCCGTAGATGACACCTATCAGTACGGTTTGTCGGCGCGTGGTCTGGCGGTCGATACGTATACCGACAGCAAAGAAGAGTTTCCTGACTTCACCGCATTCTGGTTCGAAACGGTTAAACCGGGCGCCACTTCATTTACTGTTTATGCACTGCTCGATAGCCCAAGCGTGACTGGCGCGTTTAAGTTTGTGATCCACTGTGAGAAAACGCAGGTGATCATGGATGTGCAAAATCATGTCTATGCGCGTAAAGACATCAAGCAACTCGGCATTGCGCCGATGACCAGCATGTTCAGCTGTGGTAACAATGAACGCCGGATGTGTGACACCATTCACCCGCAAATTCATGACTCCGACCGTCTGGCTATGTGGCGAGGCAATGGTGAGTGGATCTGCCGTCCGCTGAATAACCCGCAAAAACTGCAGTTCAATGCCTACACCGATAACAACCCGCGAGGGTTCGGCTTACTGCAGCTCGATCGTGACTTCTCTCATTACCAGGACATCATGGGTTGGTACAACAAGCGGCCAAGCCTGTGGGTTGAACCACGAAACCAGTGGGGTAAGGGGACCATTGGTTTAATGGAGATCCCGACTACCGGTGAAACGTTGGATAACGTCGTCTGCTTCTGGCAGCCGGATAAAGCAATCAAAGCCGGTGACGATCTGGAATTCAAATATCGCCTGTACTGGAGCGCACAACCACCGGTACGTTCGCCGCTGGCCCGTGTGATGGCAACCCGCACCGGTATGGGTGGCTTCCCGGAAGGATGGGCTCCGGGCGAACATTATCCAGAAAAATGGGCACGTCGTTTTGCCGTTGATTTCGTGGGTGGTGACCTGAAAGCGGCAGCGCCGAAGGGAATTGAACCGGTCATTACGCTCTCCAGCGGCGAAGCGAAGCAGATTGAAATTCTCTACGTGGAGCCTATCGACGGCTACCGAATCCAGTTTGACTGGTATCCAACGTCTGATTCAACCGACCCGGTCGATATGCGCATGTTCCTGCGCTGCCAGGGCGATGCTATCAGTGAAACCTGGCTGTATCAGTACTTCCCGCCTGCACCGGATAAACGTCAGTACGTTGACGACCGGGAAATGCGTTAATTGCTCTTCTGATGGCTCTCCTTCCGGGGAGCCATTACTGAAACCTCTACCGTAACAATCTGTACACTATTTACTCGATCCTGTTCGCATTTTTCCCTGACCTAACCGGGTAAGCTGATCATGTGTATTTCTTATACACATTCTTTACCACTAACAGGGAGAAAGTATGTTTCCAGAATACAGAGACCTTATTTCCCGACTGAAATCTGAGAATCCTCGTTTTCTGTCCTTATTCGAAAAACACAACAGCCTTGATCATGAGATTTCCAGACTGGAAGGTTCGGATGGTCGGGGATACAGTTTGGACATTGTTCGTCTTAAGAAACAGAAACTTCACCTGAAGGAAGATTTGCTCAAAATTTTGCAAAGAGAGAGTGTCAGTGAGAGCTAAATAGTACTGTGCTCACTGTGTAAAAGGGCTTCCAGCGAGAAAAGGAAGCCCTTCCTGTTTCAGGCGTTAATCGACCATCACGCGTTTGTTTGTCGCCCCCCAGAGGATCGACATTTCAGTGAACAGCGCGCCGCTAATTTCTTCGACTTCTTCTGCGCTCACCTGCGCATTTCCCTGTTTTCCGAATAACACCACTTCATCGCCGGATGCAACCTGCGGTAGATCGGTCACATCAACAATCACGGTATTCATGGATGTTTTACCCAGCACAGGAACCCGCTGGCCGTGGATCAGTACGTGCCCCACGTTACTGAACACACGACGATATCCATCAGCATAACCCGTCGGAATATTGGCAAGAACGGAATTACGTTTAAGGGTATAGGTTCTGTCATACCCGACGGTATTTCCTTTGGGGTAATGGTTTACCGACGCGATTGCGGATTTAAACGTCATGACGCGTTTGTATTCGGTGCTGGCAATGGTATCGCCATAAAAAATACCGCCAACACGCACCATGTCGAGCCAGGATTCAGGAACGGTCAGGGTGGCGAACGTATTCGCGACATGCAGGGTGACATCTTCGCGCTTAAGCCCGGTAATATTGAGTACCTGGGCCGATTGCGTATTGAAACGGGCCAGATCGCGTTTCACCACCGCCGCATCTTCTTCCGGGAAATGCGACATGATGCCAACAATTTTCAGACCGGGTAACGCGGAAATAGCGCGGGCCTCTTCCAGACCTGACGCGGTGCTGACTTCCAGACCGTTTCGTGACATACCGCCAGAGTTCAGAGCGAGATGGATACGAATCGTTTTCCCTTTCTCCAGGGCAATTGCACTCAGTCGTTTAGCCATATCCAGATTACCAATCAGCTCTTCGGTATCAAAATCCGCCGCCTGGCGCATCTCTTTTTCCGTCGCGTTGCGAACGCGCATTAGCTGCGATGTATAACCTGACTGACGAACGGTGCTAATTTCCTCGTTGCTGGCGATGCCAATACACTGCACACCGTTTTGCATCATCACCGGCGTAACCAGTGAGAGATCGTGGCCATACGCATCGCCTTTAAGAATGGCGCACATCCGGGTTTTGTCTCCCAACAGTTGCTGAACTTTATGAATGTTATATTCCAGCGCGCTACGGGAAATTTCCAGCGTGGTATTATCCACAACCTGCTGTTTGTTTACGGCAAAGGGGACAGGACCCGCTTGCGTGGTGGGGACCGGTTGGTGACAGGCGGTAATCAGTAAAAGCGGAATAAGTGCTAAACGACCCAAAGGTGCTGCCATGCTTGCTCCTTAGCAATAGAATGAAAGTGTTGTTGTCATCATTACGGCCTATCCATGTATCGGATAACCGGACATCCAGAGTAACGACTTCCGCACCAGAGATTGTTTCTAAGTGATTGCTGTGACAGCATAAAAATATGACCTCCCCGGCGATAAACAGATTAATATCGGCTACTGCCAGTCAGAAATTCCCCGTTTACAATCGCAAAGGAGATAAACATGTCAGAAATTATTACCGTCAGTGACACGCTGGAACTGCGGGCAGTGGAAGAACAACACGTCACGCCTTTGCATCAGTTGGTGCTCAAAAATAAAGTTTGGCTCCAGCGGTCGCTGAACTGGCCGCAGTTTGTCGAATCTGAGGACGATACGCGTAAGAATGTGCAGGGGAATATGATGTTGCACCAGCGTGGCTACGCCAAAATGTTCCTTATCTTCAAACAAGGTGAAGTGGTTGGTGTTATCTCGTTTAACCAAATAGAACCGTTGAACAAAGCGGCTTACATCGGCTACTGGTTGGATGAAGATCATCAGGGACAGGGCATGATGTCCCGGTCGCTACAGGCATTGATTCATCATTATGCTCAGCGTGGCGAGATCCGTCGGTTCATTATTAAATGCCGCGTGGATAACCTGGAAAGCAACCAGGTGGCGCTGCGCAACGGTTTTCAGCTGGAAGGATGTTTAAAGCAGGCGGAGTTTCTCAATGATGGCTATCACGATGTGAATCTCTATGCCCGTATCATTGATAGCGTTTCAGAATAAACCGGCGAGGGGGCTGCGCGTAATACGCTGTTCGCCGTTGATAACTTTTGGCCCGCGCAGATGGATTGCATCGCCATCAAAGGCTTCAACGTGGGCCTGACCGGTTATCTCAATATGATGCTCGATCAGCACTTCCCCCAGAATACAGGCGTGACCTTCAATCAGGATGTGACCATCCAGCAAGAGTGGCCCGCCGCGTAATTTTGCATGCCCCCCGACCAGCACATGGTGTTTCAGGACACAGTTACCTTCAACCACCGCATGCTCAGCCACTTGTGAGCTATAGCGCAGGGTCGGTATCGCATCTTCATCGGTGCCAGCGATGATGCGGGCGTTACCGTATACCTTCGCACAATCGCAGATCCAAACGTTATTTTCCTCATTACCCTCGATGCGAGCACAATCAAAAACTTCGGCGCGGTGTTCAATAAAGGCGTAGTCAATGGTCGCATCGCCATAGATCTGCACCTGATGCACAATGCGTGAGTGGTTTACGGTTGCGCGATCATATATTTGTAGGGGCTGGTCACTTTCACGGGTTAACCCTTTAGCGGCGATGACTTCGGAGCCTCCCAGAACACGTGCATCACCCGACAGAAGACACTCGCCACGTACAACAGAGTCCTGAATGGTGACGTTGTCACGTATTTGTGCGCCATGGCTAATTTCAGCCCGATCTATCCATACGGCACCGCCAATCTGTGCGCCTTCTCTGACCACGCTGGCCTGCGTAATACGGGCATTTCCTGAAATGGTTGCCCCCGCAAATGCCATCGCATTCACATCGTAAATCCAGCAATTACCGCACTGCGCCAGTACGGCTTCATCATCAATCCAGCCTCCAGGCGTGCCGGCCGGAACATCATTAAAATCAATCAGTGCAATTATCTGGCGTAGTAATACGCTTCTTTTGTTGCCATTATCCTGATAACTGAAGGAGCGAGGCTCGTCGCTCAGACGGTATTTGGTCATAGCTCATTTCCGTGTTGCGCACCTTAGTTAAACGTAGCAAAGTTTTCCGTACTGGCTAAATCGCCATAATTTCCATAAAATGCATTTCAAATATACTTTAAAAAATAAACAAAATGAGTAATAACAAGCATAGTGATCGGGTCCTTAATCTTCCGGCCGGTTATTTTGGCATGGTACTGGGCACCATAGGCATGGGATTCGCCTGGCGATATGCCAGTCAGGTATGGTCGGTGAGCCACTGGATTGGCGATGGGTTAGTCATCCTGGCGATGGTTATTTGGGGTCTGTTAACGTTGGCTTTTCTGACCCGTTTAGTCCGTTTTCCCCAGAGTGTGCTGGCAGAAATTCGCCATCCGGTGATGAGCAGTTTTGTCAGCCTTTTTCCGGCAACAACCATGCTGGTCGCGATTGGTTTTGTTCCCTGGTATCGCCCGTTAGCCGTCGGGCTATTTAGCATTGGCGTGGTGATACAGCTATCGTACGCGGCCTGGCAAACGGCAGGCCTGTGGCGAGGTTCGCATCCCGAGGAGGCAACCACGCCGGGGTTGTATCTGCCAACCGTCGCCAATAACTTTATCAGCGCGATGGCCTGCGGTGCACTCGGCTATAACGATGCCGGACTGGTATTTTTAGGGGCAGGGGTTTTCTCCTGGCTTAGTCTTGAACCGGTGATCCTGCAGCGTTTACGCAGTTCTGGTGAGTTGCCCGCGGTATTACGTACGTCGCTGGGTATTCAATTGGCACCCGCGTTAGTGGCCTGTAGCGCATGGCTTAGCGTCAACGGCGGAGAAGGCGATACGCTGGCGAAAATGCTGTTTGGCTATGGCCTGCTGCAACTGCTGTTTATGCTTCGGCTGATGCCGTGGTATCTGTCCCAGCCGTTTAATGCGTCTTTCTGGAGCTTCTCGTTCGGCGTGTCGGCACTGGCAACTACAGGGCTACATCTGGGACATGCCAGTGAATCGGGGTTTTTCCATACGCTGTCAATTCCACTGTTTATTTTTACCAATTTTATCATTGCGTTATTACTGGTACGTACGTTTGCATTGCTGATGCAGGGGAAACTGCTCATCCGCACGGAGCGTGCTGCATTACTGAAATCTGAGGATAAATAATGACCCTTTGCGACGAAAACTACTTTACTGAAAAATACGATCTCACCCGGACCCATTCCGAAGTTGTTGAAGCGGCCAACATTGTCCCGCCAGGTAAAACACTGGATCTGGGCTGTGGCAATGGCCGTAACAGTCTGTATCTGGCGGCAAACGGCTATGACGTCACTGCGTGGGATAAAAATCCCATGAGCATCGCTAATCTTGAGCGCATCAAAGCGGCTGAAGGGTTGACCAATTTGCAGACGAACGTCGCAGATCTGAATGCACTCAGCTTTGATGGCGAATATGACTTTATTCTTTCTACCGTGGTGCTGATGTTCCTGGAAGCGAAAACGATCCCGGGGCTTATCGAAAATATGCAACGTTGTACGAAACCGGGTGGATATAATTTAATCGTAGCGGCAATGGATACCGAGGATTTCCCGTGCACCGTTGGTTTCCCGTTTGCATTTAAAGCAGGTGAATTACGTCACTATTACAGTGGATGGGATCTGCTGAAATACAATGAAGACGTGGGTGAACTTCATCGTACAGATGAAAATGGCAACCGCATTAAACTGCGCTTTGCCACCATGCTGGCGCGTAAAACTGCCTGAACATCCCGTCTGGCTTAACTCTTTCTGCGTTCAGCATTTTTTTGTGCTGAGCGCAGAGAAAAAATTGTGCGGTCGTTACCATTTTTAGTACATCCAAAATGAAACTGTTTTGCTATCCTTTTTATGCATCATTGCGAAAACTAAAGGGATCGTTTCATGCGTACTCAAACTTTATTTAAAGTTGCAGTGCTTACTGGTCTGTTGGCATTATCGGGCTGTGCGTCAAAAGTGACGCAGCCGGATAAATATTCTGGGTTTTTAAAAAATTATTCTGACCTGAAGGAAACAAAATCAGCAACGGGACAACCGGTACTTCGTTGGGTTGACCCGAACTATAATGAATCCAAATATGACAGTATCGTGTATAACCCGATAACGTATTACCCGGTTCCTAAACCTACTACGCAGGTAGGACAGAAGGTTCTTGACCAACTGTTGAACTATACCAACACGCAGATGAAAACGGCCATCAGCAAGCGTAAACCTCTGGTGGCAACGCCAGGGCCACGCAGTCTGATTTTCCGCGGGGCAATCACCGGTGTTGCGACCAGTAAAGAAGGTCTGCAATTCTATGAAGTGATCCCGGTTGCGCTGCTCGTTGCAGGAACACAAATGGCGACGGGTCACCGTACCATGGATACCCACCTTTATTTTGAGGGTGAGCTGATCGATCCGGCAACCAATAAACCTGTGATTAAAGTTGTGCGTCAGGGTGAAGGTAAAGACCTGAACAACGAAAGCACGCCAATGGCGTTCGAAACGTTGAAGAAAGTTGTTGATGACATGGCGACAGATGCCTCCATGTTTGATGTGAACAAAAAATAATAATGAAGAACGCACCATCTGCGGATGGTGCGTTTTTTTATGCCACTCGCCGACGGTACAACAGTTTTCCCATCAAGGCTTCCGGGCGTGCAAACATCACCAGATTTCCCAGCAAAATCAGCACTAAACCGGCAATCGCGTTAGCCTGCCAGACATACCCTTCATACAGCGTTGACAGCGTGAGCGCCACCAGAGGGAAAAGCAACGTACTGTAAGCGGCCTTACTCGGACCGATGCGTCCTACCAGTGTGAAATAAGCGCCAAAGGCAATTACAGAGCCAAAAATAGCCAGATACAACAGTGCGCTAAGGTAGCTAAACGTCCACTCCGGTGTGAAGTCATCACCGCGAACCAGTGCAATGGTGGCAATCAGCAAGGTACCGTACAGCATGGCCCAGCTGTTGGTGGTCATCACCTCCAGTCCTTTTTTCTGATGACGCAGGCTTATCATATTGCCCAGGGAAAAACCAAACGTTCCCAGAGCGCTTAAACCAATACCCAGCAGAAGCGAGTGATTCAGGCCGCTATTGACCAAATCCTGCCAGAACAGGGTGATGATACCCGTCAACCCCAGCGCCGCGGCGAAATAAAAGCGTAGCGGTGGTTTTTGACCAAAAAATACAAAACTATTCACCGCATTAAACAGCACGGCCATCGAGAAAATTACTGATTCCAGACCGGTGTTAATCCAGGCCGCTGCCGTGTAAAAACACCAGAAATTGAAGCAAAAAACACAGCCGCCCTGTAACAGACAAAACAGATGGTCGCGCCCGGAGAGCTTACGCAATTTGCCGCTGAACAGCAGGAGAAGGATCATCACCGAGCTGGCGACCGCAAAGCGCCAAAAGATAGAGACCGGAGCAGCAACGGGCCCTTGCTGCAGGTAAATGGCAATCCATGTCGTTCCCCATATCACGACTACCAGGCAGTACAACAATGCGTTCATACATCTCTCTCATTTTTGTATTTAAGCGCACAGAGTGGCATGACTGGCTGGGGTTGGCTTTCATCTGATTGCGGTCGACTTGCAAAATCTTGCGCTTTTTTTCTCGCAAACATGAAAAGGAGGCTGTTAACAACATGTAGCTGATATAGACTGAAAGCCTGCTAACTTATTCTGAATGTGATGGTATGTCTCAGCCCTATGGCGCCTTTGAAAACTTACGCAAACATAATGCCGTGCTGCATGAGTCGGTTGCGTTACATTCAGGGATCCAACTGGCGGCGTGGTCTAACAAACGCGACACCATTACCCAATATTGTGATCATCACACGCTCAGCTTATATGTCGCGGATGGTTACGAGAGCTATCACAAGACGGCAGGGGGCTGGAAAAACGGCGGCGGCCCGGATCGCTTCTGCCTGATGCCGAAAGACAGCGAATCCAGTTGGGATATTCGTGACGATCTCTCCTTTGTACATCTTTATTGTACCGACGCGCATCTACGGGAAGTAGGTGAGAAAGTGTGGGACAAAAGCCCTTATAGCTTCACGCTGGACGAACACACGTTCGGCAGCGATCCGGGGATCACGGCGGTTTATCGTCAGTTTTTACTGGGTAATGACTGGCAGCAACCGGCTAATCACCTGACGCTCAGCGCGGCATCTTCGCTGTTGCTGACGCATCTGATTCAACATTACAGCAATGTTCAATGGCGGCCGCCGGCGGTAACCGGTGGGCTTGCGCCAGCCACATTGCGCAACGTGCTGGCCTATATTGACGCACATCTGGCCTACCCAATGACCCTCAGCGATTTGGCTGGCGAAGCGGCACTGAGCGATTTCCACTTTGCCAGAATGTTTCGCCAGTCGATGAATATGGCCCCGCATCAGTATGTTATGCAGCGTCGTATGGCGCTGGCGCAGCAACTGGTCCGTTATTCTTCACGTAGTTTGTCAGATATCGCAATGGCTTGCGGATTCAGTTCAGCAAGCCATTTTAGCAACCGGTTTAAGCAGGTGACGGGCAAGACGCCAACGCAATTACGTGCGTCGCGATAACCTCAGCACGGCATAACATATCCCTCCGGCGATTAATCCCCAGAACGCAGAACCGATCCCCAATAAAGTCAAACCACTGGCAGTAACCAGAAAGGTGACGATGGCAGCATCTCGCTCAGCTTCATGAAGCAATGCCTGATACAGACTACCGCTAATCGTACCGAGCAAGGCGAGGCCAGCCAGCATCTGGACCCAGCTTGCCGGCAAAGCGGCCATCAATCCGGTTACCGACCCACCAAACACCCCGGCCAGAAGGTAGAACATCCCGGCAGCGGCAGCGGCTAACCAACGTCGTTGGGCATCCGGATGCGCATCCGGGCTTTGGCAAATTGCAGCGGTGATGGCGGCAATACAGATCGAGTAGACGCCAAAGGGAGAAAACAGTAACGCCAGCAGCCCCGTGAAAATAATCAGCGGTGAAACGGGCAAGGAATAACCTGACGCTTTCATGGTGGCAATGCCTGGCGCATTTTGTGACGCCATGGTGACCAGGAAGAACGGCAAAGCGATGCTTATACTGTGTGCAAGAGAGAAGTGGGGGGCGATGAATTCAGGCATCACCGGAGATAAATCAATGTCATTAGTGACAATGTCACCTTTTAGCAGTGCGATGGCAATACCCACCAGCATGGCAGCAATGACGGCGTATCTGGGGGCGACAACTTTAAGCACCAGCCACGCCAGCAGCATGCTGGCGCACAGGAGAAGCTCATTATTAAGGCTATTGAATGCCTGCAAACCAAAACGCAGTAGGATCCCGGCTAGCATTGCCGATGCCAGTGAGTGTGGGATTATCTGCATCAGACGTGCAAACAACCCCGTCACACCACACAGGACTATCAACGCGTTAGCAACAATAAAAACGCCGATAGCATCCTGAATGGTCACGCCTTGCAGACCCGTAACCAGCAGCGCGGCACCAGGCGTAGACCAGGCGGTCAGAATGGGGGCTCGGTACCACACTGACAATGCCAGCGTACTCACGCCCATCGCGATTCCCAGTGCGGTCATCCAGCCAGCAATCTGCCCGGTCGTTGCGCCTGCGGCTATCGCCGCTTGCCAGATGATGGCTGCTGAACTGGCATAGCCGACCAGCACGGCAACAAAACCGGATAAAACGGTGGGCAAAGGGATTGAGAATGTGCGCATAGCGACTCCGCGTGCGTTATAACGGTCATTTACTGTAGCACTGTGCGTTATAGCGTACAAGTGATAAGCTGATGGACAGAAACAGGAGATAGAGGAAGGTGACAATGGACAATTTAACCCACTATCTGGCTACCACGCTCCGGACATTACGTCACCAGCGGGAATGGAGTCTGTCGCGTCTGGCAGAAGAAACGGGTGTATCTAAGGCCATGTTGGGACAGATAGAACGCAATGAATCCAGTCCAACAGTGGCGACGCTATGGAAAATTGCCACCGGACTGAACGTGCCGTTTTCGACGTTTATTTCACCACCCGAGTCAGCAGGCGCAGCGACGTTTGATCCCCAACAGCAGGCAATGATAGTGACACCGCTGTTTCCATGGGACCCACAACTCTGCTTTGACCATTTTTCAATATTGCTGGCACCGGGGGCGTTGAGTGAATCTACCCCGCATGAAACCGGTGTGATTGAGCACGTAGTGGTGATTAATGGCCTGCTGGATATGTGCATTGATGGGCAGTGGCGAACCATCAAATCGGGTGAGGGTGTCCGATTTGCGGGTGATACTGCACATAGTTACCGTAACAGCAGCGAACAGACGGTTCACTTTCATTCCCTGATCCATTACCCACGCGGTTAATCGGGAAAACTATTCCGAAATGCCGCGCTTCTGACTACAATAGCCGCCATTTTTACCGCTTGTGGATGGTAACAACTGTATGCGCCAGCAACCTCATCACCTTGAATTGTTAAGCCCGGCTCGTGATACCGCCATTGCGCGCGAAGCCATTTTACACGGCGCGGATGCCGTATACATTGGCGGCCCCGGTTTTGGTGCGCGTCACAACGCCAGTAACAGCCTGAAAGACATCGCTGAACTGGTGCCATTCGCTCATCGATATGGGGCGAAAATCTTTGTGACGTTAAACACGATTTTGCATGATGATGAGCTGGAACCTGCTCAGCGGTTAATTACCGATTTGTATCAGACGGGTGTTGATGCGCTGATTGTGCAGGATATGGGGATTATGGAACTGGATATCCCGCCGATTGAACTGCATGCCAGTACCCAGTGTGATATTCGCAGCGTTGAGAAGGCGAAGTTTCTTTCTGACGTCGGATTCACGCAGATTGTACTGGCGCGCGAACTGAGTCTTGAGCAGATTCACGCGATTCATCAGGCGACGGACGCGACGATCGAGTTTTTCATCCACGGTGCGTTATGCGTTGCTTATTCAGGCCAGTGTTATATCTCTCATGCGCAAACCGGGCGCAGCGCTAACCGCGGCGACTGTTCACAAGCCTGCCGACTACCGTATACCCTGAAAGACGATCAGGGCCGGGTGGTGTCGTATGAAAAACACCTGCTGTCGATGAAAGATAATGATCAGACCGCCAACCTCGGTGCATTGATTGATGCCGGAGTACGTTCCTTCAAAATTGAAGGGCGCTACAAAGACATGAGCTATGTGAAGAACATCACTGCACATTATCGGCAGATGCTGGATGCCATCATCGAAGAACGCGGCGATCTGGCACGTTCATCAGCAGGTCGCACTGAGCATTTCTTCACACCATCTACAGAGAAAACTTTCCACCGCGGCAGCACTGACTATTTTGTCAATGCCCGTAAGGGCGACATCGGCGCATTCGACTCACCTAAATTCATTGGCTTGCCAGTGGGTGAGGTGCTGAAGGTGGCGAAGGATTATCTTGATGTCGAGGTGACGGAGCCACTGGCAAACGGGGATGGCCTGAACGTATTGATTAAGCGTGATGTGGTTGGATTCCGTGCCAATACTGTAGAAAAAACGGGGAATAACCGTTATCGGGTATGGCCGAATGAAATGCCATCGGACCTGCACAAAGTGCGGCCGCACCATCCGCTCAATCGCAATCTCGATCATAACTGGCAGCAAGCGTTAACCAAGACATCCAGCGAACGCCGTGTCGCGGTTGATATTGAATTAGGTGGCTGGCAGGAACAGTTGATCCTGACGTTGACCAGTGAAGACGGCGTGAGTATCACCCATACGCTGGATGGCCAGTTTGAAGAAGCGAACAATGCCGAAAAAGCGTTGAGTAACTTGCAGGATGGTCTGGCAAAACTTGGACAGACGCTGTACTACGCCCGCGATATTCAGGTGAATCTGCCGGGTGCGCTGTTTGTTCCGAATGGTCAACTCAACCAACTTCGCCGCGAAGCCATCGACATGCTGGATACCGCGCGTCTGGAAAACTACCAGCGTGGCAGTCGTAAGCCCGTTGCCCAGCCGGCACCGGTCTATCCGCAGACGCATTTGAGTTTTCTGGCAAACGTCTATAACCATAAAGCGCGTGAGTTTTACCACCGTTA
Organism: Citrobacter sp. R-1.5.2; assembly: GCF_035064245.1. NCBI lineage: Bacteria > Pseudomonadati > Pseudomonadota > Gammaproteobacteria > Enterobacterales > Enterobacteriaceae > Citrobacter > Citrobacter sp. R-1.5.2. Next base: position 812,032 of record NZ_JASEYC010000001.1, on the reverse strand, counting down.
TGGTGTCCAGTTGATTGATGCAGCATATGAAGCGCATGAGGAAAAGGGCGATGTTCCGGTGATGATTACCAAGCACTGCCTGCGTTTTGCATTCAATCTGTGTCCGAAACAGGCAAAGGGGAATATCAAAAGCTGGAAAGCCACACCGATGCAATTGGTAAATGGTGATGAAGTGTTGACGCTGAAATTTGATTGCCGACCGTGCGAAATGCACGTTATCGGCAAGATGAAACACCACATTCTGAAAATGCCGTTGCCGGGCAGCGTAGTGGCTTCTGTCAGCCCTGATGAGCTGATGAAAACACTGCCGAAGCGGAAAGGCTAACTCAGGTGTGTATCTGGCTTGCGTGATTTTTGCCAGTGATGGTGTTCGCGCAGATCGGCGGCGGATTCTTCCGCCGTCACTCTTAGCTCATCGCTGTCTGCCGTGTGGCGTAATAAATGATCGGCATCCTGTACCTGAAGATATTCATGTCCCTGATGAGTAGCGAAAAGCTGGCCGGAGAAAAGCGCGCTGGCAAGCAATAACACCGTTAACCCTTTCTTAAACATCATGCACCCTCTGGCACGTTAGCTGTGGACGTGGCGATAATTTCGCCGGGTGACTATTCAATAATTTAATCGCTGTAAAGGCAATCGTCCGTTGCATAAAATCGAGAGCTATTGCGCGTTTGTTTAATTAACGTGGGCAGTGAGTTCGCCGGGAAGTGCAGGCACCGCCCGGCTTTTATTCATGTTTATCAGGATTTAAAACCTGCCGCGGTCATCAGCAGGCGAAAGAACATACCGACGGCGGCCAGCGCTAATACGCTTCCCCCCCACAGGATCACCAACCACATCAGACGTTTCCAGATTGATTGTTCCATCAATGATACCCCTCACCATGTTGAACTTTGCCGCGAAAGACGTAGTAGCTCCAGAAGGTGTACACCAGAATGATTGGGATAATCAGTAGCGCTCCCACCAACATAAAGCCCTGGCTTTGCGTCGGCGCCGCGGCCTGCCAAAGGGTAATAGACGGCGGAATAATATGTGGCCAGATACTGATCCCCAGACCGCTGAAACCGAGGAAAATTAAACCCAGCGTTAATATAAATGGTAGGGCATGACTATGTTGCTGACCCAGAGAACGCCACAGCCACAGGCTGATGAGTGCGACCAGCAGCGGAACCGGCATCAGGAACCACAGATTTGGCAGGCTAAACCAACGATCGGCAATCGCACTGTGTGCCAGTGGTGTCCACAAACTGATAATGACAATGACGACCAGCAGCGCCAGCAGCAGTTTTTTTGCCACATTGCGCATTTTATCCTGTAGCGGGTTTTCGCTTTTCATTACCAGCCATGTTGCGCCAAGCAGCGCGTAGGCTACGACCAGCCCCAGCCCGCAAAACAGCGTGAAAGGCGTTAGCCAGTCAAACGGTCCACCGCTGTAGCTGCGGCCAGTAACGGAAAATCCATTGAGGACCGCACCCACGACTACCCCTTGGGTAAACGTGGCAAGAATTGAACCGCCCAGAAAGGCTTTATCCCAGAACGGTCGGTGTGCAGGCGTGGCTTTGAAACGAAACTCAAAGGCAACGCCGCGAAAAATCAGGCCGATCAGCATCAGGGTGAGTGGGATCGTCAGTGCATCGACAATGACCGCATAGGCCAGAGGAAATGCGCCAAATAATCCTGCGCCGCCCAGTACCAGCCAGGTTTCATTCCCATCCCATACTGGTGCGACGCTGTTGACCATCACGTCGCGGTCATCAGCATCCTGAATGGCGGGGAATAAGATGCCGATCCCAAGATCAAAGCCGTCCATCACGATATACATCAGCGTGGCGAACACGATAATAACAAACCAGATAACTGATAAATCAATACCCATTAGCGATGAGCCTCAGCTTGAGAATCGAGGACAGCAGCGGAAAGCGGCCGTGCCGGTGTGCCAGTTGGCGGAAGGGTCGGGTCATCTTCCTGTGGCCCTTTACGGATCAGGCGAATCATGTAGCTATAGCCCACACCGAAGACCGAACTGTAAACCACAAAGAAGGCCAGCAGACTGATGCTCATATGCAAATCACCATGTGCGGAAACCGCGTCCGCTGTGCGTTGCAAACCGTAAACTACCCACGGCTGACGACCAACTTCAGTGGTGACCCAACCGGCCAGAATAGCGATCAGACCAGAAGGTCCCATCCACAGCGCGAAACGCAGGAAGGGACGTGAGGTATACAGGCGTTGCTTGTAACGTAACCACAAGGCGAATGTGCCCAACAGGATCATCAGCATGCCAAGCCCCGCCATGATGCGGAACGACCAAAACACCATGGTGGAATTGGGTCGGTCTTCTTTAGGAAACTCTTTTAGCGCCGGGACCTGTTTATCCAGACTGTGGGTCAGGATTAGGCTTCCCAGCGCCGGAATTTCCAGCCCATAGTGGGTACGCTCTTGCTCCATATCTGGCCAACCGAACAGTAGCAACGGAGTGGGTTCGCCGGGCGGGTTTTCCCAGTGCCCCTCGATGGCGGCAATTTTGGCAGGCTGATGCTTAAGCGTATTCAACCCGTGCATATCGCCAATCAACGCCTGCAACGGGGCGACGATTAACGTCATCCACAGCGCCATAGAAAACATGGCGCGAATAGCCGGGGTGTTATTCCCGCGTAATAAATGCCATGCCCCTGATGCTGCGACAAACAGCGCGCTGCTCAGGAAGGCGGCGACCGACATATGCAGCAGGCGATAAGGGAATGACGGGGTGAAAATAACGGCAAACCAGTCCACAGGAACGACCTGTCCATTGACGATTTCATAGCCCTGTGGGGTCTGCATCCAACTGTTGGAGGCCAGTATCCAGAAGGTCGATATAATTGTCCCCAGCGCAACCATGCAAGTCGCGAAGAAGTGCAGGCCTGGCCCCACACGGTTCCAGCCAAACAGCATGACCCCGAGGAAACCTGCTTCGAGGAAGAAAGCAGTTAACACTTCATAGGTCAGTAGTGGCCCGGTGATGCTCCCGGCAAACTCGGAAAAACCGCTCCAGTTAGTACCGAACTGATAAGCCATCACCAGCCCGGACACGACGCCCATACCAAAGTTTACGGCGAAGATTTTGGACCAGAAATGATACAGCGAACGCCAGGTTGGATTTTTGGTTTTCAACCAGAGACCTTCCAGCACCGCCAGATAGCTGGCAAGACCGATAGTAATGGCCGGAAAAATGATGTGAAAGGATACCGTAAACGCGAACTGGATCCTCGCCAGGTGAAACGCGTCAAGACCGAACATGCTTAACTCCGCAGGCAAAATTGATTTGGCGCAATTCTAAGCCGCGCCACATCTGGGTTGCAGAAACAGAACCAGTCTTTTTTCCCATAACAGTTACCCGACTGTTATGGGCCTTCCCCAAAATCTCCCCAAAACTCCTCCCCAATAATGGCTAAAATTAAATCGCCAAAATCACCCAACCATCATTCCTTTCATCGTGATATTTCTCGGTCATTTTGGCCGATTTATGCCCCAGCAATTCCTGAGTATTGATCCCCTGAGCAGAGTAGAGGCGTTCTGCCAGGGAACGCTGTTTGTGAAACGAAACAGGCGTTTTGCCTTCTGGCGGAGTAATGCCTGCTGCGTCCCGGCATCGGGCAAACATGGTGCTGGCGGTAGCCTTGTTTATTGTCGCGCCAGATTTAATCGTCGCAGTCGTCCTGGAGTGATGAACCAGATAGGGGCTTAACGCACGATCATGGCACTGATTTATGACGTCCTCCAGGGAAAGCCCGACTGCATCACAATGAAGCGTTAAGGGAAGGGCAATTTTGTTGCCAGTTTTACCCTGAACAACCCATAAATATCCGTCTCTGACATCCCTGAATTTCATGCTCAGAATGTCGGAAAGACGCTGACCAGTGACGAGGGCGAGTTGCAGTGCGTTCACAGCCCACGGTGAGTATCGTTCTCGGGCCACTTCCGTAATTTTTCTCCAGTCATCGTGTTGCAGTCGGGCGCGGGTGACTTCAACTTTTGGCTTGCGGGTAGATAATGCCGGGTTGAACCCCGGGGGAACCTCACCAGCAAATTGAGCCTCTTTAAACAAATCTATCCAGTTTGAACGCACGTGTTTAGCCATAGTGTTTTTGCCTTCATCTACGTATTCTTCAAGAATTGCAGCCATTTCACGAGAACCAACGGATGCCAGCGGCGTATTAGCTATGCGGTCGCAAAGCACGCTCGCAGCATGCCGCCGTTCATACAGCGTTGAGCTTGAAATAACGCCTTTGTCTTGTCGCTTCTCCAGCATTGATATGCATCTCTTTACCCAATCTTTGAACCTCAATTCTTCGGCTTGCTGCGGTTGATGCCTTTTTTTAGCAATGTCAACGAGCTTGTAGCTTTGCTCAACCTGCTGTACAGCAAAAAGGCGGTTTAACTCAATGGCTGCAGCTTTCGCAGCAGCTTCATCTGAACCAAAACTTTGCCATTTTTGAGTAAGGGGATCTTTATATTGCCAGTAGACTTTGTTGTTACGCTTATCCAGCTTTATATATAGGTTTTCGATATCGATATTATGTTTGCGTGGAGCGCCCATTGATTGCTCTCTCAACCAGTAATTTTGCTTTTTCCGGCAGATTTCGGGAAATAAGTCTTTGTCCGCCGCAACCAATAAAAGTGGCATCTTCATCGACAACCCATTTTTTCCGTCTTTTATAGGGCGTGGGTATATCTATCCGGTTTTTGCCAGGTGATTAAGGCGAGATCGCTTCTGCGGGTAGCTGGTGACAAATGAAATTAAACGCCCCGGATTTCCCCGTCTGTTTTGCGAATTTTTCGTAAACGGGATTTATCGTTATCTCGACGTTCTGAGCGGTTGGCGCCAGCAGGTCATACATGATCTCGGCAAATTTCTGGCGCTGCTCTGTGTTGAATAGGAGGTGCTGTTTAGCAAAGTTAGTGAACGATTCGGACCAGCGGAGGATCTTGATATGTTGTCAAAACTGTAAAACCCGCTTAACTGCGGGTTTTTGCTTTCCGGCGATCCGACAGGGGTATTCGCGAACGTGCTACGGCACAGTACCCCTGTCAGATCGTCGCTTGGTTAAATTTGCCCCGCTACAGATTGCGCGTGAATTGCAAGCTAGTGACGGATTGCACTTTCCATGAGCCGTTTTCCTTAACCATGCAGTCGCTGACGATGTGGTTTTGTTTCTCCCCAAATGCCACGTAGACATTCACACAAATGGGGTCTGTATCTCCTGCAATAGCGGTCACATGGCCTGGCCAATCCTCGCCGATATCCTGCGCTTTGAGGAAAAAATCTGCAGAATAGAAAACGCCGTCGTAATCAGGATCTTGAGTTCGTCTAAGTTTCTGCATGGTCGCGGCGGTAACGTATTTATCAATAGTCTTGTCGTCTGTGATCGGAAAATTGTTCTTATCAATTTGATCCACATACCACTTGTTGAATGCGACAGCTTGGCTGACGGGGTCGGAACCACCCGCCATCGCTGAAGTCGCTATTAATAACAAAAGCAGTAATTTTTTCATCAATTATGCCTGTATATAGTAATTGCGGGCTGTAGTTCTCTGTATTGAGGGCCGGGATATAGACTGCGTTGCACAAAATCTGAATACCAGGTACCCGTTCCGTCGTAAATACATGCGTGTCCATACTGGTTTGGCCCTGGCAGGGCTTCGATGACCGCCACGTCACCTTCCAGCAGGGTGCCGTATGCTCTGGTAAAACCGGCATTCTCAAGTGATCTAGCGAAATTGTTGGCGTTAGCGCCTTCTATTCTTATTCCACCAGCTCGAATTGCTGCCGCTACTGCCCGGGCACAATAGCCTCGGCTTTGTTGGCTTGCGTGAGTTCTTGCATAAGACACCGCGGCGTGCTTGTTCCATGACATAAGATTTCCTTATTATTAGAGCGAGGTAAAAGGAAAACATTACGCCGACAGTTAATTAAAAATTGTATCTTATGGTGAGGTTTAATTAACCAACATAAATATCAATGATATTAATTTCGAATTAATAAATATGACAGTGCATTGTATTAGCAATATTTCCCGCAAATCCCATAGTTAACCTTATTCACTCTGTGCCTGTTGTTAAATCCAGTCTGTGGGATTTGCAGAAAAGCATTGCTATTGCTCCGTTTCCCCGGTCACTTCCGGGGTTTTTTATTCGAATACGCGCCCGCCCAATCAATCGCACCTGTCGCTGTGGGCGAGGCGCTAACTATCAATGGATTGTCCATGAAATTACCAGAACTTAACTGGCCGCTGGTGGCCTACCTGTGGGGCGGTTGTATCTGGCTGGGTTCTATCGCTCACTCGGCGTTTCGTTCTCTGTGTGGAGACGACGTGACTATCGTTAGTGTCGTGCTCCAGCTGGGGTGCTGAGACAACCGGAATTGTCTGTTCCGTGGCCGGTTAGACTGGTGGTCGATTCGTCCAGGTAATTGAGCGTCGTGTGATGAGTGGCATTGCCGAAAAGTGATTTTATAAAATTCTACAAAACGACGCTGTCCAACCTGCAAAACTAGTGAATTATGCTGATTTAGCAACTGAGCAGTCGGCCGTTTTTCGGGGTGAATATTTTCCTACGCAACATAAAACTCTGATTGAGGTAGTCCCAATGAAAAAATTTCTACTCGCAATTATCGCGGGGGCTTCGCTGTGCGCGTTGTCTGCCTGTTCCCACTATACCGAAGCAACCGGCCCTAACGGCACCACTGTAAAGCACGTCGCTATCGCTGTGTAGTGATTATTAGGAAGGTGGGCGACCGCCGCCAGTTACGACCTGGCGACAGCCATTCATACCCACACCACGCCGTGAATACGAACCGAGGCCCACTTGCTCGCGCGAGCGGGGCTAAATATAGGTTGAAACATTCGTGGCTGCAAAGATAAAGATCATTTTTAAAGCACTAACCGAGATTTTCGGTTACGTGAAGAACACCCGAACCCATTCAGAAAGCCAGATCGCGCAAATCGCTGCCAGTATTCAGGAATACGGCTGGACTATGCGGCTCAGGCCGCGCTGAATATAACCACTCTACAGGCAGGGATCGCCAGTAATCGCACCTATGACGGCGACAGTGACGCGCTGACGGAGTGGCAAAAATATCTCTGTGATCTGCGAGATATGACCCTGGAGCAATTGCAACAATCGCCAGCAGTTTTCCCGGTAATTCCAGCACCTATTCTTTAAAATCGTTCCCCAAAACACTTTCTATCTACCTGAGATTTAAGGAGATTATCTAAGCCATTTAAGCGAGTAAAAACATGTTTGATTATCACCTAACTTACTGATTTTAAATAAATTCCTATATGCGTGTCTTATCTGGATCCTCGCCAGGTGAAACGCGTCAAGACCGAACATGCTTAACTCCGCAGGCAAAATTGATTTGGCGCAATTCTAAGCCCCTGGCGGAATGTGGGGCAGAAACAGAACAGTTCTTTTTAACCATAACAGTTGTGCTGCTGTTATAGGTCGCACGATCTGATATGCAATCTGGTCACCGCATTTGAATTTTACTTCGACGATAATGAGTTTATCCCGTGGCCTGCGGTGATTGACGGTGCTGATTACTATGTGAACATCACCTGTTTATTCGCCTTAAAGCACACCCCGAAAATTGATTCTGTACAGATAGCTGCCCGGGCCTCAGGCAAAGATCTTTTGCCAACAATGTTGTAAAACTGTTAACTATAACAGTTCTGAAAAAATCGTTATTTATGTAGACTGATATATACAGAGGTTGTCACCGATACCGAATATCAGGATGAAAAATGAAGAAGTACCAGCGACTGGCGGAGCAAATTCGCGATCAAATCGCGTCTGGCGTATGGCAACCAGGCGATCGGTTACCCTCTTTGCGTGAGCAGGTGGCGAGCAGTGGGATGAGTTTTATGACCGTGGGGCATGCCTACCAACTGCTGGAAAGTCAGGGGCGGATCATTGCCCGGCCACAGTCGGGTTATTATGTTGCTGCGCGTCCCGAGCGCGAAGCCGCCGTGCCGCAGGTACAGGTCATGCGCGATGAAGCCGTGGATATCAACACCTACATCTTTGACATGCTGCAGGCCAGTCGTGATGCATCAGTGATGCCGTTTGCATCCGCTTTCCCCGATCCGCGCTTATTTCCGCTTCAGCAGCTTAATCGTTCGCTGGCTCAAGTGAGTAAAACGGCTACCGCCATGAGTGTTATCGAAAACCTGCCGCCCGGAAATGATGAACTGCGTCATGCGATTGCCCGTCGATATGCACAACAGGGAATGACCCTTTCTCCGGATGAAATTGTAATCACCACCGGCGCGCTTGAAGCGCTTAACCTGAGCCTGCAGGCCGTTACTGAGCCGGGGGACTGGGTGATTGTCGAAAACCCGTGTTTTTACGGCGCATTGCAGGCTCTGGAGCGATTGCGCCTGAAGGCGTTGTCCGTTGCCACCGACGTGAAGGAAGGAATCGACCTTGTCGCACTGGAGCAGACGCTACAGGAGTACCCGGTCAAAGCCTGCTGGCTGATGACCAACAGCCAAAACCCACTGGGTTTTACGCTCAGCGCAGAGAAAAAAGCCCATCTGGTCGCATTATTGGAAAAATACAATGTGATGCTGATTGAGGATGATGTTTACAGCGAACTCTATTTTGGCCGGGAGAAACCGCTGCCGGCTAAAGCCTGGGATCGTGGGGACAGGGTGTTGCACTGTTCATCGTTTTCGAAATGTCTGGTCCCCGGCTTTCGCATCGGTTGGGTTGCTGCCGGGAAACATGCCCGTCGAATTCAGCGGCTCCAGTTGATGAGCACCTTATCCACCAGTTCCCCCATGCAGCTTGCGCTGGTGGACTACCTGTCGACCCGGCGTTATGACGCGCATTTGCGACGGCTGCGTCGTCAGCTGGCGGAACGCAAACAGCAGGCCTGGCAAACGTTGCTGCGTCATCTTCCGGCAGAGGTCAAAATACACCATAACGACAGCGGTTATTTTCTGTGGCTCGAACTGCCAGAACCGCTGGATGCGGGAGAGCTCAGCACCCAGGCACTGGCACACCACATCAGCATTGCGCCAGGTAAGATGTTTTCAACCTCAGGGACATGGTCACGTTTCTTTCGTTTTAATACCGCATGGCACTGGGGTGAACGCGAAGAACAGGCGGTTAAGCAGCTTGGAAAATTAATTCGCGAGATGATGAAATAAAACGGAATGTGCTATTCAATATAAAAGAATAGCGCATTCTTATTTTAGAAATAGTGAATGTTAAACCCTGATGTTATTTATATCAGGTGCCACCATACGAAATATCAATAGTTCTTCCAGGTGCCACCCTGGCACCTAACTCCTTGTCTATACTCCAGAAGATTAAATCACCTTGCTATAACCCGTAGCGTAATGAGCGTTAGCTCACAACCTGATTAAATTTCCTTGCGCCAGCAGGAACGCTTTCAACACCCCGACTATTTTTAGGAAAGGACATATATTTACGGCAAGGCTGCCGCTCAATATTTTTTCGACAGGAGTAAGACGTTATGAGCAAGCAATTTGCCCTCAGTAGCTTGTGTGCACTCAGTATGACGCTGATGACAGCCCAGGCAGCCGAACCCCCAACATCATTAGATAAACCGGAAGGGCGCCTGGATATTATTGCCTGGCCGGGTTATATCGAACGCGGACAAACCGATAAACAATATGACTGGGTTTCACAGTTTGAGAAGGAAACCGGTTGTGCCGTCAATGTTAAAACAGCGGCCACATCAGACGAAATGGTGAGCCTGATGGCGAAAGGCGGCTATGACCTGGTGACGGCGTCTGGCGATGCGTCACTGCGCCTGATTATGGGCAAACGTGTCCAGCCTATAAATCCTGCGCTTATCCCAAACTGGAAAACTATCGATCCGCGTGTGGTTAAAGGGGAATGGTTTAACGTCGGGGGGAAAGTTTACGGCACTCCGTATCAATGGGGCCCCAACTTGCTGATGTATAACACCAAAATTTTCCCAACGCCGCCAGATAGTTGGAACGTGGTGTTCGTCGAGCAAAAACTTGAGGACGGAAAAAGCAATAAAGGGCGAGTCCAGGCGTACGATGGTCCGATCTATATCGCCGATGCGGCGCTGTTCGTCAAAGCCACTCAGCCGCAGTTGGGTATCACCGATCCCTATCAGCTGACCGAGAAACAGTATCAGGCGGTCATCAAAGTCCTGAGCGATCAGCACGCACTGATCCATCGCTACTGGCATGACACCACTGTACAAATGAGTGACTTCAAAAACGAAGGTGTGGTGGCATCAAGTGCCTGGCCTTACCAGGCTAACGCCCTGAAAGCAGAAGGCCAGCCAATTGCCACGGTTTTCCCGAAAGAGGGCGTCACCGGTTGGGCTGACACCACCATGCTGCATAGCGAAGCGAAGCATCCTGTCTGTGCTTACAAATGGATGAACTGGTCATTAACCCCGAAAGTTCAGGGCGACGTCGCTGCCTGGTTTGGATCTCTGCCGGTAGTCCCTGAAGGTTGTAAAGCCAGCCCGCTGCTGGGTGAAAAAGGCTGTGAAACCAACGGCTATAGCTATTTTGACAAGATTGCTTTCTGGAAAACGCCAATCGCAGAAGGTGGAAAATTCGTTCCTTACAGTCGCTGGACGCAGGATTACATCGCCATTATGGGCGGTCGTTAATTCCGCTGGGGGTTTTATGACGTACGCAGTGGAGTTTCATAATGTCTCGCGTCTGTACGGGGATGTTCGTGCAGTTGATGGGGTAAGTATTGCAATTAATGATGGTGAGTTTTTCTCTATGCTGGGGCCATCCGGCTCCGGCAAAACGACTTGTCTGCGCATGATTGCAGGGTTTGAGCAGCTTTCTGGCGGTTCAATTAAAATTTTTGGCAAGCAAGCCAGTGAATTACCGCCCTGGGAACGGGACGTCAACACGGTATTTCAGGATTACGCACTCTTCCCGCATATGTCGATTCTCGACAACGTGGCTTATGGGCTGATGGTGAAAGGCATTGATAAAAAGCAGCGTCATGCCAGGGCGCGAGAGGCGTTAGACAAGGTTGCGCTCGGCTTTGTCCATGAACGCAAGCCATCACAACTCTCGGGTGGACAGCGTCAGCGTGTAGCGATTGCCCGTGCGTTGGTCAATGAGCCTCGCGTTTTACTGTTGGATGAGCCACTCGGTGCGTTGGATCTCAAGCTACGCGAACAGATGCAACTGGAGCTGAAAAAACTCCAGCAGTCACTCGGCATCACCTTTATCTTTGTCACCCACGATCAGGGTGAGGCGCTGTCGATGTCCGATCGTGTGGCGGTATTTAACAATGGTCGTATTGAGCAAGTGGATTCCCCCCGCGAACTCTACATGCGTCCGCGCACGCCGTTTGTGGCGAGTTTTGTGGGGACGTCAAACGTCTTTGACGAAGCGATGTCGGCAAACGTCTGCGGGTTGCAGGGGATGTTCTCGCTGCGCCCGGAACATATTCGGTTAAATGATATGGGAGGCGAGGTTCAGGCTCGGGGGGTCATTCAGGCGGTGCAGTACCAGGGGGCGGCGACGCGTTTTGAGCTGAAACTTGCTGGCGGTGAAAAATTGCTGGTGAGCCAGGCGAACCTGACGGGAGAAATGCTGCCGTCGACGCTGTCGCCGGGTCAGCAGGTGATGGCATCGTGGTCACGCGATGTCATGGTTCCGCTGATAGAGGAGAGGTGAATGGCTATGAACGTCATACATTCGCCCGCACAGCCGACAAAGCTGAACCGTATCTCGGGGTTCTTCTGGCGTAATCCAGGGCTTGGGCTGTTTTTGCTGCTGCTCGGGCCGTTGATGTGGTTTGGCATCGTCTACTTTGGATCGTTGCTGACGCTGTTGTGGCAAGGTTTTTACACCTTCGACGATTTCACCATGTCGGTGACGCCAGACCTGACGCTGGCGAATCTGCAGGCGCTGTTTAATCCGGCCAATTACGACATCATTGTACGAACGTTGACAATGGCAGTGGCGGTGACGATTGCCAGCGCCATTCTGGCGTTCCCGATGGCATGGTATATGGCGCGCTATACCAGTGGCAAAATGAAAGCCTTTTTTTACATTGCCGTCATGCTGCCGATGTGGGCGAGCTATATCGTCAAAGCCTATGCGTGGACGCTGCTGTTAGCGAAAGACGGCGTGGCGCAGTGGTTTTTAACCCATCTCGGGCTGGAGCCACTGTTGACCGCTTTCCTCACTTTGCCAGCTGTCGGCGGTAATACGCTGTCAACATCGGGATTAGGGCGCTTTTTGGTTTTTGTCTACATCTGGCTTCCCTTTATGATCCTGCCGGTTCAGGCTGCTCTGGAACGGCTTCCACCCTCGCTTTTGCAGGCATCGGCTGATTTGGGCGCGCGCCCTCGTCAAACCTTCCGCTATGTGGTTTTCCCACTGGCAATACCCGGTATAGCCGCTGGTTCTATCTTTACGTTCTCACTGACGCTGGGTGACTTTATTGTGCCGCAACTGGTGGGACCGCCGGGATATTTCATCGGCAACATGGTGTATTCGCAACAAGGGGCTATCGGCAATATGCCAATGGCGGCGGCATTCACTCTGGTGCCCATTGTCTTAATTGCACTGTATCTGGCGTTCGTGAAGCGTCTGGGAGCTTTCGATGCACTCTGAACGCGCACCCTGGTTACTCAAACTGGCAGCATGGGGAGGGGTTCTTTTTCTGCACTTTCCCATCCTCATCATCGGCACCTATGCTTTTAATACAGAGGAGGCTGCTTTTAGTTTTCCGCCGCAGGGACTGACACTGCGTTGGTTTAGCGTGGCGGCGCAGCGTAGCGATATTCTTGAATCAGTGACGTTGTCACTTAAAATCGCTGCGTTGTCGACAGCAATCGCTCTGGTACTGGGTACGCTGGCGGCGGCTGCGCTGTGGCGCAGGGACTTTTTCGGTAAAAGCGCAATATCGCTGTTGCTGCTGTTGCCGATTGCGCTGCCGGGCATTATTACCGGCCTGGCACTGCTGACGGCATTTAAGACCATCAACCTGGAGCCGGGTTTTCTCACGATCGTGGTGGGTCATGCGACGTTTTGCGTGGTGGTTGTCTTTAACAACGTCGTGGCGCGTTTTCGCCGCACCTCATGGAGTCTGGTTGAAGCGTCTATGGATCTTGGCGCCAACGGCTGGCAAACCTTTCGTTATGTCGTGCTGCCCAATCTGGCATCAGCACTGCTGGCGGGCGGTATGCTGGCGTTTGCCTTGTCGTTTGATGAAATCATCGTGACAACGTTCACCGCCGGACATGAAAGAACACTTCCTCTGTGGCTGCTCAATCAACTGGGCCGTCCACGAGATGTGCCTGTTACCAACGTTGTGGCATTGCTGGTAATGCTGGTAACAACACTGCCAATTTTAGGGGCCTGGTGGCTAACGCGTGAAGGCGACACCGTCGCCGGAAACGGTAAATAAACGACGATATGGGAAATTGCTATGCAACATCAATTACTGATTAACGGTGAGCTGGTCAGCGGTGAAGGTGAAAAGCAACCAGTTTATAACCCTGCCACTGGTGAACTTATTCTGGAAATTGCTGAGGCGTCAGCCATGCAGGTTGATGCCGCAGTGCGCGCGGCAGACAACGCGTTTGCCGCCTGGGGCCAAACCACGCCGAAAGTGCGTTCGGAGCTGTTGTTAAAGCTGGCGGATACCATTGCAGATAATGCACAGACCTTCGCGGAGCTGGAATCGCTCAACTGCGGTAAACCGCTACATTGTGTGCTTAATGATGAAATTCCGGCCATCGTGGATGTTTTCCGTTTCTTTGCGGGGGCAGCGCGCACCCTGCAAGGACAGGCCGCCGGGGAGTATCTGGAAGGGCATACTTCCATGATTCGTCGCGATCCGTTAGGTGTGGTGGCCTCCATCGCGCCCTGGAACTATCCGCTAATGATGGCGGCATGGAAACTGGCTCCCGCACTGGCCGCCGGCAACTGTGTGGTGATTAAACCTTCAGAAATTACCCCGCTGACGGCGCTTAAACTGGCAGAATATGCGAAAGATATTTACCCGGCAGGCGTGATTAACGTCCTGTTTGGCCGGGGTAAAACGGTGGGCGATCCGCTGACCGGCCATGAAAAAGTACGCATGGTTTCACTGACCGGCTCAATTGTGACCGGGGAACATATTATCCAGCATACTGCGCCTTCGATTAAACGTACGCATATGGAACTGGGTGGGAAAGCCCCGGTGATTATTTTTGATGATGCCGATCTTGATGCGGTGGTCAGTGGTGTACGGACTTTTGGGTACTACAACGCCGGACAGGATTGCACTGCTGCGTGTCGAATCTACGCGCAAAAAGGCATCTATGATGCGTTGGTCGAAAAACTCGGCGCCGCCGTTGCCAGCCTGAAAATTGGCGCACCGAATGATGAAACGACAGAACTGGGACCGTTAAGCTCACAGGCGCATCTTGACAGGGTAGTAAAAGCGGTCGATGACGCGAAAGCGCTCGGACACATCAAGGTCATCACCGGCGGCAAAAAGGTGGAGGGTTCAGGCTACTATTTTGCGCCAACGTTGCTGGCGGGCGCGAAACAGGAAGATGCTATTGTGCAGCGTGAGGTCTTTGGTCCGGTGGTCAGTGTTACCGTCTTTGATGATGAAGATCAGGTCCTGGCGTGGGCCAATGATTCGAAGTATGGACTGGCATCGTCAGTCTGGACGCGGGATGTTGGTCGCGCGCACCGACTGAGCGCCCGCCTGCAGTATGGCTGTACCTGGGTCAACACCCACTTCACGCTGGTGAGTGAAATGCCTCATGGGGGACAAAAACAATCAGGCTATGGCAAGGATATGTCGGTCTACGGACTGGAAGATTACACGGTGATTCGCCATGTCATGATCAAGCATGAGTAATATCTTAAACCGCTGACGGTAAAAGGGGCACGGATAGCTAAATATCGTCAAACGTGTCTCTATACTATGCGCGCCACTGGCCTCGTCGCCATCGGACGGCGGTAAGTTGGAAATATCCGCGAGGTCAGGCTAATTTGCACATAATCAGGCCCCGGCACAATGTCGGGGCCTGAATATTTAGGTGAGTGTTCTAACGACGGCACAGGCTACATAGCCAGGCGATGAACGCACAGACAGTCAGAACCAGTCCCAGTTGCTGCACGATACCCGCTAACCCTAACATCATTCCCAATAACAGGTAGTAGCATAATCCGAACAGAGCCCCCGCGGCCCCGGCCTGTTCACGATAGTGATGCAGAGCCTGACTCAGCACATTGGGGATCGCAATGCCATAGGCAACAACAACCCCGACCACAGGCAGCAGAATCCAGACTGAATGCTGTAGCCACCATGCTGCGAGACCAGACAGCAGAGCTAAAGCACAGGCATGGCGCACCAGATATTCCGATGACAAACTGATCATTAACAGCTTGCGATTCAGCAGGCTGCCTGAGAGTGACGCGAGGGCAAGCAAGAATCCCGTCCATCCAAATGCTCTGGAACTCCATCCTAACTGTCCGAAAAGAAACGGGGCCAGGCTGTAATAGCTGAATAGCATGGTATTCAGCAGTGCAACCAGCATGGCATTTTTCCACAGTGTACTGTCCCTCACCATGCGGGAGACTAGGCCCGTTAATTGTGGTCTGCGCGTCGTCTCCGGCCGTGTTTCCGGCAATAAGGCTGCGGTTAGCATTAGCAACAGTATCGCCAGCAATACCAGCGCAGTAAAAACGCCTGTATGACCGTATAGACTGACTAACCAACCTCCGCTCACCAGACCAAAAACCGGGCTGATTGCCAGTGCTGCGCCCATAATGGAAAAAATGCGGGACAGTGTTGTTGATTCATAACTGTCCCTCAACATAGTCTGCACCACCACAGACCCGGCGGCCGCGCCAATGGCTGATACCATACGGGCCAGCAGCAAGATGCTGAAATCAGTGGCAATAACCGCCATTACGGAACCTGTCCCGTAACAGAGGAGTCCAGCCATCATTGCCCAGCGTCGTCCAATGCAGTCGCTAAGCCAGCCCCACAGTGCAACCCCCACGGCAAAGGCGACAAAATAAACGGAAAGTGTTTGAGCAGCACGTTCACTGCTTATTTGAAAAAACGTGGCGATATTTGGCAATGCCGGGCTGTAAATGGTTTCCACCAGTTGTGGAAACATAATCAGTAATGTGAGAAGCCATAAGGGCGGTCGATGAGTCATATTCATAACAATATCCAGAGAAACAAAAAACTTGGGGGGATTATTGCTGAATAGAAAATGTCTAATTACCATTATCAGGACTTTATATATCAAATATCGGACAGATGATGAAAATTGCGCCTGATGATGTCTTCGACCCGGATGGTTTTAAGGAAACAGTCGTTGGTATTGCCTCTGATATGGGCGTACATGATTCAGGTCGGCACAGTCATCTTCGCCATCAGTTACTCTTTTCGGCGGCGGGGTGCATCACCATTGAACTGGAAAATACCCTGTGTCTTCTTCCGCCTCGCCGTGCGGTCTGGATCCCCGCGGGTACGGTTCACCGGGCCATCATGCGCGGGGTGATGGCTTATCGGTCATTATATTTTTCAACCATTCTGCCGACGTTATCCGCCTTGCCACTACAGGTTGTCGAAGTGAACCCGCTCTTTTTTGAAGTCATAGAACGGATGGCATTCTGGCCCTGGCAGATGGCAGAAACGCAGCAGGCCAGCCTCATCACTGTTTTTTGTGAAGAAATCAGGGCTGCACGTCGTGAAAACTGGACGTTGCAGTTTCCCTCAGATGTTCGCCTGGATCGGTGGCTGGAAGGGGTTCGAATGGGGGCGTTACCGCCCCGACTGAATCAGTTGTCCCGCCAGGTCGGTGCTTGCGAACGAACAATCAGCCGCATTTTTATCAGAGATACAGGGATGAACTATCAGACCTGGCGGCAGCAATTCAGGTTGTTAAAAGCGATGGAGATGTTGGCGGAGGGGGACTCAATAAGCCAGGTGGCGCAACAGCTGGAATTTGTTAGCGACAGTGCCTTCATCGTGTTTTTTCGGCAGCTAACAGGTACAACACCGACCCGCTATCACGGGGGAATAATGCCGCAGAAGGATTAGGGGTATTACATATTAAGGATAATTTACCAGGCAGTGGCGGAGTGGGAAGATCGTTTACTAATGGCAGAGAGAAGATTTTCTCTCTGCCAGCAGGCGCTGCAATTCATCAAAAAGAGTCACATCAAGCAAACCAGCCGAACCTTACGGATATCAGGCTGAAAAGTCCTACAGCAGCAAATATATTTATCAGCACCACAGTCTTACTGGAAACATTCATTTTTGCCACCTTTCGTTTTAACCCCTTTGGGTATAGTACGGCTTATAACTATCCGCAATAGTACGAAATCTGAACATATTGAAAGTGGGTTGTTTTTCAGGCGTTTTTCTTAAAAAAATGAATAAAACTTGATGTGGGTCATGAAAGAGAGCATATTGCGCGCGATTTTCCCTTCTGGCCTGGATGCCCTAAATGTCTCTGTACCAAAAAATGTTGATTTTTTATGCGGTGATGGCCGCTATTGCGGCAATCATCACCTGGTTTCTGTCGCGTGATAAAAAACGTATTCGCTTTCTGAGCGCGGTATTAGTCGGGGCGACATGGCCGATGAGCTTTCCTGTCGCACTCCTGTTTTCTCTTTTCTGATGTCGCTGTCAATGCCGCATCAGGGGGTTAGCAGAGCGACTAAGCGCAGTCTGTCGTCATTGGTTACGTCCAGAGGATGCTGGTATCCCACGTTTTCATTTGCACGAGTGTACAACGCAACCAGCCAGTCGTAAACGTGTCGGCTTGCACCGTGCTGCGGCTGCTCATCCAACTGAGTCAGGCGCGACATCGGTTGTTGTACTGGCGCACTGAAAATAGCCGCGCCCTTGAGGACTCTGCTGGCAGGGCGTTGTTCCTCGGCAACGTTGGCGTAGCCGAGCCAGGTAATAAAATCACCGATATCGGCGTGTAACTGCGCCCCGCAGACGTTCTCTCGCTGCATAATCTGCTGAAGCCGCTGAGGCATCTCCAGCCGATAGCTGGTAGTGATAAGAATGTCGGCTACCTGTCGCAGCGTTCGCGGCTCAAGCCGTAATCGGCGCGCATTATTGTCATCACGACACCACTGACGCACATGGTTGATCCACATTTTGTGCGCCTGGTACCCGGTCTCTTTGCTTTCGGATGAGTGCAATGGCTCCCGGACGTCGGCAAACAGGTCGATCTCTTCATTAAAGAGTCCACTGACTTGTTCTTCGCGTGGCTGCTGGATACGCAGCAACGACTCAAAGCAGCGCATCGGTGGTAGTAACCCCTCCAGAAGTTCACCATGCTTTGCTGCCTGGGCCTGAAGCTGGCGGATCACTGTCTCGCTGGAGTCTGGCACGCTTTCGCTGTCGTTAAGCCAACTCATCAGCGTTTCCCGAACATGCTGTTGATGCTGTTCATGCAGGGACGTTAGCCGAGACTGGCGTTGTTGCGCTGATGTCGCCTGGGACAACCATTCAGCAAGGCGCAACAAGCTGTGTTTATCCAGTGCCTGCAATGTCCCCCAGCGCAACCCGGGCTTGCCCATTAATTGCTGCACGGCCTCATCAAGGTTTTGCTGTGTGCTAAAACGAGCATCTTGTGGCGTAATGGCCCACACAACCCCCGGTAATGCCGCATCATGTACGGGTTGGGTATCGTTGGCCCAGCTCATTAATTTGCGCGTGATGGCCGGTGTCTGCGAGCGTGAAGACACTGCGTTGCAGATCAGCAGGACATCGGGTTGCAGATGCTGGCGGTAATGTTCCAGCATCCAGCCTAATTTGGCCCGCCACAGCGGGTTGGGGTGAGCATCAGGTGCGAGGGGGATATCGAGCAGGTCGACGTTTTCCAAAACTGAGTCTTCAACAGTCAGCACCAGTTCACGCGTCAGCAGTGCCAGCGATTCCAGCGACAGACTGACCGCGTTAAGCAACTGATGGTTTTCAACAGGATGAACCACCACATCGCTTTGCGCGTCGTTCCCGGTTAATGCGACCTGGGTCAGGAAGCTTTCGGCAGGCAAGCCAAAATGATCGACCAGCAAACTCAGCGGTGCGGCTAGCTCGTGTGCCTGTCCGGTTTGTTGCAAAGTGTGCGCTAATGCCAGCCATTGCTGCGTTAACTCTGGTTGTTCTCCCCACAACAGCGCCCAGGCGTGAGCGCGGGTGGTCAGATCCAGTGCCGGCAGCAACGTAGCAAACTGATGCCATAGCGCATCATCAATTTGCTGCTGGTTCGCAGGAACACAAGAGCGCCAGAAACGGCCTATGGCGGCTACGTCATGTGCCGTGACGCCCTGAACCGGATGACGCTGACGCAGCGTTTGCCATTTTTCTAACCGGGCTTCAATAATTGATTTTTCAACCTGGCGGCTGTCAGGCATTGCGCAAAACTGCGTGATAAATAGCTGCACCAGTTCCGCTTCACTCAGTAAGCGCAGACGCAGAGGCCACTCGCTATCAACGGGATTATCTTCACGCGTAAAGCGGATCGCCATATTGGTCGGCGCATGGCCCGGATTGATATGCGAAAAGTAATCAAAGCTGCGATCCGGTGTAGCAATATTCAATTTCCCACTGGTGTCGCTGCACAGTGCGGACAACAGATGTGCTTTTGCTGGCTGCGAATGACCGTACAGCCCCACACAGCCACGCGATGAAAACGCCGTATGCAGCGCAGACTCAGTAACCGCGGCGATGGTGAGCTGAGCGAGCAGAGAATCCGCTTCATCATCAAGACGCGCTGCACGCTGGCGTGTGTCATTCACCCATTCGATGGCGGCTTGTGCTGTGTTAAACATCTTACTCATTTCAGGTACACACTCCCGCTATCAATCCAGTAATGGCTGCCGCTATGGCGACGATCTGCCAGTGTATTCAGTTTTAACGTTAGGGCATTGGCGGCAACGGGCGTGCCATCCTGTAGCCAGGCATCACTGAGAACGAAAAATTCCGGTCCCGTCTCTTTGCTGCCGCCGCGCAGTTGCAGCCGTACATTTAGTACACCGTCACCGGCAATTGTTTTTGCCAGCTCAGCAGAATTGATGCTCAGTGTATACAGCGGAGTGGCTGGCCAGCGGCTGTTTGCTAACTGGCGAAAGCCCAGTGTCACGTTACCGCGCAGCGGGAAGTGCAAACGGGTATCCAGTTTTGCTCCAGGTTTATCCAGATCGATGTCGTGATACCAGATATTTTCATCGCGCAATGTATTGACCGTATTATCCAGTACACCGAGGTAGCGGACCGTCGAGTACGCGCCGATATCCGCAGCTTTAAAGTTAAAGCGCGGCAGGCGTAAATCCAGCGCCAGGCTACACAGCATCGCGCCAACGGCAGCGGTAGATTTTGGATTGCCGATACGCCCTTGCTGGCTGAACGGATACCACTCATGAACGCGATAGCTGTCCATCCAGATCATGCGGTTGACCGGAACGGGTTGCAGATGGCGGATTAGCGCCTGAACCCCCGGCAAACAGGCGGGTCTGCCAGTGACTAACAAAATATCGCAACGATAGTGGGAAATCGCTTCACAAACGGCGTGCAGAGGGGATGTCAGGGTAAATTGCCCTGCCAGCAGCGCTTCTTGCAACTGTCTGAACTGCACCTGCAACGGAACGCTCAGCACATCAAAAGCCGGTGAACCAGACGGTAATGCATGATCGATAGCCTGTTGGATATAGTTCATCACATTGCGCGTTGGACGCTGTGAAAGCAGTTCGCCAAAGGTGGCGTGCAACCCCGCTACGGGATCGTTAATATCGCTTTGCTCCCAGGCACTTAGCACCGCATGACCCAGTGGCATAAAGAGTTGTAATGCGGTTTGTTGTCGCAAAATAGCCTGAGTATCGATTCTCCCGGAATCACCAAACAGTGTGGCCAGCAGGGCGGCGGCATCGGTCACGCCAGCCTGTTGTAAGCGGGTTTGCAGGGCGGGCAGTATGCAGCGTTGTATGACATCCAACAACATGTCATCCCCAGCGACTTTGAAGCCTTCACGAAACAGCAAATGCGGGGTGATTTTGACATTCGCCCCAACGCCGTCATCCAGTTGATAATGGACCACGGCCATATCCGTCGTGCCGCCACCAATATCGATGGAGGCGACGCGCAGCGCACGACCTTTAACTTCACCGGGTTCTGGCTGACGGTCCGGACGGGCGAGGGCGTTGAAGAACGATTCTGTGTGCCCGTCATAGTGTGAAATCGCTTCGTTATACAGCCAAACCAACTGCCCGCAGCTGGCCTCATCCCACTCCATTTGGATCTCAGGTACGGGAACGACGCTTTTTTCTTGCTGTTTGCGGGTGGTAAAGTCTTCGTCCTGCGGGTGCCAGCCCATTGCTTTCCAGACCAGCGCAATGGCTTCAAACATACGCAGACGGAAGATCTCACGTTCCTGTTTTGGCATGGCTGACGGCAGCGTGAGGATCAGCGTACGCAATTGGCGTGGAGAGGCCGGGAAACCGAGACGCAGCCGTGTCGCTACGCTGTTAATTTGTCCCAGCGCCTGGGCCAGAATCTCGCACAACATATGTGTCATCAGCGTGCTGCGGCTGTATTGTGGTGAGAACACTGGCAGCCGGTCATCTTGCGGCAGGCTGAACAGCGGCTGACCGTCATCGTTCATCAGATTCATCAGCGGGAAGGCGGTAGCCAGCGGCTCGCGCTGCGTTTTACTGTTCATCTGGCTAAAGCGCCAGTCGTGTAAAACGGGGGTTTCATCCCATAAGTACCGACGTGGGCTGGAGATCCCACTGCTGCCTTCCGTTCCCATACGCTGCATCGCCAGCTTACGGGCTTCATCCCCAACGCGGACAATCGACGGCCAGATAAATGCATCATCGCGACCGCTCTCAACGGAGAAATGTTGCTTTCCAAAGCGCGCCTCGGAAAACTCCAGTCGGCTGGTGAACAGGGGATCGTTGAGGAACTGTGGTTCGCTTAATGAACGCACTTGTAATTCGGCCGTCTGACGCAAACCGTCATTGGCATCGCCATGATCTTCAATCAACACGCCGCAGGTATGGGTATTGCCAATATCCAGAATCAGATCGACAGGAATCGCGGGTGTGCTGAGCGTATGGGTCACCAGCTTCACTTCCGGGACGGAAAGTTGTTCGCCTAACAGGGTCAACACATTCAGCCAGTGCGCCTGGTATTCAAAGTTTCGTAGCGCTTGTTGGATCTCCTGCTCTGAACGGTTTTCTTGCTGCGTGACGTGCTGCAAAAAGGACTCGCGTAGCCAGCCATCAATCCACGTCTGGTCGAGGAAATCTGCGATCTCATTATCGTGCCAGGCCAGCGCAAATCGCGTGCCATTCAGCAGATCGTTCTCATTTGGCGTCAATGCTGCCGGGGCTTCAGTCAACTGACTGTCCAGCGCCACCGTGACACGGTGAGTATTGCCGGCACTGTCCGGTTGTGTGAGTTTTCGCACCTGTACACGCGCCCAGTTATCCGGGCCTTCAACAAATGTGCGGGGCGGGTTAAAACGCAGGAACGGCAGCGGCAACCAGACACCGTCAAGTACGTCCAGAGAATAATGCAGCGTCTGCGTGCTTTCCGGTTTCACGACTTCGGGTTGACCACCGGTATTGCCCGGCAGGGTATAGCGTCCCGACGCCAGATCGAAATCCAGACGCAGTAGAGGACCGTTTGCCGTTTTACGAACAAAACGACCGTGGTGCGCAGATTCCTGTGGTGTCAGCCCAAAATCCAGAAATTGCACACCGCTATTGGCGATGAGCGTTACGCTCTGTTTGTAATCACACAGATTCACCAACATAAAATCAGGCACCTATCTTTTTGATCGTCAAAGGGATTTCCGCGTGTTCGTCATAACGCGCGGTACAAGCTGCGACGTCGTTTGTCCCTGCTTTACAGGTGATCTCAGGCATGGGGTATCGCGAACCGTCCGTGCAACGGGCATTCCCGCGACTCTTAATCATTAATTCGCCCGATTGATGCAAACCAGAGAAAATCTCGGCGCGACAAACGATATTGTCGCCATGCACCACGCGCGCAGTGCCTTTATTGGCCTGAATTTGATAACGCAGCGACGGGGCCTTACCACTGACCGGATCTTTTATATCGACCAGCACACGCCAGTTGCCGTTAAGAAAACGTGTTGTACCAGCCTTCATCTGGTTGGCATCCATTACCAACGCATCTTTCGGGATGGCGGCAATTACCACCGGTCCTTCTACGGGCTTCTCTTTTTTCACCGGTGGAATGACTTCAGCCCGATGCAGCGGTAGTGAAGGTGTTAGTTCAGGCAGGAGGGTACTGTCTACCTTTGCCACGTCAATGGGGGCAACCGCAGGTGCGGGAGATTCTGCGTACTGTTTCCACAATAGCGGCCCTGCAATGGCGGCAATGACTGCCGCAGCAACGGGCAGGCTCCACAGCGGCAGGCGACGTGTGGGCTTACGCTGAACTGGCGGCGGCGCGATCTCTGGCTCACTCACGATGACCGGGGGGGAGGGTTCGGGAACCGCGGGTTTCGGTAGCTCAATAGCCGTTGTCAGCAGCGGGGTATCGGCCTCGGCGAAAGTGATTTCCGCCGGGATTTCTTCGGCTTCCGGCTCCGGTTCAGGTGCCACTACAACTGGCGGAACATCGGTATGACGCAGGCAATCGAGTACATCGTCACGGGTGTTTTCATTTAGATTGACGAAGCCCCAGAACGTAATGACGGGTTTGCCATCAACCAGGAACACGTGGTTCTCACCTGGAAACTGGATGGCTTTGTCGAGTAGTGAACCAAACAGTTGCAGGGAAGTTTTACCTGATTGCAGGCTTTTTCGACTCAGGGCCGCGGCATTCTCCAGCGTACTGGACAGATAGCGCAGAGCCCGAAAGCGCGCATCTTCATCAGCGGCTTTCCACGCGACAGCCTTTCCTTCAATCGGGGAGTACCAGTCCACCCGATCGCCACTGTCGTTAACTTGTGGGATTGCCAGACAATCCGCCATCGCCTGTTGTTTACGCAGACGAAGCGTTTCACGAATTTGTAGTGCTGAATCAAACACGGCCTGACCACCGCCACCCACGGCCTGATAGTCATCCAAATTGCCGCTGCGCAAGAGAGTTTTTGCCACGTAATTGCCCCTTAGACTTCTTCACACATCTACTTTACGGGGAATAAAAGTAAGCAAACGTCGGAAGAGAGGCAAAAAGGGGCGAATTTTCATGGCATAGAGTATCGGGAAAAATCTTGACGTTTTGAAAAAGACTTAAGGTAAATTATTTCGCCTGCGATGATGAATTAATCAGCGAAAACCACCAGATTAGAATAACCTGATAGAGATTTGTTATTAGTGCGTCTTTGCCAGCTATGCTCTGATAGACGAGTAAATAATAAAAGAAGAAGGCTTATAACCATGATTGCAAGGAAAACGCTGCTCGCGCTGGCACTCAGCGCCGTCTTACCAACAGGCGCTGCCTATGCCGCCAGTACTGATACCATTGTTTACTGTTCTGAAGCATCGCCGGAATCATTTAACCCCCAAATTGCCAGTTCAGGTCCGTCGTTTGTCGCCAGTTCACAGGTGTTGTACAACCGATTGATCAACTTCGATCCGGTCAAAAATACCCCGGTCCCGTCTCTGGCAACGGAGTGGACAATTTCCCCCGACGGCAAGACCTACACATTTACCCTGCGTCAGGGCGTGAAGTTCAATAGTAATAAGTTCTTTAAACCTACCCGTGATTTCAATGCCGATGACGTCGTTTTCTCGGTATTACGCCAGAAAGATGCTGATCATCCGTACCATAAGGTTTCACAGGGTAGCTATGAATATTTCAACGATGTTGGCCTGGACAAACTGATCAAGGAGGTTAAGAAGGTTGATGATTATCACGTTCAGTTTGTCCTGAACGAGCCCAACGCCGCATTTCTTGCTGACTGGGGGATGGATTTTGCCTCTATTCTTTCGGCAGAATATGCCGATGAGATGCTGAAAAAAGGCACGCCGGAAAACGTCGATAACTGGCCGATTGGTACCGGGCCTTATGTCTTGCAACAGTACAAGCAGGATTCACAAATCCGCTATCTGGCAAACCCGAACTACTGGGATGGTGCGGTGCCAACGAAACATCTGATTTTCTCCATCACACCAAACGTACAGACGCGACTGGCGAAACTGCAAACCAACGAATGCCAGATTATTCCCGCGCCAGCACCGGTGCAGTTTGATGAAATCAAAAAGAACAAGGATCTGACGCTGCATTCGGTCGAAGCGTTGAATGTCGGTTATCTGGCGTTTAATACGGAGAAAAAACCGTTTGATAACGTACTGGTGCGCCAGGCGCTGAACTATGCGACAGATAAAAAAGCCATTATTAACGCGGTCTTTTTAGGTTCCGGCACGGTGGCGAAATCGCCAATCCCGCCGAATATGATGGGCTTCAACAAAGACCTGAAAGATTATGATTACGACCCACAGAAAGCGAAAGAACTGCTGAAGAAAGCGGGGCTGGAAAACGGTTTTGAAGCGACATTGTGGTCTATGCCAGTACAGCGCCCCTATAACCCGAACTCTCGTCGTATTGCTGAGATGATTCAAAGCGACTGGGCAAAAGTCGGTGTGAAAGCGAAAATCGTCTCCTGGGAATGGGGGGAATATCTCTCCGGGATGCGTAAAGGCGAGCACGATACTGCGTTGTTTGGCTGGATGTCAGATAACGGTGATCCGGATAACTTTGCTGATGTTCTGCTGGGTTGCGACAGCATTAAAACCGGATCAAACGCCGCGCGCTGGTGTGATAAAGAGTATAATTCGCTGGTTCAAAAGGCGAAACTGGTGAGCAAACCGCAAGAGCGCGCCGCGCTTTACCAGCAGTCGCAGGAAATTTTCTATCAGCAGGCTCCGTGGATTGCGCTGGCGAATGGCAAAACTTTCTATGCCACACGCAGTAACGTCAGCGGATACAGCGTTAGCCTGATGGGCAGTGATTTTTCAAAAGCGAAATTAAATTAATACGTTAAGGAGGGAGTATGTCGCATCTGGATGAGGTCAGCGCACGTGTTGATGCTGCCATTGAAGACAGCGTCATTACGCATATGAATGAATTGCTGATTGAACTGAGCGATGATGTTGCGCTGAGCCGGGAAGATCGTTACACCCAGCAACAACGTTTGCGTACAGCAATTGCACATCATGGGCGGCAGCATAAAGAAGATATGGAAGCGCGTCGTGAGCAACTGACCAAAGGCGGCTCTATTCTTTGATATTTCCTTGCCGGATGGCGGTGTTCACACCTCATCCGGCGTTCCGTAGGCCTGATAAGCGAAACGCTATCAGGCTTAAAACGAACGTCTTGCCACCAGCCAGGCACCCACTACCAGCAATATCGCACCGCATACCGGACCTATTAGCGCGCGAAGCGGTACACCCTGGCTACGCAGAATATCCAGCACCAGACCGCCAATAAGCTGGCTGGCGACCAGCACCGCGATGGTGGTGGCGGCACCTACGTTTTGGTATCCGCTGATACTGGCAAAAACAAAGAACGATCCCAGTAAACCCGGGATCAATGTCCACCAGCGCACGCTGGAAACCAGTTCGCCAAACCCCGCCGCACCTTGTTTAAACCACAGTATGCTGACAAACAGGACGATCCCGACCAGTGAGTTAAGCAGCATAGCAATAAGGATTGTCGAAGACGTCTGGGTAATGCGCACCATCAACGTGTTTTGCACCACCAGACCAATACCTGCGGCAATCAGAAAGGAGAGGGTCAGCGTCTGATTCATCCACGCGCATCCGGTTCGCTGCGGTCATCTAACTGCAGTTGCATAAAAGTCAGATCCAGCCAACGACCAAATTTAGTCCCGACCTGGGGCATCTGCGCGGTAATATTGAAGCCCAGCGTGCTATGCAGGTGGAGCGATGCCTGATTTTGCGACTCAATTCCTGCCACCATGACATGCTTGCCACACGCGCGCGCTTCTTCAATGAGTCTGCTGAGCAGCTTGCGCCCCAGCCCTTTTCCCTGATGTTCCGGGTGCACGTACACTGAATGTTCGACGGTATGACGGAAACCGTCAAAGTTGCGCCAGTCGCCAAAAGAGGCGTACCCCGTAACGACGCCATTCTCTTCACTTACCAGCACCGGATACCCCATCAGTTGGCGAGCTTCATACCAGGAGATGCGGTTTTCGGCATCGACCGTTTGATCGTTCCAGATAGCGGCCGTATGCAGTACGGCGTGATTGTAGATTTCTGCGATGGCGGCGCAGTCGTCTTTGCTGGCAAATCGAATTGACATGTTGAACCTCAGGGGTTGTTCACTATAGTATTACAATATGAATACTATTGAAGACAGCATAAATCAACGGATCAGTGCAAGAATTCGCATTGAGCGGGAATCTCGCGGTTGGTCGCTGACGGAACTTGCCGAACGTGCAGGGGTGTCGCGGGCGATGATCCATAAAATAGAACGCGGAGAGAGCAGTCCAACGGCGACGCTACTGGGACGGCTTTCCGGTGCGTTTGGTATCAGCATGTCCACGCTGATTGCCCGGGCTGAAATGCAGGAGGGTAAACTGCTGCGTTTCGCCGACCAGCCGGTCTGGCACGATCCGCAAAGCCACTATTTGCGCCGCCACGTTTCTCCGCGCAGCGATCTGCCTATCGATCTGGTGCAAATCGAATTACCGGCGGGCAGTGATATCCCGATGCCCGCCTCTTCCTACGTGCAGGCCCGACAGCTTCTCTGGTTGCAGCAGGGAGAATTGGTGTTTGTGGAAGGTGATACACGCCACGAAATGAAAGCCGGGGATTGCCTGGAGCTGGGGCCGCCAAACGACTGTCGGTTTATCAATGAAACCGCACAGTCCTGCGTTTATCTGGTCGTGCGGTTAAACCATGCTGGCAATTAATGTGAAAGCATCACAGAGATAGCGCGTCTACTATTGATGGATTCATGCCAAAAGCAGAGGAGAACATCAATGGGTCAACAAATGCAACGCAATCGTCGCTGGGTTCTGGCGTCACGTCCGCATGGCGCACCGGTGCCGGGTAACTTCCGTCTTGAAGAAGAGGCTATCACGACGCCCGGTGACGGAGAGGTGTTACTGCGTAACGTCTACCTCTCACTCGATCCCTATATGCGTGGGCGTATGAGCGACGAGCCGTCTTATTCGCCTCCGGTTGAGATTGGTGCCGTGATGGTGGGTGGCACGGTCAGTCGGGTCATGGCATCGAATCATTCGGATTTTAAACCCGGTGAATGGGTGCTGAGCTATAGCGGCTGGCAGGACTTCGCCATCTCTAATGGTTCTGATTTGGTAAAGTTAGGCGATCACCCTGAGCATCCTTCCTGGGCGCTTGGTCTGCTGGGGATGCCGGGTTTTACGGCGTATATGGGGCTGCTGGATATTGGCCAGCCCAAAGCCGGTGAGACACTGGTTGTTGCTGCGGCAACCGGACCTGTTGGCGCAACCGTGGGCCAGATCGGCAAGCTGAAGGGCTGTCGGGTTGTTGGTGTGGCAGGTGGGGCAGAGAAATGTCGCCATGCTACCGACGTGTTGGGCTTTGATATCTGCCTCGATCACCATGCCCCCGATTTCGCACGCCAACTGGCACAAGCCTGTCCGCAGGGTATCGATATCTATTATGAAAACGTCGGCGGTAAAGTTTTTGACGCCGTTTTGCCGTTACTCAACACCTCCGCCCGTATTCCGCTGTGTGGTCTGGTGAGCGGTTATAACGCCACATCACTGCCGGCGGGCCCAGACCGTTTACCGCTGCTTATGGCCACGTTACTGAAAAAACGTATCCGCTTGCAGGGCTTTATCATTGGTCAGGATTATGGTCACCGCATTCATGAATTTCAGCGAGAAATGGGGCGCTGGGTCCAGGAAGGCAAGATCCACTATCGCGAGCAGGTCACTGAGGGGCTGGAAAATGCCCCGGAGACTTTTATCGGTCTGCTGACCGGTAAAAACTTTGGCAAGGTCGTAATTCGTCTTGCTGAAGAGTGATACGAAGAGGCTAAAGGCGCTAACAGCCTGATGGCACTTCGCTTATCTGGCCTACACAGTACTCAAATGTAGGCCGGATTTGGCGTCAACGCCGCCATCCGGCACGGGGTATAGAGCCAATCTGTTGTAACACTGATTTCGCCGCAAGCGAGTATTCATGGAGAAAATAAGAAGGTTTTCACCGAAAGTGAATAAACACTCCACTTTGCGATAAATAATGATTACTATTCTCATTCTTAAAAAGGCAAAACCATGATTTTGCTCATCGAAGCTATGTGAAGCAGTAACAACTGAATTTATCAAAGGGAGTCGTCATGTCTTTACGTCATCTGTTTTCACCGCGCCTGCGTGGTTCTTTACTGTTAGGTTCACTGCTCGTTGCATCATCATTTAGCACACAGGCTGCGGAAGAACTGCTGCGCAAAGGCGTAGGTAAAGGCGCCTACGAAATGGCGTATAGCCAGCAGGAAAATGCACTGTGGCTGGCCACCTCGCAGAGTCGTAAGCTGGATAAAGGTGGGATAGTTTACCGTCTTGATCCGGTGACGCTTGAAGTGACTCAGGTTATTCATAACGATCTCAAACCGTTTGGCGCGACCATCAATAACGCGACGCAAACGCTGTGGTTTGGTAATACCGTGAATAGCGCGGTGACGGCGATTGATGCGAAAACCGGTGAGGTGAAAGGGCGCCTGGTACTGGATGCGCGTAAACGTTCTGAAGACGTCCGTCCGCTGCAGCCTCGTGAGCTGGTCGCCGATGACGCCACCAACACGGTATACATCAGCGGAATTGGTAAGGATAGCGTGATTTGGGTCGTGGACGGTGATACGGTTAAACTTCAGGACACTATTCCAAATACCGGTAAAATGAGCACTGCACTGGCCGTCGACAGCAAGGCTAAACGCCTGTATACCGCCAATGCCGATGGCGAATTCATTACCATTGATACCGCCACCAACAAAATTCTTAGCCGCAAAAAACTGCTGGACGATGGCAAAGAGCACTTCTTCATTAACCTGAGCCTGGATACGGCCGGTCATCGTGCGTTTGTCACTGACTCCAAAGCGGCGGAAGTGCTGGTTATCGATACCCGTAACGGCAATGTGCTGGCAAAAGTTGCCGCACCGGAATCTCTGGCCGTACTGTTCAATCCGACACGCAATGAAGCCTATGTAACCCACCGTCAGGCCGGTAAAGTCAGCGTGATCGACGCGAAAAGCTATAAAGTGGTTAAAACCTTCGATACCCCGACGTTCCCAAACAGCCTGGCGCTCTCTGCCGATGGCAAAACCCTGTACGTGAGTGTGAAACAGAAATCCACACGCGAACAGGAAGCGACTCAACCTGACGATGTTATTCGTATCGCCCTGTAATTATTCGGAGGGGGCAACCCCTCCTGTCATTTCTCTATACCCCACGATACGCCTCGTTACACCCCACCGGTAGCCTGACAAACTTCAGAGACTTACACTACGCCCTCAACGGCTAACTGAATAACACAGGAATACCATGAAAAAGCCACTAATCTGTCTTTGTGCGGGCGTAATGCTGTTTACGCTGGCTGGCTGTACCACCGATTACGTCATGACGACGAAAAGCGGACAAACTATTACCACCCAGGGCAAACCAAAACTGGATAAAGATACGGGAATGACCAGCTATACCGATCAGGATGGGAATGCGCGGGAAATTAACAGCAATGATGTTGCTCAGCTAATTGAAGCAAACTAAGTCGCTCAAATGGGTAGGTCAGAAATCTGACCTACCTTAAAGCGTTACGGCGCGGTACGGTGGATTTCCGCGACGCGTTTACGTACACCAAACCAGCCAGCGACCAGCAGAATGGCAATCAGCGGTAATGAGGCGATAGTGTAGGTCCCATTCGGATAGTCAAACGCCATCAGCACCAGCACAGCCAGTAAAAACAACAGTGTTAACCAGGACGTAAACGGCGCACCAGGCAGTTTGAAGTGAACGTCTGCCGCTTTGCCATCTTTAATGGCCCGGCGCAGACGCATCTGGCACACCATAATGAATGCCCACGATGCAATGATGCCCAGTGAGGCAAAGTTAAGCACGATCTCGAACACCTGCGAAGGCACCAGGTAGTTGAGAAAAACCCCAACGACGTACACGACAAGCGTGGCAAGTATCCCGGCATAAGGTACGTGTTGACGGCTCATTTTGGCCATAAATTTTGGCGCGGAACCGCCCATCGACATTGAGCGCAAAATACGACCAGTGCAGTACAACCCCGAGTTGAGGCTGGAAAGCGCAGCGGTAAGCACCACGATATTCATAATACTGCCAATATAGGGAACGCCGAGTTTGGAAAAGAAGGTAACAAACGGGCTTTGACCTGCCTGATAGGCATTCCACGGCAGCAGCATGACCAGCAACACCACTGAACCCACATAGAACAGGCCAATTCGCCAGATAACGCTGTTAATCGCTTTTGGTACCATCGTCTGCGGATCTTTGCACTCACCAGCCGCTGTGCCTACCAGTTCAATGGAGGCAAATGCAAAGACGACACCCTGGACCAGTACCAGCGCTGGCAGCAGGCCATGCGGGAAAAAACCACCATTATCGGTGATCAAATGAAAGCCCGTGGCGTTACCATCCAGCGGTTTTCCCGTGCCCAAAAAAACAGTCCCGACGACCAGGAAGATAACGATAGCCAGCACTTTGACCAGTGCAAACCAGAACTCCATCTCCGCAAACCACTTTACGCCGATCATGTTCATGGTGCCGACAATGGCCAACGCGCCGAGGGCAAACACCCATTGCGGTACATCACCAAATGCGCCCCAGTAGTGCATATACAAGGCTACGGCCGTGATATCCACGATTCCGGTCATCGCCCAGTTGATGAAGTACATCCAGCCAGCTACATAGGCTGCTTTCTCACCTAAAAATTCGCGGGCATAAGAGACAAAGCTGCCGCTGGAAGGGCGGTGTAAAACCAGTTCACCGAGTGCCCGCAGAATGAAGAATGAAAAAATACCGCAGACCAGATAGACCAGTGCTAAAGCGGGTCCGGCCATTTGTAAACGTGCGCCAGCCCCTAAAAATAACCCGGTACCAATAGCACCGCCAATGGCGATCATTTGTACCTGCCGGTTACCCATCGCTTTGTGATACCCCTCTTCGTGAGCATTCAACCAGCGTCGTTTCGCCGCGTGTTGTTCCGCGGCTTGCGTGTTGTGTGTGTTCATTACGTTTCCTGTTAACCTGACTAATTTACAAAATCCTTTTTGCCGCAGCAGTTGCGGCGAAAACAGCGTTACCCTTCATTGTGTTACCGCGGGAAAACTGTCGGCCGAGCATCCTACATTCAATTGATAAGTGACGCAAAGCCTGGACACAGGGGAAGTGGTTTTTTTCTGCGGCCTGAATTGACGGGATGTGGACTCGATTCAGTAAAAATAGAGGCGGTGGGCGATGTGAAAGAAGGCGCTCATCCTGATCGTCAGCAGAATGAGCGCTGTTTGCTTTACGCCGACACGCCAAAGACCTGTACGGCCTGTTGCAATCGCGATGAGCGCTGCGTTAAATCGGCAGTCGCGTCAGTGACACGCTCCACCATCTCGGCATTATTGTGTGTCATGGTACCGACACGCGAAATGGAATCATTAATCAGATCCAGCGCCTGAGTTTGCTCCCGCGTTGCCAGACTAATGTCTTTAATCATCATCGACATCTGTAACACATCGCTGATCATCCCAGTGAGATGCGTCTCCGTCTGTTCAACCATTTTTACGCCGGTATTGACGTTAGCGACGTTCTTCTCAATAAGCTGTTTGATCTCTTTTGCCGCTGATGCAGAGTGTTGCGCAAGATTGCGCACCTCCGCGGCCACGACGGCAAAACCGCGCCCGGATTCTCCGGCACGTGCCGCCTCAACAGCCGCGTTGAGCGCCAGAATATTTGTCTGGAAGGCGATGCTATCAATTACGCCAATGATGTCGACAATCTGACCATTATCACGAGAGATCGCCTGCATCATGGCGATAGTTTGTTTCATAATATCGCCGCCTTCAGCGGCATTGGTGCTGGTTTTATCGGCCATCGTCATGGTGTGAGCGGCCGTTTCTGCAGTTTGCTGCACTGCACTACCAATTTCTTCGATGGCGGCAGCGGTTTGCTGAAGGTCTGCGGATGTTTCTTCAGAACGTGTATGTAACGCGATACCTTCTTTTGAAACGCGTTGGCTGATGGCCCGAATTCCGGATATTTGCGTACTGACATCATCAACCAGTGAATTTAGATTAAGTCCGGATTGATTAACCAGTCGCATTAACATGCCAATTTCATCTACACGATTTAAATGGCAGTTGTCGGGTTTTCGTCCGGATACGACTTTCTTCATTTGAGTCAATAGTGTATTAACTGGCTGACAAATTTGGCACTTAAGGTAAATAGCGAATAACAGAAATAACGCCAGTAAACCGCCGGATTGAATAAAGTGGTTTACAGGGGCGAAGATTAATAACAAAGAGAGCAGGGCAACGACTCCCAAAGCATAATTGACGCGTTGACTAATGCTCAACCATTTAAACATTGAAGTCCATGCCAATATGCCACGGCGAATGATAATACCCTTAAAAAGACGGAATCCGCTAAGTTGTTGATTATTTATTTTTTCATACAGCTGCGCACTCTGAGATATTTCGTCTCGCGAAGGAACAGTACGCACTGAGATGTAGCCCGTTAACTTTTCATTGTGCCAAACGGGTGTGACGTTGGCGCGTACCCAGTAGTGGTCGCCGTTTTGACGCCGGTTTTTCACCATTCCCGTCCAGCTGTCACCCTTCTGCAACGTGTACCACATGTCAGCAAACGCGGCTGGCGGCATATCCGGATGGCGAATAATATTATGCGGTTCACCCATTAATTGACTTTCGTTAAAACCACTGGCATCGATAAACGCGGAGTTTGCATAGGTAATATGACTCTCTTTATCTGTCGTCGATAGCAGCGTCGCTTTACCGTTAAGTGTGTGCTCAATTTGTGTAACGGGCATGTTACTTTTCATAAAGGCCCCATGATGGTATGTATAATTCATACAAAGATCCCCGTAATAGTGCCAGGGGATATTAAAAAGCTGTTTTAAACCATTTTAATAAGAAACGCTGCATTCTCTACTAATCATCAGTTCTGTGAAAGTATTTAAAATAAAAAAATTAATGCGTGGAACTAATGTCTTTTTCATAAAAATGAAACAATCAATACAAGCGCATAACACAGATAGATATTTAGACTGACTTAAAGTAAATTTATTGCTGAACGCGTGTGTAAAAATAAATCAAACGGAAAAGGATGTTGCCGTCTCCCCGGTATCAATAAAAAACCTATTATATTTTGTAGTATGCAAATACAAGCCATTTTTTCTGCATAGTGCCGCGTTAAAAACCGGAAGTTTGACTCCTGTTGGTATGAACGTTATCCCTGATCGCTGCGGGGTTGGTTATCTGTTTTTTAGCTGAGCAAATGTGAATTAAATGTTTCTATATGGTTATTTGATAATTTAATAATACTGACATGTTAACAAATATAGGCCTGCAACATGTCATATCGCCTGAGTATTCTGGATAAAAGCCCCATCGGGGAAGGTGAAACTGCCGCAACCGCACTGGCCCGTACGCTGCGCCTGGCACAACGCGCAGAAGAGTGGGGATATCATCGTTTTTGGATAGCTGAGCATCACAATACGCCGCAACTTGCCAGCCCATCACCGGAACTGGTGATCGCCTGGATACTGGGACAAACCCAGCACATTCGTGTGGGCTCCGGTGGCGTCATGCTGCAACACTATAGCCCCTACAAAGTAGCGGAAAACTTTAATCTTCTGGCCTCACTGGCACCAGGACGTGTCGATCTTGGGGTTGGGAAAGCACCAGGCGGCTTACCGCTGTCAACACAGGCACTGCAGGTGGGTCTGCATCAGGAAGAAAAAGGCAGTTTTGCCGACCAGCTTACTCAACTGAATGCCTGGCTGGCGCTGACCGGGACAGAAAGCGGGCAGACAGTATTCCCGACACCGCTACCGCCTTCGCCGCCGCAAAGATTTGTGCTGGGCGCGAGCGTAGAAAGTGCACGTCTGGCGGCAGAGTCTGACTGGAACTTTATTTTCGCGGCGCACCTAAACGGCGATAAAGCGTTACTGCATGAGGTGCTGAGCTTCTGGCAGGCCAACAGTTCACGTCCAACGATTGTCGCCGTGCAGGTTATTGTGGCTGACAGCAGTGATATAGCTGCGCAACTGGCGGAAGAGGTACAAATCTGGGGCGTCGAGCTGGAGGATGGACAACGCGTCACCGTTGCCAGCGAAGAGCAGGCGCTGGCTTTCGCCGCACAGGCGGGCAGCGCACCGCGAACAATTGCCCGGCGTGAGCAGGCGCTACTGCAGGGGAGCGCCCAGGAGGTGGTGGCAACACTGCGTTCATTGCAGGCGCAATACGGTATTGATGAGTTCATTATCGATACGCCGGTGGCTGAAGGTCATGCACGCCTGACATCGTTACGCCTATTGGCACAGGCCCACAGTACGATGGAGGTTGTCTGATGTCATTAGCCTCACAGCTTATCGATTGGCGTCGCGAGCTACATCAGCACCCGGAGCTGTCCCTCGAGGAAGTCGCGACAACCGCGCGTATTCGTGACTGGTTGCATGCTGCAGATGTCACACTATTGCCGTTCAATCTGAAAACGGGTGTCGTTGCCGAAATCGGTCAGGGAGAAAATGTCATCGCTCTGCGGGCGGATATCGATGCTTTACCGATCGAAGAAAATACCGATGTGCCGTTTCGCTCCGTCACGCCGGGGGTGATGCATGCCTGCGGACATGATATTCACACCAGCGTGATGCTCGGCGCCGCACTGTTGCTTAAGCAGGAGGAAAACACACTACCGGGGCGCGTGCGTATTTTGTTTCAGCCGGCAGAAGAAAGTTTTGGTGGCGCTAAAACGCTGATCCGTGCCGGAGCCCTGCAAAATGTGGCCGCGATTTTTGGCATGCACAACGAGCCCGGGTTGGCGGTAGGCGATTTTGCCACCCGAGGAGGGGCGTTTTACGCCAATGTGGACCGCCTTGTGCTGCGTATTACCGGAAAAGGCGCGCATGCGGCACGTCCGCACGAGGGAAAAGATGCCATCCTGCTCGCCAGTCAATTGGTGACGGTATTACAAAGTGTCGCCAGCCGTGAGGTCAATACGCTGGACTCGGTGGTGCTTAGCGTTACCCGAATTCAGGGGGGAAATACATGGAACGTACTACCGGAATCCGTTGAGCTGGAAGGGACGCTCCGGACACATCGCGCAGAGGTGCAACAACAGGTCAAATCACGGGTCAGTGATATTGCCGCTGGGTTTGCCCACGCCTTTGGCGCACAGATCGATGTTATCTGGCACGCGGGGCCCACGGCCCTGGTCAATGACGCGCACTGGGCCGATATTGCGACCAAAGTCGCCAGACAATCCGGTTACACGACGCATCATGCCGACCTGCATATGGGCGGGGAGGATTTTGCCGTTTATTTGCAAAATACGCCTGGGGCGTTTGTTAGCATCGGTAGTGCCAGTGAATACGGATTACATCATCCGGGGTTTAATCCGGATGAACGGTTAATTGAACCTGCCGCACACTACTTTGCACATTTAGCAAAAACGGCATTCGCACACCTTTAATTTACCTGTTGGGTAGGGGTTACTATGGCTGAAAATCGGCAACTACGTCTGGGCACTATTTTGCATGGTGCTTCCGGGAATATGTCAGCATGGCGTCATCCGGCAGCGCGTGCTGATGCCAGTATTAATTTTGATTTTGTAAAAGAGACTGCACATATTGCGGAGAAAGGGAAACTGGATTTTATTTTTGTCGCTGACGGCCTGTATATTAATGAAAAGTCTATTCCACATTTTTTAAATCGTTTTGAGCCGCTGACGGTATTATCTGCACTGGCAAGCGTTACCCGTCATCTTGGCCTGGTGGGCACGGTTTCTACCTCTTATAGCGAGCCGTTTACTACCGCACGACAGTTTGCCAGCCTGGACCATCTTAGCCAGGGCAGGGCCGGATGGAATGTGGTGACATCCCCACTGGAAGGTTCTGCTAAAAACTATTCCCGTGCCCAGCATCCTGAGCACGCGCAACGTTATCGCATTGCCGATGAATATTTACGGGTAGTGAAAGGTCTGTGGGATTCCTGGGAAGACGATGCGTTTGTCCGCAATAAAACAAGTGGCGAGTTCTTTCATCCGCAGAAATTACATACCCTGAACCATCATGGTGATTATTTCCAGGTGGCAGGGCCATTAAATATTGGCCGTACTCCACAAGGCCGTCCGATTATATTTCAGGCAGGCGCGTCAGACGATGGGAAAAAATTGGCGGCGCAGCATGCGGACGCTATTTTCACCCATCAGGAATCGCTGTCTGAAGCCAAAGCATTTTACCAGGATGTCAAAAGTCAGCTTGAAGCTGTCGGACGTCATGCCGATGAACTGCATATTTTCCAGGGCGTCAGCATTATTGTTGGCGACAGTGACGCTGACGTAGAGCAACAGTATCAGGCGACCGCAGCACTGGTGTCGATCACCGACGCGCTGAATTACCTGGGACGCTATTTTGAACATCACGATTTTAGCCAGTACCCGCTGGACGCACCGTTCCCGGATCTTGGCACCCTCGGGGAAAACAGTTTTCGTAGTACCACTGACGAGATCAAGCGCAATGCGCGGGAGCGGGGATTAACCCTGCGTCAGGTGGCGCTGGAAGCTGCCAGTCCACGACCACGTTTTAGTGGAACACCGGCACACGTTGCTGATGGTCTGCAGCAGTGGTTCGAGGAGAAAGCCGCCGACGGTTTCATCATTCAGGGGGGAACGCCAGATACCTTTCCACGGTTTGTCGAACAGGTTATTCCCGTGCTTCAGGCGCGCGGTTTATTTCGCCACGACTATCCCGGCACGACGCTGCGGGCAAGCCTGGGGCTGGCAACACCTGCAAATCAATTCACACAATAAGAGAAAAACGCTATGCAGAAAAAATCACTACTTCTTGCGCTGTCACTGGCTTTCAGCGCGACTGTCTGGGCAAATGACGTCACTATCAACGGCACCGGCGTGAGCCTGGAAGCCAATAAAACACCGATTAATACGGCTAAAAATCCACAGGCGATTGCGCAGTTACCCGCTAACCTGCACCTGGCTGTACCGGGTAAATTCACGGTCGCTATCGCCGGACTGAGCCAGCCGCCGCTTACTGTATTTGCCGATGATAATAAAACGCTCATCGGCAGTGAGGCCGATATTGCTCGCTTGGTTGCCGATAGCCTGGGGCTGGAGCTAAATGTCGTACCCACGTCATGGGAAGACTGGCCACTGGGCGTGGCGTCCGGGAAATACGATGCTGCGATCAGCAATATCACTGTGACCAAAGCGCGGAAAGAGAAGTTCGATTTTGCCACTTATCGTAAGGACTCCCTGGGTTTTTATGTCAAAACCGGCAGCACGCTGACGAAAATTGAACAGGCGGAAGATATTGCCGGGCTGCGCATTATCGTCGGTTCAGGGACGAATCAGGAGGCCATTCTGTTGGCGTGGAACGAAGAGAATCTGAAGAAAGGATTAAAACCGTTTACGCCAGTGTATACCAAAGATGATGCTGCTCAGACGCTGGCTCTACAGTCAGGTCGTGCAGATGCTTACTTTGGTCCGAATGTCATTGGGGCCTGGAAAGCGGCGCTCAATGGTAAAACGCAATTGGTGGGCAGCGTCGATGGCGGATGGCCGAAAGCCGCACATATTGCCGTCACGCTGAAAAAAGACAGTGGCCTGGTGCTGCCGGTGCAAACTGCCCTCAACGGTGTGATCGGCAATGGTGACTATGACAAGGTGCTGAACCGCTGGGGGGAAGGGGTAGAACGTATCCCGCAATCTGAAGTTAACCCTGCCGGTTTAGGCGACTAAGGAGGTCAATGTGAGCGATCAATTCCGCGTTGTCTCGCCCGAAGCCATTGAGCTACAGCCGATCCTCAACGGACTGTTTGGTGAATATGCCGCCCGCTATGGCGATTATTTTTCTCGTGATGCTGAAGTGGAGCTAACCGAATGGTATCTGGCTCCACAGGGGATCTTTGTGGTGCTGGAGCGCGACGGCGAAATTATCGCCACCGGGGCTTACAAACCCTATGACAAAGACACCGCTGAAATTAAGCGCATCTGGACTAAAAGCGACCTGCGTAAGCAGGGGCTGGCAGCGCACGTGGTGCAGGAACTGGAGCGGCGGGCATTACTGGCGGGCTATAGCCGTATCTACCTGACCACGGGCTTTCGCCAGCCAGAGGCTGTCCGGCTTTATTTGAGTCAGGGGTACGATCCTCAGTTCGATACCACACGTAATCCAGAAGAGTACAGCCAGCCGCCTTTTGATGGACGACTGCGCTTCACCAAACTGTTGACTATCGCAGGTCAGGCCAAAATTGCCTGAGGAGAGAAGATGAAAACGACTGCAACCATCAAAGTCGTCCCGGCACGTTACCCGATGCGCACCGTAGGGGCGATTATTGCCCTGTTTGTGCTGGCGGCGATTATTCAGTCTGTCGCGTTTAATCCGCGCTGGGAATGGGGCGTGTTTGCTCGCTGGTTCTTCGACCCGGTTATCTTGTCTGGACTTGGGCAAACGCTGTTGTTGACGCTCATTGGGACATTACTGAGCGTGGTATTTGGTGGGTTGCTGGCGCTGGCCAGACTCTCATCATCCTGGCTACTAACCAGCCTGGCGTGGGGATACATCTGGTTGTTTCGCTCACTCCCGCTGATTGTGGTGTTGATCATTTTGTACAACTTCTCCTATTTGTACGACACGCTGGCGATCGGCATACCGTTCACTGCTCTCCAGTGGGGCAGCTTTGATACTATCAATGTCCTCGGACAGTTTTCCACTGCGGTTGTTGGCCTGACGCTGGTGCAAAGTGCTTATACCGCTGAGATTATTCGCGGCGGATTTCTTGGGGTTGATCATGGTCAGTATGAGGCGGCAGCCGCACTGGGATTACCTGCCTGGCGCCGCACGCTGCGTATTATCCTGCCACAGGCATTGCGCACTATTTTACCCGCCGGGTTCAATGAAATTATCAGCCTGGCAAAAGGAACGGCGATGGTTTATGTACTGGCCATGCCGGAACTGTTCTACACCATCCAGATGATCTACAACCGCACCCAGGAAGTGATTCCGCTGCTGATGGTTGGCGCCGTGTGGTATCTGGTGATCACCAGCGTGTTGTCATTAATTCAGCATCTGGTTGAACGCGCGCTGGCACGCAGTGAGAGACGATCCGCTATTAACACCGCCAGGGTGAGTCGCACGGTTAAACGTCGCCGCCAGGCTCCACAGCAGGAGGCTATCCATGTCCCACTCGCCTGAAGGTCATATTTCCATTACCGGCGTCAGCAAATATTTTGGTCGCCATAAGGCACTGGACAACGTATCGCTGGAGATCCCACCCGGTACGGTCACGGTTATTCTCGGGCCTTCCGGTTCAGGTAAATCAACGCTATTACGGGCGATTAATCATCTGGAGCGTGTCGATGAGGGGTTTATTCAGATTGACGGTGATTATATTGGCTACCGCCTTCAGGGAGACCGGTTGTATGAGCTGAAAGAGGCGGAAATCCTGCGCCAGCGTATCAATGTGGGCTACGTATTTCAGAACTTTAACTTATTCCCGCATTTAACGGTGCTGGAAAACCTGATTGAAGCGCCTGTTGCACACGGACTGGCTTCGCGCAAAGAGGCTATTGAGCGGGCATTTACCTTGTTGGATGCTGTCGGACTGCGGCAAAAAGCCGATGCCTGGTCGCGGCATTTATCCGGAGGCCAGCAGCAACGTATCGCCATTGCCCGCGCGCTGGCGTTAAATCCGCGCGTGATGCTATTTGATGAGCCGACGTCCGCACTCGATCCTGAACTGGTGGGCGAAGTGCTGGACGTGATTAAGTCACTGGCACAGTCGGGAACCACGCTGGTTGTGGTGACGCATGAAATTGGGTTTGCGCGGGAAGTGGCCGATCAGGTGGTGTTTATGGTTGACGGCAAAATCGTCGAGCAGGGTAGCAGTGAACAGGTGCTAAATTATCCACGCCACACGCGCACGCAGCAGTTTTTGTCGAAGGTTCTGTAAATACGCGGAAAAGGGCGTTGCGGCACAGGGTTGTGCCGCACAGCGATTACAGGGTAACGACGATTTTGCCTACCTGGCCGTTGGCTTCCATGTACTGGTGTGCCTTAACGATGTCATCAAACGCAAAGGTTTTATCAATCAGTGGTTTGAGTTGCCCAGATTGCAATCCTTCAAAGATGAAACGTTTAGCCCGAGCCAGTTTTTCAGCATCAGTGGTGATTTCGAAAAGCTCATAGCCGCGGAAGGTCAAATGGCGGCCAAGGATCTCAATCACCGGGATCGACAAATCGCGACCGTCCAGCGAACCGTACTGGAAAAATAACCCTCCGGCAGGCATTACCTGGGCTATTTTCGCCACACCGGGGCCGCCGACCGGATCAAAGACCACGCGGGTACCTTTGCCACCAGTTATACGGTTAATTTCTGCGACTAGATCCTGCTCCTGACTGGCAATGACCTCAGCGGCACCCAGTTGTAACAGGGCGTCGCGTTTCTCATGGGTTCGCGTCATCGCAATAGGTGTTGCACCGACCATGTTGGCGATCTGAATTGCGGCGAGACCAACACTGCTGGACGCGGCATTGATCAGCACGTTATCGCCAGGTCCGATATTGGCATACTCCACCAGCGCGCCAAAAGCAGTCACATACATCATCCAGCTGGCGGCGGCCTCGGCAAAGCTCAGGTTTTCCGGATGTTTGACGACCGCATGAGCGGGCGCATTGACGATTTCGCCATACATACCGTACTGATGAAAGCTGAATGCCGGAATGACGCTCACGCGATCGCCTGGTGCGAACTCGTGCACATTGTCACCGACGGCTTCAACAATGCCGGAGGCTTCATAGCCCAGGCGAGCAGGAAAATTGGGTTGGTAAATATACTGACCGGTACGGTACATAATTTCCGCCCGGTTAATACCTATTGCACGAACGCGGATCTGAACATCGTTTGCAAGCGGTGCCGGGGTCTGAATATCCTGAATATTCAGCACATCAGCGCCACCCATTTGATTGAAAACCACGACTTTAGACATAGCGGACCTCGGTAAATTGTTCTGACTTGAGTCCGCACAATGTATTGGTTCTGGTGAGGGTGAAAAACCGCCATTACGGAACTTCACTATTACTCAAATTGTAATAATCCCTGAAGTCGTGGTTTTTGCTGTACGAAAAGCTGACTCAGCCAGTCAATAAAAACCCGCACGCGCGGGGCCAAATAGCGCCTGTCCGGGTAGAGAACAGACACCGGTTTAGCTTCTCCCGCATAGTCACGCAGCACCTCAATCAGTTGTCCCGACTGGAGGTAGGGCGCCAGTACGGCGTGAACGCCGTGTATGATTCCCAGCCCAGATAAACAACCGGTTAGCAGAATGTCGGAGTTGTCTACGCTCATTCGGCTTGCTGGCACGATCGATACTGTTTTCCCGTCGTTGATAAAGGACCACTCCAGCGCGTCACGATGACGTTCGCTAAAGAAGTTGAGTGCCTGATGCTGAGCTAAATCATCCGGTGTCTGTGGGATGCCCCGTGTAGCCAGATAATCTGCGGACGCACAGGTCACCATTTTAACCTCGCCAAGTCGTCGGGATATTAGCGAGGAGTCCTGCAATTCTCCAATGCGGATCATGCAGTCGATCCCCTCCGCAAGCAGATCAATTTTGCGGTCAGTGGAGGTGAGAACAATCTCAACGTCCGGATAGCGTGACTGAAAGTCGCTTAGCGCGGGAACGATAATCGAGTGAGCCAACGACAGTGGCGCGTTGATCCTGAGCTTTCCACGCGGAGGCCGTGTTGGTGAGAAAGAGGCCATGATGTCATCCACGTCACCCAGCAGTGCCTTGGTCCGCCGGTAAAATGCGTCACCTTCTTCGGTCAGGGTAACCTTCCGCGTCGTTCGGTTTAGGAGTTTCGTCCCCAGATCGTCCTCAAGATGCTGAATTGCTTTCGTCACCGCGGGGCGGTGCAGGTGCAACACATCAGCGGCTTTGGCAAAACCACCTTGTTCGACAACCTGCACAAAAATGCTCATATATTCAAACATACTCGAACGCATCTCTTATTCTCTCCCGTATCCGTTATGACGGTTGTAGTCTCCGGCATTGTTATTATGAGAGTAATAATTCCGGCTGCATAGATTGTCGAA
Organism: Citrobacter sp. R-1.5.2; assembly: GCF_035064245.1. Taxonomy (NCBI): domain Bacteria; kingdom Pseudomonadati; phylum Pseudomonadota; class Gammaproteobacteria; order Enterobacterales; family Enterobacteriaceae; genus Citrobacter; species Citrobacter sp. R-1.5.2. Next base: position 768,664 of record NZ_JASEYC010000001.1, on the reverse strand, counting down.
TGCTGCTCTACACTTAGGGTTTTAACATTGAGGGGTTGCAACATGATTAAGGTCTATGGGGTACCGGGCTGGGGATCGGCCATCAGTGAAGTGATGCTTACACTGGCGGAGATCCCTTACAGCTTTATTAATGTGGACGGCTTTGACAGCGACGGGCCGTCGCGGGCGTTGCTAAAAACTATGAATCCGCTGTGTCAGGTGCCCACACTGATACTGGAAAATGGCAATGTGATGACGGAAACGGCGGCTGTTGCGCTGATGATTCTGGACAGCAGGCCCGAACTGGCGCCGCCTGTCGGACATGTGGAACGTCAACAATTTCAGCGCCTGTTGATTTGGCTGGTGGCAAATGTCTATCCCACGTTTACCTATGCCGATTACCCACAACGCTGGGCACCGGACGCCCCGGCTCAGTTGAAAAAGGGCTGCATTGAGTACCGTAAATCGCTTTATATGTGGCTGAATGACCAGCTAAGCGCCGAACCGTACGCGTTTGGCGATCAGCTCACGTTGCTGGATGTTTATATTGCTGTTATGCGCACCTGGGGGCCAGGACATGAATGGTTTCAGGACAATACGCCCAATATCAGCGCCATCGCGGACGCGGTTTGTCAAATCCCGCGGCTGCGTACTGTACTGAAAAATAACAGAATTATTTGACGCGATGAACGCTTAAAACATGTCTTGCCCCTGTTCGCGGATCATCCTGATAAGTCGTTCTGTGATGGGAGAGGGGCTGCGATCCTTGAGTCGACCAAGAATAAAATGACGGGAATTTGCTGTTCCTTCCAGCGGGATTTCCTTCAATTGTTTATATACCACGCCGCCCTTGGTCAAATTACGCCGGGGTATGAAGCCCAGTAATTCTTTATTTGCCGCAAGGATTTTTGGCATGAGATGGAACGATGATGTTTCTATCTGGGCTCGCGGTGGCGGAAGCCCCCGGCTAATAAAAAACTGATCGATCCAGCGTCGGGAGGCCGTATTTTTCCCCGATAACAACCATTTGTATTCGACAAGGTCTTGAGGCGTAATTGACTTCAACTCTTTTGTAAAAATAGGATGCTCGCAGCTGCCGACTAAAACCACAGCATCCTCCATTATCGGGTAAATAATAGCGTTCTCATAGCTAATCGTTTTAGTAACAATAATGATATCTAACTGATAATTCTGCAGATTATCCCAGAGATAATTATTTACTCCGGGAACAATTTCGAGCATAGCGAGGGGGTTTTCTGTCAGAAAAGCCTGACAAAGCTTAGGAATGAGATATTCAGCGACAGTCGGTACACAGCCTATACGTATTTTGCCTGACACCCCGCGAACATAGTTTTCGAGGTCCTGTTCCGTTTGCTCCATAAAAAAGCAGAGCTTTCTGGCCCGTTCGCGCAGTAACTCACCCGCGGCGGTAAGCGTTATACCGTGCCCGCTGCGGGTCAATAATTGTGTACCCACTTCCTCTTCCAGACGCTGGATGCATTTTGACAGCGCAGGTTGCGAGCGCCCAAGGCGTTCTGAGGCTTGAGCGAGGCTACCCACTTCTGCAATAACATAAAAAAACGTCAAATCGCGAATATTGAGATTCATGACTCTACAGCACCTTTTCCCATCCGCCCGGTATTAGCGTCACAGCATGGTAGAGAATGACGCGCCATTATTTTTTGACCTGACAGCAAAAAGATGACGTTTTCTCTTGCATAAAAAGTAAGAAAATACGGCGAAATGTGTGAACCATGCCGCCTGTCAGTTCCGCATTATTACGCAATAACATCCTGGTGAATTAATACAACCAACTGTATTTTATGATGTTTATAAGCGAATTTTGTTTTTACGCTATTTAACGAAAAGTTATTGCCGCTATCAATATTATTGCCTGTTGCGTCGCCTTGTCCTGGGGTAAAAATCTCCCATCCCGACTATGGCAAGGAGAAGAGGATGCGTTTTACCGTATTAATGACGGCACCAAAACTGGCGCCGAAGGGTGTTAAAAAACTAATAGATGCTGACTGTAAAATAATCTATGTAAATGATTCAACGGATCCGCAGGCGATCCTGTCGATTTTATCCACTGAGCCTGTTGATGCTGTTATTTCACGCACGATGGCGCTAACGGGCGAAGCTATCCGTGCTTGTCCAACGCTGAAAGTCATCACCAAACATGGCGTAGGCGTAAGCAACATTGATGTCGATGCGGCGACGGAACGAAATATTCCCGTCCTCGTGACGCCGGGAACAAACTCACAATCGGTTGCCGAACTGGCATTAGGGCTCATGCTGGCGGCCGCCAGGCGCATTGCATCCTATGACCGAGATTTACGCACAGGGAACTGGAGCCGCGCCGGAAACGGCCAACAATTAAGTGGACGCACTTTGGGATTGGTGGGTTTTGGCCAAATAGGACAAACGCTGGCGCAATTCTGTATAGCGCTGGGCATGAAGGTCGTCGCTTACGATCCCATGCTCAAGGCCAGCCCAATCGAACAGGTCACACTTGTCAACGATTTACCGGCGTTGCTTCGCCAAAGCCAGGTGCTCAGCCTACATTGTCCGCTGGTTCCCGCTACCCGAAATCTGATTAACGAAGAGGCGCTTTCACTACTGCCTGATGGTGCAATTCTGGTTAATACCGCCAGAGGGCCGCTGATTGATGAAAATGCGCTGGTAGCGGCTTTGCAGAGTGGAAAAATTGCAGGTGCAGGTCTGGACACTTTCGTTAATGAACCACTGCCCCTCAGCGATGCTATTGCCTCACAACCCACCGTTGTTATGACCCCGCATGTTGGCGGGTCCACGCCTGATGCGTTAGACGCGATGGCTGCGCATGCCGCTGACAACGTGATTAATTTCCTTAACGGAAAACCACTATCCCCGAGTCTGTGTGTTAACCACCTGATTAAATAATATTTACGACGTACTGGAGAATAAAATGTCTATTGGATTCAGAGTCTTTACTCAACGTGAACTGCCTACAGCTGATGTTATCGAAGGTTTCAAAACCATACCAGCAGCAAATATTGCCGACTGTATGGGGCGACTGAGCGCGATGAATTGCCGCATCCGACGCATGACGGCACCTGCGGAACAAAATATGGTTGGTGTTGCGCTGACGGTAAAAGCGCGTCCTGGCGACAATCTGATGATGCATAAAGCGCTGAACATGATTAAACCTGGCGACATTCTGATCGTTTCCAACGAAGGGGACAGCAGCCAGTCGCTGATGGGCGAGATCATGGTCGCCTACGCCAAATCTCAAGGCATTGCGGGCATCGTGCTGGACGGACCAATGCGTGATCTTGATACCATCTATGCAATGGGGGTTCCAGTTTATGCGACAGGTCACACCCCTGGCGGCCCATTCAAAGAAGGTCCAGGCGAAGTCAATGTTCCTGTAGCCTGCGGCAATATTCACGTTACGCCGGGCGATATTATCGTCGGTGACAGTGATGGCGTCATTGTGATCCCTAAACATGATGCGGCAAAATTGCTGGAAGAAGCTCGCAAGTTTTCTGCCAACGACCATGCAAAACTGGTTGCGGCGCAGACCGGAAAAGCCGATCGCAGTTGGGTGGATAAAGCGCTCGCGGCGAAAGGCTGCGAAACGATTGACGCTGTTTATCCGGGTTAACTCTACAGATGCCAGCCACGTTTGTGGCTGGCTTGCTCAAATAGGCTAATAATAATGGCAGAAAAAATAAAAGCGTTGTCGTTTAAGAAACGGTGGGGAATTCCGTTAGCGATCCTGGCGATGGCGATTACCTATACATTTCCCATGGCAGGACTTTCCATGGAGGGGAAGCATGCGCTGGTATTGTTTGCGGGTGTTTTTATCCTGTTCTTATCCGAACCCATCCCCATTGTTGTTTCAAGCTTACTGATTGTTCCTGCTGCCGTATTATTAAAAGTATGCAGCTTAAAAATGGCACTGTCGGGATTTTCTTCATCTTCCTCTTATCTTCTGGTTGGCGCATTTATTATGGCTGTGGCGCTAACCAAAACACGCTTAGCGGAACGGATTACTTTTTTAATACTTAAAGTTACCGGCAGTAGCGTGCGTAATTTAACACTGGGGGTGACCATTGCGAATATTGTGCTGGCATTCTTTATTCCGTCGTCCACGCCAAGAGTCGCGATACTGCTACCCATTTGTCTGAATTTGATTGCGTTATTTAAAGAAGAAGGGCGAACAAAATTTGCAGTTAATTTGCTGCTCACCATGTCGTTTACTAATTCCACGATCAGCGGCGGTATTTTGACAGCCAATTTACCAAACCCCATTACCGTTGAATTTATTCATAATGCCGGTGGGCCAATGATCTCCTATCTGGATTTTTTGATAGTCGGATTCCCGCCAGCATTACTGATGACGTTTATTACCTGGATCTACCTGCAGTTTGCTTATCCGCCTGAGCAATCGCATATCCCCGGTGGAGAGCAACTGATTAAAGACAGTCTGGACGGGATGGGAAAAATGTCTGCGGCCGAGTGGAAAACGTTGTGGATTTTCCTCGGCGTGGTCTTCCTGTGGGTCACCGGTGATTGGATAGGTGTCGATTCTACCACGGCCTGTATGCTGGGGGCTTGTCTGCTCTTCTTTCCTAAAATTGGCGTGATTAATTGGTCGGAAGCCAATAAAGGCGTGTCGTGGCAAGTGCTGTTCATTTGCGGCGGCGGTGTCAGTATGGGGGCTATTTTGATGAAAACCGGTGCGGCAGAATGGATATCGATGTTGATCTTTAACCATCTGGGTTTATCCACGCTGAGTACCATCGCCTTGCTGATTGTCGTGCTTATCGTCGTGCAATACATGCATATTTTCTTTGTGGGCACGACCGCGATGGCGGCAGCAATGTTGCCTGTACTAATTGGTATTGCCCATGCGGCAGGTCTGCCACCGGCAATGCTGGCGTTACCGGGTGGGATGATTATTGGCGCTTATCCATTATTGATGTTTTATAACACCATTCCGGGCGTGTTGGTCTTTGGTACCGGGAAGGTTGCTATCAATGATTATCCGCGCGTCGGTATTGTACTGTGTGCGATTGCTTGTCTGATTTATGCATTATGCGCATTGTATTATTGGCCAATGCTTGGCGTATTTTGATTTTTAGGAATAATTATTGATTTGTTATTAGCGATTATTTTACCGTGATGTTTATCTGAAACATCGCGTGGTTGATTATATCTGTCGATAACCTTGTAAAGGATATTATATGAAAGTTACGCTTCTTGGCGCTGCCGGAGGAATAGGGCAAGCTTTGTCGTTACTCCTTAAATTAAACATGCCAGAGGGGTCTGAACTCGCACTCTACGATATATCAACAGCAACCCCAGGGATTGCTGTTGATTTAAGCCATATCCCAACCGATGTGCATATTCACGGATATTGTGGCACTTAGATCCAACATGCGTTAGATGGTGCAAATATTGTTATTGTCTGTGCTGGTATTGCCCGTAAGCCGGGAATGGATCGTTCTGACCTCTTCAGTATTAATGCCAATATTATTCATCAGCTTATTGGTGATGTCGCAAAAATATGCCCGGATGCCTGTATTGGTATTATTACTAACCCGGTTAATACCACAGTGGCGATTGCCGCTAATGTCCTGCAAAAGGCTGGCGTCTACGATAAAAGCAAGCTCTTTGGCATCACCACGTTGGATGTTATTCGCGCAAATACGTTTGTTGCACAAATGAAAGGCTGCAGCGTGTGGGACGTTGAGGTTCCGGTCATCGGCGGGCATTCGGGCGTCACGATCCTGCCGTTGTTCTCGCAGCTTACGGAGATAAAACTTTCCGATGACGAGATCCGTGCGCTGACAGACCAGGTACAACATGCCGGGACTCGGGTCGTCGAGGCTAAAGCGGGAGCCGGGTCGGCCACATTATCAATGGGGCAGGCAGCCGCACGTTTTTGTTTGTCGTTACTCCGTGCACTGAGTGGGGAACAAGGCATTGTGGAATGCGCATATGTAGAAAGCGGCAGCCCATACGCCCGTTTTTTTGCCCAGCCAGTAGAATTGGGCGTCAACGGTGTATCTCGCGTTATTGCGCTAACTGACCTGAGCCGCATTGAGCAGGATGCACTCGAGGCAATGCAAAGCGAACTGCGGCAAGATATTGCGTTTGGTGAGCGGTTTGTTTGTAAGAATTAACGCGGGTAGTTTTGAAAAAGCCGATCGTCGAAATCGGCTTTCAACGTTTGCCAGGCCGGTAACGTTGTGCATCTGAGCATCATTGTAGACCAAAGACGTCTGGAGGAATTTTGCTAACTGGCGCATATTAGGTGATAGCTTTTTTGCCCAAAACAATAAGGAACCTGCAATGCCGCATATCGATATTAAATGTTTTCCTCGCGCCCTTACTGATGAACAAAAAACCGCGCTGGCGGCGGATATTACAGATGTCATTATTCGTCATTTGCAAAGCAAAGACAGCTCAGTCAGCGTGGCATTGAATGAGATTGAGCCTGAGGCGTGGCAAGCCGTATGGGATGCGGAAATCGTGCCGCAGATGGACACGTTGATTAAAAAACCCGGTTACAGTATGTGAGAAAAAACGGGCGAGTCATTCGCCCGTTTTTGATGCCATTATGGCGTGACAATATTGAACCAGAATTCAAATTTGTCCATGTAACCGAGCATGGCGTCGAGCTTGGCGCCGTCTCCGGTAATTTTCACGTCACCGCTGTCTTGCGCCTGCTTCAGCGTCACTTCCTTGAGGATGATTTTGTTCAGCGTATCGCGATTGAGCGCGATAGTGGCATCCGCATCTTTCGCTTCGGAATTAGCGGTATGGTTCAGAACACCGTTTTCCAGCTCCAGTTTGTATTTACCACCATCGCTACCAAGGTCGATATTGAATACTGATTTCGCATCGCCCGCTTTCTGCCCGTTAATATGTACCGCCAGGTAGTCGAAGAACATTTCTGGCGTCATGGCGCGGACAGTATCCGGACTGGCCGTATTCGGCGTCGGGCCTTTCACCACGCCGTTGCGCAGTTCTTGTGCGCCCGTCAGGTAGAAGTTACGCCACGGACCAGACTCTGCCTGATAGCCTAATTGTTCCAGCGCATCGGCTTCCAGGTTTCGCGCGGCCTGGTTGTTCGGATCGGCAAATACGACTTTGCTCACCACCTGTGCAACCCAGCGATAGTTGCCCTGATCGTAGTCAGCTTTTGCTTTTTGCAGAATGGCATCCGCACCGCCCATATAGTCGACGAATTTCTTCGCCGCTTCTTCCGGCGGCAGTTCATCAAGTGTGGCTGGGTTGCCGTCAAACCAGCCGAGGTACAGCACGTAGGTGGCTTTCACATCATGGCTAACGGAGCCATAGTACCCGCGGTTCGCCCAGGTGTGTGCCAGTGAATCCGGCAACGTAAAGTTCGCCGCGATTTCATCACGGGTCAGACCTTCATTGGCCATGCGCAGCGTCTGGTCGTTAATATAACGGTACAGATCGCGTTGGCTTTTCAGTAGGCTCACCACCTTGTCATTGCCCCAGGTCGGCCAATGGTGCTGTGCCATCAGAATTTCCGCTTTATCACCCCAGCGAACAATTGCTTCGTTGATATATTTGGACCACGGCAACGGTTCGCGAATTTTTGCACCGCGCAGAGAGTAGGTGTTGTGCAGGGTATGGGTGACATCTTCAGCCGATTCGATGAGTTTTTTCTCTTCGATGTACCACAACATTTCTGAAGGCGCTTCGGAGCCTGGAGCCAACATGAAGTCATAGGTCAGGCCATCAATAACCTCTTTTTGCCCATCTTTCTCGATGATATTCGTTGGCGCAATCAGTGTAACCGTCCCTGCGGAAGTGGTGGTTCCCAGTCCCGCGCCGACCTGGCCTTTAGCATCCGGTTTTAGCAGGTTGCCGTACATGTAGCTGGCGCGGCGGCTCATGACGTTACCGGCCATGATGTTTTCAGCAACCGCTGCTTCCATAAAACCGGCAGGCGCATAGACCTTCACTTTGCCTGCTTTAACATCGGCTTCATCAACAACACCGCGCACACCACCGTAATGGTCGACGTGGCTGTGGGTATAAATCACCGCGACAACCGGTTTTTTGCCACGGTTTTTAAAGTAGAGATCCATGCCGACTTTGGCCGTTTCTGCCGACACTAATGGGTCAACAACGGTGATACCTTCTTTACCTTCGATGATGGTCATATTCGACAAATCGAGGTTACGGATCTGATAGACTCCCTCCGTGACTTCAAACAACCCGCTGATATTGATCAACTGAGACTGGCGCCACAAGCTCGGGTTTACCGTATCCGGTGCCTTATCGCCTTCCTTAATAAACGCGTACTGTTGCGGATTCCAGATAACGTTGCCTTGTTCACCTTTGATCACGTCCTGAGGAATCGGGGCGATAAAGCCTTTGTGCGCGTCGGTAAAGTCGGTGTTATCAGAAAAGGGGAGTTGATTGTAGAGTGCATTGTTGGCTTGTTGCGTGGCTGCCGTCGCCTCTTTTGGGGCTTCAGCAGACATGACGGGAACAGCAAAAGACGTTAATAACCCAGCAAGTATAAAGCTTTGTGCGATTCTATTAAGTTGCATCGTAAAACCTCTCTGACACTTCATAAGTCCAGTTCTGGGGGGATGCTGCTTTAACGGATTGCGTTTTGAACCAATATTTGACTTAGTGCACGATTAACTATAATTCACATGAATGATTCGGCAAGGTAAGGGAAACGATTTATCTGACTGGTTTTTCGGAAGTTTTGAGAAGGCTGATGGGGATGACAGGCGGATCTGCCATCCATTTGTCGGTGATTATTTACCGGCAGTAACCTGTTTCCCGCTGGTGACAAATGTTCCGGCACCAAGGTGATGCAGGGTATTAAGTTTGCCATCATCAAACTGCCAACGACCTTCCACGAAGACTCGCTCATCAGCGGCAGCCGAGACCACTTCGCCAAACAAGGTGTCATATTTGTCCTGAGCCGCTGTGGCAGGAAGCAGGCGGCATTCCATCCAGGCGAGACACTTGGCTTCTACTAGCGGCAGCCCCAATACCGGGCCTTTGACTACCGGAATGCCGTAGCAGTTGAACTTATCTTCTATTCGACCGGAAACACTCCCTACGGCATAGGTCCAGTTCGTCGCGGCAACACCTGGAATAACAATGCCAAATTGACCGCTACGTTCGATCAGTTCGCGCGACCAGGCAGTCTTGTCGACAACAATGGCTACCCGCGGCGGATCAAATTCCACGGGCATTGACCACGCGGCCGCCATCACATTACGCCGTTCTGTATTCGCGTCACGACTGGTTATCAAAATGGTGGGGCCGTGATTAAGCAGTCGGCTGGCGTGTTGTAATTCAACCGGACGAAAATGACTCATAGCGACTCCTCGGCAGAATAAAAATGACATCACAATAAACATAGATAGTAACGGGATTAGCGATTTTGTCGCCTCGCCGGGGGGAACAGCGCACAAAAGCGACAGCGTAAAATTAAAAATGCGTTATAAGTACAACATTCAACAAACAGGAATCCCGTATGACGCCTTTTTTAAACGCTTATTTTGCCCGTATTGGCTGGCCAGGTGTGCCCAACGTCGACATTGAAACGTTGAGAGCGCTGCACTTACTGCATAACGGTGCCATACCCTTTGAAAATCTTGATGTGCTGCTGCCGCGTGAAATGCAGCTTGACGATGTGTCCCTTGAAGAGAAGTTGGTCACTGCTCGCCGCGGTGGCTATTGCTTTGAACAAAATGGTGTATTTGAACGGGCGCTGCGCGACATCGGCTTTACCGTACGCAGTTTGCTGGGACGCGTGGTATTGGCGAATCCGTCAAGCCTACCGCCGCGTACACATCGCCTGTTACTGGTTGAATTACAGGGTGAACAGTGGATCGCTGATGTTGGATTTGGCGGACAAACGCTGACAGCGCCGATTCGTCTGCAGGCTAACATTGAGCAGAAGACGCCACACGGCGAATATCGCCTGATTCAGGAGGGGGAAGACTGGATATTGCAGTTCCGCCATCATGATCACTGGCAGTCAATGTACCGATTCGATCTGGTGGTGCAACATCACAGCGATTATCTGATGGGTAATTTCTGGTCTGCACACTGGCCGCAGTCGCATTTCCGCCACCATTTGCTGATGTGTCGCCATTTACCCGACGGCGGCAAGCTGACGTTGACCAATTTCCACTTTACTCATTATCAGGATGGTCACGCGGTAGAGCAGATTAATCTGCCTGACGTTGCCAGCTTGTATACGCTGTTGCAGGAACGCTTCGGCCTGGGCGTTGACGATGTAAAACACGGCTTTAGCGAGGAGGAACTGGCGACAGTAATGGCGGCGTTTGATACGCATCCGGAGGCGGGAAAATAGGGGCATCAGAATTAATGCCGGATGCGGCGTAATCGCCTTATCCGGCCTACCTGAAGATTTAAAAATCGATCGCCCATTCGGCGTGAAACAGGATCACTGCAGAGCCGGAAATCGTCACTTTTTCTGGCTGGTTATCACGGATTATTACCGCCACATCAACCACACCGTCGCGTCCCAGCGCACGCCCCTGGTGCCCCTGAACATGCAACGTTTTGCCATCATGGGCCATCAGGTTATGGTGTACCAGCCAGGCCCCCATTGGACCATTCGCGTTGCCGGTAACCGGATCTTCCACAATTCCGATAGCCGGTGAAAACATGCGGCCATCGGTTGCGTTTTCGCCCGGACGGAGTTGAAACGGGAAGAAGCCGTTACAGCCAATCTCTTTGCTAATTGCCGTCAGCGCGGGCAGGTCAGGGGAAAGGGCGTCAATATTCACCTCGGGCTTCAGTGGGATCATCACTTTTGAATGCCCGGTAGATGCTACCTGAATCGGCAACCCAGGCAGCATATCGTCTTCAGTGAGGTGCAGCGCGTTAATAATCGCGCGGCGAATGGCCCCATCCAGCGGCGCCTCAAAAACAGGTTTCCCTTGCTCCAGGCTGATGCGGTAGTCAGCGCCGTGCGTATGTACGTCGACCCGGTGCCGACCGGCAAGTGACGTTTGCCAGACGGTCGTATCACCCAGCCCCAGCACGTTGGCGCGAACATAATGCGCGGCGACGGTAGCATGCCCACAGATGGGCACTTCGACCGTTGGCGTGAAGTAGCGAATACGAACATCGCTGTCGTCACTGGTCAGTAGAAAAGCCGTTTCCGAATGGCGCAGCTCACGCGCAATCAACTGCATCTGGGCGTCACTCAGGCCATCAGCATGCAGTACAACCCCCGCTGAATTGCCGCGAAAGGGTTCTGAGGTAAAGGCATCAACGTGGTAAACCTGTGGTTTCATTGGCGTTCTCCTGGAATGGAGAAGCATCATAACGTGCTAAATGCCAGATGGCGACGCTCTGCATCTTTTCCGGCCTACATAATCTTGCTGTAGGCCGGGAAAGTTCTATCGTCATCTGGCATCAGAGACATTTATCGGCGAGAACGTACTATCTGGTAACGGCGGGTGAAATACTCAACCGGTGCGCTCCAGACGTGAACCAGACGAGTGAACGGGAACAGCAGGAAAATCGTCATCCCCAGCACCAGGTGTACCCGGAAGATTAACGCCACGCCATCCAGATGCGCAGACGCACCGCCCTGGAAGGTGACGACCGACTGCGCCCAGCCCACCAGTTTCAGCATTTCACTGCCGTCCGGATGTTGTGCCGAAAACGGGATAGTGGTCAGGCCGAGGATACACTGAATCAACAGGATACACAGGATCAGGATATCTGCAGTGGAGGACGTTGCGCGAATACGCGAGTTCGTCAGACGGCGCACCAGCAGACCCGCGCCGCCTACCAGCGTCAATACGCCACACAGACCGCCGGCAATCATCGCCATCTGTTGTTTCACGGCAACTGGCAGGAACCAGGCATACATCCAGTGTGGGGTTAACATGCCAAACAGGTGTCCAAAGAAGATCCCCAAAATGCCGATATGGAACAAGTTTGACCATAGCACCATACCGCGTTTATCCAGCATCTGGCTGGAGGAGGCACGCCAGGTGTACTGTCCGTAGTCGTAGCGTAACCAACTCCCGAGGATAAACACTGTACCGCACAGATACGGGTAGATGTCGTAAAAAAAGACGTTCAGATACTGTATCATTTCGGGCCTCCCGCGCTGACGTCGACATATTGTGGTGCCACGTCCTGGCTAAAGCGTCGTTGATAGTTTTGTAACGGTGAACTGTCACAGGCAGTCGCATTATCCTCAATAAATTTCACCTGTTCCTCTTCCCAGACGGCATCCAGTGCCTGACGGGTATCATCGCGGGTTTCAGCACCAACCTGCTTCGTGACACTGTCACTTGATAGAGGGCTTCCGGCAAGCAACAGCAGGGCGTCAAACAGTTGATACCAGGGGGTATCGCGCTGTTTTAACCGACCGCCGAGCAGCGCCAGTATCGGTGCAACGTTCTGCAATCCCTCTTTGGCTTCTGCTTCAGGCAGCACGCTTAAATATTCCAGATACAGCGGCAGGTGATCCGGCAGTTCGCGACAGTTGAGTTGAAGCCCAACTTTTTCGTACTGGGCCAGCAGGTCGACCATCGCCTGACCGCGGTCGCGGGATTCGGCATGCACATGCTCGAACAACAGCAGTGAGGTGGCGCGTCCACGGTCAAATACTTCACACCATTCGGCTTGCTTATCCAGTAACGGGGCATTGAGCAGCTCGTGGGTAAAGCCGCTTAGCATGGGCGCATCACTGGCGACCAGCGCGAAAGCGTCATCTTTGCACTCCCAGAGCAACGCGTCCGGATATTCCATCAGCAGACCGATAACCTTGAGGATTTGCATCATTGACCCTCCGCTTTATCGCGTACTTCGGTGATATCGATAGCGTCAATGCGGCTACTGTTAAACAGATTGAACTTGGTGTCCGAGCCGTGACAGCCGTCGCCGAAGGTGAAGCCGCACCCGTTTTTCTCCGGGAAAGCGTCACGCGCCATTTCACGATGGCTGGTTGGGATCACAAAGCGGTCTTCGTAGTTGGCAATGGCCAAATAGCGGTACATCTCCTCAACCTGTTCAACGGTTAAGCCCACTTCCTCAACTGCACGGGTATCGGTTACACCTTCCACGGTTTGCGAGCGCATGTAGTGACGCATCGCCATCATGCGTTTCAGGGCGCGCAGTACCGGACCGGTATCACCTGCACTGAGCATGTTGGCGAGGTACTGGACAGGGATTCGCAGTGACTCAACCGCGGGCAGAATGTTGCCATTGTGCGGCAGACCACCGGCATCAGCGTAAGACTGAATCGGTGACAACGGCGGCACATACCAGACCATCGGCAGAGTGCGGTATTCCGGGTGCAGCGGCAGTGCCAGCTTCCAGTCCATCGCCATTTTGTAAACCGGTGAACGCTGAGCCGCCTCAATCACGTTGTGCGGAATACCCTGTTTCAGCGCTTCTTCAATGACGGCCGGATCGTGCGGGTTAAGGAACACATCGCACTGACGCTCATAAAGATCGGTTTCATGTTCGGTGCTGGCCGCTTCCTCGATGCGATCGGCATCGTACAGCAGCACGCCAAGATAGCGAATACGTCCGACGCAGGTTTCGGAACACACGGTAGGTTGGCCGGATTCAATACGTGGATAGCAGAAGATGCATTTTTCTGACTTGCCGCTCTTCCAGTTAAAGTAGATTTTCTTATACGGACAACCGCTGATGCACAAACGCCAACCACGGCACTTATCCTGGTCGATCAGCACGATGCCATCTTCTTCACGCTTATAGATAGCGCCACTCGGGCAGGTGGCGACACAGCTTGGGTTCAGGCAGTGTTCGCACAGGCGTGGCAAATACATCATGAAGGTGTTTTCAAACTGACCGTACATCTCCTTTTGCATCTTCTCGAAGTTACGGTCACGGGCACGTTTTGAGAATTCACCGCCAAGTAATTCTTCCCAGTTTGGGCCCCAGATAATTTTGTCCATCCGTTTACCATCAATCAGCGAGCGCGGGCGGGCAGTGGGCTGATTTTTGCCTTCCGGCGCACTGTGCAAGTGCTGGTAATCGTAGGTAAACGGCTCGTAATAATCATCGATTTGCGGAATGACAGGGTTGGCGAAAATTTTGGTGATGACCCCCATCTTGCCGCCCAGGCGCGGTCTGATCTTACCGTTAACATCGCGCACCCAGCCGCCTTGCCACTCTTCCTGGTCCTCCCAGTTTTTCGGGTAACCAATGCCGGGTTTTGTCTCGACGTTGTTAAACCACGCATATTCCATCCCTTCACGCCCGGTCCAGACGTTTTTGCAGGTGACGGAGCAGGTGTGGCAGCCGATGCACTTATCCAGATTCAGAACCATGCCTACCTGTGAGCGTATTTTCATTTTTTCGCCTCCTGTACCTGATCGCGACCTTCATCATCCAGCCAGTTAATATTTTTCATTTTCCTAATCATGATGAACTCATCGCGGTTAGAGCCGACTGTTCCGTAATAGTTGAAGCTGTACGCCAACTGCGCATAGCCGCCAATCATGTGGGTCGGTTTAGGACACACACGGGTGACGGAGTTATGAATACCGCCGCGCATTCCGGTGACTTCGGAGCCGGGTATATTCATGATTCGTTCCTGTGCGTGGTACATCATGGTCATGCCTGGCGGTACACGCTGGCTGACCACCGCGCGTGCGGTTAGTGCTCCGTTTGCATTGAAAGCTTCGATCCAGTCGTTGTCTTCAATACCTAACTCCTTAGCATCAGTTTCACTGATCCAGACAATCGGCCCGCCACGTGACAGCGTTAGCATCAGCAGGTTTTCACTGTAGGTAGAGTGGATGCCCCATTTCTGGTGCGGCGTCAGGAAGTTGAGTGCTTTCTCCGGGAAGCCGTTTGGCGGTATCTCACGCATTTCGCTGACGCTACGGGTATCAATGGGTGGACGATACGCCACCAGACTTTCCCCGAAGGCGCGCATCCACGCGTGATCCTGATACAGTTGCTGACGACCCGACAGGGTGCGCCATGGGATCAGCTCATGCACGTTGGTATAACCGGCGTTATAGGAGACGTGCTCGCTTTCAAGACCCGACCAGGTCGGGCTGGAGATGATTTTGCGCGGCTGCGCCTGAATGTCGCGAAAACGAATCTTTTCGTCTTCTTTGTTCAACGCCAGATGCGTATGGTCCCGACCGGTCATTGCCCCCAGCGCTTCCCACGCCTTCACCGCCACCTGACCGTTGGTTTCCGGCGCCAGTGCGAGGATCACTTCCGAGGCATCCAGCGCGGTGTCGATCAGCGGGCGGCCTTTCGCCGGACCTTCGCGCTTGGTGTAATTCAACTTGCCGAGGAAATCGACCTCTGCCTGGGTATTCCACGCAATACCTTTCCCACCGTTGCCGAGCTTGTCCATCAACGGCCCGAGCGAGGTGAAGCGTTCGTAAGTGGCGGGATAATCACGCTCCACAACGGCGATATTGGGCGCGGTCTTACCCGGAATAAGGTCGCATTCGCCTTTACGCCAGTCCAAAATATCAAACGGCTGCGCCAGTTCAGCTGGGGAGTCGTGCTGCAGCGGTTGCAGTACCACATCGGTTTCTTGTCCCAGATGGCCGACACACACCTCAGAAAACACCTTGGCGATGCCTTTATAAATTTCCCAGTCGCTTTTTGACTCCCAGGCAGGATCGACTGCAGCCGACAGCGGGTGAATAAACGGATGCATATCCGAGGTATTCATATCGTCTTTTTCATACCAGGTGGCGGTAGGTAACACGATATCGGAGAACAGACAGGTGCTGGACATGCGGAAGTCGAGCGTCACCAACAGGTCGAGCTTGCCTTCAATCGCCGCCGACTGCCATTCCACTTCCTCCGGTTTAATGCCATCGGTTTCGCCAAGCGCTTCACCCTGAATCCCGCTTTCAGTACCCAGCAGATATTTGAGCATGTATTCATGCCCTTTACCGGAAGAGCCCAACAGGTTAGAACGCCAGACGAACAGGTTACGTGGATGGTTTTTGCCGCTGTCAGGTTGTTCGCAGGCAAAGCGGATATCACCGGATTTCAGCGCCTGCGCGGTATATTCAGCAGGGGATAATCCGGCTTGTTGTGCCTTTGCTTTTACCGTGAGTGGGTTAAGGTTGAGTTGCGGAGCAGACGGTAGCCAGCCCATCCGCTCGGCGCGGACGTTGAAGTCGATCAGATGTCCGGTGAACTTCGAGGCATCGGCCAACGGAGAGAGCAGCTCCTGCGCGGTGACTTTCTCATAACGCCACTGGCTGGAGTGGTTGTAGAAAAACGAGGTACTGTTCATCTGGCGCGGTGGACGGTTCCAGTCCAGCGCAAAGGCCAATGGCAACCAGCCGGTTTGCGGGCGCAGTTTCTCCTGACCCACATAGTGTGCCCAGCCGCCGCCGCTTTGTCCGACACAGCCACAGAACACCAGGATGTTGATCATCCCTCGATAGTTCATGTCCATGTGGTACCAGTGGTTCACACCCGCACCGAGGATGATCATCGAGCGACCGTGGGTTTTGTGTGCGGTATCGGCAAACTCACGGGCGATTTGTTCGATATGACGGCTCGGAACACCCGTAATTTGTTCGCCCCAGGCCGGTGTGTAGGCTTTAACTTCGGTGTAATCTTTCGCGCTATGGATATCATCCAGTCCACGGTCCAGACCATAATTTGCCAGTACCAGATCATAGACGCTGACCACCGGGCAAACGCTGCCATCCGCGAGGGTGAGACGTTTTACCGGCAATTGTCGAATCAGTACCGGTTCCTGCTTCACGCTGCGAAAATGTGGGTTTTCATTGCCGCCAAAGTAAGGGAAAGCGACACCGGCCACGTTATCGTGCTGTCCGAGCAATGACAACGACAGTTCCGTTTCCGCGCCAGCCGCCAGCGGCTCCAGGTTCCATTTCCCTTTTTCACCCCAACGAAAGCCAATCGAACCGTTCGGCACGACCAGTTCACCGTTGCTGTTAAACGCTACGGTTTTCCACTCCGGGTTGTTGGTTTCACCCAGACCATCTATCAGGTCTGAAGCACGCATCATTCGACCAGGAACAAAACTACCATCTTCGCGGGCATCCAGCAGGACCAGCATGGGCATATCGGTGTAGCGGCGGCAGTAATTGAGGAAGTAATCGCTGGGTTTGTCGAGGTGGAATTCTTTGAGGATCACGTGCCCCATGGCCATGGCCAGTGCGCTGTCGGTCCCTTGTTTCGGTGCCAGCCACTGGTCGCATAACTTGGCGACCTCCGAGTAGTCCGGCGTAATGGCAATTGTCTTGGTGCCTTTGTAACGCACTTCCGTAAAGAAGTGGGCGTCTGGCGTACGGGTTTGTGGGACGTTTGAGCCCCAGGCAATGATATAGCTGGAGTTATACCAGTCGGCTGACTCCGGAACGTCGGTCTGCTCACCCCAGGTCATGGGTGATGCCGGCGGTAAATCGCAGTACCAGTCATAGAAGCTCAGGCAGGTTCCACCTAGCAGCGAGAGGTAACGCGTACCCGCCGCGTAGGAAACCATCGACATGGCGGGAATGGGTGAGAATCCGGCAACCCGGTCCGGGCCATAGGTTTTTACCGTCCAGACGTTGGCGGCGGCAATCAGTTGGTTTAGCTCTTTCCAGTTGGAACGAATAAACCCGCCGCGCCCGCGCACCTGTTTGTAGCTCTGGCACTTCTGCGGGTCGTTCATAATAGATTCCCAGGCCAGCACCGGATCGGATTCGCGGCTCAGGGCGTCACGCCACAGTTCGATCAGACGTTTACGTACCAGCGGGTATTTTAGTCGGTTAGCGCTGTAGAGATACCAGGAATAGCTGGCACCGCGTGGGCAGCCGCGTGGCTCATGGTTGGGCAGGTCAGGGCGGGTTCGCGGGTAGTCAGTTTGTTGTGTTTCCCAGGTCACAAGCCCGTTTTTGACGTAGATTTTCCAGCTGCATGAGCCGGTACAGTTCACGCCGTGGGTAGACCGCACAATTTTGTCGAACTGCCAGCGTTGACGATAGCTGTCTTCCCAGTCCCGGTTGGTGTGCATCACTTGCCCATGCCCCTCGGCAAATGTCTCGCCCTTTTGTTTAAAGTAGCGAAAGCGATCCAACAGTTTACTCATGACATTTCTCCTGCTCCTAATGGACGCTGCCTACGATCTGCAGGCCAAATAGTTGTTATTTTTTTTGCGATTTGCGGCCATAGACCAACCAGGTCACCAGCACGCAGACGATGTAAAACACTAAAAAGATTTTCATTGCTCCTACCGGCGAACCGGTCAGCGCCAGAGAAGAACCAAAGGCTTTTGGAATGAAGAACCCCCCCACGGCGCCGATGGCGGAGATAAAACCCAGTGCCGCTGCGGTATCGGTCACCGCTTCACGCTGGGCCTGTTCTTCCGTTCCACCCTGCAGCTTCACGCGGTAGATGGTGATTTTGCGAAAGATCACTGCAATCATCTGGAAGGTTGAACCGCTGCCCAGTCCCGCGGTCAGGAACAAGCCCATGAACACCAGATAGAAGGCAACAAAATTTCCTTCTCCTGAGCCGGGGAGGGTAAGAAACAGCAGCGCACTAAACAGCGCCATAAAGATAAAGTTGATTAACGTGACCCGTACTCCGCCGAACCTGTCAGAGATAACGCCGCCCGCCGAGCGTGCCAGGGCGCCAATAAACGGCCCAAAGAACGCCAGTTGCAGAATATTAACGTCGGGGAACTGGGTTTTCGCTAGCATGGCAAAACCGGCTGAAAAGCCGATAAACGAACCGAAAGTGGCAAGGTACAACAGGCTTAGCAGCCACAGATGAAAGCGTTTAAGGACCGGTAACTGAGAGGCGATTGAGGCCTTGGAACTGGCGATGTCATTCATTCCCACGCCCGCAGCCAGCGTTGAGAGCAGCAGCAGCGGAACCCAAATCCATGCGGCGTTTGCCAGTGACAATAACGAACCATCAGGCTGCGGTACGCCTTGTACCCCTAAAAAGGTGAATAGGGGTAGGAAAATGACTAACGGCGCGATTAACTGCATCACGCTGACGCCAAGGTTACCGAGACCGCCATTCACGCCCAGCGCACTGCCTTGCTTCGCTTTCGGGAAGAAGAAACTGATATTCCCCATACTGGAGGCAAAATTGGCACCGGCAAAACCACACATCAGCGCAATGATGATAAATACACCGAAAGGGGTAGCGGTATTTTGCACAGCGAAACCGAGCCATACGCAGGGAATAACCAGAATTACCGTACTAAAAACGGTCCAACGGCGGCCGCCAAATATAGGTACCATAAAGGAGTAGGGGACGCGTAATATTGCGCCAGACAGAGAGGGTAATGCCGTTAATAAAAAGAGTTGATCGGTGGTGAAATTAAAACCAATTTTATTTAAGTTTACCGCAACCGCACTAAATAACATCCAGACGCAGAACGCGAGTAGTAAGCAACTCACTGATATCCAGAGGTTTCTTCGCGCAATGTGTTTGCCTTTATTTTCCCAAAAAGCGGGATTTTCTGGTTTCCAGTCAGTCAAAAGATAACGATTATTCTTCTCATTTGGTGATGACATATTTTCCTCACATGCGCACGTCGTTCAATAAATAAACGCCTGGGGTTCCGCACTGGTGCTAATTAGAAATTATTGAAAAGTTTTAGGAATATTGACTGAAAGGATAGATAAAAAAGCGCAATAACGCGGCGTGTCAGAGGAATAACACGTTGCTTAAGTGTTACTAATTGTAAACTGAAAAGATGTATTGTTAATTCATGTATAACATCAAATAAATAACTCTAGCGTTATCATGCGATCCAGGTGGCGATCGAAAGCCGGATCGGCCATTTCTGCAAAGCCCAGCATATACATCCCATCCAGTCCGCAAACCAGCGCAATTAAACGCCAGGCGACGTCGGCGGCATCAGGCCCTGAGGAGAATTCACCCGCTTTCTGCCCGTGGGTAATGATTGCAGCGGTTTCTTCATGCCACATACGCATTGTGAGCAGGTAAGCGCTTTTGATTTCCGGGTCCTTATCGGCCAGGATCTGCGCTTCGCGCCACAGCTTGATATACGGTTCGAACCCACCGTCTTCACTTCCCAACATGGCATGAAGTCGTTCACGGTAAGTTGCATTTTCACTGACCAGTTCGGCATCAAGAAGGGTGCGGATCAAGCGGACAAAAGCCTGGGATTTGAGCTCACCGGCAGAGGTAAAATGATGATGCAGTTGCCCGGTCGCTACCTGAGCCTCTGCGGCAATGCGTCTCACGGTCATGGCGGTAAATCCTTCTTCAAGCGCCACGCGCATTGCCGCCTGCAGGATCAATTCCCGACGTTCATCCCGATTCATATAGCTCATACTTCCTCCCTATATTCACATTATTGGCAGTTTAACAAAAAGTTGGACATGCGTTCAATTTTCCGTAGGATCGCTAAAGCTGGACATGTGTCCAGTTTCAGTTTTGTAGGGAGTTTTATGTTTCGTCAGTGGTTAACGTTAGTGATTATTGTGCTGGTCTACATCCCTGTTGCGATTGATGCAACGGTGCTGCACGTTGCCGCGCCCACGCTGAGTATGACGCTGGGTGCCAGTGGTAACGAGCTGCTGTGGATCATTGATATCTATTCTCTGGTGATGGCCGGTATGGTGTTACCGATGGGGGCGTTGGGCGATCGCATCGGTTTTAAACGTTTGTTGATGCTGGGTGGTGGGCTATTTGGTCTGGCTTCGCTGGCTGCCGCGTTTGCTCACAGTGCCGGCTGGCTAATCGCAACCCGGGCCGTGCTGGCCATTGGTGCAGCGATGATCGTTCCGGCGACGCTGGCAGGTATTCGTGCCACCTTTGCCGAACAACGTCATCGCAATATGGCGCTTGGCGTCTGGGCTGCCGTCGGTTCCGGCGGTGCGGCATTTGGTCCCTTAGTCGGTGGTATGTTGCTGGAGCATTTCTACTGGGGCTCTGTGTTCTTAATCAATGTGCCCATTGTTCTGGTGGTGATGGCCTTGACCGCACGTTACGTGCCACGCCAGAGCGGACGTCGCGATCAGTCGTTAAATTTTGGCCATGCGATTATGTTGATCGTGGCGATTTTACTGCTGGTTTACAGTGCTAAAACGGCGCTAAAAGGGCATATGGCGACCGGGGTTATCGTATTGACGCTGCTAACCGGAGCAGTGCTGTTGTGGAAATTTGTGCGTATTCAACTCGCGGCCTCACGCCCAATGATTGATATGCGGTTGTTCACCCATCGCATTATCTTAAGTGGCGTGGTAATGGCGATGACTGCGATGATCACCCTGGTAGGGTTCGAGTTGCTGATGGCCCAGGAATTACAGTTTGTTCACGGTTTAACGCCGTATCAGGCGGGGCTGTTTATGCTACCCGTCATGCTGGCGAGTGGCTTCAGCGGCCCGATTGCCGGTCTGTTGGTTTCACGGCTGGGATTGCGCTGCGTGGCAACGGCAGGTATGGCGTTGAGTGCAGTCAGTTTCTACGGCCTGGCAATGACGGATTTCAGCACTCAGCAGATCCAGGCCTGGATATTAATGGCGTTACTGGGGTTCAGTGCCGCCAGCGCGCTACTGGCCTCAACGGCGGCCATTATGGCGGCAGCCCCGGCTGAAAAAGCCGCCGCTGCGGGGGCTATCGAAACCATGGCCTATGAACTGGGGGCCGGTCTTGGGATCGCGATTTTTGGTCTCTTGCTAAGCCGTAGTTTTTCCGCGTCGATTCTACCGCCTGCCGGCCTAAATGCGCAGGAGCTGGAACGTGCTTCATCGTCAATGGGTGAGGCGGTGCAATTAGCACATTCCCTTTCGCCGTCTCTTAGCGACGCGTTGCTTGCAGCTGCCAGAGAAGCATTTACCTGGTCGCACAGCGTGGCATTGAGCAGCGCTGGCAGCATGCTTATCGTATTAGCGGTAGGGATGTGGTTCAGCCTGGCAAAAGTGAACCGTCAATAACTAGTGAGCTAAATGACAGGGGTAATCCATCGCTTCGACTTCTTTTCCACTCAGGCGAGCGTATTGCCCCGTCAACCTCCAGAAAGCAGGCTGTGTTTCGGTATAGATTTCAGCCGCCAGAATCAGACGGCGACGATCGACCTCATTCAGCTCCAGCAATGTCCACGGAATAAAGTAGCGATCGCTATCGGTCAGTGTAAACCATAAGGGGCATCCACAGCCGGAACAGAAGAAACGTTCTCCGCGCGTTGATGAGGGAAAGTGCGAAGGTTCTGCTGAATCAGGGGACAGTAGTGGATGACCGCAGGCTTCCAGATACATGGCGACACCACCGGACCATTTCTGGCACAGCGTGCAGTGGCAGGCATAGACATCAAGCATTTCGACGTTTACGGTAAAATGACTCTGTCCGCAAAGACAACGACCAGTGAACGTCTGCACGGCATACTCCTTATGACCGAGTCTATATCAAGAGAAAAAGCCAGCCCTGGATGGACTGGCTTTGTATTCAACTTACAACAAAATTAGAACTGGTAGTTCAGACCAACAGCCACGATGTTGTCAGTGCTAACACGGGCGTCAGAAGTGAATTTGTTGTCGTCCAGCAGGTTGATTTTGTAATCAACGAAGGTAGACATGTTTTTGTTGAAGTAGTAGGTCGCACCCAGATCGATGTATTCAACCAGATCCTGGTCGCCGTAAACACCCAGATCTTTACCTTTGGATTTCAGGTAAGCGATGGACGGACGCAGACCGAAGTCGAACTGGTACTGAGCAACAGCTTCAAAGTTCTGCGTTTTGTTAGCGATACCGTTAACTTTACCGAACTTGGTCATGTTGCGGGTTTCAGAGTAGGTGGTTGCCAGGTAGATGTTGTTCGCATCATATTTCAGGCCAGCAGCCCATACTTCTGCGTTTTTACCGGAAGCGTAGAATTCGTTGTTACCATCACGCATCTGGTCATCAGTACGGTCAGATTTCGCATAGGTTGCACCGATGCCGAAGCCTTCGTATTCATAAGTAGAAGACAGACCGAAACCGTCGCCGTTCGCTTCAACGTCTTTGCTGCGGTCGTTTTTGCCCTGATACTGAGCAGCAAAGTTCAGACCTTCAACCAGACCGAAGAAGTCAGTGTTACGGTAAGTTGCAACGCCGGTAGCACGCTGAGTCATGAAGACGTCAGTCTGGGTCCAGGTATCACCGCCGAATTCTGG
Source organism: Citrobacter sp. R-1.5.2 (assembly GCF_035064245.1). Lineage (NCBI taxonomy): Bacteria > Pseudomonadati > Pseudomonadota > Gammaproteobacteria > Enterobacterales > Enterobacteriaceae > Citrobacter > Citrobacter sp. R-1.5.2. Next base: position 745,524 of record NZ_JASEYC010000001.1, on the reverse strand, counting down.
CAGGACGTCAGTCCATGCGCCGATGTCGTAAGCTACGCCGTAGTTACGACCGTAGTCGAAAGAACCGTATTCAGCGAATTTCAGGCCAGCGAATGCCAGACGGGTTTTGTCTGCTTCGGAACCTTGATCTTCAGAACGGTTGCCTTTGAATTCATATTCCCACTGGCCGAAACCAACCAGTTGGTCGTTGATCTGAGTTTCGCCTTTGAAGCCCAGACGCGCGTAAGTTTTGTCACCATCGTTGCTGGTATCGTCAGAGAAGTAATGCTGAGCGTGAACTTTACCGTACAGATCCAGTTTGTTACCGTCTTTGTTATAAATCTCAGCTGCGTTTACCGCACCCGCTGCCAACAGGGTAGTCACTGCCACTGCAACTAATTTAAGTTTCATTCTAAATAATCCTTATAATTTTTTCTTGGTGTGTTTCCTAAACCATTGCTAAACGAGGCCGTTCATCAATGACGAACTATTTTTAAATGACGATGTGGTATTAGTTCAATAATAAGTTTCATAATATTGCGGAATATTTGAATTTGTGTGATCCAGATCTACATAATACAGCTGATTATATTAATCTTAATATGTGACCTTTTGTTGGGATATATTTTCGACGGGAACTATTGTGCTGATTATGGTTTACTAATCGTTAGTAACCTATGTAAAATATATACAAACGGAGGGTTATAGGTGAACATATAATATTTTCGGGTGTTTATTAACTACCAGTCATTTAACATTTAATTAAACAAATAAAAACATAAAACACAAGCGAAATGTACAATTATTATCCGTTAACTGACCAGAGTGTAGCCGGGTTCTATCTCTACGCCAGAAACCCGGCCTGATTTCTATGCCCGACGTGTTGCCAGCCAGCAAAGTAGTGAGCCAGCACAGACCATCAGTGCGCCTTGCCAGAACGAGAACGACAGCGGGGCGCTGAGCAATACGGCAGCCAGTGCAGAAGAAAGCACAGGGGTGAAATAAGACCCTACCGCCATGACAGTGACATTACCGTGTAAAATTCCGATATTCCATGCTGCGTAGGCAAATCCTAGCGTTAATGCAGCCGTGAACATCTTAATGGTCACCGGTGTGCTAAAAACCATTTCTGGTTGGGGCGTCATAAAATAGTAGACCCACAAACTTGTCGCGGTCAGTAAAACAAAAACGGTAATGCCATTAAACCCTTTCGCAAATTTATTCGTGACGGTGCAATATGTTGCCCAGATAAAAGCACCAAAAAATGCGAGAAAATAACTCAGCGGACTACTGGCAATGTTGCTGATAATTTCACCTGGATTTAGACCGTTCTCGCCACCTAAAACCCAGCAGACTCCGGTCAATGCGAGAATTAATCCTGGAATAATCATCCAGTTTGTTTTTTGACCATTAAATAATATAGCAAACAAAATCGTCAGACTTGGCCAGAGATAATTGACCATTCCTACTTCTATTGCCTGGTGTCGGGTAGCGGCATAACCTAATGCCAAAGCCAGGCAAATTTCATAGCTGACAAAAAGCACGCTACCGGCGATTAAATAACGAACAGGTATTTTTCTAATGTTTGGGAATCCGACGGTAAATATCAACAGCAGGCCGCTTAGCGAGAAGATCATCGCTGCGCCGCCCGCTGGCCCGAGACCTTCGCTTACCCCACGAATCAACCCCACCATCGTGCTCCACAGCACGATGGCGATGAGTCCGATTAACGTTGCTTTTTGTTTTGTCATGCTGTTTGTCTGTCCGTCGTCCTGGCAAAAATGAAGCTGAAATTTATAGCACTTTTACGTCAGTACGGGCTAACTAATTAGCTTTTAGCTAACTCCTTGTGGGTACAAAGGTTACACAAACTGCACTATTTAGTAGCGGAACCGTTTCGTTATTGATTTGACGCAAAAAAAATATGGATATAGCTGTTAGTTTCGACGCGAAGTTGTACATGTCATCTTTCAGACTGCCGCGCTGGCGCAAGGTGAAAGATGTCTTGTACGAACCCCTGTAAAAAAGAGGAAAGCAATGGACGTCAGCCGCAGACAATTCTTTAAAATCTGCGCGGGCGGTATGGCGGGAACAACAGTGGCTGCACTGGGTTTTGCACCCAAAATGGCACTGGCTCAGGCGCGAAACTACAAACTGTTACGCGCGAAAGAGATCCGAAACACCTGCACATACTGTTCCGTAGGTTGCGGGCTATTAATGTATAGCCTTGGTGATGGAGCAAAAAACGCCAAAGAGTCGATTTATCATATCGAGGGGGATCCCGATCATCCGGTGAGCCGTGGGGCACTTTGTCCTAAGGGCGCAGGATTACTGGATTACGTGCACAGCGAAAGCCGTTTACGCTACCCGGAATATCGCGCTCCTGGTTCCGACAAATGGCAACGCATCAGCTGGGATGAAGCGTTCTCCCGCATTGCAAAACTGATGAAAGCAGACCGTGATGCCAACTTTATTGAGAAGAATGAGCAGGGCGTTACGGTAAACCGCTGGCTTTCAACCGGGATGCTGTGTGCATCTGCGGCGAGTAATGAAACCGGCATGCTGACGCAAAAATTCGTGCGCTCACTCGGCATGCTGGCAGTAGACAACCAGGCACGCGTCTGACACGGACCAACGGTAGCAAGTCTTGCTCCAACATTTGGTCGCGGTGCGATGACCAACCACTGGGTTGATATCAAAAACGCTAACGTCGTGATGGTAATGGGCGGTAACGCCGCTGAAGCACATCCGGTGGGATTCCGCTGGGCGATGGAAGCTAAAAACAACAATGATGCTACGCTGATTGTTGTCGATCCCCGTTTTACACGTACAGCGTCGGTTGCGGATATCTATGCGCCGATTCGCTCCGGCACGGACATTACGTTCCTATCCGGCGTATTGCTGTATCTGATTGAAAATAACAAAATCAATGCTGAATACGTTAAGCACTACACCAACGCCAGCCTGCTGGTGCGGGATGATTTTGCTTTTGAAGACGGTCTGTTCAGCGGTTACGACGCTAAAAAACGTCAATACGATAAGTCGTCCTGGAACTACCAGTTCGATGAAAATGGCTACGCAAAACGCGATGAAACCTTAAGTCATCCCCGTTGTGTCTGGAACCTGCTCAAACAGCACGTTTCCCGTTATACGCCGGATGTGGTGGAAAACATCTGCGGTACGCCGAAAGCCGACTTCCTGAAAGTGTGTGAAGTGCTGGCCTCAACCAGTGCGGCCGATCGTACCACGACCTTCCTGTACGCGCTGGGATGGACGCAGCATACCGTTGGTGCGCAGAACATCCGCACCATGGCAATGATCCAGTTGCTGCTCGGTAACATGGGGATGGCCGGTGGCGGCGTAAACGCATTACGCGGTCACTCCAACATTCAGGGCTTAACTGACCTGGGTCTGTTATCGACCAGCCTGCCCGGGTATCTGACGCTACCGTCAGAAAAGCAGACTGATCTGCAAACCTATCTGGCCGCCAATACACCCAAAGCGACGCTGGCCTCCCAGGTTAACTATTGGGGCAACTATCCGAAGTTCTTCGTCAGTTTGATGAAATCTTTCTACGGCGATGCGGCGCAGAAAGAAAACGACTGGGGCTTTGAATGGCTGCCGAAGTGGGATCAGTCCTACGACGTCATCAAATATTTCAACATGATGGATAGCGGGAAAGTCACCGGCTACATCTGTCAGGGCTTTAACCCGGTTGCGTCCTTCCCGGACAAAAACAAAGTGGTGCAGAGCCTTAGCAAACTGAAGTATCTGGTGGTTATTGATCCGCTGGTCACAGAAACGTCCACATTCTGGCAAAACCACGGCGAATCCAACGATGTCGATCCGGCGTCGATTCAGACTGAAGTTTTCCGTCTGCCATCCACCTGTTTTGCAGAAGAAGACGGCTCGATTGCTAACTCTGGCCGTTGGCTGCAGTGGCACTGGAAAGGTCAGGATGCACCGGGTGAAGCACGTAATGACGGCGAAATTCTGGCCGGTATTTACCATCGTCTGCGCGAAATGTATCGCACCGAAGGCGGTAAAGCTGTAGAGCCTGTGCTGAAAATGAGCTGGAACTATAAGCTACCGGACGAACCGCATTCCGAGGAAGTGGCCAAAGAGAACAACGGCTATGCGCTGGAAGATCTCTATGATGCCAATGGCGTACTGGTGGCGAAAAAAGGTCAGTTGCTCAACAGCTTTGCGCTCCTGCGTGATGACGGTACAACGTCATCCTCCTGCTGGATTTATACCGGTAGCTGGACCGAGCAGGGCAACCAGATGGCCAACCGCGATAATGCCGACCCATCAGGTCTTGGTAATACGCTGGGTTGGGCATGGGCATGGCCACTAAACCGCCGTGTACTGTACAACCGCGCTTCGGCAGATCCACAGGGTAAACCGTGGGATCCGAAACGAATGTTGATCCAGTGGAACGGTACTAAGTGGACCGGTAACGATATCCCTGACTTCAACAACGCTGCGCCGGGCAGTGGCACCAATCCGTTTATCATGCAGCCGGAAGGGCTGGGGCGTCTGTTTGCCATCGATAAGCTGGCGGAAGGGCCGTTCCCGGAACATTACGAGCCGATGGAAACGCCGCTGGGTACTAACCCGCTGCACCCGAACGTGATCTCCAACCCGGCAGCGCGTCTGTACGAGGCGGATGCATTGCGCATGGGGACGAAGCAGGACTTCCCATACGTCGGAACCACCTATCGTCTGACCGAACATTTCCACACCTGGACCAAACACGCATTGTTGAATGCGATTGCCCAGCCAGAGCAGTTTGTGGAAATCAGCGAAACGCTGGCGTCAGCAAAAGGTATCGGCAACGGCGACTACGTGAAAGTCAGCAGCAAACGTGGATTTATTCGTGCAGTTGCGGTGGTCACCCGCCGTCTGCAAACCCTGAACGTCAACGGCCAGAAGGTCGAAACCGTAGGGATCCCGATCCACTGGGGCTTTGAAGGAGTCGCGCGTAAAGGCTTTATCGCCAACACCCTGACGCCGAACGTCGGTGATGCAAACTCGCAAACGCCGGAATACAAAGCGTTTTTAGTTAACATCGAGAAGGCGTAAGGGGGCGAATATATGTCTATGGAAACGCAGGACATCATCAAAAGGTCCGCAACAAACTCCATCACGCCGCCACCGCAGGCTCGTGATTACAAAGCCGAAGTCGCGAAACTGATCGACGTTTCCACCTGTATAGGCTGTAAAGCCTGTCAGGTGGCTTGCTCAGAGTGGAACGATATCCGTGATGAAGTGGGGCATTGCGTCGGGGTGTATGACAACCCCGCCGATCTCAGCGCCAAGTCCTGGACGGTCATGCGGTTTACCGAAACCGAACAGAACGGCAAGCTGGAATGGCTGATCCGTAAAGACGGCTGTATGCACTGTGAAGATCCGGGCTGCCTGAAGGCATGCCCGTCTGCCGGGGCCATCATCCAGTACGCGAACGGGATTGTTGATTTCCAGTCAGAGCATTGCATTGGTTGCGGGTACTGTATTGCCGGGTGTCCATTTAATATTCCGCGCCTCAATAAAGAGGATAACCGCGTGTATAAATGTACGCTGTGTGTGGATCGCGTCAGCGTTGGGCAAGAACCTGCCTGCGTGAAAACGTGTCCGACCGGGGCAATACATTTCGGCACCAAGCAGGAAATGTTGGAAATGGGCGAACAGCGTGTGGCAAAACTAAAAGCACGCGGTTTCGAACATGCCGGACTCTACAACCCGGAGGGAGTGGGTGGTACGCACGTCATGTACGTTCTGCATCATGCCAACCAGCCGGAGCTGTACCACGGTTTGCCGAAAGATCCACAGATCGATACCTCTATCAACCTGTGGAAAGGGGCACTGAAACCGTTGGCAGCCGCCGGATTTATCGCCACCTTCGCCGGATTGATTTACCACTACATTGGCATCGGCCCGAATAAGGAAGTGGACGACGACGAGGAGGATCATCATGAGTAAGTCGAAAATGATTGTGCGCACGAAATTTATCGATCGCGCCTGTCACTGGACGGTGGTGATCTGCTTCTTCCTGGTGGCGCTGTCGGGGATTTCGTTTTTCTTCCCGACCCTACAATGGCTGACGCAAACCTTCGGTACGCCGCAGATGGGGCGTATTCTGCACCCCTTCTTTGGTTTGCTGATCTTCGTTGCGCTGATGTTCATGTTTGTGCGCTTTGTTCACCACAACATCCCGGATAAGAAAGACATCCCGTGGCTGAAAAACATTGTGGAAGTGCTGAAGGGCAATGAACACAAAGTGGCAGATGTGGGCAAATACAACGCCGGACAGAAAATGATGTTCTGGTCGATCATGAGCATGATTTTTGTGCTGCTGGTCACGGGCGTTATTATCTGGCGTCCATACTTTGCGCAGTATTTCCCGATGCAGGTAGTGCGTTACAGCCTGCTAATCCACGCTGCGGCGGGCATCATTCTGATGCACGCTATCCTCATCCATATGTATATGGCATTTTGGGTGAAAGGATCAATTAAAGGCATGGTTGAAGGGAAAGTGAGCCGTCGCTGGGCGAAGAAACATCACCCACGCTGGTATCGCGATGTTGAAAAGCTGGAAGCGAAGAAAGAGAGTGAAGAAGGGGTTAAGTAAACCTGACGCTTTCTGACAACAATGGCGCTGCAGATGTAGCGCCATTTTTTTTGCCAAAAAAACGTCATGTTTCTGTCATCTGGTAAACGTAAGGTGTTGTCTTTCCAATAAGAGAAGAGTTAAAAGACAATGCATCTGGTGAAAAAATTACTCGCAGTCAGCGTATTTCTCTGTGCGTCCGCTCAGGCGCAGAATATCCTCGAATTTCCGCAGCCGGAGAATAACCCGGAAGAGTTTTATGCCGTGACCGAAATCCCGGCAGGCGGGATCATCAAATATGAAACCGATGCGAAAACCGGCTTTATCGTCGCCGATCGCTTCCAGTCTATGCCGGTTGCCTATCCGGCAAACTACGGCTCATTGACCCAGTCCCTGGCAGGTGACGGTGACCCGCTGGATGTGATTTTTTATACCCGGGCACCGCTGGCCCCGGGAACGCTGATCAAGTTGCGCGCGATTGGCGTGCTGAAGATGATCGATGGCGGGGAAAAGGACGATAAAATTGTCGCCGTGCCGGCCAGCAAAATTGACCCCACCTATGACGACATCAAAGAGTTGAGCGATTTGCCGAAGATCGAAGTGCAACGACTGGAGTCATTTTTCCGCGTATACAAAGCGTTGCCGGAAGGACGTAAGAAAGTAGAGTTAAATGGCTTTAACGATGCGGCCACCGCGAAACAAGAGATCAAGCAGGCATGGGATGCCTGGAAGGCGAAATCACCGCAGAAATAATAAAAGTGCCGGATGGCGCAAGCTTATCCGGCCTACAATACCCGTTACTGTGCTGCCAGCTTACGCAGGCGTGAAATATCCACGTTTTTTTTGGCCTCTGCCAGGCTCCAGGCATTTTGCAGGTTTAACCACATTTCGGGGGAACTGCCAATCACCACGGAGAGTTTAATTGCCATCTCAGGCGTCAGGGCCGCTTTCCCGGTTAATAGCCGGCTTGCCGTTGAAGGTGCAATCTCCATCGCTCTGGCAAACTCGCGCAGGCTGACAGTGAGTTCGTCCAGCGCTTCCTGAATGATATCCCCAGGACGGGGATGATTTGCCATCTTCATCAATGATAGTCCTCGTAGTCCAGTATGTACGCGTCGCCATTGACGAATTCAAACGTAATACGCCAGTTACCTGAAACAGAAATTGCCCATCTGCCGTCACGCTCGCCCGCCAGAGGATGTAGCTGATAACCGGGCATATTGATATCTGTAACCTTGCTTGCCGCATCAATAACGGCAAGTCTGTGTCGTAATCGTCGGACATGTTTCGCCATAACGCCTGATGTTCGTCCATGAAGAAACAAATCGCGCAATCCCTTGTGCCTGAAGTTCATGATCATCCGTATCATCCTTGTTCCTTCAAGAGGAACACTACCATTAATGTTCCTTTTAGCGCAACACCAGGATTGCGATATTTAAAATTGTGCGGCGAATGCACAAAAAGGAAAAGGGAGAAGGGGCATATCTGGAAAGCGCCACGCAAGAATCGCCGGATGGCAGGCCTACACGCGCATTTTGCTGATGTAGGCCGGACAGGCTTGCGCCATCCGGCAATAGAGATTACTCCAGTTGTGAGTTCAGACGCTCAATCTCCTTACGCCATTGCGCCTGCAACAACGGCTTTTGATGTTTCGGCTTGCGGGCGAGATCGTCGGCCAAACGCTGCTCCAGCTCAAGGAGTTGTTCCAGCAATCTATCGCTGTCACCGCGTATTTCGGCTCTCGCTTCGACCACCGTTTTGGGAACGCTCATCTCCTCAGACGTTTCCCGAATACGATCGTTAATCGCGTCCAGATCGTGCCATTCGCTAAGTTCGCCATTATCGATAAACCAGAACCGATTACAGCTTTGGCTGATAAGCTGACGGTCATGGCTGACCAGCAGCACGCCGCCGCTGAAACTTTGTAGCGTCTGCGCTAGCGCTTCTTTACCTTCCATGTCCAGATGGTTGGTCGGTTCATCGAGCATTAGCAGGCTATAACGCGCCAGCGTAAGCCCGACAAAAAGTAGCCTCGAGCGCTCTCCACCGCTTAAGGTATTGACCCGCTGCTGATGGCGAACCCACGGGAATCCCGCACTGATCAGCGCCATCTTGCGAACATCAGGCTGCGGAGCAAACGGTTCGAGCGCATCAAACAACGTGTCATCATCTGCGAGCTGGTGTAGCGTCTGATCGTAATACCCCAGTGTGACGCGAGGGTGCAACACCAGTGAATGCGATGTTATTTCCGACTGAAACTGCTGCCAGATAAGCCGTAGCAGCGATGATTTCCCACAGCCGTTACGCCCAACAATTGCCACCCGGTCACCACTTTTTATCCTGATACCGGCGATGGAAAATAACGTCGCGGCGTCAGGGGCTGGCGCGACAGACAGGTTTGTCATTTCCAGCAGGCGATCGGCACGCAGAGCATCACCCTGCAATGTTAGTGTCCACTGACTTCCTGCAGTCACTTCCGTCTGAACATCCTTCAGGCGCTGCACCTGCTTTTCCATCTGCTTCGCTTTGCGGGACAAATCTTCGTTGTCGTAGACACGCCCCCAGGTTGCCAGTCGTTTGGCACTGGCGGTAACGCGGTCAATTTCCTTTTGTTCCGCCTTATAGCGCAGTGCATCGCTGGCATCTCTCTCAACCAGCGCCTGACGGGCGGCGCTGCAGGGAAGATCAAAAGCGTGCAGTGTGCGATCGCGCAGGATCCATGTTCCCTGCGTGACGGCATCAAGCAGTTGTGGATCATGGGACACCACGACGAAGCTGCCAGACCAGTTCTGTAAGAACTGCTCCAGCCACAGCAATGTCGGCAAATCCAGGTGGTTGCCAGGTTCGTCCAGTAGCATCAGGTCAGGGTTTCGCATTAGCGCACGCGCCAGCAGCAGGCGAGTATGCTGTCCACCACTCAGCGTTTGCGCAGTGAGATGCAAATTTTCCGGTGTAAAGCCCATTTCGGCGAGCAACGCTTCAACGCGCCACTGCTGGCTGGCGCGCTCATGTTCGGGAAGCTGAGCAAGTACAGCCTCCTGCAACGTAAGTGGCAGTATATCGTCCGGCAAGTGCTGCTCCACGCGGGCGAGGTGGCAGTGATTCGCTTGCGCAATGGTTCCACTGGTGGGGGCGATTGTGCCATCAAGCAGTTTTAACAGCGTGCTTTTTCCGCAGCCGTTGTAGCCGATTAGCCCAATACGGTCGCCTTTTTTCAGGGTAAAAGAGAGAGAGTCGAACAGGGTGCCGAATGCCGTATCAACGTGTAAGGATTGTGCGGTTAGTAATGTGCTCATTGTTGCTTACTCAAGAGTTACAGGCGTAAAAACGCCTCGTCAAACATCGCTGACGATAACCCGGTAAGCCCGAGAGAAGGGGATTTAGAAGTTAGCTTCGCTCAAGCAGAAGTTATCGCAGCACGATACCGATAACGCTTGAGCACTGGCGATCGCCAAAAGCATGTGAAACGATGAAACGTTCACAGTACAGCATAAGTATCCTCCTTTTATATTTTCGAATGTTAATCAATGGTGAAAGTGTAATCGCAACTGACACCGTTGTGCAAGTGTTGAGCGCCCGGCGACAGGATCGCCACCGGGCAAACCGTCAAATAGAAGTACGACGGTAGTCGCGGTATTCCGCCTGCCAGAAATTCTCGTCGATTGCCTGTTGCAGGGCTTCGGCGGAGGTTTTCACCGCCACACCTTGCTGCTGCGCCATTTTACCGACGGCAAAGGCAATAGCGCGGGAAACGGTCTGGATGTCTTTCAGCTCCGGTAACACCAGCCCTTCGCCGTTGAGTACCAGCGGTGAATACTGCGCCAGGGTTTCGCTGGCCGACATCAGCATTTCATCGGTGATGCGTTTGGCGCCTGAGGCAATGACGCCAAGGCCGATACCCGGGAAGATATAGGCATTATTACACTGGGCAATCGGGTAGATTTTATCTTTCCAGGCGACCGAGGCGAACGGACTGCCGGTGGCAACCAGTGCATTACCTTCGGTCCAGGCAATGATATCCTGTGGCGTCGCTTCAACGCGCGAGGTCGGGTTAGACAACGGCATGACGATCGGACGCGGACAGTGCTTGTGCATCTCACGAATAATTTCTTCGGTAAACAGCCCCGTCTGGCCGGAAACGCCGATCAGAATGTCTGGCTTGACGTTGCGAACAACATCGAGCAGTGACAGCACATCTTCCTGTGTATCCCAGTGTTGCAGGTTCTCGCGCTTTTGCACCAGCTTAGTCTGGAAGGAGAGCAGGTTTGGCATTTTATCGGTTAACAGGCCAAAGCGATCGACCATAAACACGCGTTGACGCGCGGCTTCTTCGCTCAATCCTTCACGTTGGATTTGCGCGATGATCTGCTCGGCGATCCCGCAACCTGCGGAACCGGCCCCAAGGAAAACAATGTTCTGCTCGCTCAACTGGCTGCCGGCCGCACGGCTGGCTGCAATCAACGTGCCCACAGTGACCGCCGCGGTACCCTGAATATCATCGTTGAACGAGCAAATTTCGTCGCGATAGCGGTTGAGCAGCGGCATCGCGTTTTTCTGCGCGAAGTCTTCGAATTGCAGCAGTACGTCCGGCCAGCGATGCTTCACGGCCTGGATGAACTCATCGACGAATTCGTAGTATTCATCATCAGTAATGCGCGGGTTACGCCAACCCATATACAGAGGATCGTTGAGCAATTGCTGGTTGTTGGTCCCCACATCCAGCACCACGGGCAGCGTGTACGCCGGACTAATTCCACCGCAGGCGGTGTACAGAGACAGCTTGCCGATCGGAATACCCATGCCGCCGATACCCTGATCGCCAAGACCAAGGATGCGTTCACCGTCGGTGACAACGATGACTTTGATATTGTGGTTCGGGACGTTTTGCAGAATATCGTCCATGTTGTGACGGTTCTGATACGAGATAAACACACCGCGTGCACGACGGTAGATCTCGGAGAAACGCTCACAGGCCGCACCCACCGTTGGGGTGTAGATAACCGGCATCATCTCATCAAGATGATTATGTACCAGTCGATAGAACAGGGTTTCGTTGGTGTCCTGGATGTTGCGCAGGTAGATATGTTTATCGATTTCTGTTTTGAATCCCTGATATTGGATCCAGGCACGTTCAGCCTGTTCTTCAATCGACTCGACAACTTCCGGCAGTAACCCCAGCAGGTTGAAGTTACGGCGTTCTTCGATGCTGAAGGCACTCCCTTTGTTCAGTAGGGGAAACTCAAGCAGTACCGGGCCAGCGTAAGGGATGTAAAGGGAACGCAGTTTTTTAGTTTCGTTTTCCATGTCACTCACTCTTTTTTGAATAACCGTCCCTGGCACTCTTTATGATCGTATGTAGCCTGTCTGCCAGGGAAACGGGCGAAGTATAAAGCATTGTGAATGGGTTAAGGGGTTTTATAAGCAAAAACACCACTGCGGTTGCAATGGTGTTTATCTCGTTAATCAGTATGTCGTGCGGGGAACTACTTGCTGTCAGCGCGGCGCTTTCTTCCGGTAGGATTGTTGACCACGCTGGATTTGTCGCCTTCGGTCACGACTTTACGTTGATTGGAGATTTTGTGGTCCAGTCCAAGAATATGACGGGCCTGACGGTTCGATTTCATTCTAACTCCTTAATCCTGTTACTGGTTTCAAGGGCGAGCCCGCGTAAGAACGGACGAAATACAACCTGACAAAAAGCCGATGAGTCAATTAACGGCTCTCTGGATGGTCGGTCATTTTATCTGAAAGGTCAATGCTTAAGCAGGAAATGCAGAACTTTCCATTATGGGTCATGCATTTTCCCATGAAGCCTATACTTGTTACTCCAATGACAACACAGGAGAGCGGTAATGACTATCCATAAGAAAGGTCAGGCCCACTGGGAAGGCGACATTAAACGCGGCAAAGGGACCGTGTCGACAGAAAGTGGCGTACTTAACCAGCAACCGTATGGATTTAATACGCGTTTTGAAGGCGTCAAAGGCACTAACCCTGAAGAGTTGATTGGCGCAGCACATGCTGCCTGCTTCTCGATGGCACTGTCGTTGATGTTGGGCGAAGCCGGTTTTACACCCGATGCTATTGATACGACTGCCGATGTTTCTCTGGATAAGGTGGATGCCGGTTTTGCGATCACCAAAGTGGCGTTACACAGCCAGGTGAGCGTGCCGGGGATAGACGCCGCTACGTTTGACGGGATTATTCAGAAAGCGAAAGCCGGATGCCCGGTGTCGCAGGTTCTGAAAGCGGAAATTACGCTGGATTATCAGTTGAAGTCTTAATCGTGGCGTGCCGGATGCGACTACGTCTTATCCGGCCTACGACAGTGCTGGATGTAAGTCGGTCTTATCCGGCACCAGATGATGTTATTGCGCTACCCAGCCGCCATCCATATTCCACGCCACGCCGCGCACCTGCGCCGCGCCGTCTGAGCACAGAAATAGCGCCAGCTCACCCAACTGTGTCGGTGTGACAAATTCGCGTGACGGCTGCTTTTCTGCCAATAAGGCATCGCGTGCCGCAGCGGGCTCAGCACCCTCAGCAATACGCTTGTCAATCTGCTGCTGGACCAGCGGGGTCAACACCCAGCCGGGACACAGTGCATTACAGGTGACACCGGTCTGTGCAGTTTCCAGCGCAATCGTCTTGGTTAAACCCACCACGCCATGCTTGGCTGCGACATACGCCGATTTGTCTTTTGACGCAACCAGCCCGTGTACCGAAGCGATATTAATAATGCGACCCCAGTTACGCTTGCGCATCCCGGGCAGGGCCAGGCGCGTAGTGTGAAAAACGGAGGACAGGTTGATGGCGATAATCGCGTTCCATTTGGCTACCGGAAACGTTTCTACTGGTGAAACATGTTGGATCCCGGCGTTGTTAACCAGAATATCCACACCGCCAAACTCATTTTCAGCGTAACGCATCATATCGGCGATTTGCGCTTCATCGCTCAGATCCGCCCCATGGAAACCTGGGGTTTTACCGTACTGCGCAACCGCGTCTTTCGCGGCCTCCACATCACCGAAACCGTTAAGAATCAGGGTGGCTCCTGCTTGTGCCAGTACCTGAGCGATGCCTAAACCGATACCGCTGGTCGAGCCGGTAACCAGAGCGGTTTTACCCGTTAAGTTCATGATGATTCTCCTTAAACGATTCCTGTGGTGTAGAAGACGCCGATAACAAACAGCACGGCCAGGCTTTTGATTACGGTGATGGCAAAAATCCCGCCGTACGCCTGACGGTGGCTGAGGCCAGTAATCGCCAGCAGGGTAATGACCGCGCCGTTATGTGGCAGAGTGTCCATGCCGCCGCTCGCCATCGATGCGACGCGGTGGAAGACTTCGAGTGGAATATTGGCGGCATGTGCGGCAGCAATAAACGTATCGGACATTGCCGCAAGCGCAATACTCATCCCGCCGGATGCCGAGCCGGTGATCCCGGCCAGAGTGGTAATGCTGATCGCTTCATTAAGCAACGGATCGGGAATGGCCGCCAGTGCTTTTGACAACACCAGGAATCCCGGCAGGGCGGCGATAACCGCGCCAAAACCGTATTCTGATGCGGTATTCATCGCCGCGAGGATAGCGCCGCCAACCGCCGTTCTGCTGCCTTCAGCCAGGCGACCTTTGATATTGCGATAGCCGAATAGCACCACCAGCAGGATCCCCGATATCAATGCTGCTTCTACGGCCCAAATAGCCGTAATTTTTCCCACTTCAGTGGTAATAGGTTTGGCAAGTCCCGGGAGTTCCAATTGATGCGTCGCGCCATACCACTGCGGGATCCAGCGGGTAAACAGCAGGTTAAATACCCCCACCAGGATCAGCGGAGAAATAGCAATAATCGGGTTTGGCAGATTAATGTTATCCGGTGTTTCCGGTTCATTTAACAGTTCAGTGCCATAGCCCTCATTTTTAGCCTGCGCTTTCCGGCGCTGGCGTTCGAGATACACCAGACCAACAAAGATAATAAATAGCGAACCTATCAGCCCCAGCCACGGCGCGGCCCAGGCGTTAGTCCCAAAGAAACTGGTTGGAATGATGTTCTGGATCTGCGGCGTCCCCGGCAGGGCATCCATCGTAAAGGAGAATGCCCCCAGCGCGACGGTTGCCGGGATCAGACGTTTGGGAATATTACTTTGGCGGAACAGTTCAGCCGCGAACGGATACACCGCAAAGGTGACCACGAACAATGACACGCCGCCGTAGGTCAGGAGAGCACATACCAGCACAATGACCGGGATTGCATGGCGTCGCCCGAGAATATTAATAGCAGCAGCAACGATTGAACGGGAAAAACCGGATAACTCGATTAACTTGCCAAACACAGCTCCCAGCAAGAACACCGGGAAGTAAAGCTTTACAAAACCGACCATTTTTTCCATAAACAGACCGGTGAAAGCGGGGCCGACGGCGCTCGGTTCCGTAAGCAGAACAGCACCTAATGCCGCGATGGGGGCAAACAGGATAACGCTGTATCCGCGATAGGCTGCCAGCATCAGCAAGCCCAGCGCTGCCAGGGCGATTAATACACTCATCATGACTCCTTATTATTATAGTGGGGTACAGAAAGAGACGTTATGGCTTCAGGGCAAAGCGCAGTTGATGTTCACGGCGTTGCTGAATGTATTCCTTGCGCGAATCATCCCAGCGATAAAAGCCCTGGCCACTGCGCAAGCCGGTGTCGCCGTTGGCAACCTTGTCAGCAACAAGTGACATCATGTCACTGCCGGTGGCGAGTGTTGGGAGCAGATGGCGGCAAATGTCCTGCACGGTGGACAGTCCGGTCATGTCTGCCGCTTCCAGCGGGCCGACCATGGCATAGCGACGTCCGAGGGAGGCGCGCATCACCTGATCCACCACTTCCGCGCTGGCGATCCCGCTTTTGACGATATGCAGCGCTTCACGCAGCAGTGCGAATTGCAAGCGGTTGCCGACAAAACCCGGTGCGGCACGATCGAGCACCACCGCCTCCAGTTGCATCGCGACCAGCAATTGCTGCAATTCGCTGAGATATTCAGGTTTGGTTGCCGTGCCCGGCACAATTTCAACCAGCGGAATAAAGTGCGGTGGATGCCAGAAATGGGCGATCAGCAACCGTTCGGGGTGGGTGAGTTTTTCTGCCAGCGCATCCGGCGGCAGGCCGCTGGTATTACTGGCAATCACCGCATCTGGGGCGATTAATGCTTCCAGTTGTGCATACAGTGCGTGCTTAAGCTCGAGTCGTTCCGGGATCGCTTCAATCAGTAATCCCGATGCGGCGATATCGGCCAGCGAGGTTGTGCCGTGTAGTCGCGCGAGAACCGATTTTTTTTCCTCTGCATGAAACTGGTCAGTCGCGATCAGCTCATCGAGAATGCTACCGGCGACGGCGGTAATTTCAGCAATCCGGTCGCTATCGGTATCAAATAGCCAGATATTATGGCCGAAACGGGCAAAATGGGTGGCAATGCCGACGCCCATTAACCCCGCGCCGAGGACGCTAAAGTGATTATTTTGCATGCTGTTCTCCTGTTGAACGCTCAACCGCCAGTGCGACACCCTGACCACCCCCTACGCACAATGTGGCCAGTCCTTTGGTGACGTTGCGGCGTGCCATTTCATGTAACAGGGTCACCAGAATGCGGCAGCCAGAGGCGCCAATCGGATGACCCAGTGCAATCGCGCCGCCGTTGACGTTAACTCTGTTGCTGTCCCAGTTCAGAGCTTCACCCACCGCCAGCGCCTGTGCGGCAAATGCTTCGTTAGCTTCGATAAGATCAACATCATTGAGTGTCCACCCGGCGCGTTTCAGACACTGGAGCGAGGCTTCTACCGGGCCAATCCCCATGAAAGCCGGGTCGACACCGGAAACGGCGTAACCCGCGACCCGGGCGAGTACCGGCAGGTTGAGCGTTGCGGCTTTGGTGGCGCTCATCAGCATCACCGCCGCCGCGCCATCGTTGATTGATGAGGCATTCCCTGCGGTGACCGTGCCATTGCCAGGGCGAAAAGCCGGTTTCAGTTGTGCCAGTTTCTCCGCCTGAGTATCCGGGCGTGGCTGTTCATCACGCTCAACCAAACGTGGTGGTTTTTTCCCTTGTGGAACGCTGACCGGCGTGATTTCTGCATTGAATCGACCGGCTTCAATTGCCGCTGCGGCTTTCTGCTGAGACTGCAGTGCAAAGGCATCCTGTTGTTCGCGGCTGATAACAAACTTATCTGCCAGGTTTTCAGCAGTAATGCCCATGTGGTAGTCGTTAAACGCATCCCACAGTCCGTCGTGCACCACACTGTCTTTCAGACTGGCATGCCCCAAGCGCAGGCCCGAGCGTGCGCCGTCGAGAAAATAGGGCGCATTGCTCATGCTTTCCTGGCCTCCGGCAATGACGATGTCCGCATCACCACAGCGGATAGCCTGCACCGCCTGTTGCACCGCTTTCAGGCCTGAACCACATACCAGGTTGATGGTTAGCGCAGGGACCGTCACCGGCAAACCTGCCCGTAATGCTGTCTGTCTGGCCGGATTCTGCCCGCTGCCCGCCGTCAGAACCTGTCCCAGGATCACCTCGTCAATGTGCTCCGGTGCTACGGCGGTTTTTTCCAACAAAGAGCGGATCACTACCGCCCCCAGTTCCACGGCACTGAGCGGTGCCAGCGCCCCGTGGAAACTGCCAATGGGTGTGCGCGTTGCCGCGACAATAACAACATCCTGCATGGTCAGCTCCTCAGTTGAATTGCATTTCGGGCACGGTGTCGGGAACGATCAGTTTTCCAGCAGTCCTGGCAACAATCTCCTCGACGCTGATGCCCGGCGCACGTTCGCGCAGGATGAATGCGCCGTTGGCGATCTCCAGTAGCGCCAGGTCGGTAAGCACGCGTTTAATGCAGGCCACGCCGGTTAATGGCAGGGTGCAGGCGGGGAGCAGCTTGGACTCACCGTTTTTGGACGCATGCGTCATCACCACAATGATGTTTTCAGCCCCGGCCACCAGGTCCATTGCGCCGCCCATGCCTTTCACCATCTTTCCGGGGATCATCCACGACGCAATGTTGCCATTGGTGTCCACCTCAAATGCGCCAAGCACCGTCAGGTCAACGTGACCACCGCGGATCATGGCGAAAGACTGTGCTGAATCGAAAATTGCCGCGCCTTTACGTGCCGTCACGGTCTGTTTCCCGGCGTTGATCATGTCGGCATCCAGTTCGTCTTCGGTCGGAAACGGCCCCATCCCCAACAGACCGTTCTCCGACTGCAGCATCACGTCCATACCCTCGGGGATATAGTTGGCCACTAAGGTTGGAATACCGATCCCGAGGTTGACGTAATAACCGTCGCGCAGTTCCCGGGCGACACGCATCGCCATTTGTTCACGCGTTAACATGGTCAGGCTCCTTTCTGGCGCAGGGTGCGTTGTTCAATGCGTTTTTCAAACTGCCCCTGAATGATGCGGTTTACGAAAATTCCCGGGGTATGAATCGCCGCAGGGTCCAGTTCACCGGGAGGAACAATTTCTTCAACTTCCACGACGGTAATGCGCCCGGCGGCGGCCATCAGCGGATTAAAGTTCTGGGCAGTGTGGCGGTAGATAACGTTGCCGTACCAGTCGGCTTTCCAGCCTTTGACCAGCGCAAAATCACCCGTAATCGCCTGTTCCATGATGTAAGGCCGGCCGTCAAATTCACGTACCTCTTTGCCTTCAGCGACGGGGGTACCGTATCCCGTGGCGGTGAAAAACGCCGGGATCCCTGCGCCGCCGGCCCGTAACTGCTCAGCCAGCGTGCCCTGTGGGGTCAGAATGGCTTCCAGTTCACCGCTCAATACCTGCTTTTCAAACAGCGCATTTTCGCCAACATAGGACGCCACCACTTTACGTACCTGACGTGTTTCCAGCAGCACACCGAGGCCAAAACCATCCACACCGCAGTTGTTTGAGACGACAGTCAGTCCCTGAACCTCCCGACGGCGTACTTCGGCAATCAGGTTTTCAGGAATGCCGCATAAACCAAAACCGCCTGCCAGCAGCGTCATGTTGTCGGTCAGTCCAGCCAGCGCCTCTTGATACGTGGCGACACGTTTATCCAGTCCAGCCATACACTTGTCCCTCCAGTTGTCCTTGTCGACATCATTGGGGGTGAAAAATGATTTGTTAATTTTAAATTTGTGACTCACTCATTGGGTTTTTTTATCAATTTAATGTTAATTAAAGGTATTCAATAGGTTAAAGGAATGCGAAATGGGAATGAGCATCAAACAGTTACGCGCGTTTTTAGCGGTAGCTCACACTCTGAATTTTGCTCATGCCAGTGAACGACTGAATATGTCGCAGCCTGCGTTAAGCCTGGCGATTAAAGGGCTTGAGGACTCGCTGGGTGGGGCCTTACTGCTGCGCACGACGCGCAAAGTCACCCTGACACAGGAAGGCGAAACGTTGCTGAATATGGGGCGACAACTGCTTGCTGACTGGGAGAATACTGAAGAAGCGATGCGTCAGCGCTTTACGTTACAACGCGGTAAAATCTCCATTGCTGCCATGCCCTCGTTTGCGGCAAACGTCTTGCCACAGGTACTGAAAACCTTTCGGGATTGCTATTCTGGTATTAACGTGACGGTTCACGATGTCATAAACGAACAGGTCATTGAAATGGTGAGTGAAGGACGGGTGGAGATGGGGATCGCCTTCGAGCCTGATTATTCAGGGCAACTGCACTTCACGCCACTCGGTGTCGATCGTTTTGTGGCGATCGTCCCGCCAACATCCAGGCTGGCGGGGCGAGAGCGTATTGCGTGGCGCGAATTGCTGACGCTGGATTTTATTACGCTGCAACGCCCATCTGCCGTGCGCCTGATGCTGGAAGAACAACTGGTGCAAAGCGGACATACGCTGGACGTGGCGCTGGAAAGCCATCAACTGGTGACCGTTGGCCGTATGGTGGCAAACGGATTGGGCGGCAGCGCAGTTCCCGCACTGTGTCGAACACAAATGACAGAACTTGGCGCAACCTGTATAGAGCTTGACGGTCCCGTGATCCAGCGGCGGATCGGGGTGCTGCGTTCGGCACACCATAAATTATCAACCGCGTCGGGAATGCTGGTGGACGCGCTGAAAAAGGCGTATCTCGCCTGAAAATGCGCAGTCAACAGATATCAATGGCCCGCCAACAGCGAACTTCCCGTCCGGCTTCATTTTTCAGTAATGCCTGTTTTTTTTCACATCCGTGGGTTGCCAGCGGACATCTGTCGCGAAAAAAACAGCCTTGCGGTAGTGTTCTGTTGCCAGGGAGTTCGGTTTTACGCAGGACCAAATCCTCAGCCAGTGGCGTACCCGTTTTAGGCACCGAATCCAGCAACAGACGGGTGTAAGGATGTGCCGGATGCGAGAGAACCTGCTGCGCATCGCCCAGTTCGACAATTTGCCCAAGATACATCACCGCCACACGATCACTCATATGCCGGACGACCGATACGTTATGCGATATCAGCACAAAAGTCAGATTCCGGCGTGCCTGCAATGCAACCAGCAGATTGAGGATTTGCGCCTGTACCGAAATATCCAGTGCCGACGTCGGCTCATCAAGGACGATTACATCCGGCTCCGATGACAGCGCGCGGGCGATGGCAATACGCTGGCGCTGCCCGCCGGAAAAGGCATGCGGCAGGCGATCGAGATATTCCGGACGAATCCCTACCTGTCGAGCCAAATCCTCGGCCAGGGTGCGGCGCTCGCGTTCAGCGCTACGCTTTTGGATCCATACCGGCTCAGTGATTATTCGCCATACCGGCAAGCGCGGGTCCAGGGATGAAAGCGGGTCCTGAAAGACCATCTGCATACCATTGTTGCCCCCCCTGCAAGAATAGTACCCCTGGCTCGGTTTGATCATCCCCATCAGCAGTTGTGCCAGCGTACTTTTACCGCAACCGGATTCACCAACAATCCCCAGCGTTTCCCCCTGGCGGATTTGTAAATCCAGACCGTTGAGTGCATGCACCCGCTCTGTTACTTTGCCGAGCCAGTTTTTTCGCGCGGGGAAGTTGATATGAACATCCTGCAGGTCCAGTAAAATATCAGACATGTGTCGTCTCCAGTTGTGGGTACCAGCAGGCGGATTGTTGATCCGCACCGCCCTGGCTGCATAAATCAGGTGTTTCTTCACAGCGAGGCCCCGCGGCAAAGCAGCGCTCGCGGAATGCGCATCCGACAGGTAAACAGGTTAAATTCGGTACGGTACCCGGAATCGCGGGGAGCAATGCACGCGGTTCACCGTGCTCAGGCGCACATTTCAGGAGACCAATAGAGTAGGGATGCGTGGGGTGCTGAATAACGGTTTGTGTTGGACCACTTTCAATCACGCTCCCGGCATACATAACGTATAACCGGTCACACAATTGCGAGACGACGGCCATATCATGGCTGATAAACAACACGGCGGTACCGCTGGCCCGTGCTTTAAGCTTCAGTAATCGCAGTACCTGAAGCTGTACTGTGACATCCAGCGCGGTGGTGGGTTCATCGGCAATGATCAGGTCTGGCTCGCAGGAAAACGCGAGCGCAATCATCACGCGCTGACGCATCCCCCCAGAAAGCTCAAACGGGAAGCGGGACATCACTTCCGGGGCATCCGGGATTTGCATTTCTTCCAGTAACGCGATGGCTTTCTGCCGGGCATCCGTGCGGCTCAATGCCTGATGGTGACGGATGACCTCCACCATTTGTTGGCCGATTCGTCGTGTTGGATTCAACGCCGTCATCGGCTCCTGGAAAATCATCGCCACGCGTTGGCCGCGCCACTGGCGCATTTGTTTTTCGCTGGCAGTTAAAACATCTTCACCCAGCAGCGTAACGCGCCCCTGATGGATGCGATAGCTTCCTTCGGGTAACAGACGCATGGCGAGCATGGCCGTGACGGATTTCCCTGAGCCAGACTCACCGACCACGCCGACAATTTCCCCCCGGTTGATATGCAGCGACACATGATTCAGCGCATGCACATCCGTTTTATAACCGGGGAAGCTCAGGTGCAAATTCTCGATCTCCAGGACTGGTTGTGTCATGACTGTTTTCCTCCGGCTTTCGGATCCAGCAGATCGCGAATACCATCACCAAAGAGATTAAAGCCCACGGCGGTAATCAGAATGGCGGCACCAGGAAATGCGCAATACCACCACTGGTCAAGTACGTAGTTTCTACCAATCGCCACCATTGCGCCCCATTCAGCGCTGGGTTGTTGGGCGCCGAGCCCGATAAATCCGAGCGTGGCGGCCATCAGGATCGCACTGCCAATATCCAGTGATGCCTGCACAATCAGCGGGGGAAGTGAATTGCGTAAAATATGCCAACTGATCAGATGCCAGCGTGATGCACCATAGGTTCGCGCGGCCTGTACATAAGTAAACTGACGAACGACCAACGTTTGACCGCGCGCGAGGCGTACATAGAAAGGTATACGTACAATCGCAATCGCCAGCATGGCGTTGAACAGGCTTGGCCCTAATGCGGCGGCCAGTGCCATTGTCAGTACCAGCGAAGGAATGGACAGCATAACATCCATCATACGCATGATGATCGCATCCGCACGTCCGCCCATCACGCCAGACAGGCATCCCAACAGCGAGCCCAGCCCGCCAGCGATACCAACCACCACCAGACCGGCGACAATTGACTGCTGACTTCCGACCAGGACGCGGCTGAACAGATCACGACCCACTTCATCGGTGCCAAACCAGTGGATGGCCGACGGTGGCAACAGGCGTGCGGTCAGATCAATGGCGTTAGGATCGTAAGGGGTGATCCACGGAGAGAGCACCATTAACAATAGCATCAGTACAATAATGACGCCGCCAATCAGCGTCAGCGGACTGCTCTTCATCATCCAGAATAGCTTTGCCCAGTCAACACGGCGGCGGGTCGCTGGTGATGGGGCGGGTGTTTCTTGTGTGAGCATCACTGTGCACCTCCACGTCCGATTCGCGGGTCAATCCACAGGTAAAGGAGATCCACCACCAGGTTGACCAGCACATACGCAAAAGAGACCACCACGGCAAATCCCATGACTGCCGGGAAATCGAGTGCCTGAATGGAGGTCACAACCCAGGCACCCATGCCCGGCCAGGCAAAGACCGTTTCGGTCAGTACTGCACCATAGAGCAGATCGCCCAGGGCCAGACCCAGCACGGTTATCGACGGAATCAACGCATTCGGCAGTGCATAACACAAAATGATGTACCAACCCGGTAAACCACTGGCCCGCGCGGTGCGGATATAATCTTCGCTCAGTTGTTCCAGCATGGCGGAACGAATCTGTCGGGCAACGATCCCTAAGTGCACGAAGGCCAGCGTCAGCGACGGCAGGATCAGGTGCTGCAGCGCATTGAAAAAGACCTCAGCGTTGCCTTCCAGCAGCGCATCAACCAGATAGAAACCGGTGACGTGCGTGGGGGGATCGAGCCAGTCATCAAGCCGTCCGCCGCCGGGTAAAATCTGCAAATGGCCATAAAACAGCACGATAACGCCGAGGCCCAACCAGAATGCCGGGGTCGAAATACCGGTAATAGCCATCAGGCGGACAAGGTGGTCGAGCCAACGGTTGCGCCAGACTGCAGACAGAATACCCAACGGGATACCGATGATCAGCGCCAGCAGCAGAGAGCAGAAGGCCAATTCAAGCGTGGCAGGGAAGAATACGCGCAATTCATCCAGCACCGGCCGGCCGGTGCGAATGGAGGTGCCTAAATCACCCTGAAAAATATCGCTGACGTAACGGAAAAACTGAATATACAGCGGCTGATTCAGTCCCAGCTGTTGGCGAATATTTTCGACAATTTCATCGCTGGCGCGATCGCCGGCCAGCAGCCGTGCGGGGTCGCCCGGGATCAGGTGCGAAATAATAAAAGTGATTACACAGACACCGGCAACCACCAGGATAAGTCCCCAGCATCGCTGGCGTAAAATGCTCCAGAACGTCATTGGCTTCCCCTTGCGGAGCCAGATTGGCTCCGCATTAACGTGGCTTATTTACTCATGGTGGCGATGTTGAAGACCTGTTCCAGCATGGGGTTGAAGACAAAACCTTTGACGTCTTTATTCATCGCCAACTGGTAGTTTTTCTGGAATAAATAGACGTAAGCTGCTTCATCAATGACGATGGTTTGCGCCTGCTGGTAATCATTGGTTCTGGCAACCTGGTCGGTGGTGGCCAGCGCGCTGCGCAGCAACTTATCGACCTCACTGTTTTCATAGAATGAACGGTTGCCCGGCAAGCCTTTCTTGTCCGACTCGAACCAGTAGTTCATGAACATGTACGGGTCAGCAAAGTCCGGGCTCCAGTTACCGATGGCAATGTCATAGTCACCTTTACCGACGCGATCGCGCATGGTGGCATTCGCCAGTTTTTCCAGTTTCACCTTAATGCCTAACTTGCCGAGGCTGGCCTGAGTGGAGAGTGCAATCGGCTCCCAGTTAGGATCGTTATCGGAATACAGGAAGCTCAGGGTTTCGGGTTTGTTGGCAACGTTACCTAATGCTTCTTTTGCTTTCGCTTCATCAAAGCTGTACTGCATGGCCTTGTCATCAAAACCCCACATCCCTTCAGGAATAGGACCACGCATCTGCTTGCCGTTACCGCTCAGGATCCCTTTCACCATCCCCTTATAATCCGTGGCCCATGAGATGGCGCGGCGCAAATCCACCTGATTGAGCGGCGCCTTGCTGTTGTTCAGGTATAAATAGGTCACCCGCAAGGATGGGTAATCCGCCACGTTGACTTTACCTTCCTGTTTGAGGGCAGCAAGCTGGTCGACAGGGAGTGCATCGGCGATATCAATATCGCCACGAGACAGTTGCAAACGACGGGAAGCGCTTTCCCCGATGATTTTGACCGAAACGCGTTTAAACGTGGGTTTAGGACCGGAATAATGTGGGTTGGGTACCAGCACCAGTTGTTGTCCTTTTTGCCAGCTCTTCAACATAAAGGGACCAGACCCAGCCGTATTTTGTGCCAGGAATCCACGAGCATCATCCGCGGCATGCTCTTTTAAGATCGCCGGGTTGATAATTGAGGCACCGTCATTGGCCAGCGTATATAAGAACGGCGCGAATGGTTGGCTAAGGGTAAATTTCACCGTGTTGTTGTCGATGGCATCAATTTTCAGATCTTTCGGAAATGCCTCAGCCGGCCCTTGACCGATCTTGAGCAGGCGCTCAAAAGATTGTTTTACTGCATCAGCGGTCACTGGCGTGCCGTCGGCGAATTTAGCATCGCTTTTCAGGGTAAAGGTCCATTCTTTTTGGTCATCAGACGCTTTCCAGCCGCTGGCCAAATCACCTTCAACTTCCGTGGAGCCTTTGCCGCCCTCAGTTTTGTACTGAACCAAACGCTGATATGAGGGATAAGTCACCGTCCAGTCGTTGTTATCGATTGTTACAGCAGGGTCGAGCGTTTGTGGATCGGCGGCTTTACCGATAACCAGCATGTCTTTAGGGACGGCAGCCTGCGCGGCAGGCAAGGCGACCGCCAGCGCAACGGCTAACAGAGCGGGGCGAAAAAACGAGGTTAACGCAGGTGTAGTCTTCATAACCAGGCTCCAGAATTAAAGGGGATGTTGTGTTGTTATAGACGTGACAGTGTAACAAGCTATTTGATCGTCAAGCAGCGGGTAACGCGCGGCATTTGGCAGTTCGAAATGCCACCACTCGCTGTTGATGCCGACAAAACCGCCGCCGAACATGATGGCATTGAGCAGCAGTCGATTACGCTGCGCAGCCGGAGGAACTGAAGGGTGCCAGGCATGGGAACGGTCATGCATTTCATCAAAACCGGCCCCCATATCGAGCACATTACCGCGAGTGTCCATCAGCGTGACGTCAATGGCCGTACCCCGGCTGTGATTCGAACCGATCGCCACATCCACCACATACTGCGGATCCGGACAGGCATTCCACAGTATCGCCTGCGCCTGCTGTGGGCGGTACGCGTCATATACCACCAATGACAAACCCGCCAGCTGCGCGATGCTGATGCTTTTGGCCAGCGCAGTGACGGCCTCGGAATGCAGCAGACAGCGCGCTTCCTGGTAGATAGGCGCGCCGGTAATGTTATCGGCTGTAGCGTATTTCAGATCGATATGCAGTGACGGGAATATCACCGACAAATCGACCAGTTGTGGGGTATCTGACATAGCACGTTTCCTGTTTATTGTTCGAATTGACCAAATTGTTGTTGTAACTGGCGATTGGTTTGCAGGCGTCCCGCGAGGGAGTCGCCCAGTTGCGCGACCACCCCGGAGAGTAATAAGTTGAACAGGCAACTCACCGGAGCAAGCGAATCCCAGAAGTGCCCGGTGTCCGTTTTCACCTGAAGTAAATCAATGGCATAGTCTCTGGCCCAGGGGCACCATACATCCGTGATTAACGCGAGAGGAATGCCACGCTCACTGGCAATGCGGCAATATTGTCGGGATGTTGCCGAGTAAGCGCGCGTATCGGTGATCACGACATAAGGTTGATTAAATCCCGAGTTCAGCGACTCAACCCAGCTACCGGAAAGTCCTTCGGAGTAACTCACTTTCGGTCGCAGATATTCCAGATGGCTAAAAAAGGCGTTGGCGATCCCGCGGGTGGACTGGATCCCAAGAATATAAACAGCTTCGGCCTGCGCTAATTGCTGCGCAATACGTAAAAATGTTTCGCTTTGTGCCAGTTGATAGACGTGGGTGATAGCGTCAATTTCCAGCAGCAGCGATTGTTGTGCGCGGTCAGGTAGATTTTGCTGCTGGTGCCAGGAGTCCAGGCGCTCGTTCATTCCCCAGGGCTGATAGGGAATAGCGGGTATTTCACGCAGGCTGGCTTTCGCATCTTCCAGGTTACGAAACCCGAGTTTACGCAGGTAACGCCCGACGGTAATGCCACTGGTTCCTGCTGCTTTTGCGATGCCGTCTGCCGTTTCAAAAGGGATCTGTGCAGCGTGCGCTAACAACCAACCGGCAACGCGCTTTTCGCTGGGCGTTAGCTGGCTAAAGGTCTGTTCTATGCGGGCAAATAACTCAGGTTTTGATGTCATTACCATCTCGCTGTTAGTTGTTTGTCAGATACCGCTTCACTGTTACCAGATTAACAATGCAGGACGCGTGCCAGGTCAGCGACAGCGCTGCGTCGGGGCTCTTTGTTAAAAAGCATCAATTTTCATTAACTAATGATCAACATTTGTGCAGCGTAGTTCAGTTTTGGTGCAACGGTAGGGTAAGTGAGGGATGAATCTGCTGATTTCGTCGTAACGATCACATTGTGTGCAACATTTCTTATCAGACATCAGAATCAGTAATGTGAAATATAAATTTCAGCCATATCGATGACCGTAATCTTTATTCTTCTGACGGTGGGAGTATTATTTTTTGCGAACTACATTAACGGTTTAAAGCGCAAGTGTAGATATTATCTGGATTATAAATGGAGTACTACAATGAATAAATTCTCCCTTTCTACAGCAGGCATCCTGGTCGCAGCGCTGTTAACCAGTGTAAGCGTCAATGCAGCAACTGATAACGCTAAAACTGAAGTCACTCCGAAAGGCATGAGCTGCCAGGAGTTTATTGATTTGAACCCGCAAACTATGGCTCCGGTTGCTTTCTGGGTGCTGAATGAAGACGAAGACTTCAAAGGCGGTGACTTCGTAGACTATAACGAAACCATCACTACAGCTGTGCCTCTGACCGTTGAACTTTGCAAAAAACATCCGCAAAGTGAATTAAGCAAAATAAAAGAAGAAATCAAAAAAGAATTATCCAAATAAGATTAAGCATGTATTAAAACCCAGCCAAAGTGCTGGGTTTTGCTATTTGTGACAATGTCACTTATTTGTTTTGTAATACTTAAGAAAACTTTATAAAGATATAAACTCCTGTGCCGATACTGGGTAAAAGTTAGCCTTTTGCAGAAGGAGTTTGTATGGCCTGGTATCCTACTCGTATTTCAACGCGGTTAACCATTGGCGGCATCCTGCTGCTTGCGGTGACCACCCTTGTTATTGTTGCAATTATGCTCTGGCGTGGTCAGCCACGCGTCGTTGAAATCAATACCGCCCTGATAGAAGAAACAGGGCAAGGTTTAACCCGTCAACTGAGTACTGTGCTCTCTCGTATCGAGGGCGAAACCGTCAGTCTGTCACGACTGGCCGAAGTACTGCCTAATGATGAATCTTTGTATCAGAACGTGGTTCCACACCTGATTGGCGAAGACAGCCACTCAATTATTACCGGCGGCGGGATCTGGCCAGAGCCAAACGCGTTCACCCCGGGAGTAGAGAAACGTAGCTTTTTCTGGGCGCGTAATGCTGAGGGTAAGCTTGATTTTTCGAATGATTATAATGCCGAAGGATCCGCCGGTTATCACAATGAAAGTTGGTATCAGCATGCTAAAGGTCACTCACAGAACAGTTGCCTGTGGTCTGATGTTTACCAGGATGCCAGTTCCGGCGTGAACATGGTGACCTGCAGTATTCCGTATCAATTAGCCGGCAAGTTTGCCGGTGTGGCCACCACCGATATTCGTCTGGATAACGTTGCAACCTTTATGCAGCAGCAGGGCAACAGTACCGGTGGCTACGCATTTGTGGTTGATAAACAGGGTCAGATCCTCTATTTCCCCCAGGCCGATCAGACAAAATACAAAACCTTTAGCGATCTGGCGCAAAGCGCACACTGGCTGGCCCCGGTGGAAGCCGGGCTGAAATCGCTTCGCGCGACTGATGGCGTAAAAACCATCACGCTGGAAAGCGACAACGTACTGAATGCCCCGTCACGCGTCATGTTGTTCCCGATGGCGGATACTGGCTGGGTCGTAGGGCTGGTGACACCGGAAACGCGCATCGTTGGTCTCGCTAAAGTCATGATGCAGGATGTGCTGGAAGTGCTGATCCCGATTATGACCGTGTTGCTTGTCGGATCATGGCTGGTGGTGCGTCGCTTGATCTCTCGTCTCGATGATACTCGTCGCGCGCTCGATGATATCGCACAGGGTGAAGGCGATCTTACCCGACGTCTGGATGTTCGAGGTAAAGATGAGATTTCAGATATCGCGGAAGCCTTTAACCTGTTCGTCGATAAAATATCCGCCATTCTGATCACCGTCAGAAGCAGTAGCGTAGTGGTAGCCAATAACGCCGTCAGTCTGGCCGACAGTAACATGGAGCTGTCTTCACGGGTTACTCAGCAGGCGGCCGCGCTGGAAGAGAGTTCGGCGGCGATGGAACAGTTAAATGCGACCGTTCATCAAAATGCGAGCAACACGCAACTGGCAGATGAACTTTCCGACAACACTGCGCAAACGGCGAATCGCTGTGGCGACGTGATGCAGGGTGTGATTTCGACAATGGATAACGTCAGTGCCTCGTCTGGCAGAATGGTGGAAATTGTCGCCGTCATCGACAGCATTGCATTCCAGACCAATATTCTGGCGCTGAATGCCGCCGTTGAAGCCGCCAGAGCGGGGGATGCAGGCAGAGGATTTGCGGTTGTCGCATCTGAAGTTCGTACCCTGGCACAGCGCAGTGCCACTGCTGCCCAGGAAATCAAAGCGTTGATTGATGAGTCCGTTTCACATGTTGGCAGCAGCAGCCAGCAAATCCACAATGCAGGTGAGCGCCTGGAAGAGCTGGTCAACAACGTGCGGCAGGTTAGCCAACTGATGGGGGAAATCCGTGTCGCGGGTGACGAGCAGCGTAAGGGCGTTTCCGAAGTCACACTCGCCGTTACCGAAATGGACAGCACCGTGCAGCAAAACGCATCGTTGATTGATGATGCCGCCACACGAACCCAGGTGCTGAAAGAAGAGGCGGAACAATTAGCGTTACTGGTTTCCTCATTCAAATTGCCGGAGCCTTCAGCGGCCTGACCCCACGTAAAGTATCCGGGTGCATCGTCTGCGCCCGGATAACACCAGGCTACACTTAACGTGGTTAACACGTCAGGAGCCAGAGTATGGCTGAGTTTGTCGTAGCGATGCTGGTGCACACCCCGGTGTGGGTATATGTCTTGTTGGTCTTCCTGTTATTTCGGGGGATTAAAGCCAGGATACCCGCAACCGTTACGCTGGAAAAGCTGGCACTGATCCCGGCTCTCTTTCTTTTCTGGGATGTTTACGATCTGGTCACTTACCGCGATCAGTCCATCAGCACGTATCTACAGTGGATGGTTGGTATTATTAGCGGCGTGATTGTGGGCTATATGTTGATAAACCCCGGCCGTCTGGCACGCAGTACCGCGCCACGCAGCATTCATCGCCCGGCAGATTACTCTGCATTACCGTTCATGATGTTGGCCTTTGGCATCAAATATGTACAAGGTGTATTGAATGCTATCGCTCCCGATATTTTACGCCAGCCGGTAATGAGCGCGTTGGCAATCATTACCGGTGGCGTGTTTGCCGGTGTATTTATCGGGAAATTTATCCGTTACGTCAGCGTTTATCTCCGGTCACCAGCTCCCGGCAACACTTAGCGCCCCCAACGATCACGAATATAGGTCACGGCTTCCTGGGTTTGCGGTTGGTTAAGATAGTTCTCCCGAAACAAGATAGTGCCATTAATATTCGGTTCGGACTCGTTCAGATCGAGTTGCTTTTTCAACTCCGGCACACCGCCTTGTACCGTCCAGTCCGGTTCTTTTCGTGACGGCTCACCTACTTTATACAGCGCAACGCCAATATACAGGCGGGTATTGGTGGATTTCACCACGCCAGCCCACCATTTTGCCAGTACATCATAACGCGCCGCATCACGGGCGAAAGGCCAGTACAGTTGTGGTGCGATGTAATCCAACAGACCTAATTGCACCCAGCGCCGGGTATCGGCATACGATTCATCATACGCTGCTGCCCCTCGGGTGTCGGAGCCTGCCGGATCGTGGGAGCGATTACGCCACACGCCTGCGGGGCTAACACCAAACTCCACGTCAGGCTTAATCTTTTTGATGGCCTGTGAAACCTGTTCGATCAGCCGTTGCGTGTTATG
The DNA here is from genome assembly GCF_035064245.1 of Citrobacter sp. R-1.5.2. Classification (NCBI taxonomy): domain Bacteria; kingdom Pseudomonadati; phylum Pseudomonadota; class Gammaproteobacteria; order Enterobacterales; family Enterobacteriaceae; genus Citrobacter; species Citrobacter sp. R-1.5.2. The sequence goes on along the minus strand of NZ_JASEYC010000001.1, from coordinate 714,951 downwards.
ACGTCGCCAGTCTGCTTTTGAATCAAAACCCTGACCATACTTTCTGAAAGTCTGGCTGTCGTTTAGCGTCGAACCCGGCGATTCGGTATAGAAGTAGTCGTCAAACTGCACGCCATCCACCGGATAATTCTCAACGACCTCCGCCACGATGCTGGTTATCCAGTCGCGCGCGTCAGGAATACCCGGGTCCAGTACAAAACGTTCACCCGATGTGCGGATCCAGTCGCGATGCAGCACGTAAACGCTGGACGGGGTCTGCGACAGCGTGCTGTTTAATTCTGCGACCGTTGACGGTTTCGTATTGACGGAGACGCGGTAGGGGTTAAACCAGGCATGAACTTTCATCCCGCGTTTGTGCGCCTCGTCGAGCATAAATTGCAACGGATCGTAACCAGGATCCTGGCCGATGGTGCCGGTCAGAGTGTCTGACCAGGGAAGAATTTTGGATTGCCACAGTGCAGTGCCGTCCGGTTTTACCTGGAAAAAGACGGTATTGATCCCAAGACGTTGCAGATTATCCAGCTTATCCGTCAGCGCTTTCTGCTGCTGGCCGATGCGGATGGCGGGTGAACTGATGTTTACAGATGAGATTGGCGGCCAGTCCAGACGGGAAACCGTTGCCAGCCAGATACCACGAACCGGCTCTTTACTCTGTTGCGGAGTAGTGACCGGGGGATGAGGGGTATCCTTCGGTCCTGGCGGTTGTGAAGAGCAACTGCCAAGTAACAGCATACTGCCAACCAGTACAGCAAACCATTTCACATTGGTTAGCGGTAGCGTGTTGCGGGAACGGGCGAGGAGAGTCGCCAGTTTTTTCTGATAATGACCTGAAAAAAAACCGGATGCTGACATCGGATTTTGCTCTTATTTTTTCTTGTTGCGGCTGTTAGCCCAGGGATCAATAGCAGGAGCGGTGGGTTCTGGTGCAACGTCATGCAGAGAATCAAGATACAGTGCTTCAACTTCTGCCCGCGCCCACGGCGTACGACGCAGAAACTTCAAACTGGATTTAACGCTCGGTTCATTTTTAAAACAGTTGATGTTTATCCGTTGGCCAAGTTCAGCCCAACCATAACGATCAACCAGGGCATTGACCTGCATTTCAAGCGTCACACCATGCAAGGGGTCTTTAGAAATATGAGCATTCATATGAAGTCCAGTTCGGTGGTTCCAGATTTTGTCAGTCGCGCGAGCGAAAGGTTACAAGAAAGCAAGGCGACCAGCAATGGTATAAACCGGCATAGCACTGCGAATGAGCACCATGCCAGCAATGTGCGCTCAGTACTCCTTAAAGGCGAGTTCCAGGCGGGCGATCAGCGGTTTAAACAGGTAGCTTAAAAACGTTCGCTCGCCGGTCTTGATGGTAACGCTCGCGGGCATGCCCGCTTTAATCTTGTAATCGCCCAGCAAACGCGCTCCTTCTTCGGAAACTTGCACTTCGGCGAGATAATAGGGCTGTTGCGTTGCTTCATCAATTAAACGATCGGCTGAGATGGTCAGAACTCGGGCTGGTACGGAAGGTAACAGCGCATGGTTCAGGGCAGGAAACAGCACGTCAACGGTTAAACCTGGGGCCAGTTTATCAATGGCGTGCACCGGTATCCTGGCGTCGATTTGCATCGGCTGTCCAGCGGCAACGATATCCATGAGATGCTCACCGGGCTGAATCACACCGCCGACGGTACTGACTTTGACATCCAGAACGACACCGTTGATTGGGGAGCGAATCTCCGTGTTATCCAGTTCATGGCGGGTAGAAACCAGTTCATCCTCCAGCATCGCCACTTCTTTTTGGTTTTCAGTTAGTTCGGACTCAACTTCGCGTAAATACTGATGCCGTACCTGATACGCTTTGATTTTTAATTCGTTTTGCTGGGATTTGAGTTTAGCAATGTTCAAAATATCTTCGGACACACTGCCGGATATTTCGGCCGCCTCGCGCTCCAGCACCAGTAATTGCGCCTTGGGGTAATAGTTTTTTTCACTCAACGCCCGAATCGCGCCCAACTCCCGATTAATCAGGTTGAACTGGTGATCTCGGTACCCTTTTATTTTATTAAGATTATCCGTTTGCCCGACCAGGCCTTCGAGCGTCTCCTGAATCATGGACAATTCATCCTGAATCGTTTTGCGTCGCGTATCGAACAGTTTGGCCTGTAGATTCCTGACTTCTGCCAGCCGTTTATTACCGGAAAACTGCTGCGTCAGCATGGGATTAAATACAATTGCCTCCAGGCCATCTCTTTCTGCTAACAGACGATCTTCAATGCTTTTGGCGGAAATATACTGTGCGTTTAACGCGCTGTAGCGCATGTCGAGTTGCATCTTATCCAGGCGGACAAGCACCTGATTTCGTTTAACCAGGTCACCCTCTTTAATAAAAATATCCGTCACTCTACCGCCGCTCAGATGCTGAATAGTTTTTCGGTTACTGGATACGGTTACCGTACCATCAGCAACGACGCCCGCATCTAAAGGGGCTTGCACTGCCCAAAATAAGAAACCACCCACCCCCAGCACAATGACAACGACACCGCGAACAATAGGGGACCAGATGTTGGTATCCACACCGGTGACGTCCGCGTTATTGGGATTCTTTTTCATCTTCATGCCTCACGCTGCTGTTCATTGGTGGATGAAGAGGGTGTTGCCACTGGTTTCAGCACGTTAGCCTGGCGCAGATGGGCGAAGACCTGATCGCGTGTGCCGAACTCCTGAATAGCACCGTCATTGAGCAGTAAAACTTTATTGACCACACCGAGCAGAGTCGGACGGTGCGATATAATCACGGTAGTTTGTCCCTGTGTTCGCAGCGTGTTGATGGCTTTAATGAGGGCAAACTCCCCGGCATCATCAAGATTGGCATTCGGTTCATCAAGGACGATAAATGCAGGGTTGTTGTAGACAGCACGAGCCAGCCCAATACGCTGGCGCTGCCCACCGGACAACTGGTATCCACCAACGCCGAGCGGTGTATCGTACCCCTGCGGCAGGCGCAGGATCATCTCGTGTACACCCGCCAGAAGTGCGGCCGCCACGATCAGTTCGCTGTCATTTTTCGTAAAACGCGCAATGTTCTGTGCGATAGTGCCGTCAAACAGTTCAACATCCTGTGGCAGATAGCCTATCGAGGGCCCCAGCAGGGCTTTATCCCACTGGCAAATATCTGCACCGTCCAACCTGACTTTTCCTGATAACGTCTTCCAGACACCGACCAGTACTTTCGCCAGTGATGTTTTTCCGGATGCAGAAGGACCGATAATCCCCAGCACTTCACCTTGTTCGAGTTGAAAGGAGATATTACGCAGCAACGGGGCGTGTTGTCCGGGAGCTGTCGCAAACACGCCTTCAACGCTGATGTTACCTTGCGGACGCGGCAGGGTCAGCACGTCTTTCGGGGCTGGATACTCCTTTAGCAGCTCCGATAACTGATGCCACGCGCTACGAAACTGTACAAACTGCTTCCAACTGCCGATGACTTGTTCCACCGGGTTCAGGACGCGTCCAAGTATAATCGAGGCCGCGATCATCAGGCCTGGGGTAATATGCCCACCAATTACCAGCAACGCCCCGGCACCCAGTGCGACAGATTGCAGCAACACGCGAACAAACCGGCTCAGGCTGCTTAACCCCGCCGTTTTATCGGCGATCTGTGTTTGCAATGCCAGCACTTTATTATGCTGTTCCTGCCAGTTTACTTTTAGGGTGGAAAGCATGCCCATCGCCTCGATAGCATCGGAGTTTTGCAGCTGTTTATTCAGCTTGCTGGCATTATTGATGGTTAAGGCATGGGCTTGTTGAATAGGGCGCTTAGTAGAGAACTCTGAAACCAGTGTCAGAATGAATAATAGTGTGATTCCACCCAGAGACAGGTATCCCAACAGGGGATGTACCAGAAAGGCAATAAACAGATAAATCGGCGTCCACGGAATATCCAGCAATGAAAACAAGCTGTTCCCGGAGAGAAACTGGCGGATCTGATCGAGCTCGGCTAAAGATTGTGCCGGGTTGTTATCACCGGTGGACATTTTTCTTCTAAAAGCCGCATTAAAAACTAATTGGCTGAGCTTTATATCCAGCCTATTTCCCAGTCTTACCATGACCTGTGCGCGAGCAGATTCAATCATGGCAATAATAATGTACAAACCGACAATTAATAAGGTGAGCATTAGCAGCGTCGTGGTGTTTTTACTCACCAGTACGCGATCGTAAACCTGCAACATATAGATTGCCGGCGCCAGCATAAGCATATTAATCACACAACTAAAAAACAGCAGCATCAGAAAAGTGGGTTTCGTTCCTTTTAATGCATCATTCAGTTCTGTTGGCGTATGCTGGCGCGACATAGTCTTCTCCTTATACGATCAATGAACTATTGCCATTGTTGCTGGCAAGGGTAGTCGGCATTTCCAGATAAAAATCACCCATATTAACGGTGGTCGAATTGACGCCCACTAACGTAATGGTGTCAGTGCCGATGGTCACGATGGTGTTGCCGTTATTTCCGGTGATAGAGACGCTGCTGGCAAAGTTCTCCGCGTTAATGCCTAGCAAAACGAGGTCAAGGAAGTCTTGCCCGCCATTGGGGTTACTGTCGAAACCCGTGATACGGTCCTGTCCAAAGTTGGCTCCGAAAGCGAAAATATCACTTCCGGTTCCGCCATCCAGAATATCGTTTCCTTCCTGACCGTTGAGAATATCGTCGCCATTACCGCCAGAGAGGGTATCGGCACCCGCGCCGCCAATCATGACGTCGTTACCGTTTCCACCCTGCAGGTTATCGGCACCCTCTCCGCCATCCAGGAAGTCATTTCCGATACCGCCAAACAACTGGTCATTGCCGCCCATACCGAATAGATAGTCATTGCCGCTACCCCCCGTGATGATATTGGCGATTGAATTACCAGTACCGATAAAACTACCGTTCCCGGTAAAGACCAACTCTTCCACGTTATCGGTCAGGTCATAGCTGCTGAGAGTAGTGCGGACAATATCTGTCCCGCCGTTGAGATCTTCGATCACGACATCACCAAAATCATCAACGATGTAGGTATCATTCCCTGTGCCGCCGGTCATACTGTCAGCGCCAAGACCGCCGTCCAGGGTATCGTTACCCGCGTCACCTTGCAGTGTATCTTGTCCCGCCTGGCCGGAGAGAGAGTCATTACCCGCACCGCCGACTAACAGGTCATCACCCGCGCCACCCAGTAAGGTGTCATTGCCGTTTTCACCGCGCAGGATGTCACTCCATGCGGTACCGATGAGCGTATTGGCACCATTATTACCCACGATCAGATCGCCAACAGGCTGCGTGGTTGTCGACGTCAGGATAACCGGGGGATTACCCTCATCATCTACGACAGTGACGACCACCTGCAACGTGCGGCCGACCATAGCCTGGCCTGGCGTGAAGGTGGCAGATGTTGCGCCGTTGATGTTGACGAATCCGGTCGGTGAACTCATTCTCCATTGATAGCTGAAATTTCCGCCGCTCAGGCCATCCGCGTCGGCGATACCCGAAACCACCGCCGTCAGCGTCAGACTTTCCGTTGGCGTGAGATCATTAATCACCGGCGCACCTGTTGTTGCCTGATTTCGTGGCAAGACGGCCTGAGTTTGTGCTGACACTAAGGTCTCGGCATCGCCCATTCGGTCATTGAAACTGGCGACAACACGCAGCGGAGCGCCCTGGATAGCGCCGGGAACTCTGAACTCCACGCCGGTTGCCTGATCCTGCCATTGTCCGTTAATTAAAGCCTGCCATGTCATGGTGATTGCGACATCTGCCGCAAGACCGTTGCCATCGAGCAGGTTTGCTACGTTAACCCGTAACAGGTCACCCACCGACGGGTTTGCACTACTGATTGCCAGGTCGCCCGTCGCGTGTTGCGCCGTGACCCACAGCTGTTGACCGTCGCCAAACTCCAGTTTTTCGATATTCAGCAGACGGTCAACACCATCATTCAGGTTCAATGCGGCATTGGGGGGGGCGTGATCGACTCTGAGGCTACCATCTGCCATTCGGGTAAAGGCGTAGTTGCTACTGACATCGCGATACACTGCCACGTCAGTTTCCGTGCCATCTCCCTCATGCAAGATTTCGCGCACAATCGACAACTGATTCGGTTTCAGCGTACCTGCCAGCATGTACGATTTCAGCTCAGCCATGCTTTCGGCGCTGGTGAGCCCTGGCATACCTGAAACAGCAATGCGCACGTTCAGCCAGGCGTCGCCATCAATGATGTCATTACCGGCTTTACCCGTAATGCGGTCGCTACCGCCGCCGCCGAGTAAAATGTCACTGCCATCGTCCGGATTGAGTAACACCGCATCCGGGTTGGCTGAACGCGCGACACCGAGAATAGCCTGCAGACCGTCGATTCTGTCGGCACCTTCCTGGGTCAGATTATTAGAGAGGGGGATACCCTGAACCGGTGCAGTACCGATCGGCTGTTCCGTACCGGTCAGGATATCATTGTGTTTCCAGCCAGACAGACCTTCGACCAGGTCAAAACGGTCGCGCAGAATAAACTCCTGCTGGTTGACGAAAATCGGGATACCCAGGTCAGAGTTAGCGCCATTAGGATCACCTTTATGGATCGCCCAGTCGAAACCGGCCATACCATTATTACGCTGGATCCCCGCGCCCTGAACCATGATGTCATCACCGGCTTCGCCATCGTAGTCCGTATCGTTACCCTGACCGTTCAGGACATCGTGGCCAATAATGGTGCTGTTGAAGAACAGTTCAGAGTTATCACCCGCGAGAGTGTCAAACCCATCACCACCTTCCAGCCAGTCATCGCCCTCATTACCCATCAGGAAATCGCCACCCGATCCCCCAAGCGCAAAGTCGTTGTCCTGCCCAGCGAAAACCTCCTGGGCATCTTCACCGACCACGACGAAGTCACTGCCCGTGCCGCCAAAGACTAGATCGTTTCCGTTCCCGGAGAAGATGACATCGTGCCCGGCATCACCATGGAGGAAGTCAGCATCGCCTACAGGTGTACCGGTGTCCGTAATGATGTCATCGCCATCACCACCGTGAACCACATCCGCTTCATCGCCGCCGTCCAGACGGTCATCACCGCCATCTCCCCACAGGCTGTCGATACCTTTCCCTCCGATGAGCGTATCGTTCCCTGCGGTACCGCCAAGCACCACATGACCATCGCCGGTATATTTCAGATAACCACCATCAGCGAAACCGTCGCCGTCCACATCTGCCCCAGGATCGCGTCGTACCAACAACGGCGAGAGCAGATCTTTCAGCGGATTCCCCCATTTAGGGTCGATTTCCGTTTGCAGCACGCGGTTTACTTCGAATATATGGTCAGGGGTCTGAAACAGGTTAGCAGGCAGGTGAGAGGAACCTTCTTCACCGAGATCACTGTTGCGCATAACCAGAGCAGAAAACGAGTTGGCTTCCAGTTCGTTCAGTAAATTCAATCCTTGTACCCGACTCAAATAGTAGAAACGGTCGCCGTCCTGCAACATTTCCATCTGTGTTTCGAAGACAAAATTGAAGGTTGATCCGAGCATGCCGCCAAATTCATTTTTGCGTTCAGCAAGCCCTCCAATCCAGAAATCGACCTTATTCAGACCCGTTTCTTTGCTGGCCCATGCGCCGGTACTGTTGAAGAAATCCATTGCGTCTGCTGGCGGAGCGTTGTTGGTATCACCAAATAACAGGAAATTAACCGCTGCGCGTTTACCTTCCAGGCTGGTGGCATTGAGGATCAGTTCGTGCTGACCATAGGCCGCCATAAAGTTGATAATGGAGGCCGGGTTTTTCAGGTATGTGGTGAAATCGGCCCAACTGGTATACGGCCGAAGCTGGCTATCTCCGCTTAATGCAAAGAACTGTTCACGGGCCTGGTTCAGCGACGGCATAGCCGTATCACGTCCACGGGCAATGTTAAGCGCCCCCAAATCAAGCGGCAGGCCAATCAGGTTATTACGCAAGGCGTCAGTAATAAACTCATCAATCTCGTTACCGACTTGTCGCGTCATGCCCCGAACAATCGCACCGATTGCCTGTTCATCGGACACGGTGGCACCGTTAATTTCATTAAATGCCACTGGATTGAGAAATGCGGCAATCAGACCGATATCACCGTTTTGCATGTCAATGTCGGTACGCGCTACGGTTTCTGTGAGCATTGAATGCCCGAAGCGATAAACCACGTGCGCAAACTCAGCAAAGATCTGCGGGTTGATATCTGCCGTGTTTGAAAAGACAAACGGATCGACGGCAGGTTGTACAGTGCGAGCAAACTCCTCGAAAACGAGGTGCTGGTACTGCATTTCTGTGGAGAATCGCCCCGCCTGGAAGAGGTATTCACCGTTCCAGACCAGCGTACTGGTGTCAGCGGGTAGCTCAGTGATTTGATGTGAGGGCATCAGCCACTGGTTGATAAGGTCAATATCACCGGTTTCCAGCAGGGTGGTTTTGTATTGCTCAACCAGCCGGTTATGTTCACTGTGAAATACGGCGTGAACGGCAGTTAGTCCAATGTTTTCATTACCGCGCCCGTCACCGGTGATAAAGTGGCGATCCAGGAGTTCATCATCGTACGTGCCCGCAGGTTGTTGCCCGCCAATAACATCGTCATCATCTGCCAGTAAACCCGCTTTTGGCGCGGCAGTATGCGCAATATCATCGAGAAAAGCATGCCCGGTTCGGAAGGTGCCCTCAGGTAACAGGCCGCCATTGGCTTCAACCAGCCCACTCGTGGTAACAATCTGTACTTTTCCATTTTCACTTAAAATCAAATTACCGTAACGATCAGTCGCCAGAAGCGGCACATTAAATACATCCTGATCGGTCAATTTGATGCCGAGTAGCGTTTCCGCCTGGTTCTTGACGTCAGCCCAGGTTGCCAGCCCACCGTTAGCCCCTCCTAATAAATTACCCGTCGGCTCAGGTTTACCGTCAATTAATACATATTCACGGATAAAGATCTGATGCGACGGATGAGAGGTGTAGGTTTGGTTCTGATCGATAAATGGGGTTGTAAGATTAACGGTTTCTCGATTCTCATCGACCGTTGCCCGGGTTAATAACATAAAGTTGGTCGACGAACCTTCAACATATAAAGGATCGTCGGGTTGCAATGGAATGAAGACGATGCCGTTTCCTCCTTTAGGAATGAGGTCCAGACCATGGTCAAAAAACTGACCAAAGAAAGTCATCCAGCCATTAAACGCCGGAGAAAGGCCAATGTCAGGGGATTGGTTGGGAATAGATAAACTGCCATTTCCGGTAGTCGTCCCCCCCCCGGGAGCATCTTTTAAGGCATTAAATACCTCCAGCGCGGCCGGATTGGAGGCGGTTTGGTCAGAAATTAAGTTACTAATAACACGAGGGTCGGCATCAATGACCGTCCCGCCAATCTGAATATAACTGGTCATCTCATCCGCATCCTGCCAGTTCAGTGCCGTTAATCTCGGCATTGTCTGATCGGCCGAACCGTATAATTCTTGGCCGGGGAGGAGATTATTCCATGAGCCATCTACAGTACGCAGTCCGTAAGGTAACAGTGGACTGGAGACTAATTCCCGTAGCATATCAGCGTTGATGCTACCATCCGGGTTAGTCGCCGCTTCGGATATTTTTATCTGCTTAAGAATAAAAGCAAGATCGTGGAGAGTGACAGTAAAGTCATATTGTGAGGCCATACGTTATTACCCCTATCTTTACCTGTATTAGCTATCATCACCCATTTTCTATTTACAAAAACTGACAGAAGAATAGGCAGTATTAGATACCTGATTGTTATTACATGCTTAGATTCCATTCCGAAAATACAGAAGATACCCACAGCGTATTTAGAGTTGTTCTCCTGAACTTTACTTCGCACAATGAGGTGCTCACCTCATTTATATAAAGGTTTGGGCGGATAGCTGGTACCGTGGGCCATTGAATTAAAAGGTTTACTCATGGCGCACGGTTTTGAGAAGGACGAGTCCTCTCAATGCTTAAACGTGTTAGGGGGGGGTAACCTCATATTACATTTCTGTTATGATCATAACTATGGTTTTTCCTTTGCCGACTTCACTCATACTTTTCTATCAAAAGAATAAATTTTCATTTCTTTACATTAAAATTTATTACCATGCTAACGTGTTTTATAATAGTAACGTCGTAGCGTGAAATATAAAATTTAATATTGGATAAAATTCAACAAGACACCATTCCTGGCTAATGATTATGATGTTGCGGAAATCAATATAACAATCTTTGTGAAACAGAGAGGCGGCTCTATCGTTTTACAGGGGTACAACAACGCTCCTCTGGCAATAAAGATTACCCTTCCAAACAGGTAACTCAATGAATAAAAATATCATTCTCATCTCCGGGATGCTCTTTTCGACTGTCGGGCATGCCAGCGCACTCTATTTCTATGAAACAGGCACCGAGGATACCGCACTGGCGGGGGCAGGTCAGGCCGCGCGCGCTCAGGATGCCGCAACCTTGCTCACTAATCCCGCCGGAATGACACGTTTACCCGATCATATGGTGACCACAGGATTGCAGGCAATGGGTGGTGATATTCCTTACACACTCAATAACGCGTCTGTCGAACAGCAAAGTCCCGGCAATGCCATGAAGGTATTCCCTAATGCCAGTCTGTTTTACACCCAACACCTGAACGATACCGTTTCTGCGGGAATTGGATTGTATAGCAACTATGGCCTCGGTATTGATTTTGGTCACTGGGCAGGCGATCGACTCATTAAAAAAAGTACGATGGTTGCGATGACGCTAAGTCCAGGTGTGGCATGGAAACTGAGTGATAGAGTGTCCGTTGGTGCCGCAGCCGGGCTCAACTACGGTTTTCTATCTCTGACCCGGAATAATGATGGCAATGATCAGACACAACACGACCATGACTGGGCGATGAACTATCATCTTGGCTTATTAATGGATTTAACCGATCAAACCCGTGCAGGTATTACCTGGACCAGCAAGACAGACTACCATTTCAATATTGATGGTAAGGTACGATTCCCGAACCAGCCCAATCTTGAGTATGATGTGCCGTTCTCTACCCAGGTGCATGCACCACAACAGGTGATGTTTAGCCTGGTTCACGATATTAATCAGCAGTGGTCGGTGATGGGCGATCTTGGCTGGCAGGACTGGAGCCAGTTTGGTAGCCCGCAGATACAGGTTAATGGTCATACAAGCGATCGAACAAACCGGCTTCAGGACACATGGCATACCGCGTTGGGTGTGCAATATCGTCCCGATGAGCAGTGGCGCATAAATGCAGGCGTCGCATTTGACAGCTCACCGTACAAAACGCAAAACGATGTCGCACTTTCATTACCAACAGGCGATGAATGGCGTTTTGCCACCGGAGCGCAGTACCAAATTACCCCGGCCAGCAATGTCGGGTTTGCAGTCGAATATTTGCATATGCAGTCGGCGAACGTAAAATCAGATCCGTTTGCCGGTGAATACAAAAATCCGTGGCTATGGTTTGCCAGTGTTAACTACAGCTATCAGTTCTAGTATTTGGTTGCTTTCCGCGCATTATCAATAATCACCACGTTGAACTATCTCCCGTCATATTTTCGTCTAGCACGCGCGGTATAGCTACATTTTTACCCATATCAGGCTATCTGCTGGTGGCCTTTTCCATTTGTTCTAATTTAAATAAAAACTCATTTCTGCTTTAAGTATTGGGCAACATATGATTTTAATAGACTTATGAACTATCTTCATGGAATAACCATTGATTCACGCCACTCAATAAATTAAAAGAATACAGGTTTTCTCATGCAAATTTTACCCCCGGTACGCCCAGAGCAAAGCATACAGCGTTTGACACAATCTCTTGAACCTATTGCGGAAAAACTCAATGTTGTTCCGCGACGGCGCATCATGTGGAAATACAAAAACCAGCCTCAGCTCTATCTGTTTTTGCAAGGCGAGCTCTCTATTTTACGTTCTTCCGATGGTCTGCTGATTGTGACTGTCTATGAGCCTCATTTGTTTGGTATTGCCGAGATGATCCAACCCGTGCACGCTCACTTGCTACGTGCTGAAGCGGAATCAACAATATTACGTGTTGATGCCCATAAAGCCAGGGAACTCTTCCATCAACAAGGATTGTGGGAAGATGCCGCTGCGCTACTTGCCTATCATACCGGCTATTTATTTTACCGTGACGATTTAGTGGTGCAACAGCGTACCTATTCAGTGATACGAAATCATTTAGAGGAAATGAATCTGTTACCACAAGAGACCCGACTGCGCGTTTCTATTCTGGATTATATTCAGGAACGTACACATTTATCGCGCAGTAGTGTTTTAAATGTTGTCTCTGCGTTAAAAAAAGGGGGGTATATTGACTTTGAACGGGGAGGGTACCTAACGTCAATCAACAAATTACCTGAGGGGTTCTAAATAAGTCCAAAAATAAACTAAAAACCAATTATCAACATGGTCTAAATATCCTATTGTAGCGACACTTTATTTGTTCCAAACATAACTCTATGTCCACGATAGGAAAGCTATGAAAAAGACACTTATTACACTCATTATTGCTAACACTTTTACCGCAACAACCGCCTTTGCTGCTGCCGATGTCGGTACCTGGTATGCGGGGGGGAAATTTGGTTGGTCACATTATTTTGACTCCAGCACGACACAACAAACCAATGACCATGGGGATAAATACGGCAATGTGGGTTTTGATAGTAATAATGTGGGTGGCGGTGTATTTACCGGTTATCAAATTACACCGTGGCTTGCCGTCGAAGGTGGCTACGATTACTTAGGTAATATGCAATTCAATGGCAGGAATGGTGCATCAGGTTCGCAAATGAAAAGCCAGGGGTTGCAAGTAACGATGAAAGCAAGTTATGGTCTGACCGATGCCTGGGATATTTATGGTCGGGCAGGGGCGATGGGATATCGCGCAGAATCTGATATTAAAGGAAGTAACCATTTTGACACGGGTATACGTCCGGTAGTCGCGGTGGGTACGGAGTATGCGTTCAATAAAAACTGGGCTGGACGCCTTGAATATCAATGGGTAAGCAACGTGGGCAACGAAAACCAGATTGGTGCCAGCAGCGATATCAGTTCAGTAACGGCAGGGGTATCTTACCGTTTTGGCCAGCATGACTGAGTAGATTAGTAGAACGCAGGACAATGCTTTAATTACGCAATGTAGAAAAAGCCTCCTCATTATTATTGAGGAGGCTTTTTTATTACTCAAATAATGTGGTAACAGTTTGATTGATGCTTAACAGCCCAGTTCTATTCTGCTCTCTATAATAGTAGTCATTCATCTGTTGCATTTGCTCAAGCTTGGTTAAAGAGGTATATACCTGGTGAGTCTCACCGTGAACATCAAAAATATCACGCGATTTAACATCCTGAAGATATTCACTTTTTAGTGATATCGCAACATTGTCAATTTGCTGTTTATTTTTTTGATATAACGATCTGTACAGTTCAGGATTAGCAGATGGTGATGTGGCTTCCTGTTGTACAACTGGAATAATCATGTTGTTAATTTTGCTCACCGGTGCCGGTGGTGCCGAATTACAGGCAGAGAGTGTGCCAATGAAAAAGATAAAGTAGAGTTTGCGCATGTGCTTTATATAGACAGTAAGTGGATGCCTGCCATTATCTTTTTTAACAGGTGTGCGTCCACAACTATAATGTTTAAAAATAAATAAGTTAAAATTTAAAATTAAACACTGTTTCGTTTTTCGCTAGAAGATGAGCGTGATAGCCTTTGATTATTGAATTATGTTCATCGCCAGCATGCAACGATTTTAAAACCAATCAGCGATCAAATATGCAGAACACTTTTCTGCACATTAATATATTATTAGCCGAGGATTTATGAAACTTAATAAAGTAGTTGGTTATATGGTTATGGCGGGTGTGTGTTCTGCATCGTTAATATCACTTCCTGCGATGGCACAAGAGGTGGCGAAAGAGGCCACGGCACAGACTAAAAGTGCGAATGATGCGTTGTACGGACAACTCCCGTTCACGGATAAAACCGATTTTTCTAATGCTCACAAAGGCTTTATTGCGCCACTGCCACAAGAATTGATTAAGGGGAAACAAGGGAATACCGTCTGGAATCCGCAGCAGTACGCCTTCATTAAAGAGGGCGATAAAGCGCCGGATACGGTGAATCCGAGCCTGTGGCGCCAGTCACAATTGATCAATATCGGCGGTTTGTTTGAAGTCACTGATGGCGTTTATCAGATCCGCAATCTGGATCTTTCGAACATGACCATTATGGAAGGTAAAGAAGGGATTACCGTTATTGACCCGCTGGTTTCGGCAGAAACGGCTAAAGTAGGAATGGATCTCTATTACCAGAATCGGGGCAAAAGACCTGTTGTTGCTGTTATTTATACCCACAGCCATGTTGACCATTACGGCGGTGTGCGTGGTGTTGTCGATGAAGCTGATGTGAAATCCGGCAAAGTAAAAGTATATGCACCGGCTGGCTTTATGAAAGAAGCCGTGTCGGAAAACATTATGGCGGGGAATGCGATGAGTCGCCGCGCCAGCTATATGTATGGCAACCTGCTGAAGCCCGATGCGAAAGGTCAGGTAGGCGCTGGTCTTGGTACGACGACTTCCGCCGGCACAGTAACCTTGATTGAACCCACTAACTACATCACTCATACCGGACAGAAAGAAGTTATCGATGGTCTGACTTATGACTTTATGATGGCCCCGGGTTCGGAGGCACCGTCAGAAATGCTGTGGTATGTGGAAGAAAAGGGGATGATTGAAGCGGCGGAGGATGTCACACATACCTTGCACAACACTTATTCACTGCGCGGCGCGAAGATTCGCGATCCGCTGGCATGGTCGAAATATATCAATGACGTCATTACTCGCTGGGGGGGGAAAGCGAACATTATTATTGCTCAGCACCACTGGCCAACCTGGGGGAATGACAATGTGGTGAAGTTAATGAAGAGTCAGCGTGATATGTACCGCTATATTAACGATCAAACTTTGCGCATGGCAAACCAAGGGCTGACCCGCGATGAAATCGCCGCCAATTTCAAATTGCCATCCGGTCTGGCAAAATCATGGGCCAGCCGAGGGTATTACGGTTCAGTGAGTCATGACGTGAAAGCAACATATGTCTTTTACTTAGGCTGGTTTAACGGTAACCCGGCAACCCTCGATGAACTGCCGCCTGTTGATGCAGCGAAAAAGTATGTCGACTACATGGGGGGAGCGGATGCCATTATGCAAAAAGCAAAAGCTGACTATGCTCAGGGGAATTACCGCTGGGTGGCGCAAGTGACTAACAAGATAGTCTTTGCCGATCCGCATAATAAAGACGCGCGCAACCTGGAAGCCGATGCACTTGAACAGATGGGGTACCAGGCCGAGTCCGGCCCGTGGCGCAATTTCTATCTGACCGGTGCACAGGAATTACGTAATGGTGTAGTGAAAGGTGCGACACCCAATACGGCCAGTCCGGATACGGTTAAAGCTATGTCGCCAGAGATGTTCTTTGATTATCTGGCGGTACATATCAATGGTGAAAAAGCGGCAAATGCGAAAGCAGTCTTTAACGTTGATTTGGGGAGCGATGGCGGAAAATATAAGCTGGAGCTGGAAAATGGCGTGCTTAACCATAGCGCTAATGCACAGGCCAGCGATGCAGATGCTTCCATTGTTTTGAACCGTGCAACCCTCAACAAAATCATTCTTAAGGAAGAGTCGCTGAAACAGGCGAAAGAGAAGGGCGAAGTGACTATTACCGGCAACCAGGCTAAAGTTGATGAATTCCTCAGCTATTTAGATAGTTTTGATTTCTGGTTTAATATCGTAACACCCTGATTTTAGAGATAAATGATAAGACCCGCCATAACAGGCGGGTTTTTTATTCTCTGGGGTTGTGCTTGATTCAAGTCCGTTAGCAATGGGTGTTCAAAGATGCTGTGTGCGCATTTCTACCTTAGAGGACCAAGTGGGTAGAAAGGTCATCATGGTATATGCCATTGATGGCAAGGCCAGGGCGTTCGGTTTGGTATGCATTAATTGAATTTAACATAATATACATTATGCGCACTAACATAGTGAGCGGTAAAATCTGGTGTATTTGGTTCATCATTGTGCTGGTCATTGATAACGTCTAACAGCGCTGTTTCTGGATTCATACTGTTCACCGACTACCATTCAAACCATACACTTTACCCATACGTCAAATCATTGACGTTTCAATTGCTCACTCACTCCTTTTCGCGTACAACCAAGGTACGACACAAACCTGTGCCCCTGGATTTTCACAGCAACGGAACATACAACACAATGCAAAGAACTATCCATGTTCATAAAAATGACAACTCTATCTTACGCGTCGCTTTTTTATTTACTCTTTCATTCGCGCTGACTGGCTGCGCGTTGACCCGTGTCTCTGCCAGTTCACATGACAAAGACGTCGATAGACTAAATGTTATTGGTTTGGATCTGGATGCTGCAAGACAAAGAGCAATCGTGGACGGTTTTGTGTGCAGTAAGGATGCAAACCTCAATCTGGTGCAAACCGAAAGTGGCAATCATAAATGGTTACAAACGGAATGCAGTAAAAAAAGCCTGGAACTGTTCTGCCCACAAATGCGGTTTATAGTACTCAATGTTGACCCCAATACAAATAAAGTTGTTGGTGTGGGTAAATATATTAATCAGCATACTTGTTTCTGAATATGACTCGGGCACCAACACCAGTAGGACCTCTGTGATATCGATGTCCCCTTCTGTCTCCACTTCGATTCAAGAGTACCGGATTGTATTGATCCTATGAAAATAATATAATATCTGCATATTTTTAATGATAATCGTTACTGTGTAGCGGATAGTCGACTGCCAGATAAAACTTGAACCAAATCAAAAGTTTTATCTGCAATAATCACTTGGGGTTATGATGAATGATTTAAACCGTTTTTACTTTGACTTACCACAATGGCTAGGTAAGAGTGAAGGCATTCATCGACAATTTATTGGTAACTTTATATCTTGTCTCCATGATGAACAATTACAAGTAATACTGAACCCAGCTAATTTCCCTTGTTATGGTCTTAAAAGACTAGCAATTAAAAATTCCATCACATTCTCTTTTCATTCATATAATAATGACAAAAATGTTTTCTCGATAAAAGAATCGCCTATATATGGACTGTACTCTGTAGATAAAAATGGATATTCGGGGTGGGCAGATATTTGCGTCAATTTTAGCTCATATGTCGATAAAATAAATAAAATAGACAGTGATAGTGCCAAAAATATCATTGGCGAGAAACGGGAATTTTTTAGGGAGACAAAACTCTCCAAGCATCAACAGCCGCAGAACCACGTTGTTCTCCCCTCGGATTACCTGTTTTTCCCCATGCAGGTCAACTCTGATTCGGTTACCGATCATGAGAACATCAGCGCCATGGATGCATTAGACTATGTTGCGGCATTGGCTAAAAAGACAAATCGAACGTTGGTAATCAAACGCCACCCGATGTGTAAATCCAGAGGTATTGATGCCAAGATTGCGTATCTATTAGCAAGCAACGAGAATGTTATGTCTGTTGATGCAAATATCCACGAATTAATTGAAGGGAGCTCTGCCGTTATCGCATGTAATTCTGGCACAAGCATTGAAGCCTTGATTTTAGGCAAACCAGTTTATTGCTTTGGTCGGAGCGAATGGTACGAAGCTACACATAAAATTGAAGTCTTAGAAGATTTCGATGCCATATTTTTGAATGATAAACACAGTACCATGTCTGCTTTCCAGGAAAAATTGATAGCATACTTATTATCTGAATATTGGATTCAGTTTGATGATATTGAGTCTATTAAGACAAAAATAAAATACTGCATAAGCCTCTATGAGAGCAACTACGGTGATGACTTCATTGACAACCATAATGATGGCGAATGTTATGTCAGGAGTTTTTTGAATGCCCAACGAGAGATCGCGATCCTGAAGAGAAAGCAAAAGAAGTATAAGAAAGATTATGAATTATTATCTTTTGTAATGCGATTTGTCCTATTTTTACCCTTTAAAGCTACACTTACTATGCTGGGAAGGAACAAAAATCATTGATTCTGAGGGCGTGATGGAAATTGCTGGCTCAGAATCCTACTATTTCATCGCATACAGGATACAGAAACATGGCTGACTGGAACCCTTCGCTTTATCTCCAATATGAGACCGAACGTTCAAGACCTGCAGCTGAATTGCTCAGCAGAGTCGCGCTGGAGAATGTCCGCTCAGTCGTCGACCTCGGCTGCGGCCCGGGTAACAGCACCGCATTGCTACATCAACGTTGGCCATCAGCAAAAATAACAGGCGTGGATTCTTCACCGGCAATGCTGAGCGAAGCGCGTAACGCGTTGCCTGGCTGTCATTTTATCGAAGCGGATATTAGCGCAGTTCAGACAGAAGCGCCTGTCGATCTGCTGTATGCAAACGCATCTTTGCAATGGGTTCCTGATCACTATCAGCTGTTTCCCCACCTGGTCTCTCTGCTGGGCAAAGATGGCGTACTGGCCGTACAAATGCCGGATAACTGGCTGGAGCCAACGCATGTTCTGATGCGTGAAGTCGCCTATGAGCTGGGTTACCCCGATCGCGGCCGCGCACCTCTTCCCGGAGTGCATGCGTATTATGATATTTTGACTGACGTGGGCTGTGATGTTGATATCTGGCGTACAACCTACTATCACGTTATGGATTCACACCAGGCAATTATCGACTGGGTGAGTTCGACGGGGTTGCGTCCATGGTTGCAGGACCTGAGTGAAAGCGAACAGCATCGCTATCTGGCGCGCTACCATGCATTGCTGCAGGAGCAATATCCGCTGCAAGAGAATGGGAAAATACTGCTGGCGTTTCCGCGGTTGTTTGTCGTTGCTAAACACAATTCTTAATCACTGACCGTCAATTATCAGCCTCTTTATACCAGGGGCTGATAATTATTGTGAATTCCCCATGCGCGCCCTCGCCTTTTTACGATGAGGATCTAGTGATGAAGCCAGTCATCTGCTAGTGTCTGAGAACGTTAACTGACGGGGGGTGTCATGTCTAAAGTCTACATTGGCGGTTGTCTGTGTGGCTCTATTCGCTTTACCGCGACGAGCCCTAATAATTCGCATACCTGCTCGTGTGATATTTGCCGCAAGCATACCGGTGCACCGACTGTCGTCTGGATTGAATTTAATGCTGAAAATGTAGAATGGACGGGAAAAGCGGGTAAACCGACGACCTGGCGTTCTTCAGAAACCTCCAGTCGTGCTTTTTGCCCTCAATGTGGAAGTTCAGTTGGTGCCATTGATGACGCTCCGGTAATTGCGCTATTAGCAGGCGTTTTTGATGATCCCAATGATGAAGATCTGGCCCCCGAGTTTCATTCATTTACCGATATGCAGCCTGCGTGGTGGCAAAGAGAATTCGGCTAAAGCCGCACTGCCCGGCGCATCAAGTCTTACCTGTTCCTTCCGTGAAACAATGAGGGCTGGTCGCGCGACCAGCTCTACCGGATGTTATGTCAGCTGGTAATGCTTATCTGGCATATGTTTCGCTGGTACAACGGCTTCATCATTCATCTGCAGCAAATCGATTTCAATTGCATTACAAATCGCATCGAGTGGTAGATCATTATTCTCTGTACCAAACGGATCTTCGAGCTCTTCGGCTAGCGTATCAAGCGAGATAAAGGTATAGGAAATAAGCACCGAGATGAATGGTGTCATATAGTGTAAATCCACCACTAACGCGAACGGCAACATAATACAAAACAGATATACCGTGCGATGAAGGATTAAGGTGTAAGCAAACGGGACTGGCGTGTTCGCGATACGCTCACAACCTGCCAGCACTGCCGACATATCATTTAACCTGTTGTTTAAACTGTGAAATAATATATCAGATAGCTGCCCATTTCGTCTGCGAACGGCCAGCCATTCACCCATCAGCAGCAGAATGCGGTTTGCCGGAGATTGGGACGCAAAGACGGTCTGTAAATCGCTCTCGCTGAGGTATTTCGTCAGGGGTTCCGCTTGCGGTTGTCGACGTAACGTCATACGCAGGCAATGGGCAAATGCGATTTGCAAACGAACGAACTGCCCCAGTTCGGCATCATCTGGTAAGGTCGTTTTCACCTCGCGCAGAAGTGAACGGGAAGCAATCATCAACTGCCCCCACAAATGTCGGGCTTCAACATAGCGTGAATAACAGGCGTTGTTACGAAAGCCTAAGAAAATTGCAATTGCGACACCGAGAATGCTGAACGGTGCCAGGGTAAATTTGATACCCAGCATCGTATACCATGGCAGCATGATGATAACGGCAATGGAGAGCAGGAAATTCAGCAGCAAGCGTGAAAAGATTTTGGATAATACCGAGCCATGCCAGACGAATATCAGGCGTAGCCAGTGTTGTTGGGGGCGAACGATCATGGTTATCTTCGGAAAATGTGAAAGCCGGGACATTAAACGTGATCGCGATCAATGTTGCAAGCTTATAGCAACACTATCTCAACATCTTTTCCTGCTGACCCTACTCTGCACTGAAGCTACAGATGAGTGGTATTTTAAAATAGCACTTTGTATGTTGTAACTAAGTGAGATCGATAAAAAAACCCGGCCTGAGCCGGGTTAACGTATTAGCACAGTGGCTTAACAGCTTCGCGCATGCCTTTTGCCAGGATAGAATCCAGATCAGCAGAAACCTGTTCTACCAGGCCGGAAACCTGTGTCAGATCCTGTTCCCAGTGATCTTTTACGGCCAATACCGCGTTGACCAGTACTTCGGTCGTAATCTGGCGGTCACGATGCTGAGCCCACAACACCTGGAAACGCTCCATCCAGTGTGCATCATCCTGAACTGGATAAGATTCACCGTTACGCTCACCTCGGTAGAAGGCAATCAAGGCTGCCAGGGCGAATGTCAGACGCGGCGGCAGTTGGCCGCTGACCTTCTGCCCTGCCAACAGCTGCGGCAGAATACGGGTGCGGAATTTGGTCATGCCATTAAGCGCAATCGACAATAGTTGATGCTTAATGTACGGGTTGCAGAATCGGCCGGTTACCGCACTGGCAAATGAAGCCAATTCATCGCGCGGCAAATCCAACACCGGAATAATCTCTTCATAGATGGCTTTCTCAACGAAGGCGCGAATTTCAGCATCATTCATTGCTTCACCCACGGTATCAAGCCCTGCCTGCCAGGCGACCGGTACCAGTGCAGTGTGCGCACCGTTGAGAATGGCGACTTTACGCTCTTTATACGGCTTGATGTCATCGACAATCAGAACGTTCAGCGGGTATTTATCGAGGCGAAGTTCGGTGGCTAATGATTTTGGCCCCTGAATAACAAACAGATAGAAGTGTTCTGCGGTATCAAGAAACGTATCATGATAACCCAGTTCAGCTTCAAGCTTCGCAACTTCATCACGTGGGTAGCCGGTAACAATACGGTCCACCAGCGTAGAGCAAAATGCGTTTGCCTGGTCCAGCCACTGTACAAATACTTCCGGCAACGCCCACTCCTGAGCATAACGCAGAACCAGTTCATGTAGCGCTTCACCATTATAATCAATCAGCTCGCAAGGAATGATAATCCAGCCTTTATCAAGCGCACCATTGAAATGGCTATAGCGTTCGAACAGCAGTCGGGTCAGTTTAGCCGGATAACTCACCGCTGGCGCGTCATCAAACTTATCACCCGCGTGGTAGCTGATACCCGCTTCCGTGGTGTTAGAGAAAACAAAACGCATTTCAGGATTATGCGCCAGCTTCAGGAACTCATCGTATTCGCTATAGACGCTGATTTCGCGGTTAACCGAACGAATTAAACGGGCATCGCTGACGGCCTCGCCCTTTTCATTCAAACCACGAATGATGGTGGTATAGAGACCATCCTGGGTACTCAGTGACGGCGGGAAGGTACTTTCGATAGGACGAACAATGACCACACCAGCGTTCAGATCGGTATGTTCATTCAGCAGATCAACTTGCCAGTCAACAAAGGCGCGCAGGAAGTTTCCTTCACCAAACTGAATAATGCGTTCAGGATAGTGAGCACCGGGAAAATCGCGACGATTTAGTGTTTGCACAATGGGTTCCCTTTTTTATTAGTCATACAACCTGATTGAATTGGTCCAATAGGTTAGCAAACTTTAATACAATGAAACCCTGTTTTGATCAATCCCCGGTGACAAATTAGAGTGTTTTATAAAAAAGTGTGGTCCCGGCCAGTGTTCCATCGGGCATTTTTGCATAGCCAGGGATGACCCCTGCTTTTTGCCATCCACAATTGTGGTAGAACAACTCGGCGGCGCTGCCTGTAGACGTATCAAGAACCAGGAGGGTTTTCCCTTCATGACGTGCACAAATTTCCAGTGTATTCATCAATTCCCTGGCGATCCCACACCGCCGTGCAGAGGTATGAACCAGGAGTTTGGCAACGTCTGCACGATGAGGCTGGTTTTCGGGTTGATCGATAATGAGCTGAACGGTCCCAATGAGCGTCCCTTGCGCATTTTCAGCCCCCAGAACAATGCGTTCTCCACAAGAGACACTTTGCGCAACACGCGTCCAGAAAGGCCGTGACTTATCGCGGTTAAAAGGAAGCATAAAACTGACAGATGCGCCATCGTTCACGCACTGTTCAAGGACATCACTAAGCTCGTCGATTCTCGACAGGATCTGTTCCGCGCTCAGTATAAAGCAGGGAGTGTTGGTAGCCATTTGGTCTCCTTAGATTGACCCCTTCATACTGCAATTAACAATTACATAACACAAGGAGTCGAATCATAGGATTATGTTATCTATGGCTTATTCATTTGCAGCACTAACCAGTGGTAGATAACAGTGACAACGTAACGTTGCTGTTGCTCGCTCAACGGTTGCCCCTGTGGTATATCATGCCATTTGGCCAGACATCCCCTACAGCACGTCGCCGTGGCATGTTGAGCGATAAACACCGGATGTCCACGCATCGGCGTTTGCTTTCCATCATTGGACGGAAACGCGGGTGCCAATCGCTTAGCAATAAAATCGGCCGCATGTTGTTCAATGACCGGCGCACCTTTTTCCAGACAATATTGTCTTTCTTTCTGACCGAGACGAAACCGCGATCGAAAAGTCGATTTCGCCAGCCGGGCAAAAAGCGGGTCGAGCGTGTTCATCAGTAAACCGAGCGCCCTAACTGTTGAGTTAATTGTTCCAGTACCGCAATACCCGCCAGCGAGTTCCCTGCGGGATCCAGCTCCGGACTCCAGACCGCAATCGCCATCTCATGCGGCACGATCGCCACAATTCCACCACCGACACCCGATTTCGCCGGCAGACCTACCCGCCAGGCAAATTCCCCGGCATTTTGATACATACCGCTGGTCGCCATTAGCGCGTTAATCTGCCGCGCCTGCATCGGAGACACCACCGGCTCGGTGAGGTGGAAAGCGTTCCCTTGATTCGCCAGAAATACGAAGGTCCGCGCCAGTTCCACGCAGCTCATTTTCAGCGCGCAGTAGTGAAAGTAATTTTGCAGAACGGTCGTCACATCGTGATGAAAATTGCCAAAGGACTTCATCAGCCAGGCAATTGCCGCGTTGCGGGCGGAATGCTCAAACTCAGAGCGAGCTACCGTCGCATCATAAGCGATATCTGAAACGCCGCTTAATGCACGTACCACTTCCAGCATTCGTTGCCGTGGGGCACTCAGCCGACCTTGCAACATATCGCAAACCACCAATGCCCCGGCATTGATAAAGGGATTACGCGGTATACCCTGCTCCATTTCCAGCTGTACCAGCGAGTTAAACGGATGACCGGAAGGATCTTTGCCAACACGTTGCCAAATCTCGTCTTCCTGGTAATGACGCATTGCGACAACCAGGCTAAGTACCTTTGAAATCGACTGAATAGAAAAACGTTCTTGCGCATCCCCCGCCTGATAGTGCTGACCATCAACGGTGCAAATGGCAATACCCAGTTTTGACCCATCGACGGAGGCTAATGCAGGAATATAATCGGCGACTTTTCCCTGACCAATCAGCGGACGAACCTGCTGCACAATGGTCTCTAAAATTGAATTGTCCATGGCCCTGGCCACAACATGCTCCTTGCTCGCAGGTATGAAAGGCCTGCGAGTATAACAGAGCTGAATACACAGCGTCAGGCCGGAAGACGGAATCTGGCAACGGCCTGCATAAGCTGATGAGATTCATGATGTAACTGTAGGGAGGAATCAGATGCGGCGTTCACCAGATCGCTGGTCTGTCGGGCTTCGTTATTCAGAGCCTGAAGCTGACTGGTCAACTCGTGAATACGCGTTCCTTGATTCATCGTCGCAGCAGAAATGTCATTCAATAAGGCACCAAGATTTTCCACCAGCGATATAACCTGTTGTAGGTTGTCATCGAGTCCGTTCACCGCATGAAAGCCCTCATCTATACCCGCTAAGGAATGATGAATCAGCGCCTGAATATTCTGCGTGGACTGACTGCTTTTTCTCGCTAACAATCCAACTTCTTTTGCAACAACCGCAAATCCACGCCCTTGTTCACCAGCATGCGCAGCTTCAATCGCCGCATTTAACGCCAGAATATTGGTCTGAAACGCGATGCTGTCAATCAGTGAGATGATCCCGCGCATCTCTGATGAACGGGCAACAATCGCCTGCATCGACGCATTTACCGTTGCCATCATCCGGTCGCCACCCGCAGCAATATCCCGCGCCTGAACGGCGCGTTGATTCGCCAGTTGAGCAAACCCACTGTTATCCTCAACATGTGTTTCCAGAAACGAAATATGTGATGTCACCGTATTTAGCTCATCGCTTTGTTTCGCGGATTGCTGATACAACTGTTTATTGCTTTGCGTAAGCTGAGTGATATTCCCCACCATTGAGGTAGTCGCGTCATTCACCTGCTGTACCAGCATACGTAGCCCCTGCTGCATCGCGTCAATACGTGAACTCAGTTGTGTCACTTCACGATTAAACTGGCTCACCTGGGGGGCCGGACGGGAAAGATCGCCAGCCGCTAACACATCAATATGATCGATCAGCCGTCTCAGTGGCGCGATGACCCAGCGGGACATACTGCGCCAGACCAGTACCGCAATCGCCACCAGCACAAGAGGAATAAATAAAAAGAGCTGCTGTAAACGTTCAAGACTGGTCAACAGCTGCTCTCGCCCTTTTTCCGCTTGCTGGCCACTGTCTTGCTGAAAGCGTGCATAATTTTCATTAAAGTCTGTCTGAAACGCCTGCACAGGTACGGCAAAAAATGCATCAATACTATTGGATTGCATTAATCCATCTGCCTGCTCCTGAATACCGCTATAAAAACGCTGATAGCTCTCCATCAAGTCGGCAGCCTGATGCGGCCCCATTGCAAGCCAGGCATCCCACGCCGTTTTTGACTGCGTTAACGCATGCTGAGCCTCTTCCATTAACGGATGCCAGCTCCCTTCCGAGCCAGTAGCCGCATCCTGCATAAAGTAAACGCCGGCACGATTAAGTAAGTCGCTGGCCGATAACAACGCCACCCTTGCTTGATCGATCTTCGACTGTTGCAAGAGCACTTGCTGGTTATGCTGTTCATTTATCTGCGCGTCCCTGACAGAGGTTGAGAGCATAAGCGAGGATGCAATCTGCAAAACAGAGAACAGCGCAATAATACAAATAATACCGGTTAACAGACCAAACTGACGGGGGATCAGGCGACGAAAAATTTGCGTTATGTTCATATTACTCTTCTGTATCAAAGCGTTAGACGCGAGTTTACGCAGAGTAAATGACAAATTTATGGCAGAAATAAGACGGGTGCCCCTGCTGAGGCACCCTGGCTATCAGAGACGGTTTTTCCAGACGGTTTGCACATTGCAAAACTCATGCAGGCCAAAGTGAGAAAGTTCACGGCCAAAACCGCTTTTCTTCACGCCGCCAAAAGCAACACGAGCATCACTGGCACTGTAACCATTAATAAACACGCCACCACACTCCAGACGGGCCGCCATAGTTTGTGCCAGTGCCTCATCCGCGGTAAACAACGTGGCCGACAAGCCGAACTCGCTGTCATTAGCCAGTGCTAATGCGTGCTCAGCATCCTTCGCGACGGTAATCGCCGCAACCGGGCCAAACAACTCCTGACGAAATGCCGTCATTTCCGGCGTAACATCACCCAGCACCGTCACGGCATAGTAATTACCCTGACCGGCGATCTTTTCCCCGCCGAGAAGTAAGCGCGCCCCTTGCGCCAGTGAGGCTTCAACCTGCTGATGCAGTTCATCCCGCAGATCAAAACGTGCCATTGGGCCGAGATCGTTCTCTTCATTTAGCGGATCGCCCATTTTCAGTGCGCTGGCTGCCGCCACAAAACGTTGGGTGAATTCTGCGGCAATACCCTGTTCAATAATAAAGCGCTTCGCTGCGGCACAAACCTGCCCGGTATTCTGATAACGCCCTGCCACTGCTGCTTTGACGGCTAAATCAAGGTCTGCATCACTAAGCACGATAAACGGATCGGAACCTCCTAACTCAAGCACGCATTTCTTCAGTGCAGCACCGGCCTGAGCGCCAATCGCAGCCCCTGCCCGCACGCTGCCCGTCACGGTTATCGCGGCGATACGCGGGTCATTAATCATCTGGCTAACCCCGGCGTTATCGGCATTAACCCAGCCATATACCCCAGCCGGTATTTCCGCATCGCTAAACACCTGGGCGATAATTGCGGCACAGCCGGTCACATTTGGTGCATGCTTTAACAGATAACCATTTCCGGCCAGCAAAATCGGTACGGCGCCGCGCATAACCTGCCAGAGCGGGAAGTTCCACGGCATGATCGCCAGAATAGTCCCCAGGGGACGGTACTCAATCACGGCCTGGTTATTCTCAACCTGCGTTGCCTCGGTACTGAGCATCGCTGGCCCATGTTCAGCGTACCAGTCACATAATGCCGCAGACTTTGCCACTTCCGCACGAGCCTGCCTGACAGGCTTACCCATTTCACGCGAGATACACTGCGCCATCTCTTCGGCGCGGCCACGCAGCGCCTGTCCGACCCGACGCAACATCTGTGCGCGATGGGCGACGGTCGTGCGTTTCCATTCATTGAATCCCGTCGCCGCCAGATTCAGCGCGTGGGTAATCTCATCGGCGCTGGCCCACGGCATTGCCGTCAGCATTTCGCCACAGGTCGGGTCAACAGAAATAGCATGTGTTGCTGCTGTGATGGTCATAAGTGCCTCTCTTTCTCGCAAGGTATGGTTATATCATGCGCAGGTTTACTCTTTCTGAAAAATGAATAATATTAACCATACCATTCACGAATAGAGAAAATTATGGACCTGACGCAACTGGAAATGTTCAATGCCGTCGCAGAGACCGGCAGCATCACGCAGGCAGCGGCGAAGGTGCATCGCGTGCCGTCCAACCTCACCACGCGTATTCGCCAGCTTGAAGCGGACCTTGGCGTCGATCTGTTTATTCGTGAAAATCAACGTCTGCGGCTTTCTCCCTCCGGGCACAATTTTTTGCGTTACAGCCAGCGGATCCTGGCGCTGGTAGAAGAAGCGCGGATGGTGGTCGCAGGAGATGAACCACAGGGATTGTTCTCTCTGGGGTCGCTGGAAAGTACAGCCGCCGTACGTATTCCGGCCACACTTGCCGAATATAATCAGCGCTACCCTAAAATCCAGTTTGCACTGGCAACAGGACCGTCAGGTACCATGCTGGACGGTGTGCTGGACGGTACGCTGAACGCCGCTTTTGCCGATGGCCCTATAACCCATCCAGGTCTTGAAGGAATGCCGGTGTACCGTGAAGAGATGATGATTGTCACCCCACACGGACACCCGCCCATCAAACGAGCCAGCGATGTGAATGGTTACAATATCTATGCTTTTCGCGCCAACTGTTCATATCGCCGCCATTTTGAAAGCTGGTTTCACGCCGATCGTGCGATGCCGGGCACAATCCATGAGATGGAGTCCTACCACGGCATGCTGGCCTGTGTGATTGCGGGGGCGGGAATTGCGCTGATTCCGCGCTCTATGCTGGAAAGCATGCCGGGCCACCATCAGGTCAATGCCTGGCCGCTGAGCGAAAACTGGCGTTGGTTAAATACGTGGCTGGTCTGGCGTCGGGGGGCGATGACGCGACAGTTGGAAGCATTTATTGAGGTACTGGAACCTCAGCTGTCGCAGAATGCGGATTAACTGGCGAACGTCAGATGGCAAGGCAGTTGTTCAAGCTGCTGCCGTACCTCTTCATTGAGTCGGGCATCGGTCACGATATCCGTCAACGCATCCAGATGTGTGACGTTGAAAAGCGACCATGCACCGTATTTTGAGCTGTCTGCCAGCAGTACGCGACGTTTGGCGTTTGCAACCAGGTCGCGCTTCAGACCAGCCTTTTCTTCCGTCGGAGCGGTGATCCCGCGGGCCAGGTCCCAGCCGTTACAGCTTAGAAACGCGATATCCGGCCACACGTTTTGCAACAGTTTACGCCCGTGTTCGCCGATACAGGACTGGCTGGAGTCATCAATGCGCCCGCCAATGATCGTCACTTCAATTTGTTTGAACTCAGAAAGAAATAGCGCAATGTGCAGATCGCTGGTGATGACGCGCAACGGCAGATGGGTAAGCTGGCGCGCCAGTTCAATCATCGTCGTTCCCGCGTCCAGGACAATGGCGTCTCCGGCTTTCACCAGGCTTGCCGCCGCGCTGGCAATAGCCTGTTTTTCCATCAGGCTACGCTGCATTTTCTCATGAGTGGTCGGTTGCGAAGGGATAAACCGGTTAAGCGTCACGCCGCCGTGAGTACGGCTGATAACACCTTCCTGATCGAGTTTAATCAGGTCGCGACGAATGGTCGCCGGAGAGGCCTGAGTCACAGCAACAAGCTGTTCAACCGTTGCCAGATTATGCCCTTTCAGATAATCCATAATCTGTTCTAACCGATTATATCCCTTCATTTTAATCCCGCGTAATTTGCATTGCTAACTGGATGGACACGGCCATGCTCTCAGACTTGGCTTTACCTGTCCAGGCAATATCAAACGCCGTGCCGTGGTCTGCAGAAGTGCGAATAAATGGCAATCCGGCGGTGATATTCACCCCATCATAGAATCCCAGCAATTTTAGCGGAATATGGCCCTGATCGTGATACATCGCCACCACCATGTCATACATACCTTCGTGGCACTGCATAAAGACAGTGTCCGGTGGGCAAGGCCCGGTGACATTCAGCCCCTGCTCCCGCATAGCCTGTACCGCAGGGCCGACTATGGTCATCTCTTCATCACCAAACAGACCGTTTTCCCCGGCATGAGGATTAACACCCGCTACCGCAATACGTGGATTATCAAACCCGACACGACGCAGGAAATCATCTGCGACCCGAATGACTGTTTTCACACGCTGTTCACCGAGCGTATCAAGGAATTTACGCAGTGCAATATGCGTGGTGACATGAATCACTTTAAGCTGTTCGGTATACAGCACCATTGCGTAGTCTTTGCTGTTAGTCAGTTGCGCCAGTAATTCGGTATGGCCGGGATAATGATGTCCTGCCATGTGCAGTGCTTCTTTATTCAGCGGTGCCGTGGCAATGGCTTTCACTTCCCCGCTGAGCGCCAGCGCGGTGGCACGCTTAATACAGCGGTATGCCAGATCGCCAGCCTGTGCCTGGACCACGCCCGGTTCAAGCGCAGCAGGATCGGCAAGGGGTTCATCAATTACATTGATAACACCGGGGGCGAATTGTGCCTGGGTTACGTTATCGATCACCCGAAAGTCCACAGGCGGCGTGACATTTAATGCCTGGATGCGCCTCAGCGTTTGTGCACAACCCACAACCACGACCGGCGCGCCAGACAACTCTCCCTCCACCAACGATTTAATAATGATCTCCGGTCCAATACCTGCCGGGTCGCCCATGGTTACCGCAATCGTGTTATTCACTCATTTTCTCCTCGATATAATTCAAAACCTGACGCAGAGTGGTTTCATCACCGAATCCCCCTGCTTTTGTCATAACCGGGCGTCGCCAGTAGCTACCGGCAAGATGGCCGTACGGCACACACTGGGCCACACGGTCGGTAATACGGAATCCTGTTGCCTCCAGCGCATCCGCGATCGCCATCGCGACATCACCGCCGGAAAGATACAGCGCCCCAGGTGAGGCTTCGTGCAGCACCTGGCGGGTAAGCTGTCCAAGAAACTGGCAGATTGTTTCACCGAGCTGCGCGCGGCTCATCTGCAGGTATGCACACAGCTTTGCAATATGATGGCGTGCTTCGATGTCTGGGCAGGTGTGAACGATGCAGTGTTTACCTGAGATGAGAACCCTGACGATACGCTGCACATACTCTGTCCGGTTACCACTGAAGATATTTTCGATATCAATGAATACAGTCTCCACCCGCGGGTTCTGACACACTGCAGCAATCTGTTGTTGAGCGATTTCACTCATTGAACCCACTACCGCCAGTAAACACTGGGAGGACGGTGTCCGGACATGGCGGGCCAGCGCGTCACAGATCCCGGCAGACCCTACCAGCAGCGGCGATTCCTCCTGCATCAGCGCTTCCGAAGCAATAACATCAAGATCGGTCTGCGTGCGGGCATCCACCACCCAGATTTGTGGCGTTTTCGCAACAGGCTCTCTGAGGTGCTGCAGATAGTCGCTCAGAGACATTGCCCGACACGCAATGACTGTTTGCGCCTGTAACACCTCACAGATATCGGCGCTAATAACCGGCGTTTTCGGATCGCTGGCAAATTCAGTCTGCGTTACGGGAATACCGTTAACGAGGCACTGCCCCTGCTCAGTGGTACGCCCGGCTGAGGGACAAGCCAGCGCCACGATGGCCCGCTTTTTACCTGTAATCCGCATTAACGCGTCCAGTTCGGCCCCTGGGTTTCCGCGCAATGTTGAATCCATTTTCTTAAGCCACTGCGTCTGAGGGCCTGCCTGACTGGCAAGAGCCAGCTCACTTACTCTGGCGGCGGCCTGCTCTGCTTCCAGCGCACGACTATCCGTGTTGATGACCAGCACATCTGCATCATCGGCACTGGGCAATGTGAAAGCGACATTCACCGTCATACCCGTCAGCGCCAGACTTACCCCCGCATCATTACCACCAGTAAAGTCGTCGGCAATCACCAGTACCTTCGGCCTTGCTACCTGTCTACTCATCCATGCTCCGGGTTGTTGTATGTTGATAATGATTATATTCAATCACATTTGATTAAATGTAAGCAAGTTCAAGTTATTCGGTTCCGAGATAAATTATAAATTTAGCCCATGATGCAATCGCTCCTGAATCTCAGTGAGCGAATTCAATCACTCGAACAACAGGAGAATGTTGTGGCAACAATCAATAGCACCGTGATTAGCGGTTCGAATGCCATCCCCGCACTGGAACCGTTACTGGCGGGGAAACGCCAGCTGTTACTGGTGACGGATAGCAATATTGTCGGGCTGGACGCGGTAACACAGATCCGTAACTTACTGGCCAACGATGGACGTCATGTGGCTCTGATTGACAATGTGCCTGCAGAACCCGGGCATCACGATGTCAGCGTGCTATTAAAAAACGTACAAGATCTCAACGTAGAAATGGTTATCGGTATCGGCGGAGGCAGCGTACTGGATGTGGCGAAACTGTTCTCCGTCTTATGCCATCCTGAATCTCCGACACTTGACGCCATGCTGGCGGGAGAAAAACCGCTGCAACGCGTTGCTTCTGTGCTGATCCCCGCCACGGCAGGTACGGGGTCTGAAGCAACCCCGAATGCCATTCTGGCTATCCCGGAGCAAAACACTAAGGTCGGTATCATCTCTCCCGTGCTGTTACCGGATTTCGTAGCCCTGTTGCCAGAACTCACCACCAGCATGCCGGCGCATATTGCCTCGTCCACTGGCATTGACGCGTTATGTCATCTGATTGAATGCTTTACCGCTACTGTCGCCAATCCCGTAAGCGATAACGCGGCGCTCATTGGCCTGCGTAAGCTACTCAACCATATCGAAACCTCCGTCAATGAGCCGGAAAACCTGCTGGCCAAACTGGAGATGCTGTGGGCATCGTATTACGGCGGT
Source organism: Citrobacter sp. R-1.5.2 (assembly GCF_035064245.1). NCBI lineage: Bacteria > Pseudomonadati > Pseudomonadota > Gammaproteobacteria > Enterobacterales > Enterobacteriaceae > Citrobacter > Citrobacter sp. R-1.5.2. The sequence goes on along the minus strand of NZ_JASEYC010000001.1, from coordinate 682,831 downwards.
GTGGCGATTAATCATGCCGGTACTCACCTGGTTCACGCGCTCTCTTACCCGCTTGGCGGTCGATACCATCTCCCACATGGCGTCGCTAACGCCATTCTGTTAGCACCCTGCATGCAAGTGATTCGCCCTTTTGTGGTCGACAAGTTTGCCCTGGTATGGGATCTGCTGCCTGACGCTGACCTCACACTCAGTGCCGAAGAAAAATCCTGCGCCCTGGTGGAGTACTTTTCCACACTGGTGAAACGCCTGAACCTGCCCGATAACCTGGCAACGCTTGGTGTACCGTCTACTGATATTCCCGCACTGGCCGATGCCGCACTGAACGTAAAGCGCCTGATGAATAATGCTCCCTGCAAGGTGAGCCATAACGATATTCAGGCCATTTATCAAACTCTGTTTCCAGAACTGATGACAAAGGAGTGAATAATGAGTAGCAAAATCCGAGGAGTACTGACGGCAATCGTTACCCCGTTCGACCACGACGGCGGGCTTAACCTTAAAGAACTGAGAAACCAGGTAAACCGCCAGTTAAACGCCGGAAACGGTATTTTCTGCGGCGGGACCAACGGCGAATTCTTTGTACTTAACGAAGATGAAAAAATCGCCGTCACGCGGACCTGTGTAGAGGAAGTGGCGGGTCGGGCACATGTAGTAGCACATATTGGCGAAATATCTACCCGTGAAACCATCCGCCTGGGCAAACAGATAGAAAAGCTGGGTGTCGATGCGGTGTCGGTCATTACCCCGTACTTTGTTCCTCTAAAACAGGCTGAACTTATTGCCCATTACACCGCGATTGCCGATGCGCTCTCCGTCCCGGTATTTCTCTATAACATTCCGGCGCGGACGGGAAACACCATTGAGCCTGAAACAGCCAGAGTGCTGGCGGCACACCCGAACATTATCGGGATCAAAGACAGTGCCGGCAGTTATGAAAGTCTTAGCAGATTCCTGGATGCAGTAAAAGATATCGAGGGATTTGATGTGCTGAACGGACCAGATTCGCTCATTCACCAGGGGTTTGTTGATGGCTGTTCTGCTTGTATTTCGGGGCTGGCTAACGTCGCACCACAAGAAATCAACGCAATCTGGTCTCGCTTTAACGCCGGTGACGTTGCCGGGTCGCATCAGGCTCAGGAGAGCGTCACGGGTCTGCGCACCGATCTCTATAAAGTGGCCTTCTCTCCGGCTGCGGTAAAAAAAGCATTACAAATCATGGGCCATGATGTGGGCGCAAGTCGTTACGCTGTCACGTTTGATGCGCATCAGGAACGCCAGATTCAGCAAATTATCAATAACTATTTGCGATAGACATTTTTACAGCGGCGGCAACGCCGCTTAACTAATAACAGGATTGTGTTATGAACGTCATCTGTACATCACCTTCATTTGCCAAATACGATCAGCAGCCGATCAAACGGCTTAACGACGCAGGACTTGAATTAATCATGCTACCTGCAGATGCCGGTTTAGAAGCGCTTGCACCTCATCTGGAACAGACAGTGGCAATGATCGTCGCTTTTACCGATGTTAATGCCGAACTAATCGCGGCGGCACCGAATCTGAAAATCGTCTGCAAACACGGCGTGGGTGTCGATAATATCGACCTCAATATTACGCGTGAAAAAGGTATTTTTGTTACCAATGTGCCGGATGCCAATAAGCATGCCGTCGCAGACTTTGCGTTTTCCCTGATCCTTAACTGTGCACGTCAGCTCCCCTATGCGATTGAACAAACCCGCGCAGGAAACTGGCCACGAATCTTCGCCTCCGATGTATATGGAAAAACGATTGGCATTATTGGGTTAGGTAACATCGGTAAGCAGGTTGCACTGCGAGCCCGCGGCTTTAATATGCGCGTACTGGCTCACGACGCATGGCAGGATGCACAGTTCGCCGCAGATAATCACATTGAATACGTTTCGCTCGATGAACTAACAGAACAAAGTGATTTCATCACGTTACACACACCGCTGACGCCAGAAACCAAAGATCTCTTTGATTTAGCACAGATGAAAAAAATGAAAAGCAGTAGTTATCTCATTAACGTTTCACGCGGTGGTGTTGTTAATGAAGAGGATCTCTTTCTGGCTCTGACGCAGGGTGTCATTAAGGGTGCTGCTGCCGATGTCTTTCTACAAGAACCGTGCAATTCACACCCCTTATTTGCGCTCGATAATTTCATACCTACTGCACATATCGCAGGATATACCGAGGGGGCGATCAGCAATATCGGCGAGCAATGCGTTTATAACATCATTGAACATGTCATTCATCAGCGTAAGCCTAAAAACATCATGAACGGATTATAACATTGTGGAGATAACCCTACCCTTTCCACAATAATAAAAATGAACATCTACCATGGGCCAGATATATGAATAATTTTGCAGAAAAATCCCGAATTCGTTGGTGGATTGCGGGATTAATGTGGCTTGCTATTGCAATTAACTATATTGACCGGACGGTATTATCGGCTGCTGCACCTCACCTCATTGATGAGCTAAAACTCGATCCTGAAATGATGGGGTTTATTATGGCGGCGTTCTTTTGGTCATATTCTTTACTGCAAATACCAGCAGGTTGGTTTGCAGACCGTTTTGGTCAGAAAAAAGGTCTGGGTTTTGCCGTCGCGTGGTGGTCAATCGCCACCTCAATGATGGGGTTAGCCACTGGATTTAAATCTCTACTCGCATTGAGACTTGCTCTGGGCGTCGGTGAAGCCGCCGCCTATCCAAGCAATGCAGGGATCGCTGCGCGTTGGTTCCCGGATCGGGAAAGAGCCACCGTCTCAGGATTGTTTGACAGTGCCTCTAAATTTGGTGGTGCCGTCGCGATGCCGCTTATTGTCTGGATGATCTACCAGTTTGACTGGCGGATGACATTTCTGATTATTGGTGGTGTAGGCGTTTTTTGGGTCATTGCCTGGTATTTTATTTATACAGAAAACCCGGAAGACCACAAAAGGATCAGTGCAAGCGAAATTAAACATATTCGCGAAGGGCAAAAGCAAAAACACGGCGACAAATCCGTATTACCGATGCGTTGGTATAAACTGTTGCGCTACCGGAATATTTGGGCAATGTGTATCGGTTTCTTTACCATCAACTATACATCCTATTTCTTTATTACCTGGCTGCCCACCTATCTGGTAAAAGACAAAGGAATGGATTTTATCAAAATGGGGATGGTTGCCGCCCTGCCATTATTATGTGGGATGGTGATAGAAGTCTTTGCCGGCTGGGCCTCTGACCGTATGGTACATAAGCGGATCCTGTCGCTGACCGCCACAAGAAAATTATTCCTGACAATCGGTCTGTTAATGGCTTTATGTATTGGTTTTGCCCCTTTCACTGATTCCGTATTTATGACCGTGTTTTTACTGTGTGTGGCGAAATCAGGCACCACGGTTGCCGCCTCGCAGGTCTGGGCACTACCGGGTGACGTTGCGCCTAAAAACAGTGTATCGATTGTTGCAGGGTTACAGAATACTGTCTCCAATATGGGGGGCGCGGTAGGACCCATTATTACCGGTGCCATTGTTGCAGCCACTGGCTCCTTTACCTGGGCGCTAGTGTTCTCTGCCGCACTGGTGGTTCTGGGAATTTTGAACTATCTATTTTTGATGGGCAAAGTTGAGCCAATCATCGACAGCGAACATGAAGCGTTGTGCATGAAAGAAGCGCAACAGCACTAAATTCGCTCTGGCAACGGTATTCTCCGGTCAGTCAGTCGTACTGACCGGCTTTATTTTTTCTCGTAACACACCCCGTTATCATCCGCAAAGCAGCGTGATCTTAATCACGAAATGATTGTATTTTCACCAGTAAACGTTTTAAGATCGCCACCTCTCCTTTTTGCAGCTAACCCGATTTATACATATGACAACAAACACTGTTTCCCGCAAGATCGCGTGGCTACGGGTAGTTACGCTTGCTATTGCCGGTTTTATTTTCAATACCACTGAGTTTGTCCCGGTCGGTTTGCTGTCCGACATCGCGCAAAGCTTTAATATGCAAACCGCGCAGGTTGGGATCATGTTGACGATCTACGCCTGGGTGGTAGCCCTGATGTCGCTGCCATTTATGCTGCTCACCAGCCAGATGGAACGACGTAAGCTTCTGATCTGCCTGTTTGTGGTGTTCATTGCCAGCCATGTTCTCTCTTTCCTCGCATGGAACTTCACTGTACTGGTCATGAGTCGCATTGGGATTGCCTTTGCCCATGCCATCTTCTGGTCAATTACCGCGTCACTGGCTATTCGCATGGCCCCTGCCGGGAAACGCGCACAGGCGTTGAGCCTGATTGCCACCGGTACCGCACTGGCGATGGTATTAGGCCTGCCTATCGGGCGTATTGTTGGGCAATATTTTGGCTGGCGTACCACCTTCTTTGTCATCGGTATGGGGGCGTTAATCACGCTTCTTTGCCTGATTAAGCTGTTGCCTAAACTACCAAGCGAGCATTCAGGCTCATTAAAAAGCCTGCCACTGTTGTTCCGTCGCCCTGCGCTGATGAGTTTGTATTTGTTAACGGTGATAGTGGTGACCGCACACTACACGGCTTACAGTTATATCGAACCGTTTGTCCAGACGGTCGCCGGGCTGAGCGCTAACTTTGCCACCGTGCTGCTTCTGGTCCTCGGTGGAGCGGGTATTATTGGCAGCGTTATTTTTGGCAAGTTGGGTAATCAGTATGCCTCGGTATTGATCAGCGCGGCGATCGCCCTGTTGACCCTGTGCCTGGTACTGCTACTGCCTGCTGCTGATAGCGAAATGCACCTTGCGGTCCTGAGTATTTTCTGGGGCATTGCCATTATGGTGATCGGTCTGGGAATGCAGGTGAAAGTACTGGCGCTGGCTCCGGATGCCACTGACGTCGCAATGGCGCTGTTCTCCGGTATCTTTAATATTGGTATTGGCGCGGGGGCGCTGGTGGGAAATCAGGTAAGCCTGCACTGGTCGATGTCGACGATTGGTTACGTCGGCGCACTCCCTGCCGTTGCCGCGCTGATCTGGTCAGTGATTATCTTCCGCAAATGGCCGGTAACGCTGGAAGAGCAACCACAGCAGCAATAAGAAACGGGCCCGGTAGACATACCGGGCCCGTTGTTTAATGGTAGGTTTGGATGATTTCCAGCACGCCGTTAATAATAAACTGCACACCCATACACACCAGCAGGAAGCCCATCAGACGGGAAATAGCTTCGATCCCCCCTTTCCCCACCAGCCGCATAATTCCGCCGGAACTGCGCAGACATCCCCACAAGATAATCCCGACGACGGCAAAAATAATGGGTGGCGCAACCATGATCACCCAGTCCGGGAATTCGGAGCCGTGACGCACGGTGGAGGCCGAACTGATGATCATTGCAATCGTCCCCGGGCCGGCAGTACTCGGCATTGCCAGCGGAACAAAGGCAATATTGGCCGTCGGTTCGTCTTCCAGCTCTTCGGATTTGCTTCTCGCTTCCGGAGACTCATGCGCTTTCTGCTGAGGGAACAGCATACGAAAGCCGATAAACGCAACGATTAACCCGCCCGCAATACGCAATCCGGGAATCGAAATCCCGAAAGTATTCATCACCAGTTGCCCGGCGTAGTACGCGACCATCATGATGGCAAACACGTAAACAGACGCCATTAATGACTGACGGTTACGCTCTGCGCTGTTCATGTTGCCGGCTAACCCGAGAAACAACGCCACGGTGGTTAACGGGTTGGCTAACGGTAACAGGACTACCAGCCCCAGTCCTATCGCTTTAAACAAGTCCATCATAATGTCATCTTTCCTGTGCGTTAATCGTCAACGGCAAGTATAAGGTGAAATCGCTGAGATAAGCCATTGTAGCGATGTAAGGATTCATTTTTCATCCTGGCGGATAAACCAGAATTATCAAAACGTTAAAAATAGATGCGCCATTCGCCGGGCCTGATGATTTAGCAAAACGTGGCATGCGGAGACTCATTCATTTGACTTATATTTGCCTAAGCAATAATATCAGCCGTGACTAACTACTTGCCAGGGCAACCATTGTGAAAAGCACCAGTGATCTGTTCAATGAAATCATCCCACTGGGTCGTTTGATCTACATGGTTAATCAGAAAAAAGATCGTTTACTAAACGACTATTTGTCACCGCTGGATATCACGGCATCGCAATTTAAGGTGCTCTGCTCCATCCGTTGCGCGGTGTGCATTACCCCTGTCGAATTGAAAAAAGTGCTGTCTGTCGATCTTGGCGCCCTGACACGGATGCTGGACAGACTGGCCTGTAAAGGCTGGATAGAAAGGCTTCCGAATCCACATGACAAGCGCGGCGTGCTGGTGAAACTCACCGAAGACGGCGCAGCAATTTGCGAGCAGTGTCATCAATTAGTAGGGCAAGACCTGCACCAGGAACTAACAAAAAACTTAACGGCGGAAGAAGTAGCAACACTTGAGCATTTGCTTAAGAGAATCCTGCCGTAAACAGAAAGAGGTATGACGATGTCCAGACGCAATACTGACACAATCACTATTCATAGCATTTTGGACTGGATCGAAAATAACCTTGAATCGCCACTCTCGCTGGAAAAAGTGTCTGAGCGTTCAGGTTACTCCAAATGGCACCTGCAGCGGATGTTCAAAAAAGAAACTGGCCATTCATTAGGTCAATACATCCGTAGCCGTAAAATGACTGAAATAGCGCAAAAATTGAAAGAGAGTAACGAACCGATCCTCTATCTTGCGGAGCGTTACGGTTTTGAGTCTCAGCAAACGCTGACCCGGACATTCAAGAACTATTTTGATGTACCGCCGCATAAATATCGGATGACGAATATGCATGGCGAATCCCGGTATTTGCTACCGCTCAATCAATGTAATTGCTAATCGCCAGTTAACGACGTAACCGAGGAAATCATGAAACTTCTGTCTTATGCGATGCTGGCCCTGCTGCTTGTTGTGTCGGGCCAGAGCATGGCGGAACAGACCCCGCAGCCAACAACGCAAAATAATCGCGACGCGATGATTATGCCCCCTGCGCACGATCAGTCACCGTTCGATTTTAATCATATGGGTGCCGGCAGCGATAAATCCGATGAGCTAGGCGTGCCTTATTACAATATGCACAGCCTGTAATTTTTTGCCCCGTCACTGCGGGGCTTTTTTTTAGCCCCGCGCCTGTGCAATTTTGCGCAGTCGAAAACCGAACACGTTAATATACAACCCCGCCATGATCAACAACGCACCAAGCAGTTGCAGTCCGGTTAACGTTTCATCCAGCAGCACGGCGGCACTGGCCAGCCCCACCACGGGTACCAGCAACGACAGTGGCGCAACACGCCAGGTTTCATAGCGCCCCAGCAGAGAACCCCAAATGCCATAGCCCACAATGGTCGCCACAAAGGCCAGATACACCAGTGACAGGATGGTAGTCATATCGATCGCCACAAGACTCTGCACGATTTGCGTTGGGCCATCAAGCAATGCCGATGCCAGAAAAAACGGAACGACAGGAATTAATGCGCTCCACACCACCAGCGACATGACCGCTGGACGCGAAGTATGCTGCATAATTTTCTTATTAAAGATATTGCCGCAGGCCCAGCTCAGTGCCGCCGCCAGCGTCAGCATAAAGCCAAGCATACCGACATGTTGTCCATTGAGACTCGCCTCAATCAATACCAGTACACCAAACACCGCCAGCGCGATACCGACCAGTTGCTTCCCCTGCAAACGCTCGCCAAAGGCGAACGCCCCCAGCACGATAGTGAAAAACGCTTGCGCCTGTAAAACCAGCGATGCCAGACCGGCAGGCATCCCAAACTTGATGGCGCTAAACAGAAAAGCGAACTGACCGAAGCTGATGGTCAGGCCATAGCCAAGTAACAGAGAGAGCGGGATCTTCGGGCGGGCAACAAAAAAAATCGCGGGAAACGCCACCAGTAAAAAGCGCAAGCCTGCCAGCATCAACGGCGGCATATTGTGTAAGCCCACTTTGATGACGACAAAGTTAAGCCCCCATACCACGACAACCAGTAACGCCAACAACCCATCTTTACGCGACATACCACCGCCCCTGCAAATATTAAATTTTTGTAAACAAGTTAAGGTAACGGAAATCGTTGTACCGTAACAGATCATTAATTCAGGTAGGCCACACAGGGCATTTTCAGACAACTTATTGAGTGTACATCACACTTTTAGCATGCTATTTGTTTCTGATATCTAAAAAAAACATAACAACATGCGCTGTCGGGCAAAAAAATGAATATCTCGCTGAGAAGGTCGACCCTTGCATTACTCGCGTCATCATTACTATTAACCATTGGACGCGGAGCCACGCTACCATTCATGACGATTTACCTCAGTCGTCAGTATGGTCTGGGTGTCGATCTGATCGGTTATGCAATGACGGTAGCACTGACTATTGGCGTCGTTTTCAGCCTTGGATTCGGTATTCTGGCCGATAAGTTTGAAAAAAAACGCTTTATGCTGCTGGCGATCGCGGGTTTCGCATCCGGCTTTATCGCGATCCCTCTGGTGCATAACGTTGTGGTGGTAGTTCTGCTCTTCGCGCTGATCAACTGCGCCTACTCCGTGTTTGCCACCGTGCTGAAAGCCTGGTTTGCCGACAACCTCTCTGCCACCAATAAAACAAAGATTTTCTCACTTAACTACACCGTGTTGAACATCGGATGGACCGTTGGTCCACCGTTGGGCACGCTGCTGGTCATGCAAAGCATCAACTTGCCGTTCTGGTTGGCGGCCATATGTTCAGCCTTCCCACTGGTATTTATCCAGACATGGGTAAAGCGCTCCGCTATCCCTTCTGAAGGTTTGAACGCGACAGTATGGTCACCCTCGGTTTTGCTGCGCGATAAAGCATTATGCTGGTTTACGTTGTCTGCTTTTCTGGCCTCGTTTGTCGGTGGTGCATTTGCATCCTGTATTTCTCAGTACGTGATGGTGGTTGCCGATGGTGATTTTGCTGAGAAAGTAGTGGCAGTCGTTCTGCCCGTCAACGCCGCAATTGTGGTATCGCTGCAATATGCTGTCGGACGCAGACTGACGTCTGCAAACATCCGCCCACTGATGGCTGCAGGTACACTGTTTTTTGTTATCGGTCTGGTCGGTTTTACCTTCTCTGGCAACAGCCTGCTGTTCTGGGGGATTTCAGCCGCCTTTTTCACCATTGGCGAAGTCATCTATGCACCGGGTGAATACATGCTGATCGACAACATCGCGCCGGCAGGCATGAAAGCCAGTTACTTTTCCGCCCAGTCACTGGGCTGGCTTGGCGCGGCGGTCAACCCATTAGTCAGTGGAGTCATCCTGACCACTCTGCCCCCATGGTCGCTGTTTGTCGCACTGATGGTGGCGATTGTCCTTGCCTGGGCGTTAATGATAAAAGGCATGCGCACCAAACCCTGGAGCCAGCCGGCAGTCTGCTGAACATTACGGCGACAGTGACATAACTGCACTGTCGCCTGATTCAGATGGCAACCAACCCACGCACACCTTCTGCTGCCATGTTTTCACCTGTTCCGCGTTGAATAATGCTTCCCCGCGACATTAACAGGTATTTGTCCGCAAGCTGTTCGGCAAAGTCATAAAACTGCTCCACCAGCAATATAGCCATATCACCACGATGGGCCAGTTGGCTGATAACCAGGCCAATCTCCTTAATGACCGAAGGCTGAATTCCCTCTGTTGGTTCATCGAGGATCAACAACTGCGGGCGACTGGCCAGCGCCCGGCCAATAGCTAACTGTTGCTGTTGACCGCCCGATAAATCACCGCCCCGCCGGTATTTCATCTCCTGTAATACCGGAAACAACGCATAAATTTCATCCGGCACACGTTTTGCCTCTTGTGCTGAAAACCGGGAGAGTCCCAACAGCAGATTTTCTTCCACCGTCAGGCGAGGAAAAATATCGCGGCCCTGCGGCACATACGCCACCCCCGCCTGCACCCGCTGATGTGGCTTACGGTGAGTCATGTTTTTACCCTGCCAGATAACGCTGCCGCTGCGGGTTGGAATCAGCCCCATCAGGCACTTCAGCAGTGTTGTTTTGCCAACCCCATTACGCCCCAGCAGACATGTTACTTCACCGATACACGCCTCAAAACTCACACCGCGCAGGATATGGCTGCCGCCATAGTATTGATTTAGTTCATTTACCTGTAGCATCAGCACTCCTTAGCGTCCGAGATACACTTCAATCACCTGCTCGTTGGCCTGAACATCGCGCAGGCTCCCCTCGGCCAGCACCCGCCCCTGGTGCAATACCGTAACGTGATCAGCAATGCTTTCAACAAACCCCATATCGTGCTCAACCACCATCAGAGAATGTTTTCCGGCAAGCTGGCGAAACAGTTCAGCGGTGTATTCCGTCTCGGCATCCGTCATCCCGGCAGCCGGTTCATCCAGTAGCAGCAAATGCGGCTCCTGCACCAGCAACATACCAATCTCCAGAAATTGTTTCTGTCCATGCGAAAGGAGGCCGGCACGACGGGCGCGTTCGTTACTCAGTCGCAACAGCATCAATATGTCATCGATGCGATCCCGCTGTTCTCCCGACAAACTCGCCCGTAAGGCACTCCAAACGGATTTATCATTTTTCATCGCCAACTCGAGGTTCTCTTCCACCGTCAACGCTTCAAATACGGTCGGTTTCTGAAATTTGCGACCAATGCCCTGGCGAGCAATGGCGATGGCGTCGAGTGATGTTAAATCAATGGATTGATCGTAAATCGCCTGCCCACTTTGCGGTTTCGTTTTACCGGTGATGACATCCATCAAGGTGGTTTTTCCCGCGCCATTGGGTCCAATAACGCAGCGTAACTCTCCAACCCCAATATTGAGCGTCAAATCTGTTAGCGCCTGGAAACCATCAAAGTTAACGTTTATTTTTTCCAGTTGGAGCACCGGATCGGTTTGATTGCGAAAACGATCGCCTGGCATCTGGCGGGTAAAAAGTCCTTCATCTGGCTGCATTATTTGTCTCCCTTGCGAAACAGACCAATCACGCCGCGAGGCAAAAACAGCGTAACGCCAATAAAAATCAGGCCGAGAAAAAATTGCCAGTATTCCGGCATGATGACGGTAAACCAACTTTTAGCGCCGTTCACCAGCACCGCGCCAAACACCGGGCCAATCAACGTACCGCGTCCACCCAGTGCGACCCAAATCGCGGCTTCAATTGAGTTGGTGGGTGACATTTCGCTGGGGTTAATGATGCCCACCTGCGGAACATACAACGCCCCCGCCAGCCCGCACAGGACTGCTGAGAGCGTCCACACCAGGAGTTTGAAGCCCTTTGGGTCATATCCGCAGAACATCAACCTGTTTTCAGCGTCGCGAACGGCGGTCAAAATGCGGCCAAATTTACTGCGAGCCAGCGCCAACCCGATCCACAGCGCCATAACCAGCAACACAACTGTCGCCAGGAACAACGCGATACGCGTCGTGGTCGCCGTCACCGAAAATCCCAGAATAGTGGTAAAACCGGTAAATCCGTTATTACCACCAAACCCGGTTTCGTTACGGAAGAACAGCAGCATGCCGGCAAAGGTGAGCGCCTGCGTCATGATGGAAAAATAGACGCCTTTGATTTTTGAACGGAAGGCAAACCAGCCAAACACCAACGCCAGCAAACCTGGCACCAAAACAACCAGCACCATCGCCCAAAGAAAATGCTGTGTTCCCCACCAGAACCACGGAAGTTCAGTCCACGACAGGAACGACATAAACGCGGGCACCCCTGCACCAGATGCCTGGCGCATCAGGTACATCCCCATCGCATAACCGCCCAGCGCAAAGAAAATACCGTGGCCCAGCGACAGCATTCCGGCATATCCCCACACCAGATCCAGGGCAACGGCCACAATGGCATAACAGAGAATTTTCCCGACCAGTGTCAGTGTCCAGACAGATATCGCCAGCGGATGATCCGCAGGCAGAAGTGCGAGAAATGGAAGAATAATCAGCGCCAGCAGTAAAGTCAGCCCCAGCACACCGGTAATACGCGGCGCTTTGCGCGCCAGCGTTAATGTCATTGGCATCGTCATCAGTCAATGACCCTCCCTTTTAGCGCAAACAGCCCCTGCGGACGTTTTTGAATAAACAGAATAATCAGCACCAGTATCATAATTTTGCCGAGAACTGCCCCAACCTGCGGTTCGAGAATCTTGTTGAAAATCCCCAACCCAAACGCCGCCGCGACGCTCCCGGCAAGCTGTCCAACGCCACCCAGCACCACCACCAAAAATGAATCAATGATGTAGCTTTGCCCCAGTTCTGGCCCCACGTTGCCCAACTGCGATAGCGCCACGCCCCCCAGCCCGGCAATGCCGGACCCAAGACCAAATGCCAACATATCCACGCGCCCCGTGGGAACGCCGCAGCAATCTGCCATGCTGCGGTTTTGCGTCACCGCACGCACGCGCATACCCAGACGGGTTTTATTCAGCAACAACCAGGTGAAAAACAGCACCAGAATGGCAAATCCCAGTACCACAACCCGGTTCCATGGCAAAATCAGATTGGCATAGACCTGCATACCACCCGACAGCCACGCCGGGTTAGCTACCTCCAGGTTTTGCGCACCAAAGGTCATTCGCACCAACTGGATCAGCATCAGGCTAATCCCCCATGTTGCCAGTAGCGTTTCAAGTGGGCGTCCGTACAAATGGCGAATCACTCCACGTTCCAGCAGCATCCCAATAGTGGCAGTCAGCAAGAAGGCAACCGGCAGCGCAATCAGCGGATAAAAGGCTAACCACTGAGGGAAAAACTGGCTCATCAGTTGTTGCACTATCCAGGTACAGTAAGCGCCAAGCATCAGCATTTCACCGTGCGCCATATTAATGACGCCGAGCAGCCCGTAGGTGATGGCCAGCCCCAGCGCCGCCAGCAATAAAATAGACCCCAGCGATAATCCCATAAACGCCTGGCCAAGCAGCTCTCCAACCTTCATTCGATGTCCGATGGTATTCAAGCTTTCGCTGGCGGCAGCGCGTACGCGCGCATCGGGTTCATGCTCCACCTGGGTGAAAGGCTGTAACCGCGCTTGTGTTTCAGGATCATTGGATGCGCCCAGCAATTCGATGGCCTGACGCCTGACTTCGGGCGAAGTACTGTTCAGTTGCAGGTTTGCCAGAGCAGCGGCAAGGGTGGATTTCACGCCAGCATCCGTCTCCTGCAGCAGCCTGTGCTGCAAAAATGGCAACATGTCTGGCAGTGCTTCACGCAGTAATGTCCGGGCGGCAGCCATCCTCAATGTGACACTGTCACCTAAAAGTTGATGAATAGCCAATGTGCCAGCCACCAGATTACGCAGGCGGTTAGTCAGGCGGATTTTTTTTAATTCACCGCTGGGCATGCTGGCCGCCCCCAGTGATTGCACATGCGAACCGTTCATCGTGAATGCATTTTTAGCGTCATCGGTCAGCAGGTTTTCGCCACTCAAGGCATTAAGCAAAGGTAAACGCTGCACATCGGGGTTAATCGCCCATTGTTCCAGTAATGTCGCCTGCTGTGTCCGACTGGCCGCAGCGAAAGTATCGGCATCTGTTGCCTGCGCTATCCACGGCAAAAGCCACGTCAGCAACAACATACCACGAATAAAACGCATGGCTTTCATGATAGCGTTCTCCTATTAGGCCCTCCCACAGGAGGGCGTAAGATCAGTTGCTGGCGGTTTTAACGGGCTGCTCAGATTTTTTATCATTCCCGGCGATATACGGGCTCCACGGTTGGGCACGGACCGTGGCATCCGTTTGCCATACCACGTTAAACTGACCGTTGTTTTCGATTTCGCCAATCATGACGGGTTTATGCAGGTGGTGGTTCGTTGTATCCATTGTCAACGTAAAGCCAGAAGGTGCAGCGAATGATTGCCCCGCCATGGCTGCGCGAACTTTATCCACATCCGTCGTCCCCGCTTTTTCAACAGCCTGCGCCCACATGTGCAGGCCAACATACGTTGCTTCCATCGGATCGTTCGTGACCACAGAATCAGCATTCGGCAGTTTGTGTGCTTTCGCATAGGCGCGGTAATCAGCGATAAATTGCTTATTGGTGGCATTATCAACGGATTCAAAATAGTTCCAGGCCGCAAGATTGCCTACAAGGGGTTTGGTATCAATACCGCGCAACTCCTCTTCTCCAACAGAGAAAGCAACGACCGGAACATCGGTCGCTTTCAGGCCCTGGTTTGCCAGCTCTTTATAGAACGGAACGTTAGAGTCGCCATTAATGGTAGAGACCACCGCCGTTTTCCCCCCTGCGGAGAATTTTTTGATGCTGGCGACGATGGTCTGGTAATCGCTGTGACCAAATGGGGTATAAACTTCTTCAATGTCTTTATCCGCAACGCCTTTTGAATGCAGCCAGGCACGAAGAATTTTATTGGTTGTTCGCGGATAGACGTAGTCGGTGCCCAGCAGGAAGAAACGTTTTGCACTGCCACCGTCTTCACTCATCAGATACTCAACCGCCGGAATGGCCTGCTGATTGGGCGCTGCGCCGGTATAGAAAACGTTAGGTGACATCTCTTCACCTTCGTACTGTACGGGATAAAACAACAGGCCGTTTAACTCTTCAAATACCGGCAGTACCGATTTGCGCGAAACCGATGTCCAGCAACCAAAAACCACCGCCACTTTGTCCTGGCTTAACAACTGACGGGCTTTTTCGGCAAACAGCGGCCAGTTTGACGCCGGGTCGACCACTACCGGCTCCAGTTTTTTCCCCAGTACACCGCCTTTGGCGTTGATCTCATCAATGGTCATCAACGCCACATCCTTCAGCGGTGTTTCAGAAATAGCCATTGTTCCGGACAACGAATGCATGATGCCAACTTTAATGGTGTCGGCAGCCTGTACGCAAAAACTCATCCCCATAGCCACAACAGAGGCCGAAAGAGCAAAGGCTTTTAATAATGTACGACGCTGCATAGTTTCACTCCTGAAAGTAGACTTGCTGAAAGCTCCGGTGCTACCGGGCAGACAAAACGGTGCAAATTAAGGGTGTTCAGAAGTGATAAGGCAAAAACAGTGCCAGATATAAAAACAACATATAATTCAAAGAATTATAAATATCATCAATGAAGCGCGGATAAAAAGAAAGCATCGTCATGACGGTAAGAGTGAAGAATTGAACCACCATGACACAGTGTTGCATTATAAACGTGCAACATATTGTGTCCGGACAACCCGACAGCTGCCACGGATTACAGGATAAAATTGTGATTATTTGTTGATGGGGGTACCCGTTTCATCACTATTATTTATTTTCTTCGACGAGAAAAGGCCATAACTTTACATTTCAGACGAAATAATCACACAGTTCACTCTTTGTTTAAGTTCGAATTGCTACTATAGTCATTAACGAGGTGAAATTAAGGTAAGAGAGGAAACTCATAGATAAAGGAGCATTTACTATGCTGGGTAATATGAATATTTTTATGGCTGTTCTGGGAATTATTTTATTTTCCGGTTTCCTGGCCGCGTATTTTAGCCACAGATGGGATGATTGATGAACGGAGATAGTCCTGCACCGAACCGGCCCCTTGTAGCGTAACTGCACAAGGGGCCATTTTTTTACCTGCTTCCCTTCCCTGAATCATTTCTCTGAATTACAGGTAAAAAAAACCGCCGGAAAACCAGCGGTAAATGCTTGCATGGATAGATTTGTGTTTTGCTTTATCCGTTATCTGGCAATTCCCTGCGAAGATAACGAATAGTCGGCTAACATATCATCGACAACCACAATGGAAGTTAAACGAAACGTAACTACAGCCGATCTGCGCTGATTAAATTCACGCTCTGACGAGCGGTGCCAGTTGATCATTGGTGCCAACTAACGTGATTTTCTCTTTTTCATCCATAAACATGCAGCGATTCCTGCCGGTCTGTTTCCCCTCATACATGGCTCTGTCAGCACGTCCAAGACCGTTGTCCAGCGTTTCACCCTGTTGAACTCTGGTAATGCCAGCCGTTACCGTTATACCGATTTCGCCTTCTGGGTAAGGGATTTTTTTCTGGCCAATCAGATGACAAAGACGCAACCCTGCCTGGCACGCCTGCTCGTCCGTTTTGGTTCGGATGATGACAATGAATTCCTCACCACCATAGCGATAGGCAACCTCATCGTATCGAGTCCATGATAATAAATTTGACGCCAGGTTACGCAATACCATGTCACCAACCAGATGCCCGTAGGTATCATTAACATGTTTAAAGCGGTCGATATCCAGCAACAATATGTACAGGTTAAGCGGCTCAGCATCGAGTAACTGCTGATCAAACGACTCATCAAGCATTCTTCTGCCAGGCAAACCTGTTAAGACATCAATATTACTGCGAATAGTCAGTAAATATATTTTGTAGTCCATGACCGCAGACGTAAATGCCAGTAACGCATCCTGGAAACTGTCGAAATGCCATGAATGGCTACGCTCTTCCACGATTGCCAAGAGCAATTCCTTGCCTAACAAATGCATTTTCTCGTGAGTCGCGTTAATCTTGCTGACATAACTACATTCATCATCATCGTGCTGTGGATGGTCTTTGAGCCACTGCCCAAATTGACAAACGAAGTGAGCGTCATCGCCCGTAATATCAGGCTGAGTAACGTCTGATGACACCACACAGCGAAACATTTTCACTAGCCACTTATAATGAGCATCAATTGATTTGTTAAGTTCGATTAAAATTGCATCTATTTCCTTCGTTCTTCTGATCATCACGGTTTCCTTCCCTGTATGAACATTTAGACATGGGTATTTTAGCGCCAAAAAGGAAAACTTATGTAAATTTTTTAATAGTAATTAATTTTAAGGAAAGCAAATAAAGATTACCTCGCATGATAATAAATTAATTTGCAATTAAAATACCCATAATAATCAACGCAATAGAGTGAGTATGTTTTTTATTGCTTTATATTTAATGAAACAAAACACCTCTGAGTTAAATCGCAAAAAAAGACGATAATATTAACCTCACGACATGTGATATTTGCAGACAGTTTCCTCAATGAACGGCTTCGTGGTAAAGAATCTGCCCGCCCATACCTGAAATCAACTTATCTACGCGAATATAATCCTTATAGAAAAAAGAGGGAGCATCATCCCAGTGGCAGAGCGCGATTTCACGCTTCAGATACGTGTCATAGTAGATAACACGAGTCTTACATGACCGGGCTCTACCTCCAGATTGTACGGGGTATTTCATCTTGAACCTGTAATTGTCACTCACATGCTGATTAGCTGATGAGATCATTACTAATTCTGGAACGTTCCAAAAAGTAAAACTCAGGCACATCATAACGGTCAGGCAAACGCCAAAAAACCTCTTAACCCTATCTGCTGCGTACTTATTTCTTAGGTACACGCGCCAGGCCATGAACACGCTTATCAGGAAGGAGATTCCAACAATAACGGACTTATAAAGCACCCCGTCAAAAAGGTAAGTGTCATGGGTAATTTTGTCTGCCCATGCACACCAAATAACCCAGGTAACAGCAAAGCAGAATGAAATCAGCTCTACCTTTGTTGGCAACCTCATTCGCATTCGTCCATTTCACATTTTGATGAAGAAAAAATCCGGCTAAAAACCGGGCATCGCGCCCGGTTCAATTTTTTGGCGGAGAATGTCTTAAGCGCTCAAACCACGGTGTTTGAGCATTGGCTCCATTTTGGGGTCGCGGCCACTCCACTGGCGATAAAGCTCTGCTAAATCAGTGCTGTTACCACGGGACAAAACCGCTTCGCGGAATTTCTGTCCGTTTTCACGAGTCAACCCGCCCTGCTCTACAAACCACTGATAGCCGTCATCGGCCAGCATTTGCGTCCATAAATAAGCGTAATACCCTGCGGCATAACCACCGCCGAAGATATGGGCAAAATAGCTACTGCGATAACGCGGCGGTACAGCCTGCAGATCCAATCCTTCCGCAGCCAGGGCCTGTTGCTCAAATTCATCGACTGACAGTGATGACACACTCTGCTCCAGGCTGTGCCAGCGCATATCCAGCAATGCAGCACTGAGCAACTCCGTCATATCATAGCCTTTGTTAAACAAGCTGGCCCGTTGCATCTTCTCCAGCAATGGCTGGGGCATTTTTTCGCCCGTTTCAACATGGCGAGCATAACGTGCGAATACCTGCGGATCACTCGCCCAGTGTTCGTTAATCTGCGACGGGAACTCGACGAAATCACGCGGTGTATTCGTGCCTGACAACGTTGCATACCGTTGGCTGGCAAACAGACCATGTAGCGTGTGTCCGAACTCATGGAACAACGTAATGACATCATCCCACAGCAGCAAGGCGGGTTGGCCCTGAGCAGGTTTCTGATAGTTGCAGACGTTGTAAATGACCGGTCTGGTTTCATTTTGCAGCGATTGCTCAACAAAATTCCCCATCCAGGCACCACCACTTTTTGAGTCACGGGCAAAGAAATCACCATAAAACAGCGCCAGTCCTACACCATCATGATCGAAAATCTCCCAAACCCGTACATCCGGATGATAAACAGGGATATCAAAGCGCTCGATGAATTTAATGCCAAACAGTTGGTTTGCTGTCCAGAAAACACCTTCATTCAGCACCGTATCCAGGGCAAAGTAAGGTTTAAGCAGAGCTTCATCAAGAGCATATTTTTCACGACGCACCTGCTCGGCATAAAATGCCCAGTCCCAGGCCTCAACCTCGAATTCGCCCTGTTGCTGATTAATCGTTTTCTGAATTTCAGCCTGCTCATTGAGCGCACGTTGACGTGCTGCGGGCACGATCGCCCGCATAAAAGAAAGTGCCGCTTCTGGCGTTTTCGCCATCTGATCGGCAATTTTCCAGGCTGCAAAATTCGCAAAACCCAGCAATGTTGCCTGCTCTCGGCGGATCTCCACCAGCCGTTTAATAATAGCGCGTGTATCGTTGGCATCCTCTTTTTCCGCCCGCGTCCAGGCCTGGGTAAACAGGTTTTTTCGTGTCTGTCGATCGCGTAACGCAGCAAGTGCCGGTTGTTGTGTGGTGTTCAATAGTGGGATAACCCAGCGAACCTCAAGTCCTTTGTTTCTGGCGGCTTCTGCCGCAACGGCAATTTCCTCTGCACTGAGTCCGTCAAGTTGATGGACATCATCCACGACCAGTGCACCTGCTTTGTTCGCCGCCAGCAAACGCTGATTGAACTGACTGGTTAACGTTGCTGACTCCGTATTTAGCGCTTTCAGACGCGATTTGTCGGCGTCATTAAGACGTGCCCCTGCCAACACAAATCGTTGGTGAACCACCTCCAACAGACGCAATGACTCACCTTCCAGATCCAGCGAAGAGCGTTGCTGCCAGACGGCATCTATACGCGCAAAAAGTGCGTCATTGAGGTAGATATCATTGGCCAGCGCGGCCAGTTCAGCGGAGAACGCCTCGTCAAGACGCTGAAGCTCATCGTTGGTATGCGCTGCCGTCATCGCAAAGAAAACGCTGGTGACGCGCGTCAACAACGCCCCACTTTGCTCAAGCGCCAGCAATGTATTTGTGAAATCAGGAGCCTGTTGGTTTTGCACAATCGCCGCTATTTCAGCGCGTTTTTGTTTCACACCTTCATCAAACGCGGGCCGATAATGGCAATCTTCAATCTGATCAAATTGCGGTGCCTGGTAAGGTAATGTGCTGTGGTGCAAAAAAGGATTTGTTAACGACATCTTTTCCTCCTGAAAACGATTTGTTTACTAGAGTAGGCCTCCCAGGATTCGACCGCAATCTCGTTAAGCAGTAATAGCTCTGAGCAGAAATGACGTGCTATGGTAGTACTACATAAAAAGCGTTGAGGAACAGTGAGATGATCGTTTTAGTAACCGGAGCAACAGCAGGTTTTGGTGAGTGCATTACGCGTCGTTTTATTGAGAATGGGCATAAAGTTATTGCCACCGGACGCCGCCAGGAACGTCTGCAGGAACTGAAAGATGAACTGGGTAATAATCTGTATACCGCCCAGCTTGACGTCCGCAATCGCGCATCCATTGAAGAGATGCTGGACGCCCTGCCCGCCGAATGGCGCAATATCGATATCCTGGTCAACAATGCCGGTCTGGCGCTGGGTCTTGAGCCAGCCCACAAAGCGAATGTCGATGACTGGGAAACCATGATCGATACCAACAACAAAGGCCTGATTTATATGACTCGTGCCGTTCTACCTGGCATGGTCGAGCGTAACCGCGGCCACATTATTAATATCGGCTCTACCGCCGGTAGCTGGCCGTATGCTGGCGGGAACGTGTATGGTGCAACCAAAGCGTTTGTTCGTCAGTTTAGTCTGAACCTGCGTACAGACTTACACGGCACAGCGATCCGCGTGACCGACATTGAACCCGGACTGGTTGGCGGTACCGAGTTCTCTAATGTGCGCTTCAAAGGCGACGATGATAAAGCAGGTAAAACCTACGAAAATACCACTGCACTGACTCCGCAAGATGTCACTGAAGCCGTATGGTGGGTTGCTTCGTTACCGGCTCATGTCAACATCAATACCCTTGAGATGATGCCTGTCACCCAGTCTTTTGCCGGGCTCAGCGTGCATCGAAGCTAAATGAGATACCCGGCCTTGTGCCGGGTATAGAAAGCGCTCGATAAGTGATAAAATATCCGGGTTAACTCTCTAATAAGTAAGAATGAATGACCGTAGAAACGCAGCTCAACCCTACACAGCCGGTAAATCAACAGATTTATCGTATTCTTCGCAGCGATATCGTGCATTGTCTGATTGCACCCGGTACGCCATTGTCGGAGAAAGAGGTTTCCGTACGCTTTAACGTGTCTCGCCAGCCGGTACGAGAAGCATTCATCAAACTGGCAGAAAACGGTTTGATTCAGATCCGTCCACAACGTGGCAGTTACGTGAATAAAATCTCGCTGTCGCAGGTGCAAAATGGCTGTTTTGTACGTCAGGCCATTGAGTGTGCCGTGGCCCGCCGCGCCGCCTCGATGATCACCGACAACCAGTGCTATCAACTTGAACAAAACCTGCATCAGCAACGCATTGCCATTGACCGTAAGCAGCTCAACGATTTCTTCCAGCTTGATGATGAGTTTCATCAGAAACTGGCATTAATCGCTGATTGCCAGCTTGCCTGGGACACCGTCGAGAATATTAAAGCCACGATTGACCGGGTACGCTATATGAGTCTGGATCACGTCTCCCCGCCTGAAATGCTACTTCGTCAGCACCATGATATTTTTGCGGCGCTGGTAAAACATGATGGCGATGCCGTCGAGTATGCAATGAAGCTGCATCTACAGGAAATTAGCGAATCTGTTCAGCTTATTCGTCATGAAAATAGCGACTGGTTTAGCGAAGACTAATACGTAGCTCACCTCTCACTGAGGTGAGTTTCCCCGAACGATTCCCTCTCCTGCATATCCCCATAAAAAAAGCTGTGATTTTGATCGAAAACAAAAAAAATCATTAACGAGAAGCGTATTTATATTGCGCCCGTTACGTGGGACTAAAAGCCCACGGGCTTTGACGGTAAGTTGGAAAGGAGAAAACACCATGAAAACATACGATCGTAACCGCAACGCAATCACCACTGGCAGCCGTGTCATGATTAGTGACACCGGACTCACCGGCCGTATTACAGCCATTGACACCGATGGCCTGACCGCTGAGCAAATCCGCCGCGGTAAAACAGTGGAAATCGAAGGATGTGAAGGCAAATATGCCCCCCTCGAACTGATTCGTTTAGGCATGAACTAATTGGTGTGAATGCCAAAAACAATGCGCCATCTGGCTGTTGTTAAAGCCGGATGGCGACATAGAGAGTTATCTTACTGACTGTAATTTCGCAGCATATTTCGCAACCGTTGCTTTCGCGCCTTCCGCCAGCAAAGTCAGGTACGCTTCTGTAACCCGCTTTTTAAACAGTTCAATCTGTGGCAGTTCGTCACCAAAAATAGCGTCTATAGCCAATAGCGCCTGCACACGCTCTTCACCTTCGTGACTGTTCTGTACCGCGTTCTGGATCACAGGCAGCAGCGGATCACTAATTTCAATGACTTGCCCCTGCTCATCCACACCCCCGACATAGCGCATCCAACCCGCCACACCGAGTGCAAGCAGATCAAAACCACTACCGTGCACAATATGCCAACGCACAGAGTCAAGCATACGTTGCGGCAGTTTCTGACTACCATCCATGGCAATCTGCCAGGTACGGTGGCGCAACGCCGGGTTGCTATAACGGTCAATCAGTAAGTCGGCATAATGCTGGAGATCCACCCCTTTCACCTTCAATGTTGGTGCTTGCTCCTGCAGCATCAAGGCGCGGGCGGCGACACGATAGTTCTCATCCCCCATACAATCGTTGATGTGTTGATATCCTGCCAGGTAGCCGAGGTAAGCAAGGAAAGAGTGGCTGCCGTTAAGCATGCGCAACTTCATCTCTTCGAACGGGATAACATCTGCCACCAGCTCAGCCCCGGCTTTTTCCCACTCTGGACGCCCAGCGACAAAGTTATCTTCAATGACCCACTGACGGAACGGTTCGCATGCCACACCCGCCGGATCGCGTACCCCGGTAAGTTGTTCAATTTTGTCCAGCGTATCTGCGGTTACCGCCGGGACAATACGGTCAACCATTGTTGACGGGAACGTCACATGTTGTTCGATCCATGCGGCCAGCTCAGCATCCACCGCGCGTGCATATGCGGTCACAACATTGCGCATCACATGACCGTTTTCTGGCATGTTGTCGCAGGACATCACGGTAAACGCACCTAAACCTGCAGCTTTACGGCGTGCAAGTGCTTCAACCACCACACCCGGCGCGGTCTTCGGCTGTTTTGGGTTTTGCAGGTCGGCGGCAATCATCGGGTTATCCAACATCAATTGCCCGGTTGCCGGAGAATGGCAATATCCCTTCTCAGTTATGGTCAGGGAAACGATCGCCACCTGCGGTTCGCACAGCGCAGCCAGTACAGCTTCCAGACCATCAACCTGTGCATGCAATGCCTTTTTAACCACGCCAACAACTCTTGCTGTCCAGGCATCCGCAGACATTTCCGCAACGGTGTACAGGTTATCTTGCTGTTTCAAATCAGCAATCTGCTGCTCTCCGCCAATCAGGTTTACTTCGCAATATCCCCAGTCGCTATTGTGATCTGCTGCCAGGATGTCAGCGTATACCCCCTGGTGTGCGCGGTGGAAAGCACCGAACCCCAGGTGAACAATACGTGGTACCAGTTTTGTACGATCGTAGCCAGGAAGTGCAGCCTTTGCCGCTAAGAGCTTGTTTTGCATTGTATGACCTACTTATCAATGAAATCAGGACTGTCTCAGAGTAACGCCTGTATGGTTGTATGTTTTGATTTGCATTAAACTTTCCATGATTGGTATGACATCATGGAAAGCTGTGTAATAGCATGGTCAGGCCATCAGTTCAGACCTGACCATACCCTGTCCGTACTAGCCTGCCTGAGTGGCTCCGGCACGAACCTTCTCGGTTTTGCTCACTTCCGCAGCATCTTCCAGGACACTCAAATCACGGTCTTTCACTTCAGGCATTAGCAGTGCTGAAACCAAACCAATGAGCGAGTAAGCCATAACCATCACCAGAATCGGCCACCAGGAATTAGTCATGTTGCAGAAAATACCCGCCAGAACAGGGCCAAAACCAACGGCCACCAATCCACCGGCCTCTTTTGAAATTGCCATTCGGGTGAAGCGATTACGTGCACCGAACATTTCAGCCATGGTAATATTTTCGAGTGCGAACAATCCCAGCACCGCAAAATTATGAATAACAATCAGCGCAGTCATAATGACGCCGGGGCTATACGTTTTATCTACAACAATCGATAACATTGGATAAGCAAGAATAATTGCAGATATATTCAGAATTATATATGGCAAACGGCGACCAAATTTATCTGACAACCAGCCTAATAAAGGTATTGTAATAAAGCCAAGAACAGAACTAATCATTAAGGCATCTGTCGGTATTGATTTATCAAACAACAGTGTTTGCACCAAATATCCGGCAAGGAAAGTCTGAATTAAACCTGAGTTACCCGCCTGTCCAAAACGTAAGCCGGTTGCCAACCAGAAAGACTTACTACTAAACATTGCACCCAGCGTATTTTCTGACGGGTTATTCAATGCAGGTGCATTCTCCTCATCATTAACTTTCTCAAATACTGGACTTTCTTTGAGGTTCATGCGCAACCAGATGGCAAAAATCATAACCACTACACTCGCCAGGAACGGAATTCGCCAACCCCAGGCTAACAATTCCTCACGATCAAGGGCAAAGAACATTACGGCCCAGATTGCAGTAGCACTTAATGTGCCGCAGTTAGTTCCCATTGCAACAAGAGAGGAAATGATACCGCGTTTTCCTTTTGGTGCGTACTCTGCGAGCATTGTACCCGCACCAGAGATTTCGGCTCCTGCACCAAGTCCCTGCACAATACGCAGCGTCACCAGCAAAACAGGAGCAAAAATTCCAATTTGCGCATATGTCGGTAACACACCAATTAATGTTGTACAGATCCCCATCATAGTTATTGTAATAAACAGCACTTTTTTTCGACCAATACTATCCCCCATTTTACCGAAAATAAACGCTCCAACTATTCGTGCAATATACCCTGCCCCGTATGTACCCATTGCCAGAATGAGTGCCATCGCGGCAGATTGTTCCGGGAAAAATATTTCATGGAATACCAGTGCAGCACCCAATGAATATAATTGGAAATCCATAAATTCGAGAGCTGTCCCTAACCATCCTGAAACGGCTGCTCTCACCAGATCTTTCGTTGACCTTTCGTGTTTTTCTTGATTCATATTGGCTATCTCTAAGAGGTAAGATGCGTACCACTTACTCGCAGTTATTAATATTATTCAGTGAATGTGAGTAAAACTTTGCAGCAGTGCTGCTGATCTTTCTCAAACAATTCAATTGCGTCGGTAACGTGGTGATAGTCAAAAGTATGGGTAATGAGTTTATTAGGGTCGATAAGTCCTTTGACCAACCAATCAATAACTACCGGGAATTTATTTGCATTTAATCTTGAAGAATAGATTGAAAGCTCTTTCCCTGTAATACCTTGCTGCACAATCTGGCAAGGCTCGCTGGAGAATCCCATTAAAACGATTCGCGCAGCCGGTGATGCCAGCGTGATAGCCTCCTGTAAAATGGATGGATGACAAGCCGCATCCACGATAATCGTAGGTTTCAGCGCCTTCTCAGCAAGAAAATCCTGCAATGATTGCTGCCCATTATTGACTGTCCAGTCAGCGCCGCACTGTTTTGCCATCGTCAGACGTTCGTCAATTCTGTCTGCAATCACTACTGTTTTTACGTTGTAAACATGTTTAAGTGCCTGAACAGTCGTGAGCCCCATCGGGCCGGCTCCGTAAATCAGTGCGATATCGTTCTCTGTTGGTTGAATTTGTCCGGTCACGTTCGCCGCGATGGTAAAAGGTTCCACCATAACAGCGTGCTCATCTTTCACTGCGTCAGGGATTAACCAGGCATTTTTCGCGGGTACAACCGCGTACTCACTAAAACCGCCATCACGATGAACACCCAATACAACCAGCGAGGTGCAAACGTTTGGTTTACCAATTGAGCAAGGGTAGCAGTGTCCACAACTGATAACCGGATCAACG
The DNA here is from genome assembly GCF_035064245.1 of Citrobacter sp. R-1.5.2. Classification (NCBI taxonomy): domain Bacteria; kingdom Pseudomonadati; phylum Pseudomonadota; class Gammaproteobacteria; order Enterobacterales; family Enterobacteriaceae; genus Citrobacter; species Citrobacter sp. R-1.5.2. The sequence continues at coordinate 657,174 of NZ_JASEYC010000001.1, read as the reverse complement.
GACACACGTTCACCTATACGCGAACGCTCTACTCCTTCACCTACAGCATCTATTACACCAAAGAATTCATGGCCAATAACTCGCGGATATTTCGCAAATGGATTATGTCCACGATAAATATGGCTGTCTGAACCGCAAATCCCCGCCAGTTTTACTTTTACCCGGACCTCTCCTGCTGAAGGTTCTGGTACTGGTCGCTGCGCGATAACAAGCGTATTCGGTTTTTCAATCACAATACTATTCATAACAAATCACTCCTTACCAGTTCCACAGCGTGCCATCTTCAAGGCGGGCGACCGGCAGATATGCGGGATCGTACGGATATTTCGCTGCAAGTTTTTCGTCAAACTCGATACCGAGCCCTGGTTTGTCACCTGGGTGCATATAGCCGTTATCAAAGGTCCAGTTATGCGGGAACACTTCCAACATCTGTTCTGAGTACCCCATATATTCCTGCACACCGAAGTTTGGTACCCACAGATCGAAATGCAGCGCAGCGGCCATGCAGACTGGCGACAAATCGGAAGGCCCATGAGAACCCGTGCGTACCTGATAAAGTGAGGCAAAATCAGCAATACGACGCATACCGGTGATACCGCCTGCGTGGGTAATAGTGGTGCGGATATAGTCAATCAGCTGTTCTTCAATAAGCTGCTTGCAGTCCCAGATACTGTTGAAGACTTCCCCTACAGCAATCGGCGTGACCGTATGCTGGCGGATCAGGCGGAAGCACGCCTGGTTTTCAGCTGGGGTTGGGTCTTCCATCCAGAACAGACGGTATTGCTCAATACTTTTGCCGAAACGGGCCGCTTCAATAGGCGTTAGGCGGTGGTGCATGTCATGCAGAAGATGTTCATCAAAACCAAATTTGTTGCGAACGGCTTCAAACAATTTCGGTGTGAAATCGAGATATTTCTCCGTCGACCACAGCTGCTCTTCCGGCCATTGGCCTTTGGTCGCAGGTTCGTAGGCCAGGCCTTTACCTTTAGACATACCGTAGGTGGTCTTCATCCCCGGTACACCACACTGCACACGGATCGCTTTAAACCCCATCTCTTTATGACGCGCGTAATCCTCCAGCACATCATCAATGGAATGGCCCGTTGTGTGACAGTACACCATGACGCCTTCGCGTGATGCGCCACCCAGCAACTGGTACAACGGCATATTCGCCGCTTTCGCTTTGATATCCCACAGGGCCATATCTACCGCAGAAATCGCCGACATCGTTACCGGGCCGCGACGCCAGTAAGCCCCCTTGTAGAAAAACTGCCAGATATCCTCAATTCGATGCGCATCACGCCCAATGAGCTGTGGACACACATGATCTTTCAGGTAGGACGCCACGGATAATTCACGCCCGTTGAGCGTGGCATCCCCTAATCCGGTGATCCCATCGTCTGTCGTGATTTTCAGCGTGACAAAATTACGTCCTGGACAGGTAACAAAAACTTCAGCCCCGACAATCTTCATTTTTTAATCCTTACATCTCTTCTTGTGATGCAGGAAATTTACCCAACTGAACTACTACCATACAAGTATGAATATCGAAAAAGCACTCACTGATCACAAAAAAGGCGCTATGCGCGCCCCCATCCAGCCACGATGATCAACATCCCACACAATGCCACTAACGCACCGGACCAGTCGTACAGGCTCAGTTTTACGCCATCGACAATGCGTAACCATAGCAATGCAGTCACCACATAGACGCCACCATACGCGGCATATACCCGCCCGCTCGCCGCCGGATGTAGCGTCAGCAACCAGACGAACAGCGCTAATGACACCCCAGCGGGAACCAGCAGCCAGGCCGTCGCCCCACGCTTAAGCCAGAGCCAGGGTAAAAAGCAGCCAATGATTTCGCATAACGCGGTGACGAAGAAAAGTAATGTTGTCTTAAGCATTGAAGTTATTCAGTTACCTTCGGTTTAACCATGATACGACAGAATATGTCCAACGTATCCATATGCGCCCAGTGGGTATGCCCTGACGCAGGAATAGTGTAGAATTTAACCCTGTTTTATCGTTTTTTTCCCTTTCTCATTAAAGGAATTCGCCATGAAAATTACACTGACCAAACGCCTGTGCCTGACGGCGATGCTGACGCTGGCGGCGGCTGTGTACACCTCTTCCGCATTTGCTGAAACCAGTAAACTGGTCATAGAGTCCGGGGACAGTGCGCAAAGTCGTCAACAGGCCGCAATGGAAAAGGAACAATGGAACGATACGCGTCAGTTGCGTCAGAAAGTCAACAAGCGTACAGAGAAAGAGTGGGACAAAGCCGATGCTGCTTTTGATAGCCGTGATAAATGCGAACAAAGCGCGAACCTGAATGCGTACTGGGAGCCTAACACCCTGCGTTGTCTCGATCGTCGCACTGGCCGCACCGTTGCCCCATAATCATTGTGCTCACCAGAAGATATTGAAAGGATACGATATGGCAAGCGCCCTCAGTGTAAAGCTGCGCCCGCTGGAGCGTGAAGATTTACGTTTCGTCCATCAGCTTGATAACAACGCCAGCGTCATGCGCTACTGGTTTGAAGAACCTTACGAAGCGTTTGTGGAGCTGTCAGACCTGTATGACAAACACATTCACGACCAAAGTGAACGCCGTTTTGTGGTCGAGTGTGACGGTGAGAAAGCCGGGCTGGTGGAGCTGGTTGAAATAAACCATGTGCACCGCCGGGCTGAATTTCAGATCATCATTTCCCCGGATTACCAGGGCAAAGGTCTGGCAACGCGCGCGGCAAAACTGGCGATGGATTACGGTTTTACCGTGCTTAACTTATATAAGCTGTATCTGATCGTTGATAAAGAGAACGAAAAAGCAATTCACATCTACCGCAAACTTGGCTTTATGGTGGAAGGTGAACTGATTCATGAGTTCTTTATTAACGGCCAATACCGTAACACCATTCGCATGTGTATCTTCCAACAGCAATATCTGGCAGATCACAAAACACCGGGTCCCAACCTGTTACAACCTACCGCTCAGTAAAAACGGTTAGTAGTAATCAATGGTGTTTTCAATCGAGTAATGATGTTCAACTGCCGGCTTTACGCTTTCGTCAACGATAACCAGCTGGCAGTTGACCGGATTAGCATACGAATCATACTCACAGGTTTGTTTGACGTTACCTAAAGGGTGATCGTTCAGCATGCTTACTGCCGTGTAATCCAGTTTTTTCAATGGATCGGCTGATGGCTTAGCGTCAACCTGCAGCGTATTGTCCTTACTGATGGTGGTTTTGCCGAGCGGGTAGCCTTCCGCGTCATACCGGTATTGCACCTTCATCTCTTTTCCCGTGGCGGACACAACAAAACCGTTATCGTCGGTATCCCACACTACGCCCGCAGAAGGCAGTTCCGCCAGTTGGCATTTCCCCTGTAAACGGATCCGTTTTTCCAGCGTTTCTGCATCCCGATAGAAGTTCGCATCCAGCACTAATGCCATACCCGTATTATTTTCGACATCATGCAATTCCAGCGTATCAAAACAGCCTTCCTGCGAGAGCGTACCTGTGACGCGCTTAGTCACTTCGCCTTTGTCGTTGAGCAGTGTTTGGCTAAAATCTTTCACCGGGCCGCGAAGCGGATCAAAATCAAACTCATTGGAGAAGCTGGCCATTTCCGGCGTAAAGGAAACCAGCCCTTTGGCGTTATCACACCCAACCAACACGATACACAGGAAACCTAACAGGGTCTGTTTCTTCACATTTTTCACCGGGATAAGTAGATAATTCTCAATCATATTAGCAAATACAGTTATTTACACCAGAAATGCTAATCTTAGTTTATGTCGATCACGAAAGGAGTTGATGATGAAATACATAACAGGAATTGCCGCGAGCTTATTACTGGTCGCTTCCCCGCAGATCCTGGCGGCGCCCGCGTCCTGTGAGCGCGTGAAGAGTGATATCGAACAGCGCATTATTAATAATGGTGTCGCGGAATCCAGTTTCACGCTGAATATTGTTCCTAATGATCAGGCCGATCAGCCTGATTCACTGGTGGTCGGTCATTGTGCCAATGATACGCACAAGATCCTCTATACCCGAACCCACAGCGGTAACACGCCCGCAAACAGTAGCCCTTCTCAAGACGGACACGTGGCTGAACCGCAATAAATTTTTACCCTCCGTTCGCGGAGGGTCACTCCTGTTTGATATGCATTAATAAGATTTACCTATAAATGGGTAGACTCAACTTCATTGTTAGCAAGCTAGTTATTTCATTATAAAACAATATATATAACGACAATTACAATGGAGTGGGTTATGTCTGAAGATGAGCAATATGGAGGTATTAGCCGCAGGACGTTAGTCAAATCCTCGGCTATAGGTTCACTGGCACTTGCTGCCGGAGGCCTGTCACTACCCTTTGGTATTCGTGCCGCTGCTGCTGCCGTACAGCAATCAGTGCAGCCTGTTGAAGATAAAGCTGTCTGGAGTTCCTGTACGGTAAACTGCGGCAGCCGTTGCCTATTACGTCTGCATGTGAAAGATGATGCAGTCTACTGGGTTGAGTCTGACACGACCGGCGATGATACCTACGGTAACCACCAGGTTCGCGCCTGCTTGCGTGGTCGTTCGATTCGCCGTCGAATGAACCACCCTGACCGCCTCAAATACCCGATGAAACGCGTTGGTAAACGCGGTGAAGGTAAATTTGAGCGTATCAGTTGGGATGAAGCGCTGGATACCGTTGCCGGAAATCTGAAGCGTATTTTGCATGATTACGGTAATGAAGCCGTTCACGTTCTTTACGGTACCGGTGTGGATGGCGGTAATATCACGAACTCCAACGTCCCCTACCGTTTGATGAATTCCTGTGGGGGCTATCTAAGCCGTTACGGGAGTTACAGCACCGCACAAATCAGCGCCGCCATGGGATATATGTTCGGTGCTAACGACGGTAACAGCCCCGACGATATCGCCAACACAAAGCTGGTTGTGATGTTTGGTAATAACCCAGCCGAAACGCGTATGAGCGGCGGTGGCGTAACCTGGTATGTCGAGCAGGCACGTGAGCGGTCAAATGCCAGAATGATCGTTATCGATCCACGCTACAACGACACCGCCGCAGGTCGTGAAGATGAATGGCTGCCTATTCGCCCAGGGACGGATGCTGCACTGGCCGCCGCAATCGGCTGGGTGCTGATCACAGAAGATCTGATTGATAAACCTTTCCTTGATAAATACTGCGTCGGCTACGATGAAACCACGCTCCCCGCCAGCGCACCGCGTAATGCGCACTACAAGGCCTATATATTAGGTGACGGCCCGGACGGAATTGCCAAAACACCGCAATGGGCATCTCAGATTACCAGCATCCCTGCAGACAAAATCATCCAGTTAGCGCGTGAAATCGGTTCAGCAAAACCGGCTTACATCTGTCAGGGCTGGGGACCACAACGCCATTCCAACGGTGAACAGACAGCCCGAGCAATCACCATGCTCTCTGTTTTGACAGGAAACGTGGGAATTAACGGCGGTAACTCCGGTATGCGTGAAGGGACGTGGGATTTGGGTGTTGAATGGTTTTCCATGTTAGAGAACCCGGTCAAAACACAGATATCGGTGTTCACCTGGACAGATGCTATCGATCATGGCGCAGAAATGACAGCCACCCGCGACGGTGTACGCGGTAAAGATAAACTGGATGTGCCTATCAAGTTTATCTGGTGCTATGCCAGTAATACGCTCATCAACCAGCATGGCAATATTGCTCATACTCATGACGTTTTACAGGATGACAGTAAGTGCGAAATGATTGTCGGCATTGAGCACTTTATGACCGCATCGGCGAAGTACTGCGACATCCTGCTGCCGGATCTGATGCCTACTGAACAAGAAGACCTCATTTCACATGAGTCCGCCGGGAATATGGGCTATGTGATCCTCGGACAGCCCGCGACCTCACCTAAATTTGAACGAAAACCCATTTACTGGATGTTAAGTGAAGTCGCGAAACGCCTGGGCCCGGACGTCTATCAAAAATTCACGGAAGGCCGTACCCAGCACGAGTGGGTGAAATATCTGCATGCCAAAACCAAAGAACGTAACCCAGAAATGCCGGATTACGAAGAGATGAAAACAACCGGTATTTTCAAGAAAAAATGCCCGGAAGAACACTATGTCGCCTTCCGTTCATTCCGCGAAGATCCTGCGGCAAACCCGTTGAAAACGCCCTCAGGGAAAATTGAGATTTACTCTGAAAGGCTGGCCACCATTGCCGAGACATGGGAACTCAAGCAAGACGAGATTGTGCATCCGCTACCGGCTTATGCGCCAGGCTTTGACGGCTGGGATGACCCCAAACGCAAAACGTATCCGCTACAGCTCACCGGATTCCACTATAAGGCGCGAACTCACTCAAGCTACGGCAACATTGATGTTTTACAACAGGCGTGCCCGCAGGAAATCTGGATTAACCCCGTCGATGCCCGTTCACGTGGCATTCATCACGGCGATACGGTACGGGTGTTTAACAGCAATGGTCAGATGCTGATCGCCGCGAAAGTCACACCGCGTATTTTGCCCGGCGTGACAGCCATCGGCCAAGGCGCATGGCTCAATGCTGATATGTTTGGTGACCAGATCGATCACGGTGGCTCTATCAACATTCTCACGTCACATCGCCCTTCTCCGTTAGCGAAGGGGAATCCATCCCACAGTAATCTCGTTCAGGTTGAAAAGGCGTAAGGTGTAACCCATGACGACTCAATACGGATTTTTTATCGACTCCGCCCGTTGCACCGGTTGTAAAACTTGCGAACTGGCCTGCAAAGACTTCAAAAATTTAACGCCGGACGTCAGTTTCCGCCGTATCTACGAATACGCCGGCGGTGACTGGCAGGAAGATAACGGTGTCTGGCACCAGAGCGTTTTCGCCTACTACCTCTCCATTGCGTGTAACCACTGTGAAGACCCGGCCTGCACCAAGGTGTGTCCAAGCGGCGCGATGCACAAACGTGAAGATGGTTTTGTGGTCGTGGATGAAGACGTGTGCATTGGCTGTCGCTATTGCCACATGGCCTGCCCGTATGGCGCACCGCAATACAATGCTGCCAAAGGGCACATGACCAAGTGCGATGGCTGTCATGAACGCGTTGCGGAGGGTAAGAAACCCATCTGTGTCGAATCCTGTCCGCTGCGGGCGCTGGACTTCGGCCCGATAGAGGAACTGCGTAAAAAACACGGCACCCTGGCCGCGGTTGCGCCGCTCCCTGCCGCGCACTTTACCAAACCAAGCATCGTCATCAAACCAAATGCCAATAGCCGCCCGACCGGGGATACCACGGGTTATCTGGCTAATCCGAAGGAGGTCTAAAATGGGAAGTGGATGGCATGAATGGCCGCTGGTACTGTTCACGGTTCTGGGCCAATGCGTGGCAGGCGCGCTAATCGTCAGTGGTCTGGGTTGGTTTACCGCCAAAGACGATGTTGTAAGACAGCGCATTGTTCGCAGTATGTTTTTTCTTTGGTTGGTAATGGGCATCGCATTCCTGGCCTCGGTTATGCATTTGGGGTCTCCGCTACGCGCATTTAACTCGCTGAACAGAATCGGTGAGTCAGCGCTAAGTAATGAAATTGCCAGCGGCTCGCTGTTTTTTGCCGTCGGTGGTTTATGGTGGTTGGTCGCTTTTCTCGGTAAAATGCCTGCTGCATTAGGTAAAATATGGCTGCTGGTAGGCATGCTGCTGGGCGTGGTGTTTGTCTGGGCGATGACCAACGTTTACCAGATAGATACCGTACCGACCTGGTATAATGGTTACACTACGGTGGCCTTTTTCATGACCCTGCTTCTGAGCGGGCCACTCTTTGCCGCCCTGCTACTGCGTGCTGCTGGTGTTTCTTTTAATGCCAACGTGTTCGCGGGGATCAGTGTGCTGGCGTTGCTGGTTAGCGCGGGTGTGATTGTCCTGCAGGGACTTTCCCTCGGCACAATCCACAGTTCAGTGCAATTCGCCAACGCGCTGGTACCTGACTACGGCAGCTTACAGGTGTGGCGCATCCTCTTGCTGGCTGCAGGTCTTGGGTGCTGGATATGCCCGCTTATCCGCCGTAAAGATCCGCAGGCCGCTGGGCTGGCGTTAGGTTTAATTTTAGTCCTGGCCGGTGAAATCATTGGTCGTGGTTTGTTTTATGGTTTGCATATGACAGTCGGAATGGCTGTTGCAGGTTAACTCTCGGGTGCGGGGCAACCCGCACTGTTCAGGATTGTTTGCATGACCCATTTTTCACAATGTGACAACTTTTCAACCGCTGCGCGCGTTCTGGGCGCGTTGTTCTACTATGCACCAGATAGCGCAGAAGCATCTGCGATGGTCAGTGCGTTAAAAGCGGATGGCTGGCAAGCACAGTGGCCACTGCCGGAAGCTACGCTGTCGCCACTGGCTGCACAGATGCAGACAGATAGCGATGAAACGCTCCCGCAAGCCTGGCAACGTTTGTTTATCGGCCCCTACGCATTGCCATCCCCGCCCTGGGGTTCGGTCTGGCTGGATCGCGAAAACGTGTTGTTTGGTGAATCCACTCTGGCGTTACGTCAATGGATGCGCGACAACGGCATTCAGTTTGCGCTGCAACAGAATGAGCCAGAAGATCACTTTGGTTCGCTGTTACTGCTAACTGCCTGGCTTGCTGAAAATGGCCGCCACACCGAATGTGAGCAGTTGCTGGCCTGGCACCTACTGCCGTGGTCGGCTCGCTTCCTCGATGTTTTTATCGAGAAGGCGGACCATCCATTCTACCAGGCATTGGGTAAACTGGCACGCCTGACGCTGGCACAATGGCAGTCGCAGTTATTAGTTCCGGTGGCAGATAAACCATTGTTCCGTTAATGTCACCCATGGGCAGGATATTTCCTGCCCATTTCCCGCTGAGTTTCGCACGCTGAGCTTTTGCTTCTGCGGCTAATTACCCTCAAAATAGACCGTCTGAATTTTCCTGTCTGGCAACCCATGCATCGTTTACATGCTTATCCTGACCTGCGTACCCTGTTTCGGCGTCTACTGATCGCCGCGCTGATTGGTATCCTTGCAGCCCTGGCCGTTGCAGGATTTCGTCATGCGATGCAATTGCTTGAGTGGCTGTTCCTGAGTAACGATACGGGAAGCCTGGTCAACGCCGCGACAAATCTGCCGCCGTTCAGACGCATGCTGACACCTGCGCTCGGTGGTCTGGCGGCAGGACTCTTGCTTTGGGGCTGGCAAAAATGTAATCGTTTACGCCCACAGGCCCCTACAGACTATATGGAAGCCCTGCAGACTGACGGACAGTTCGACGTCAGCGCAAGTCTGGTGAAATCACTGGCCTCTTTGGTCGTCGTGGCAAGCGGCAGCGCCATTGGTCGTGAAGGGGCAATGATTTTATTGGCCGCACTGGCGGCTTCGTGCTTCGCACAACGCTTCACACCGCGTTCAGAATGGAAATTATGGATTGCCTGCGGGGCGGCTGCAGGTATGGCTGGTGCGTATCACGCGCCGTTGGCGGGTAGCTTATTTATTGCCGAAGTGCTGTTTGGCACGTTGATCCTCGCCTCATTAGGGCCGGTGGTTGTCTCCGCCGTCGTCGCATTGTTAACCACCAATGCGCTTAGCGACAGCAACGCGCTGCTGTATACCGTTCATCTGACACGGCAACTGCATGTGCTGGAATATGTGATGATTATCAGCACTGGTCTGTTAGCCGGTCTCTGCGGACCTCTTTTTATGTGGCTTATGACCACCAGTCACAACAGCTTTTTGCGCTTAAAGCTCGCACCACCAGGCCAGTTAGCCCTGGGCGGGCTGATCGTTGGTCTGTTGTCGCTATTTACTCCTGCGGTCTGGGGCAACGGTTACAGCGTAGTACAATCGTATTTACTCTCTCCCCCTTTGCTCGCCGTCATCAGTGGAATTTTCATCTGCAAGTTACTGGCCGTACTCGCCAGTAGCGGGTCAGGGGCACCCGGCGGCGTGTTTACACCCACGCTGTTCGTCGGTTTGTCAGTCGGTATGTTGCTGGGTCGGGTATGGGGATTCTGGCTTCCGGGGACGGATGAAATTGCGGTGCTGTTGGGCTTAACAGGAATGGCTACACTGCTGGCGGCGACGACCCATGCCCCCATTATGTCGACATTGATGGTCTGTGAAATGACCGGGGAGTATCAACTACTCCCCGGCCTGTTGATTGCATGCGTCGTGGCGTCAGTGCTGTCGCGAACGTTACGCCATGACTCTATCTACAGACAACACGCTGCCGAGCATTGACAGACGAATGTACTGAGAAAGCTCGCGCTGCTCTGCTCGTGGCAAATAAGGCAATTCACCTATCAACGGTGCCGGCAATTTTTTGCTTAGCACGTCGATGATTTCGGCATAATGCGCCAATCCTGGGTTAATACGGTTCGCTACCCAGCCAATCAACGGCAACCCGTCACTGGCAATCGCCTGTGCGGTAAGAATGGCATGGTTAATACAGCCTTCCTGAATACCCACCACCATCAGAACCGGGAGTTGCTCCTGTACCACCCACTCCGATAACGGACGCAGATCGTTCATCAGACTACGCCAGCCACCTGTGCCTTCAACAACAACGTGATCAACCTTCTCGCTCAGGCTTGCCAGTCCATTGGATAACAGGGTGTAGTTAACAGGACCGCTATGCGCCACGCTGCTTTCGTCTTCGCTCAGCGCGATAGGATTAACCGCCTCGTACGGCAGTTCGATGGATGACACGCTTTGCAGTACCAGCGCATCTTTATTGCGCATACCTTCCGGTGTCTCTTTGCTGCCTTTGGCGACAGGTTTGTAACCCGCCACACTTTTACCCCCTGACGCTAACGCTTGTAGTAATGCGCGGGAAACCACGGTCTTCCCAACAGAAGTGTCTGTACCTGTAATAAAGAAACGCTTCAGCATCACTAACTCCACCGTATGCTATGAAAATATAAGTCAGGAAAATAAAACAGTGGAGAAAGTCTAAGGTATGACGGCCAGAACCAGCTTGAGATAGCGCAATTTTTCGTACAACAGTTAAAAAATGTTAACCCTGTAATAGACGAATCAACAAAGAACCGTTATACATCGCGTCCTTAACGAGGGCAGCCCCCGCCATCGTTCCCTGATTAGAGAATTGCGTACTTTCGACAACAATGTGCTGGCTGTAGGCCGGAAGCGCCTGTTGACGAATGCTGTCAGCAATGGTCGGGAACAAAATGTCAGCGGCTTTACTGAGTGGAGATCCTATCAATATCTTTTGCGGGTTGAACAAATTCACCATGATAGCCAGGATACGACCAACATGGGTTCCAACGCCGTTAATAATATCTTTCGCCAATAAATCACCCTGCATGGCCGCCTGACACAGTGCGTCTACCGTCAACGGTTGCCCGTGCAGAGAGGAGCTCATTGACTGCTTCAGTCGCACCTGCGCCAGCTCCAGCACGCTGTCGACGCTGGCGATCGTTTCCAGGCACCCATGGTTACCGCAGTAGCAACGTTTGCCGTAAGGGTCCACCTGCGTATGACCTATTTCGACCAGGCTACTGCTGCCTGCATGCAGTAAATGACCATCAGTGATCACCCCTGCACCCACATTGTGATCGATGACCACCTGAATAACATCACGCGCCCCACGTGATGCACCAAACAGCGCTTCTGCCATGGTCCAGGCGCTGATATCGTGCTGAATGTACACCGGTACGCCAGTATGCCGCTCCAGCGTTTCGCCCAGCGGCATCTCTTTGACGTCATCATAGAACGGCATACGATGTACAATACCGTTCTCTGTATCAATAATGCCGGGTAAGGTAATCGCAATAGAGGTCAAGCGCTCGAGTTTTTGCTGGTGACGGATAAAAAACTGATCGACTTGCGCAACAACCCGTTCCAGTAACGGTGTCTCGCTGACCAGCGCCATTTCAAGACAATCCTCGACCACCAGTTTGCTGCTCAGATCGCGCAGCGCCAGGAAAATCTCGCCACGACTAATACGAATAGAAAGGTAATGCCAGGCTTCTGTTTCAACCACCAGCCCTACAGCCGGACGTCCACGGTTACCGGCTTCTTTTATTTCCAGCTCCTGCACCAAATGCGCTTCCAGCATTTCTCGGACAATTTTGGTAATACTGGCAGGGGCCAATTGTGCCAGGCGAGAGAGATCAATACGCGATACCGGTCCCAGCTGATCAATCAGACGATAAACCGCGCCCGCATTGGTCTGCTTAATTTGATCGATATGCCCAGGCTGACTATCAGCAACCACCACTTACTCCCTTTATTTTCGCGCTCCGAAATAATCTGCGGGCTATGGTGAAGCACTTCAATGGTTTCCGTCAACTTTTTACTTAGCCTTGTGATTTACTGCACATTTTCGACCATTTTTAAACTAAATTAACCGCGCTGCACCGCGGCTAAAAGCTGCTGGCGAAAACGTTGCGCTGCGTGGCTTTGTTCATGATGCTTCGGCCACACCAACCACATTTCGGAGACCGCATCGTCTTCCGCAATGGGGATCCAACACATTTCATACAATTGCACCCGTTTAAAAGAGGCTGGCAAAATGGAAACCCCCAACCCTGCGGCCACCAGTCCAATGATAGTCATCGCCTCACCGACCTCCTGGGTGATGGTTGGTTTCAGATCGTAACGGCGCATCAGGCCGAGAATATCGTCATACAACCCCGTTCCAACATGCGGATCAAAAAAGACAAACGGCTCATTTGCCAGCTCCGCCAGCGTCACCACCGGCTTTTGCGCCAGAGGATGTGCGCGTGGGATCATCGCCATCAGCGGTTCATGCAAAATGACCTCCCGCGCCAATGTGTCCGGAAGTTGCGTATTGCGCAAGAGCCCCAAATCCAGTGCACCCTCGTTGAGCGGGGCAATTTGCTCGCGCGTATTCATTTCGCGGGTTTGCATATGCACTGCAGGATAGCATTGGCGAAAAAGAGACAGCGTATCGGACACTGCCTTAATAAACGGGGCTGATGACGTAAAACCGATGCGCAGTTCCCCCGACTCTCCCAGGTGTAATCGTTCGGCACGGGCGGCAGCCTCATTTACCAGCCCCAGGATCTGCCGACTGTCCGCCAGAAACTGTTTCCCGGCAGCGGTAAGCGCCACGCTGCGGTTAGTCCGCGCCAGTAGCCGTGCACCCACCTGCTGTTCGAGGATCTGGATCTGCTGACTCAACGGAGGTTGCGAAATATTCAGTCGTGCCGCTGCACGACCAAAATGCAGCTCTTCCGCCACTGCCACAAAGTAACGTAGGTGACGCAGTTCAATATTCATATTTTTAAGATATTATTTGAGATTATTAATATATTAGACAGAATATTGTGATTTTCATACTCTTAAGGCTGGTCCTGTAGACCCAATGGATTTCACGTCGCATTGCGTGGCTTGAAAAACGCAGGGTATAGATGCAAATGATTGAGCAAGGATTTTAAGTGAGCCGTACAACTACTGTCGATACCGCACCGGCGAGCGATGTTGATGAACAAAGAGTCACTGCGCCGGATGGTTTTATTAAACGCGGTACATCCCCTTTTATGCGCGTCACGCTGGCGCTTTTTTCTGCCGGACTGGCGACATTTGCCCTTCTCTATTGCGTCCAGCCCATACTGCCCGTGCTGTCGCATGAGTTTGGCGTATCGCCAGCTAGCAGTAGTATTTCACTTTCTATCTCAACGGCCATGTTGGCAATCGGCTTACTGTTTACCGGCCCACTTTCCGACGCCATAGGCCGTAAACCGGTGATGGTCACCGCGTTGCTGCTGGCCTCCTGCTGTACGTTGCTTTCTACAATGATGACCAGTTGGCACGGTATTTTAATCATGCGCGCGCTGATTGGACTGTCACTGAGCGGCGTGGCGGCCGTGGGAATGACCTATTTAAGTGAGGAAATTCACCCGAGTTTTGTCGCATTTTCAATGGGCTTATACATCAGCGGAAACTCGATTGGTGGTATGAGTGGTCGTTTGATTAGCGGCGTATTTACTGACTTTTTTAACTGGCGAATCGCGCTGGCGGCCATTGGCTGCTTTGCCCTCGCCTCCGCGCTCATGTTCTGGAAGATCTTACCGGAATCACGGCACTTCAGACCGACATCGTTACGGCCTAAAACGTTATTTATCAACTTCCGTTTGCACTGGCGTGACAGAGGACTTCCGTTGCTGTTCGCAGAAGGGTTCTTGCTGATGGGATCGTTTGTCACACTGTTTAACTACATCGGCTACCGTCTGATGCTGTCTCCGTGGGAACTCAGCCAGGCTGTCGTCGGTTTGTTGTCCGTGGCTTATCTTACCGGCACCTGGAGCTCACCCAAAGCCGGTTCCATGACTACCCGTTATGGACGAGGCCCGGTAATGTTGTTCTCGACAGGCGTGATGTTGTTCGGGTTAATAATGACCCTGTTTACCTCGTTATGGCTGATTTTTGCCGGTATGTTGCTTTTTTCAGCCGGCTTTTTTGCGGCGCATTCCGTGGCCAGTAGTTGGATCGGGCCGCGAGCCAAACGCGCTAAAGGTCAGGCCTCTTCACTGTATCTGTTCAGCTATTACCTGGGCTCAAGCATTGCCGGGACACTGGGGGGTATTTTCTGGCATAGCTATGGCTGGAACGGCGTGGGCGGGTTTATCGCACTGATGCTGGTGCTGGCGCTATTGGTTGGTGCCCGTTTGCACCACCGTCTGCACGCATAATCAATGATGCCCGAAAACCGGGCATCTCACGATAACATAAACGTCTGGGCGCTAATTTGCAGAGCAATTACCGTACCGTTCATCAAAATATGTAGCATAATCGGCATCAGTAAACCGTTACTTTTCAGCCTCGCCAGGATCAAAACCTGAGACACGATAAACAACATCAATAACGTTCTCAGATCCACATACTGTGTATGCATCACGGCGAAAATAGCCGACACCACCACTGACGACAATGCTGTTTTATTATTGAACCAGTACTGAAAAGCATTGAACAGGCAGCCCCTGAAGATGATTTCTTCATACACGGGTGCGATAAATATCAGCGTTACGCTGGATAACAAAAACGCGTAGCTGTTCAGTGAGACCTGGCTTGTCACCCACTCTTCGGTCTTTCTGATCCCCAATACCCAGGGCAGGACTAGCTGTACAATTAGCAGCGCAACAAACAATATGGCAAACCACCGGGCGTTGAATGTTCCTTTCCCTAGACCGTCCCTTTTTCTAAAGAAAACGTAATACAACGGCACCAGGACGACAAATTCCAGTGTAAACAGCAGCGGAAAAAGTAACCCTTCGGCGAGCAGGTCTTGACTGGCAGGGAAAAATAATGGGGAAAATGTGAGGCCGAACATCAACAAAAACATAGAGAAACAACCAGCCACCGCTTTTGTCCTTGCGATATATTCGTTACTGACTTCCTGTTGCACACCTGCTCCTTAGATAAAATGAAATGTTCTCGTTATCTGAACAATGCACAATTATGATAAAAAGTATCATTATCATTTACAAGCTACCAAAATTCCCATCACCTACGATGAATGGGTTAATTTGCGAAATCGCGTTAGACTCTGAAATCTGGTCCAACAGAACGAGAACAAAAAATGAGTCACAGTGATAATTACCATCAACTCACCCGCACGTTCCAGCGCCTCTCTCGCTTTTCCCACCTCTCGGCTATTGCCAGTTGGGACATGTTTACCATGATGCCGCCTGGCGGTAGCAAAGCCCGGGGTGAAGCGCTGGCTGAACTGAGCGTGCTTGAACATCAACTGTTAACCGATGCCAATGTGGCAAAGTGGATCGCCGCCGCACAGCAGGAAGACCTGAACGATGTCGAGCAGGCCAATCTGCGCGAAATGTCACGGCTACACCATCAAGCGTCCTTGCTACCCGAATCACTGGTAGAAGCGAAATCACTGGCGGGCAGTCGTTGCGAACATGCCTGGCGCAGCCAACGCCCGGCCAATGACTGGGAAGGGTTTGCTGAAAACCTGAAAGAAGTGGTTAAGTACAGCCGCGAAGAAGCCCGACTGCGTGCAGAAGCGAAAGGATGCTCGCCTTACGACGCATTGCTGGATGTCTTTGAACCAGAGATGACCAGCGCCCGGCTGGATATTCTCTTTGCCGACATCAAAAGCTGGCTACCCGAATTGCTCAATAAAGTGGTGGCCAAACAATCACAACTATCGCTTATCGCCCCGGTTGGCCCCTTCCCGACTGCAGTTCAGCGTGAACTGGGTCTTGAAACCATGGCGCAGTTGGGTTTTGATTTTACCGCGGGACGCCTGGACATCAGTGCGCATCCGTTCTGTGGCGGCGTACCAGAAGATGTTCGGATTACCACCCGCTATGATGAAAACGAACTGCTCAGCGCGTTATTTGGCGTCATTCATGAGACAGGTCATGCGCGTTATGAGCAAAATCTACCTCAAAACTGGTCAGGGCAACCTATTGCCCTGGCACGATCAACCGCCATCCATGAATCTCAGAGCCTGTTCTTTGAAATGCAATTAGGCCGCAGCCCGGCGTTTCTGAAACGGTTAATTCCCGCAGTAACCCGACATTTCGGCGATCAACCCGCCTTTGAGGAAAGCAATTTCATCGCCTGGAACCAGCAGGTCAAACCGGGCTTTATCCGCGTTGACGCTGACGAGGTTAGCTATCCTGCTCACGTGATCCTGCGTTATGAAATCGAGCGCGCGTTGATTAACGGCGACATTGAGGTCGATGATATTCCTGCCTTGTGGAATGAAAAAATGCAGGCCTGGTTAGGGCTGTCTACGATCGGGAACTACCGTAACGGCTGTATGCAGGATATCCACTGGACCGATGGCGGTTTTGGTTATTTCCCTTCGTACACATTGGGGGCGATGTATGCAGCGCAGCTTTTCAGTGCGGCTAACCGTGCATTGCCAGACTTAAACCACGCCATTGCGCAAGGAGACTTTAGCGCCTTGTTTGACTGGTTGCGCCAGAATATCTGGCAACATGGCAGCCGTTTCACGACCGAGCAGCTCATTACTCAGGCAACCGGAGAGCCGCTGAGCAGCCGCTATTTCCGCGCCCATCTGGAAGCCCGTTATCTGTAATCGTATACCGTGAGTCATTGTACAAACGGTTACACGTCGAAAACATAGCGGCGTTTTTCAATGAGTTACATTCGGCAGGGGTGCTGTATGGGGTGCTAAGCAGCAAAGAAAAACCCCGCAATGCGGGGTTATGATGGGAAAAATTTACTGTGTAAATCCCTGGCGTCCTGCCTCATTTTGTCGATATGAAAGGCCAAATCCTCCAGGTGAACCAGGCGCGGTGCCTTCTGCGTATCGCCAAGTCTGAATGTTGGTATCGGCAATTTCCCTATTGCCGCCTTATCCTCTGCTGTCCTGGGCTTCATTCCCAGGTACTTTTCACATATATCTGATAGCGCCGGGGTGACGGTTTCAAACTCAGCCATCAGGAAATACAACGTGTTCATCATGACGACCTTTGCTTGCATCTATCCATCAGCGATTGAGCAGTTATCGTTAGCATGCCTAAATCAACCTCCAAGCCGTGAAGAATCACAGCAAGCCTCTTTAGCGTGGCTTGCGCTTCGCTGTCTGGTGCTGGCCGCGGTGTGGCGTACAGTGGTACAAGACTCAAACTCGCGGCGTAATCTTCATCTTCACTTATTATTAAATCGCGATGAACTTCCGCGTAGCTTCGCTGTGCGTACGTGCAAAACACCTCACCATCAGCCCATGTTAATGCGTACATTACTGGCTCAGCACTACCAGCCTCGCGGCGTTCCTGTAGCTCGGCATTTGCCACTTCGAGTACGCTTTCAAGTTCCAGCACGCGTTGGAAATTTGCGCCTCCCGCCCTGCAAATAGCCCTCATCCTGTCCCTGTACATGTCCTCCACTTCGAGCGGTGAGCGCAGGTCAACATTTTTGATGCGGTCCGGCATCATAAAACCATCTTGAGCCCTGCGGCGTTCCTGTAACTCTGTCGTGGGGTTATCCCGAGCCTTGCTACGATGTCGTGATGATTTGGTACTCATCAGCATATCTCGCTGATGTGGCTCCATGGCCGATGTGGTGGCAGAAATTATTCCTGCCAAAAAAATATTACTCCTCCCCCGCACCCCCTTCACGCAAGTGACTCTTGGTGATCACACACACACCAATAGTGGGTTGTTCTGTACGGGAGCAAAAAGACACCAGCTCTCGCTGATGCCCTTCACTCGCGGGGAGACCCGGTTTAGCCTTTCGTTCTCCCTGTGAGATACCCTAACCTGCTAACTTTTCAGGCCGCCTAACGCTCTCACCATCCGGGTTGCATCGTTGAAGTGATTACCGCTCTACGTGGCGCTAACTCTCAGCTCACTGTCACTCATCAACGTTGAGCAGCATTCCCGGAACTCTTGCGCAAATCCTCGGCGATACTTTTGGGGGGCTTGTCGGATTTTTCCCTTACGTGGCCTCAAGCACCAAGCATTTCGCCTCAACGAATATGACCACGCTCTATCCCGGAATAGTTACCGAGACAGCAAGCCGAAACCCCGGCTCCTTTTTAGGGAAGCACATTTTCGGCTCTTTTATGAGTTATTTTTACTGCGTGCCTGTAGTTCGTTGAAACGGTCATGTAACGATTCGGGGTAAATCTCTCGATAAACGGTCCAGAGTGTTTTTAGGTTTTTATGCCCCGTGACTTGAGCTACCTCCTCAACTGAAAAACCATGTTCAAATAAGCGGCTCGCCGCCTCGCGCCGCATATCATGAAGCCTTATATCCGATATTTTTAATTTATCACGTGCCCTTCTGAAGGCTTCGCTAATAGTGCATGGCTTGTAAGGGAAAATATAATTACTTATTTTTGGCTGAGCCTCCAGCAAATCCCAAGCCCTCCCAAGAAGCGGAACAACCATATGATTACCAAGCTTTTTTCTTGGATCTTTACGGTCACGAACAATTACAGAACGGCTGTTAAAATCAACATCACCCCATGTTATGCGACATATTTCACCGCGCCTCATGCACGAATAAACGGCGAATTCAAAAACATCGTGATATCTAATTTTCAGGCGCGAACCATTAAACGCCCTCGTTAGCTCCTGATAAAGTAAATTAAATTCTTCCCTTGTTGGTCTGCGCGTTCTTTTGTCTGATGGCGTAATAATGTTTTTACGTGTCAGGTAGATTTTTGCGGCGCTCAGTTCCGCTGGTAGCGTCTGGATATCATAGAAAGGTAAGACCACATCTAAGACCGTTTTTAAGTAAGAAAGCTCAGTCCCAAGCGTTGACGGCTTGACCGTCTGCCGTCTCACCCTGGCGTATTCAATGTATCTATTCATGGTCAGGTCACCCAATAGCAGATCGCCTAACGATGAATTCATTATAGTGTTTAGCGAGCTTTTCTTGCTCACGCCGTTGGTTATGGTTCTATCGCTTAAGTATCGCAAGATAAGCCCCCGCAAATTGACTCCCGGCGTTTTCTTTACTAACCCCACTGTTTCTATCTCTGTGACACGCTGTGCACCCCACGTGACCGCCAAGGGCTTTCTTGGGAATGTTTTGTTTTCCCGGTGGATGTACTTTCCGCCCTCCTTTACTCCCACCGTTACGCGGTAGCGTATATCGCCCTTGGTAGTAATCCTCTTTTCAATAGTGTAAAACGCCATCGTAAATGCCTCCCCTGGGGGTGCTGCTGGGGGTACTACCCCGCGATAAATATCAATAAATATACAATAATAGCGGGCAATTCCCCTGACAAGGTCTTAGAGTGCTTTCGCATGCGTCTGATTTTGAAGGGATATTTTATTTAGGCAGGAAGTGTACAAACGGTTACACGCCGAAACCAATGACTCACGGAAGCCCAGAGATTACAGCGATATAGTTATTTCAACGGCCCCGCAGTGGGGTTGAATGAAAAACCAAATCGAGGGTATGAGAATGAAAAAAGTATTAGCTCTGGTTGTTGCCGCTGCTATGGGTCTGTCTTCTGCTGCATTTGCTGCTGAAACAACTGCTACTACCGCTCCGACTGCTGCTGCGACCACGAAAGCCGCACCGGCAAAAACCACTCATCATAAAAAACAACACAAAGCAGCGCCGCAGAAAGCACAGGCTGCCAAAAAGCACGCTAAAAAATCCGCAGCTAAACCGGCTGTAGAACAAAAAGCGCCAGAGCAGAAAGCTCAGGCTGCGAAGAAACACACCAAAAAAGCAGCAACCAAGCCAGCTGCAGAGCAGAAAGCTCAGGCTGCCAAAAAACACACCAAAAAAGCAGCAACTAAACCAGCTGCAACCAAACCAGCCGCAGAGCAGAAAGCTCAGGCCGCTAAAAAACACACCAAAAAAGCAGTAAAACACGAAACCGCTAAACCAGCTGCTCAACCGGCTGCATAAAACATCTGTAGTAACCATGGCGTCCCCCATGCCATAGCATACGGCGCTAAATCATTCTGATTTAGCGCCGCCTTTCGGAGGGTAAAATGGTGTCACATTACCGCTTTGAGTTCATTCTTATTACCCTGATAATTTGCGCTCTTATCGCCATGCATTTTTATCTTTCCTGAGTGTAGTTATCTGATTTTACTCCCACTTTCCCGCCGTCCCGTCTATAGTATTAACTGAGGGTTTGCTGTTAATAATCATAATTCCCCACCAGAGTGTGATATGCATAAAACCATTGCGGTATTACTGGGTTCAATTTGTCTATTTCCTGTCGTTGCACATGCGGAGCAGCCTGCAACGACCGTTGCTGAAGCCGATAACATAAAAACGCTGTTTTTTGGTCATGACGATCGTGTGAGGGTGACTGACCCGACGCAATCACCGTGGGACGCTATCGGGCAACTGGAAACCGCCAGCGGTAACCTGTGCACGGCTACGCTCATTTCACCTCACCTGGCCCTGACTGCCGGGCACTGCTTACTCACCCCACCGAAAGGCAAGCCGGATAAAGCCGTCGCGCTACGTTTTGTGTCGAAAAAGGGTATCTGGCGCTATGAAATCCACGGCATTGAAGGACGGGTTGATCCCTCTCTCGGCAAGCGTTTAAAAGCAGATGGTGACGGCTGGATTGTCCCACCTTCTGCGGCCCCGTGGGATTTTGGCCTGGTGGTGCTACGTTATCCCCCTTCCGGGATCACGCCGCTACCGTTATTTGACGGTGATAAAGCCGCGTTAACCGCTGCGCTAAAAACGGCAGACCGTAAAGTGACTCAGTCGGGGTACCCAGAAGATCACCTGGATGACCTGTACACGCATCAGGATTGCGTGGTAACTGGCTGGGCGCAAAATACCGTCTTGTCGCATCAGTGCGATACGCTCCCTGGCGACAGCGGCTCCCCATTGATGTTAAAGACAGATTCAGGCTGGCAATTGATTGGTGTGCAAAGCTCCGCTCCAGCAGCAAAAGATCGCTGGCGGGCAGATAATCGCGCCATTTCCGTGACGGGTTTTCGCGATAAACTCGAAGCACTGGCGAAGGGATAACACATGCTGCCCACGTTTGCGGGCAGCACGTAGATTAGGCAAGTTTGATCATTATCATTCCGGCCAGAAGCAAGGCGACGCCAATCCAGCCTTTGTTATTCAGACGCTGACCAAAAAGCACCCATCCTGCGGCTAACGTTGCGGCGATCCCGAATCCTCCCCACAGCGCGTAGGCGACAGAAAGGTCGATCCCTTTTACCGCCTGGGATAGCGCACTAAAGGCCGCTAACACCGCCACCAGCGACAACACGCCATAAGCCTTACGGCGGAAACCATCGGAAAATTTTAAGAAGACGTTAGCAACGATTTCAAGAACAATCGCCATTCCAAGCCAGGCGCCGTGAACCCACTCAAACTGCTGCATGGGTCACCTCCCTCCTCGCTTTTGCCGGCTTGCGTGTACCCGATTTGATCAACACAATGCCTAACACCAGCGAGACCAGTCCAGCAACTTTCATCGTTGACAAGGTTTCGTCGAATAACAGCACGCTAAACAGCGTAATAAATAAAATTCCGATACCTTCCCATAAGGCATAGGCCACACCAAGGGCGATTTTTTTAACGGCAAAACTTAGAAAAATATACGATAAAGCGATCATTACCAGCATTAAAATAAAGCCCGCATTACCATGGCCTACACTTGCCCATTTCATTGACAGCGTACCGGTTATTTCAGCCGCAATGGCCAGACCTAATAATATCCAGTAAAACATGATGCTTCTCCTGCTTGAGAATATAGTCCTTTGGGCCTACTGCATGCAGTAAACCAAAAAATAGAATCAAATAGCTCAGCGCATAACGCCAGCTCAGGCAGAAGAAGGGACTAAAGCGCGTTGCGCCAGTGTTGCTCACCCGCAAGCAAGAAAGTGGAAGAGGTACGAAGAAGTGTAGGTAAACGCAAAAACATCCTGAACGTATTGTCCATAATATTACAATTATCCGCAGTGTTGCTTCTCATCATCGCGGATGATAATTGTCCTCGGTAGTTAAACACAGGTGATTTGTATCATAGGTTCAATGCGAACTCAAAATCTTTTCACTTCTTTACCCGACTCGTTTGATTTTTGTTATAACGGCTCGAGGCAGATCACATTATTATATTGATAAAAAACTCAGGGATTCACATGGCAAAACCGATCATCACGCTTAACGGCCTAAAAATAGTTATTATGCTCGGCATGTTGGTTATCATTTTAACCGGTATCCGATTTGCCGCCGATATCATTGTACCGTTTATTCTGGCGTTATTTATCGCCGTCGTGCTCAATCCCGTAGTACAGCGCATGGTTAGGCTCCGTATACCGCGTGTATTCGCCGTGTCATTGCTGGTTGTTATTATTGTCATGCTAATGGTGCTGCTTCTGGCTTATTTAGGTACATCCTTAAATGAGCTGGCACGGACACTACCGCAATATCGTTCGTCATTAGTTATCCCGCTGAAAAATATCGAACCGTGGCTACAACGTGCGGGGATCGGTGTTTCCGTCGACGAGTTGGCGAAATATGTCGATCCGAATGCTGCGATGACGCTGGTCACCAATTTATTGACGCAACTCTCCAATGCGATGTCCTCGATATTTCTACTGTTGCTGACCGTGGTTTTTATGCTGCTGGAAGTACCACAACTCCCCGGCAAACTTAAACAAATGATGAACCGCCCTCTTGAAGGAATGGCCGCGATCCAACGCGCTATCGACAGTGTTTCACACTATCTGGTGCTAAAAACCGCCATCAGTATCGTCACCGGCCTGGTCGCCTGGGGCATGCTTGCTGCACTGGATGTCCGCTTCGCGTTTGTCTGGGGACTGCTGGCCTTTGCCCTGAACTATATTCCTAACATTGGTTCGGTGCTGGCAGCGATTCCTCCTATTGCTCAGGTCCTGGTATTCAGTGGTTTTTACGATGCGCTGCTCGTGCTGGCAGGTTATCTTGTGATTAACCTGGTATTCGGCAATATCCTGGAACCCCGCATCATGGGGCGCGGGTTGGGACTTTCTACGCTGGTGGTATTCCTGTCGCTGATTTTTTGGGGCTGGCTGCTCGGCCCCGTTGGAATGCTGCTTTCAGTACCGCTGACCATCATCGTAAAAATTGCCCTTGAGCAAACAAATGGTGGTCAAAGTATTGCCGTCCTGCTGAGCGATCTTAACAAAGAATAAATGTATGCCCCGCTATCGCGGGGCTGTTCACCTACTGTTTGACACGGAATACCAATGCAGCACTCATCAGTGTGAATAGCGCAATAATCCATGCCATAGTCCAGGGGGTGCCGTCACTCAATCTCGCCAGCAGTAACGATGAGATGATGCCACTGCCATACTGTAATGAACCAATCAACGCCGAAGCTGAACCGGCGATATTGGGGGCCGCATCCAGCGCGGCGGCCGTCGACGTTGCTGCAATGATCCCATTCATCGAAAACAGCAGAAACACAGTGATGATAATGGCAATAACCCCCCCTATTTCCAGCTTAACCAGCAGTGCCAATGCAACAGCAGCCAGTGCCGCTAACATCGTCGCGTACTTCAGTAACTGTTCTAACGCATGCCGTTGCACCAGCCGGCGATTGACCGCACTCATCGCCATAACGCCGACAATATTTAACGCAAATAACCAGCCGTAATGCTGTGGGTCGACATGGTAATAGCGAATGTAAACAAATGGCGAACCGGTAATAAACGCATACGCACCCACGTAATAAAAGGTCAGACTCAGGGTGTAGCGCATAAATCGACCATTGGTTAATAGCGCGCGGTAATGACGAAATGCGCCTGCCAGTGAGGCTTTTACGCGTCTTTCTTCAGGAAGTGTTTCCGGCAACCACAGCAACGAAATAAACATCAGCACGCCAATGACCACCAGCAACCAAAAAATAGAGTGCCAGGTGCTCAGTCGAATAATTTGCCCGCCAATCAATGGCCCTGCGATGGGGGCAATCGCCATAACCAGTACCAGGGTTGACAACATTTGTGCCGCACGAGTTCGAGCAAAGAGATCACGAATCATGGCACGCGCCAGCATCGGTCCAGTACAGGCCCCCAGCGCCTGAAAGACCCGCCAGAAAACAATTTGCGTGATATCTGTAGACAACGCACACCCCGCCGAACCGATGATAAACAGCACCATGCCGATAAACAGCGGCGTACGCCTGCCCAGATGATCGCTGATCGGTCCCCAGATCAACTGCGCAATAGCAAAACCCACCAAAAAACCGGTAACAGTAAGCTCCACATTACCGTTTAAATCCCCTGCCATGGTCGGCATTGCCGGGAGATAGATATCGGTTGAAAGTGAAGTAAAGGCCATCAAGCCGCTGAGGATAAGAATAAAAGAGAGACCGGTGTGGCTTGCCGTCGCAACCGGTGAGCGCTGTTCACGTGTACGCATAGCGTCCTGTTATCTTGGGAAAAGTCAGGTGGCAGTATATACGGGGTGAATGGCAGTGATTAGATAGCGAAAGAAGCATAAGTTTATGAGTATCAATCATGAATAACACCCTTTTCGCACCAGACATATGTGACAAACTTCGCATATTATCCTGCTAAAAATGAATTTAGCTCATAGGTCTATGCCGATTTGACCGACTAATGGTGTGAACAGATTTTTGCTAATCTGCTGCCAATGCAAAAAATGATGTTCAGGAGCGTTCCATGAATACAACTGTCTTAAATAACGGTGTTGAGATGCCTCTGCTCGGTTTTGGCGTATACCAAATGACCGAAGCAAACGAGTGTGAGCAAGCCGTGCGGGATGCCATCGAAACGGGATATCGCCTGATCGATACCGCCGCCTCCTATCTGAATGAAACTCAGGTCGGCAATGCGCTGAAACAAAGCGGCGTACCCCGCGATGAACTCTTCATTACAACCAAGCTGTGGTTACAAGATACCAGCTACGCTGGCGCGAAAGCTCAGTTTGCGCGTTCGTTACAGCGTCTTCAGCTTGATTACCTTGACCTGTATTTAATCCACCAGCCCTATGGCGACGTGCACGGCGCCTGGCGTGCTATGGAGGAACTCTACGAGGAAGGGAAAATTCGCGCGATTGGCGTCAGCAATTTTCACCCGGACCGCCTGGCAGATTTGATGGCCTTCAACCGCATCATCCCAGCGGTGAATCAGATAGAGGTGAATCCCTTCCACCAGCAACCGCATGCCGTAGCCTGGATGCAGAGCCGCAATATTCAACCACAAGCCTGGGCGCCGTTCGCCGAGGGGCGTAATGACCTGTTTCAAAATCCGACACTGGCCGCGATTGGTGAGAAGTACGGGAAAAGCGTCGGCCAGGTGGTGCTGCGTTGGATTTATCAACGCGGAATTATTTCTCTGGCGAAAACCGTGCGTAAAGCGCGTATGACAGAGAATATTCAGATACTGGATTTTACCTTAACGGTTGAAGAAATGACGCAAATTGCCGCTATGGACGCCGGGATCAGTGCATTTTTCTCGCATCGCGATCCGGCTCGTGTGGAATGGATTACCCAGCGTAAACTGGATGTTTAACAAAAAAAACGGCCTCCGCAGAGGCCGTCTTACTTTTAGGCACGCATTACAACGCTTTTAGAATCGCATCCACGCTGGCTTTGGCATCGCCAAACAGCATATGGGTGTTTTCTTTAAAGAACAGTGGGTTCTGCACGCCTGCATAACCGGTGTTCATTGAGCGTTTGAACACGATAACATTCTGCGCTTTCCACACTTCCAGTACTGGCATTCCGGCAATCGGGCTGCGCGGATCGTCTTGCGCTGCCGGGTTTACCGTATCATTCGCGCCAATAACCAGCACGGTATCGGTGTCGGCGAAATCATCGTTGATCTCATCCATTTCCAACACGATGTCATACGGCACTTTGGCTTCCGCCAGCAGCACGTTCATATGACCAGGCAAGCGCCCTGCTACCGGGTGAATACCAAAGCGAACTTTGATACCACGGGCACGCAGTTTCTCAGTAATTTCCGCCACCGGATACTGCGCCTGCGCCACCGCCATACCGTAGCCTGGGGTGATAATCACGGAATGCGAATTTTTCAGCATTTCAGCGGTATCTTCGGCATTGATCTCGCGATGTTCGCCTGCTTCTTCGGTATCACCAGTTGAGGAGCCGTCTGTGCCAAATCCCCCTGCAATAACGCTGATGAAAGAACGGTTCATTGCCTTACACATAATGTAAGACAGGATCGCACCCGAGGAACCGACTAGCGCCCCCGTAACGATCAGCAGGTCGTTGCTCAGCATAAAGCCTGCCGCTGCCGCCGCCCATCCTGAATAGGAGTTCAGCATAGAGACGACGACCGGCATATCGGCCCCACCGATGGATGCGACCAGGTGCCAGCCAAACGCCAGTGCGATAATGGTCATCACCAGCAGCGCCAGGACCTGCAGGCCCACGCTCTCGGTACGAACAAACACGACCAGCAGCAGGAAAGAAACCACCAGCGCCGCCAGGTTCAACTTATGGCGATTCGGCAGCATCAGCGGCTTAGATGAGATCTTGCCGCGCAGTTTACCAAACGCCACGATAGAACCGGTGAAAGTTACTGCACCGATAAAGATACCGAGGAACACTTCAGTCAGGTGAATGTTCACCAGGATCGGTTCCAGACCGGTATCGTGATACAGATAGCTGTTAAAACCAACCAGTACCGCTGCCAGACCGACGAAGCTGTGCAGAATCGCCACCAGCTCCGGCATCTCGGTCATCTCGACTCTTTTCGCCAGACGAATACCAATTGCACCACCGATGATCATTGCGACCAGAATCCAGGCGACGTTGCCGGTATCCGGGCCAAAAATCGTGGCAATCAGCGCAATCGCCATCCCGGCGATGCCGTAGTTGTTACCCTGTTGAGACGTTTCGTGTTTGGAAAGCCCCGCCAGACTAAAAATAAACAGGATTGCGGCAACAATGTATGCAGCTGTAACTAATCCTCCAGACATATGTTACCCCTTAGTTTTTCCGGAACATTTTCAGCATGCGCTGAGTCACGGTGAAGCCACCGAAAATATTAATGCTGGCAATAAGCACCGCGATAAAACTCAGGAAACTCACCCAGCCGCCCTGGCCAATTTGTAATAATGCCCCCACGACGATGATTCCGGAGATAGCGTTCGTCACGGACATCAGCGGGGTATGCAACGCATGCGAGACATTCCACACCACGTAGTAACCCACCACGCAGGAAAGTGCGAACACCGTAAAGTGTCCGAGGAACTCTTTTGGCGCGACATCGGCTAGCCAGCCAAACAGAATCACCACCAGCGCCATCAGCGCATATTTTCGCCATGGGGATGCAGGTTTTTTCTCTTCCTGTGGTGCAGGTGCAGCTTTAGGTGCCGCTTGTGGCTGAGCAGAAACCTGGATGGGTGGTGCAGGCCACGTAATTTCACCATCGCGAACCACTGTCACGCCGCGCACCACCACATCGTCAAAATCAACGGTGATGTTGCCGTCTTTCTCTTTGCACAACAGTTTCAGCAGGTTGACAAGGTTGGTGCCATACAATTGCGAAGACTGAGTCGGTAAACGACCCGGCAAATCGGTATAGCCAATAACCTTGACGCCGTTCTCGGTGGTGGTCACCTGATTGGCAACGGTATACTCGCAGTTACCCCCGTTTTGCGCGGCGAGATCGACAATCACGCTGCCGGACTTCATCGAATCAACCATCTCTCGCGTGATCAGTTTCGGCGCAGGTTTCCCTGGGATCAGCGCGGTAGTAACGATGATGTCGACGTCTTTTGCCTGAGCGGCGAACAGCTCCATCTCCGCTTTAATAAACGCTTCGGACATCACTTTGGCGTAGCCATCGCCGCTGCCCGCTTCTTCTTTAAAGTCCAGCTCAAGGAACTCAGCGCCCATACTCTGAACTTGTTCTTTTACTTCCGGGCGTGTGTCAAAGGCGCGAACAATCGCTCCGAGGCTGTTTGCCGCACCGATAGCAGCCAATCCCGCCACACCAGCACCGATCACCATCACCTTGGCAGGTGGAACTTTACCCGCCGCGGTAATTTGCCCGGTAAAGAACCGTCCGAACTCATGTGCAGCTTCTACAATTGCACGATACCCGGCAATGTTAGCCATCGAGCTTAAGGCATCCAGTGACTGCGCACGCGAAATACGCGGCACGGAATCCATCGCCATGACCGTTACATTTCGCTCAGCGAGTTTTTGCAGTAGCTCAGGGTTCTGCGCAGGCCAGAGAAAACTCACCAGCGTGGTACCCGGATTAAGCAACGGAATCTCAAACGCTTCTGGCGCATTGACCTTCAGGATAATCTCTGACTGCCAGACAGCATTCCCGTCAACAATTTCTGCGCCTGCTTGCACAAACGCCTTATCGTCAAAACTAGCCAGTTGACCTGCGCCGCTTTCAACCGCGACGCTAAAACCCAGCTTCAGCAGCTGCTCAACCGTTTTCGGTGTGGCTGCAACACGGGTTTCATTGGTTAACCGTTCTTTTGGTATGCCAATTCGCATAATGTTCCCTTCCATCTGTATTTTTGATGATGGTTTATCAATGTTCGCAAGAGGCATGCGCACACTCCCGAGAGAGCTCAGTGTTACCTCAATAAAATAAAACAGTAACAAACTCTGTATAACCTACTGAAAATGACGCCTGTGATCTAGCGCCAAAAAACAGTATTTATTATGAAATTTGCAAAACAGGAATGAATTCACTCGCAAGCAGGGATAATGCCCTTTAAATAACCCACAAAGGCTGATAATTCGCTCAAGCGAAGCGGCAAAACATGATTAAGCGCCACCATAGAACAATTGATTAACATTAAATTAACTTATGAAATTCAACTGTTTTATCAGTTTTAGCCGCCAAACGCCGAATTTTTAGACATATCACTAAATGTTATCGATGTTGTTAGCATGGGTGGCACGATGAGTGAAAAATCACGCAGACACTGACACAATTTAAATGCAATAATCAGCCACGTTTCTAGTCAATAACAATACCAGTACCTGGTTTGCGCAAGGCGAAGGATTATTTTTATGAAGCTTAAGAACACTCTCCTGGCGTCCGCTCTTCTTTCTGCGACTGCTTTTTCTGTAAATGCAGCGACAGAATTGACGCCGGAGCAAGCAGCTGCCCTGAAACCCTATGACCGCATTGTGGTTACCGGTCGTTTTAATGCTATCGGTGATGCGGTAGACGCCGTATCCCGTCGTGCAGATAAAGACGGTGCAGCCTCCTTTTATGTTGTTGATACCTCAGATTTTGGCAGTGGCGGTAACTGGCGCGTCGTCGCCGATATCTATAAAGCCGACGCTGAAAAAGCAGAAGTCACCAAAAATCGCGTCATCAACGGCGTTATGGAATTACCGAAAGACCAGGCCGTTCTGATTGAACCTTTCGATACCGTTACGGTTCAGGGGTTCTACCGCAGCCAGCCTGAAGTAAATGATGCCATCACCAAAGTGGCGAAAGAAAAAGGGGCTTACTCTTTCTATATCGTACGCCAGGTTGATGCCAACCAGGGGGGTAACCAACGTATTACCGCATTCATCTACAAAGAAGATGCGAAAAAACGTGTTGTTCAAAGCCCTGATGCGATCCCTGCTGATTCTGATGCCGGACGTGCTGCGTTAGCAGCCGGTGGCGAAGCCGCGAAGAAAGTTGAAATTCCTGGCGTGGCAACAACCGCGTCTCCGAGTGCCGAAGTGGGTCGTTTCTTCGAAACTCAATCAACTAAAGGCGGACGTTACACTGTCACCCTGCCTGACGGTACTAAAGTTGAAGAGCTGAACAAAGCTACCGCCGCGATGATGGTGCCATTCGACAGCATCAAGTTCACCGGTAACTATGGCAACATGACCGAAGTCTCTTACCAGGTTGCTAAACGCGCAGCGAAAAAAGGGGCCAAGTACTACCACATCACCCGCCAGTGGTCGGAACGTGGTAACAACATGACCATCAGCGCCGACCTGTATAAGTAACAGACAATAGTAATAATAAAAGGCGGCTTTATGCCGCTTTTAGCATTTTTAGTCACAAATCTGCCTGTCCCCATTGCATGCGCTGTCTTCTCTCCGTAAAATCCCGCGCCTTGAGTCGCTTTCACCATTTTTATGCGATTTGCCAAAATAATTATTCTCTCACTCTCGTTTTTGTAACTGGATACAAATGGAAAAGAAATTGGGTCTGAGCGCACTGACAGCGCTGGTTCTAAGCTCAATGCTTGGCGCTGGTGTTTTCAGCCTGCCACAAAATATGGCTGCGGTAGCCAGCCCGGCAGCGTTATTGATTGGTTGGGCGATTACGGGTGCGGGGATCCTGCTGCTCGCGTTTGCCATGCTTATCCTGACACGTATCCGCCCGGAACTGGATGGTGGTATCTTTACCTACGCGCGCGAAGGCTTCGGCGAACTGATCGGTTTTTGCTCCGCGTGGGGATATTGGCTGTGTGCCGTTATCGCTAACGTTTCCTATCTGGTTATCGTCTTTTCCGCACTTAGCTTCTTTACCGATACACCTGCGTTGCGTTTGTTTGGCGACGGGAATACCTGGCAGTCTATTGTTGGCGCATCGGTACTGCTGTGGATCGTGCATTTTCTGGTGTTACGTGGCGTACAGACAGCCGCCAGCATTAATCTGGTGGCGACACTGGCGAAGCTACTGCCGCTCGGCCTGTTTATCGTGCTGGCATTCATGTTATTTAAGCTCGACACCTTTAGCCTCGACTTTACCGGTGTGAAACTGGGTGTTCCTGTTTGGGAGCAAGTTAAAAACACCATGCTTATCACCCTGTGGGTGTTTATCGGTGTGGAAGGCGCTGTCGTGGTTTCCGCACGGGCGAGGAACAAACGCGATGTCGGACGCGCAACGTTGCTGGCCGTACTTGCCGCACTTGGCGTATATCTGTTGGTGACCCTGCTTTCTCTTGGCGTGGTCGCACGCCCGGAACTGGCTGAAATCCGCAACCCATCAATGGCTGGTCTGATGGTAAAAATGATGGGGCCATGGGGCGAAATCATTATCGCCGCGGGGTTGATAGTCTCTGTCTGCGGCGCCTATTTGAGCTGGACGATTATGGCGGCGGAAGTCCCGTTTCTGGCATCCACTCACAAAGCATTCCCGCGTATTTTTGCGCGTCAAAATGCGCAAGGTGCGCCATCTGCATCACTGTGGCTGACGAACATCTGCGTACAGGTCTGTCTGGTGCTGATCTGGCTCACAGGTTCTGACTACAATACGCTGCTGACTATTGCCTCAGAGATGATTCTGGTGCCCTATTTCCTCGTCGGCGCATTTTTGCTGAAGATAGCGACCCGTCCAATTCATCAGGCTGTTGGTGTCGGTGCATGCATTTATGGCTTATGGTTACTGTACGCGTCAGGTCCGATGCACCTGCTGTTGTCCGTGGTGCTGTATGCTCCGGGGTTGCTGGTTTTCCTTTATACCCGCAAAACTCACGCGCATGACAACGTATTAAAACGCCAGGAAATGGCTTTGATCGGCCTGCTTCTTGTAGCAGCTGTTCCAGCGACCTGGATGCTGATGGGTTAAATGTTTGACCCATCGTTTGCGACTCATGGAGATCTCGATGGGTAAAAAGCCCGCTTTGCCAATACTTATCACCGGAGGGGGCCGTCGCATCGGTCTCGCCATCGCGTGGCATTTTCTGAATCAAAAGCAGCCGGTGATCGTCAGCTACCGGACACACTACCCGGCTATTGAAGGCCTGCAAGAGGCGGGGGCACTGTGTATTCAGGCTGACTTCGCGACCGACGAAGGGGTCCTTGCTTTTGCCAATGAAGTGAAAACCCGTACCGAAGGTTTACGCGCTATTGTGCACAATGCCAGCGCCTGGATTGCCGAAAAACCGGGGCTGCCGCTTTCTGACGTGCTGTCCAGCATGATGCAGATCCACGTGAATACCCCTTACCTGCTTAATCACGCGCTGGAAGGCCTGCTGCGCGGACATGGGCATGCGGCCAGCGATATTATCCATTTTACTGATTACGTCGTAGAACGCGGCAGCGACAAGCATATTGCGTATGCTGCCAGTAAAGCGGCTCTGGATAATATGACCCGCTCATTCGCCCGCAAACTGGCCCCGGAAGTGAAAGTTAACGCAATCGCCCCCTCACTAATCCTGTTTAACGAAGGTGACGATGCAGAATATCGCCAGCAGGCGCTGAATAAGTCGTTGATGAAAACAGCACCCGGCGAAAAAGAAGTCATTGATTTAATAGACTATCTGTTTACCAGTTGTTTTGTCACCGGCCGCAGCTTTGCCGTTGACGGGGGTCGCCACCTACGCTAGTGCAATTTTATCCAACAAAAGATCAGCAACCACGCGCTCAGGCTCCAGCACACTACCGAGCCAATGAGCGCGACGGGTAGACGCATAAAACCGGTGAAGTACCACAGTGAAATGAGGTAGACAAAATAGGGAATAATCGACCACATGCTGAATACGATGGTTGTACGTAATGCCTCTATTCCACGCTCACTGGCCACAATATAGTGCGCTATCAGCGCAAAGGTTGGGAACAGTGGAATTAACCCCGCAATATAGTAATTCTTTGTTTTAGCCAGTAAACCAATCAGCACCACTACCAGCGCACCCAGCGCCGCTTTTACTACGAGCCCCATCGTTTTGCCTTAACACATCAATAACACCAGTCCCTAGCATAACGGAAGCGTTCTCGTTTAGAAAAGATTAATGGAAGGAAAAACGATGGCGGTGTATGTTGGCGTTTTATATTCAAAATGAATGATATGAACACCATCGTATTTGTTGAAGATGATCCCGAAGTAGGTTCGCTGATTGCGGCCTATCTGGCCCGGCATGATATTGAGGTTATCGTCGAACCTCGTGGTGATTTGGCCGAAGAGAAAATCCTGCAAGTGCAACCCGATCTGGTGTTGTTAGATATTATGCTTCCAGGTAAAGACGGTATGACTATTTGCCGTGATTTGCGTGGGCGCTGGCAAGGTCCAATTGTCCTGCTGACTTCGCTGGACAGCGACATGAACCATATTCTGGCCCTCGAAATGGGTGCCTGCGACTATATCCTGAAAACCACACCACCGGCAGTACTGCTGGCTCGCCTGCGCTTGCATTTACGCCAAAACGAACATTCAGCCCAGGCAAAAGGGATTCAGGCTGCCACCATCACCCCGCACACCACTCTGCGTTTTGGCGCACTAACCATTGACCCAACGAATCGGTCTGTGCTGCTCGGCGGTGAACAAGTCGCCCTCTCTACAGCGGATTTTGAGTTACTTTGGGAACTGGCAACCCATGCGGGGCAGATTATGGATCGCGATGCCTTGCTGAAAAACCTGCGCGGCGTAAGCTACGACGGTATGGACCGCAGTGTCGATGTCGCAATCTCCCGATTGCGCAAAAAACTGCTTGATAACGCGACTGAACCCTATCGAATCAAAACGGTACGCAACAAAGGTTATCTGTTCGCTCCGCATGCCTGGGACGACGAGTCTCAGAAATAACCCACCGAATGAACCACATAACCAATCGTGTGGACGCCATCAACGTGACAGTGTCACGTTGAGTTGCATATCGATTTTTCTATCTCAACTGAACGTCAGACCGTCATATTTTTTCCAGCGGTAGTTCAATGCGGAAATAATCCAACAGGCAATAAAGACACCAATAATGGCAAACCCGACATTGCCCATGTGGTCGCTTAAGTTACTGACCGTGTCCCACAGCCCGCCCTGTAACGAAAACGCATCAGACAGCAGGCTCAACCCCTCCAGTCCGCCGATAAACAGCGCCACAATCACTGAGGTTCCGGTAATGGTCATATTGTAATACAGCTTACGTTGTGGCTTATTGAATGCCCAACCGTAGGCCTCAACCATCAGTATACTGTCGAGACAATCAATCAGCGCCATACCGCAGGTAAACAGTGCCGGGAAGACCAAAATGGACCAGACAGACATCCCGTTGGAGGCGCTTGAAGCTGATATGCCCAACAACGAGATTTCAGTCGCAGTGTCAAAGCCCAGACCAAATAAGAAACCAACAAAATACATGTGCCAGTCTTTCCCAACTAGCCTGAAGGCTGAGCGGAATAGCCAACTCAGCGGACCTGAAACCGTGACATCTTCCGTGGAGAGATCATAAATACCGGTGCGTTTCAGATGACGGAACGCCTTCCAGACCTGACAGAAAATGATGAGGTTGATGGTAGCCAAAATCAGCAGAAATGCGGCAGAAACGGTGGTACCAATAATGCCACCAATATTCTGAAACCATACCATATGCTGCTTAAACACGCTGGTGGTCAGAGCAATACCCATGCTTGCCAGCACGACGATGGTGGAGTGTCCCAGAGAAAACCATGCCCCCGTCGTCAGTGCGCGTTTCTTTTGCTGCATGAGCTTTCGCGTCGCACTATCTATGGCAGCAATATGATCGGCATCAACTGCATGACGCAAACCATAACACCACGCGATAAGGCTCAGTGCCAGAAGTGACGTATTATGCCTAAACGCGGTGAATGCCCAAAGCCAGGCGACTATGTTTGCTCCGATGAGAAAAACCACCAGCAATATGAGGTTTGGCCGTTTTTTTATTAATGAAAACAACGAAGTCATTATTTCCGGCCCACTCGTTTTGTAATAAACAACACAACATCACCGCCGTACACTGATAGATTAATAAAACGTTTACCAGCCTAATGATAACGTTTAAGAATTACCAGCCCAGTGTCTTAGATCAAAGTTGCCTGCTCTCTTCGTCCAGTTCAGCAATCGCTAATTCCGCAACACGCAAGGTTATCGCCGCATTTTCCCCATCCTCCAGAAACCATGCAGAAGATAAACCACACCATGCGGCTATCCACATCAGCAGTCGCTGTCGTTCAATCCCGGCTATCTCAGAGACAAGTTGTACGCGTTGCTTAAAAATATTTGGGTCTGTCGCGATAGCAACGCGGGGATCGGCAAGGTCAGGATTCGTGAATATATTAGCGTAATCAAACCCTCGCTCACCCAGCAGCCCCTTGGGATCAATTGCCAGCCAGCCTGCCGGGCCAAAATCGAGGACATTGCCGTGATGTAAGTCACCATGCAATACGACCTCATCCTGAGGAGAAGAGAACAATTCGTTTGCGATCTTTGCACAGCGCGTCATGACTCCACCATAAATTTTCGCCGCAGGGGCAAGATGGCGAAACCAGTGCCGCAGCGGTGTTAATACCGGTGTGGACGCATTGGCTGGTCGATGGAGTTGTCGGGCGGTATTGCAAAGAATACGGCATGCCTGCGCATCCTCCCCCGTTCGGGACATCGCGGATAACGAATCCGCTCCTGTTGCGCGTACTAGCAGGGTCGCGCCATGATCATGAGCGATCACTTGCGCCGCACCGCTGCCATTCCACCACACCATAAGCTCACCACCAGTACGCTCAATTTCATCATCGGTGAGCTTAAGCATGGCTTTCCGACCCTCTTTGATTGTGGTAACGGGTAATAGCGCTGACGTTCGCGTCATAACCGGATTGCCGTCAGGAATGAGCGCCCAGTGGCGAAGCCAGGTTTGAAACATGCATTTTTCCACTGTGTTCCCTCATGTTAGCCAAGAGTCTACGCTCTTTTGCTGAATCGATTCTTATAGTAATATAGCGCACACAGGGGATGGCATTCCCCCTTGAACCGCCATGTGGCTAATGATGCCTGCTTTATATTCCCGGACCGGGAAGAAGCAGGTGCACGTATTTTTAACCATGCTGCGCTGTGTGTCCGGGATGATAACTCATCTGAGGATGCGTCAATGCGCTCAAATCACTTTCTGCTCAATAATTCAATAACTGCACTCGGGCAATGGCTTGGCCTTGCTTTGCTCATCGCCGTACTAACCGGCACAGCCTCTGCATTATTCCTGTTTTCTCTTGATTGGGCCACTACGACCCGAGTCAACCACCATTGGCTTATCTGGTTACTTCCTGTCGCCGGTTTCATTGTAGGATGGATTTATCTGTTGTACGGAAGCGCCGTTGAGGGTGGCAATAACCTCGTTCTTGATGAAATCCACCATCCTCACAGCATCATCCGCCTACGCATGACGCCGCTGGTTTTTATCAGCACCGTGATTTCTCATCTGTTTGGTGCCTCAGTTGGGCGTGAAGGAACGGCAGTACAAATGGGTGCATCCATCGCCGATCAGTTTACGCGTATTTTTAGACTGACACCTGACTCCCGGCGTCTTGTTCTAATGGCGGGCATCAGCGCGGGTTTTTCATCCGTATTTGGCACCCCGCTTGCGGGTGCAATCTTTGGTCTTGAGGTGCTGGCGATCGGCCGCATGAATTACAATGCACTTATTCCCTGTATTTTTGCTGCTATCGTCGCCGATCAGACAGGTTTGTTGTGGGGTGTAAAACATACACATTACGTCATCTCTCAGGTCCCTGATTTCTCTGCATGGACACTGATTGCCGTAATTATCGCTGGTTGCTGCTTTGGTTTTACCGCGCGGGTCTTCGCTAACCTCACGCATACCATTGGTAGCGTTATGAAGCGAACCGTTCGTTACGCACCGTTTAGGCCGTTCATTGGGGGACTTGTCGTGGCCGTCGCGGTGTACTTTTTGGCGGCAGATCGCTATATCGGCCTCGGCATTCCGGTGATCGTGGATGCTTTCCGGCAACAGCTGCCCTCCTGGGATTTTCTGGGCAAACTGGTATTTACCGCGGTCTCACTGGGCACAGGTTTTAAAGGAGGAGAAGTCACCCCACTTTTTTATATTGGGGCCACACTGGGTAATGCACTTGCACCACTACTGCATTTACCTGTCAGTTTCCTTGCGGGTATGGGGTTTGTCGCTGTCTTTGCCGGGGCCGCAAATACGCCTGTCGCTTCAACACTGATGGCCATTGAGTTATTTGGAGCCGACACGGGAATTTATGCCGCACTGGCCTGCGCGGTTGCCTGGTTGATATCTGGTTATACCGGTATTTATCGTTCTCAGCGTGTTGCCTGCCCGAAACACGGTTTTGTCCCGGAGAACATTAAACTGGCGGATATACCGGCTTTCCTCGCGGAAAATACCCACAAACGGGATTAAATCATTTGGCTACAAAAATGAGAGTTGTCCAATAAGGCGCAGGCTTTGTCGTTATCTCTCAGTCGACAAAGCCGCGCCCAGAAATAATGCCAACGTCATACCTCCTGCCGTGAACCGTTGACATTATAATTAATCATCGTTTCCATAACCCAATAGCTTACCTAACTTCCCTACCTTTTCTTTTTATGTTTATTGTTTCCCATGCCTTCTCTGAAAGCATCAGCCTGGGTTTCCGCTGCACGCTCGGTCGCGTAGTTAGCATTCACCGAACGCCAGTATTCTTTTTCCTCATGGTAGCAAGTATCACGACTTACGCCTGTTGCTACGCATCTGTCTACTCGTTGTTGTTCAGTCACGCAGCCGGATAATAAGGATATGGCAGAGGTGAATAAAACCGTCATCATTAACTTTTTCAAAATAGATACCTTAGAATTTCCAGCCCGCACCCAGAACCACACTATTAGCTTGTGAACCAAAGATCTTAGAACCTTCATAGCCCGCATCGATAGTGAAACCTGCAATGGGGGTTAACTGAACACCCGCCCCATATGCAAAGCCAGTAGACGTATCTGTATCACCATCAGCCTTTACTGCTCCCCTTGCGATACCTGCCAATACGTAAGGTTTGAGGACATCGTTTATGCGATAACTTGCCCCCACCAGAGCAGAACCATATCCACGGTCAATATCGTTTTCATTGTCAGCGGAAATAGTGAGCGAGGAGATGACACCCAAATCACTTTCATCGGGCGTGTATCCATACTTCGCATTAAAACCACTCAGGCTTTTTCCTGCTGTTTTGGTATGAACATAACCGCCGGTAATCACATTTTCACCGGCCAGAACAGATGCAGACAATGCCAATACCACAATGAACAAACCACTGTTGAAATTTAACAATCCCATTACCATTCCTATCATCAATAAGTAACAAATCAGAATAATCAACTGAATTTATAATCACATCGCAAAAGTATATTAGGGTAATTTTCCAGCATTCAGAATTATCAAGAAGTAGTATTTCAAATGAAATTTTACATTAAATAAAAATCATAGCGGGTAGCGAAATAGAAAATAATTCAGATAGATAAAAAATTCTAAATACCGGATTAACATGGCGTGCTAGAGTGCGATTTCCGCCAGAACTGATGAGAGGTTTACGCTATGCAGCAAATTGATTTTTTTATGATAGATGCCTTTACCACTACCACGTTTGGCGGAAACGCTGCCGCAGTATGCCCGCTCACAGAATGGTTGCCTGATGAAACACTATTAAAAATGTCAAAGCAGCATAACCAGTCGGAAACCGCTTTTTTCGTCCCGACACAGAAAGGTTTTGAATTACGCTGGTTTACGACTCAGGGCGAAATCAACCTCTGTGGCCATGCCACACTTGCTGCGGCACATGTCATCTTTGAACACCTTAATTACCCGAACACCATTATTCATTTTGAAACCCGATTTGTCGGCGCACTGTCGGTAAGTCGCAATGGCAAATGGCTGACGCTTGATTTTCCTGCATGGGAAACTGAATCTATTGTACCGCCGGCATTACTACTGCAAACGTTAGGTATCACGGAATATAAAGAAGTACGCATGGCGCGCGATTATATGGTCGTGATGGAGAATCAGCAGCAAGTTGAAGCGGTTAAACCGGATATTAATGCCATGATCCCTCTCGGGAAAATGGTTTGTATAACCGCGCCAGGTGAAGGCGAATACGACTTTGTCAGCCGTTTCTTCTGCCCAGGGGA
Organism: Citrobacter sp. R-1.5.2; assembly: GCF_035064245.1. Classification (NCBI taxonomy): domain Bacteria; kingdom Pseudomonadati; phylum Pseudomonadota; class Gammaproteobacteria; order Enterobacterales; family Enterobacteriaceae; genus Citrobacter; species Citrobacter sp. R-1.5.2. The sequence goes on along the minus strand of NZ_JASEYC010000001.1, from coordinate 617,907 downwards.
GGCTGTGGCAGAAGACCCTGTCACCGGCTCAGCGCACACGATGCTCATCCCTTACTGGGCCAGGCAGCTAAACAAAATGCAGATGCTGGCACACCAGGGATTCGAACGCGGCGGAGAGTTACGCTGCCAGCTCGTGGGCGATCGTGTCTATATAGGTGGACAGGCAACGACCTATATGATTGGAAAGGTGTTTCTGCGCTAGTACCGCGCTAAGTTCCATGAGTGTAGCCCCCCTAAGAACTTACAACTGCAAGCCGACGGGTGTAGACAGCCGTATCGATCTGCATGACCGAAAACGGGGAATAAATCCGGTATCGCCGTTTACAGAAGATGGGAGAATGACAGCATTTCATTCTATGGAGATCTTGAGGCATTATTCGATACCCTCGAATAACGGCCTCTGCCCCCCCTCACTTATCAAGCTATTCGTTTATTTTCATCACAACCGATCAGAATCCAAAAAAGCAACCCACTTCTACTTTTTAAATTTATTTAAAGAAGGTCAGTGTTGCTATTTTAGGTATATATAACCTTATCGGTTCCGCTCAAAAATAAGCCACCTGATTGTCGGTGAAAATACACATACTCATATAAGTGGTTTCGCTATTGTGTCGGCGCAGGATCTCGTTGTTGTATAAAACGAACTTTTTTCACGGATGCAGGCCTATTGAGTGGTTGGTCTTGCGTTGCGTTAGGCTCATTAAATGGCGATCCTGTATAGTCGCATGGTAGCTCATAAGAATGCAGAAATGGTTTATACCGTGTAATCTGCCAGGACAAGTGCGTTGATGGTGGTCGGATTGATATTCACCCTGTGCGTCAGTGGATACAGTGATACCGCCCACCTGTTCCGCTGGCAACTGCACATTAGCTAACCTATTGAGTGTTTGGTGATTTGTATGAAAAAACTGTTTGTGCAGTTTTATCTCTTGTTGTTTGTCTGTTTTCTGGTGATGACCCTGCTGGTTGGCCTGGTGTACAAATTCACCGCAGAACGTGCGGGTAGACAGTCGCTCGACGACTTGATGAAAAGTTCGTTGTATCTGATGCGCAGCGAATTACGCGAAATCCCACCGCGAGACTGGGGGAAAACCCTGAAAGAGATGGATTTAAATCTGTCTTTTGATCTTCGCGTAGAACCGTTGAATAAATACCATCTTGATGCTCCCACCATGCAGCGCTTACGGGAAGGCGATATCGTTGCGCTCGACGATCAGTACACCTTTATTCAACGAATTCCGCGAAGCCACTATGTACTGGCTGTCGGCCCCGTACCTTATCTCTATTTCCTGCACCAGATGCGCTTGCTGGACGTCGCGCTGATGGCCTTCATTGCTATTTCATTGGCCTTCCCTGTGCTGATCTGGATGCGTCCACACTGGCAAGAGATGCTCAGATTGGAGGCCGCAGCACAGCGTTTTGGTGAAGGACATCTTAATGAACGGTTGCACTTTGACAGCGGCTCAAGCTTTGAGCGTCTGGGCGTGGCGTTTAACCAAATGGCGGACAATATCAATGCCCTGATAGCCAGTAAGAAACAGCTGATTGACGGCATTGCCCATGAGCTTCGTACACCGCTGGTGCGATTACGTTACCGCCTTGAGATGAGCGATAACCTCACCGAGCAGGAATCGCAGGCGCTAAACCGCGATATTGGTCAACTGGAAGCGTTAATTGAAGAATTGCTCACCTATGCTCGTCTGGATAGGCCACAAAATGAGCTAAAACTCAGTGTTCCGAACCTGCCCGTGTGGCTAACAACCCATCTGGAAGATGTACAAAGCGTCAACCCTGATCGTGCGGTACGCCTGCGCCATCTTCAGATCGGAGACTACGGCGCACTGGATATGCGCTTGATGGAGCGTGTGCTGGATAATTTGTTAAATAACGCTCTGCGATACTGCCAGTCGACTGTTCAAGCCAGCCTGCAACTCAATGGGAGTCAGGCAACACTGATCGTCGAAGATGATGGACCCGGCATCGCGCCAGCTGCGCGTGAGCAAATTTTTGAACCGTTTGTACGTCTGGACCCCAGCCGTGACCGGGCGACTGGTGGCTGCGGACTTGGCCTCGCCATCGTCCACTCTATCGCTCTGGCAATGGGCGGTACGGTGGTCTGTGATGAAAGTGAACTGGGTGGTGCCCGCTTCTCCTTCAGTTGGCCTGTCTGGCATAACATACCTGAATTTTCAGCTGCCTGACCTACACGGCTCGGTGGTCAGGCTGGGTATCTTGTGCTATAAAAAAGTATGTTGTAACTAAAATGGTAAACCTATGGCTCACTACGATCTCGTCGAACGCTTAAACGGAACCTTTCGCCAGATGGAACAAGAACTGGCACACCTCACCGCGCAATTGCAACAGCAGACACTACTGATTGCTCGCGTGTTCTCTTTGCCGGAAGTGGTGAAAGAGGCAGAACACGCGCCACTGGAAACCATCGACGTAAAACAGCACTTGGGTAAAGAGGCGGAAACCCTGGCACTACGCCACTATCGCCACCTGTTTATTCAACAGCAGTCCGAGAATCGCAGTAGCAAAGCGGCTGTCCGCCTGCCGGGGGTACTCTGCTATCAGGTGGATACCGGCACACAAACCATGCTGGAAGAGCAAATACAACGTATTAATCAGCTTAAAACCACCTTTGAGCGCATTGTCACCGTAGAGTCTGGTCTGCCATCGGCCGCACGTTTTGAATGGGTGCACCGCCACTTACCAGGGCTGATTACGTTGAACGCCTATCGGACGCTAACGGTTGTCAGAGAACCGGCTACCCTGCGATTTGGCTGGGCCAACAAGCACATTATTAAGAACCTGACGCGTGATGAGGTACTGCAACAACTGGAAAAGAGCCTGACGTCACCACGCAGCGTGCATCCGTGGACACGCGAAGAGTGGCAGGCCAGGCTTGAGCGCGAATACCAGGACATCGCTGCCCTACCACAACAGGCAAAATTGAAGATCAAACGCCCGGTCAAAGTACAACCCATCGCCCGCGTCTGGTACAAAGGGCAGCAAAAACAGGTGCAATATGCCTGCCCGACGCCATTAATTGCGCTAATAAATAACGAAAACGGCATGACGGTGCCGGATATCGGAGGATTACTGAACTACGATGCTGACAATGTTCAGCACCGTTTTAAACCTCAGGCGCAACCGTTAAGACTGATTATCCCACGGCTGCACCTGTATGTAGCGGATTAACGACCCGGTCGCATGCTACCGACCATCAGTTCCGGGCGGACCCAACTGTCGAATTCGGCCTCGGTTAAATATCCCAGCGCCAGGGCTGACGCTTTTAAGGTCAGTCCTTCTTTATGCGCCTTTTTAGCAATCTCAGCCGCTTTATCGTAGCCAATATGGGTGTTTAGCGCGGTCACCAGCATCAGTGACTCGTTGAGCAACTGATCAATGCGTTCACGATTTGGCTCGATCCCTGTCGCACAGTGCTCGTTGAAGCTTTCCATACCATCTGCCAACAAACGAACCGATTGCAGGAAGTTATGGATAACCATCGGGCGATAGACGTTCAGTTCAAAATTCCCTGATGCCCCGCCGATATTAACGGCAACATCGTTACCCATGACCTGACAGCACAGCATAGTCAGGGCTTCACATTGTGTCGGGTTGACCTTGCCCGGCATGATGGAACTGCCCGGTTCATTTTCAGGAATAGAAATTTCGCCAATGCCGCAGCGCGGACCGGATGCCAGCCAGCGTACATCATTGGCGATTTTCATCAGCGATGCGGCCAGGCCTTTGAGCGCACCGTGGGCATGTACCAGTGCATCACAGGTGGCTAGCGCTTCGAATTTATTTGGCGCGGTGACAAAAGGTGCAGAGGTCAACACAGCCAGTTCATCCGCAACCCGCTCGGCATATTCCGGGTGGGTGTTCAGCCCGGTCCCTACCGCTGTACCGCCCAACGCCAGTTCAGCAACGTGCGGCAGACTATGTTCGATATGCTTCAGGTTATGTTCCAGCATTGCCACCCAACCAGAGATCTCCTGGCCCAGCGTCAGCGGCGTCGCATCCTGTAAATGGGTTCTGCCGATTTTGACAATGTCGGCGAAGGCATGCGATTTTTCACGTAACGTGGTGGTCAACACATTCAACTGAGGGATCAGATGCTCGCGCAAAGCCAACAGCGCGGCGACATGCATTGCCGTGGGAAAAACATCATTTGAACTTTGGCTTTTGTTGACGTCATCGTTCGGATGTATTTTTCGCTCCATTCCCCGCACGCCGCCCAACAATTCGCTGGCCCGGTTTGCCAGCACCTCATTCATATTCATATTGCTTTGCGTGCCGGAACCGGTCTGCCAGATAGCCAGCGGAAATTCATCACGATGTTTGTCTGCCAGCACCTCGTCTGCAGCCTGCATGATGGCGGAGGCTTTCTCCGCAGCCAGCAAACCCAAATCCTGGTTAACCTTCGCAGCGGCCCGCTTAGTCAGCGCCAGCGCGTGGATCAGCGAGACCGGCATTTTCTCTGTTGAAATGCGAAAATGCTCCAGCGATCGTTGAGTTTGCGCGCCCCAGAGTTTATCGGCCGGAACATCGATCGCACCCATTGAATCATTCTCGCGGCGTACCGTTACCATTACCTGCTCCTTATATTAACGATTGATTAGGTTATGTTTCGACATTGCCCACTTGCATTGGTCTTATGAGTATTAACGAGGAAAAAACTGTCGTTTGGTGGTTCGTGCGGTAAAAAAAACCGCCCCGTAGGGCGGCTGACGTTACTTAACGCAGCGTGCGCACTGCGACGTCTGAATTTGCTGGAAGAAATCGTTGCCTTTGTCATCCACCAGGATAAACGCCGGGAAATCTTCCACTTCAATTTTCCAGATGGCTTCCATCCCCAGTTCGGGATATTCCACACACTCCAGACTCTTGATACTGCCCTGGGCCAGCACGGCCGCTGGACCACCAATGCTGCCTAAGTAGAAACCACCATGCTTATGGCAAGCGTCAGTAACCTGCTGACTGCGGTTTCCTTTTGCCAGCATGATCATACTCCCGCCCGCGGCCTGAAGCTGATCAACATAGGAATCCATGCGACCGGCGGTGGTTGGGCCAAGCGAGCCAGATGCATAACCTTCCGGCGTTTTTGCCGGTCCGGCGTAATAGATTGGGTGATCCTTAACATACTGCGGCAAACTTTCGCCGTTATCCAGACGTTCTTTCAGTTTCGCATGCGCTATGTCACGTCCAACGATGATCGTACCATTCAGCGACAAGCGGGTAGAAACCGGATATTGCGACAACTGTGCCAGGATATCTTTCATCGGACGGTTCAGGTCGACACGCACGGCTTCGCCTTCGCCTGCCTGACGCAGTTCTTCCGGGATATATTTGCCAGGATTGTGTTCGAGCTTCTCAATCCAGATCCCTTCACGGTTGATCTTGGCTTTAATATTACGATCCGCTGAACAAGAAACGCCCATGCCAACCGGGCACGACGCGCCGTGACGCGGTAAGCGGATCACACGGATATCGTGTGCGAAATATTTCCCGCCAAACTGGGCGCCTAAACCAAGGTTCTGCGCTTCTATCAGCAGTTCTTTTTCCAGTTCAACATCACGGAATGCTTGACCGTGCTCGTTACCTTCGGTCGGCAGCTCATCGTAGTATTTCGCCGAAGCCAGTTTCACCGTTTTCAGCGTGGCTTCTGCGGACGTTCCACCAATCACAAACGCGATGTGGTATGGCGGGCAAGCTGCTGTTCCCAGCGTTCGCATCTTCTCCACCAGGTAATTTTTTAATTTGCCTGGTGTGAGCAGCGCTTTGGTTTCCTGGTACAGATAGGTTTTGTTCGCCGAACCACCGCCCTTGGCAATGCACAGGAATTTGTATTCATCGCCGTCGACGGTATACAGGTCAATCTGTGCTGGCAGATTGGTACCGGTGTTCACCTCTTTGTACATATCCAGCGCGGCGTTTTGTGAATAGCGCAGGTTGTCTTCGATGTAGGTGTTATAAACCCCACGCGCCAGCGCCGCTTCGTCACCGCCGCCGGTCCAGACACGCTGTCCTTTTTTACCCACGATAATCGCTGTGCCGGTGTCCTGACATGTCGGCAGAATGCCCTTTGCTGCGATATCAGAGTTACGCAGGAATTGCAGGGCGACATATTTATCGTTTTCGCTGGCATCCGGATCGCGCAGAATGTCTGCAACCTGCTGCTGATGTGCAGGGCGCAGCATAAACGATGCGTCATGAAACGCCTGGCGAGCCAGCAAAGTTAAGGCCTCAGGCGCAACTTTGACAATCTCCTGCCCTTCAAATTCGGCAACGGAAACATGGTCGCTGGTCAGCAGATAGTATTCGGTATCATCCTTTTTGAGGGGAAAAGGATGCTGATAATGAAAGGGTTTGTTTGACATTGTGCTCTCACTTACTGCTCGGTCTGGTTATTCTCTGGGCAGATGTTCCATTGCCCTGCTTCCCTGCCGCAGATCGGGTTGTAGAAGGTATGGCTTTCTGCAACCGGAATTACTCAGGGTATTAAAAGCGAGTCACCATATCCTACACATTTTTTTAACAAAAACTGAGACTAGTACGACTTTTTGCACGTGCAGGTTACTTCGTCCGGGGTTTCTTGGTTTAATAGCCAGAGATTTTTCAACATTGAAACAGGGCATTGATAATGCAAAAACTGATCAACTCAGTGCAACACTACGCCTGGGGAAGTAAAACTGCGTTAACGGAACTTTATGGCATTGCCAACCCAACCCAGCAGCCAATGGCCGAGCTGTGGATGGGTGCTCATCCGAAAAGCAGCTCTCAGGTTCAAGGGGCCGATGGCCAACCCGTTGCTCTGCGCGATGTTATCGAGCACGATAAATCCGCACTGTTAGGCGATGCCGTAGCAAAACGCTTTGGCGAACTGCCCTTCCTGTTTAAAGTGCTCTGCGCCGCTCAACCGCTTTCTATTCAGGTCCATCCGAACAAACACAACTCTGAGATAGGATTTGCCAAAGAAAACGCAGCCGGGATCCCAATGGATGCCGCTGAGCGTAACTACAAAGATCCGAACCACAAACCAGAGCTGGTTTTTGCCCTGACGCCATTCCTGGCGATGAATGCGTTTCGCGAGTTCTCTGACATCGTTGCATTGTTACAACCAGTTGCTGGCGCACACCCTGCCATTGCTCACTTTTTACAGGAACCCGGTGCCGAGCGCCTGAGCTACCTTTTCGCCAGCCTGTTAAATATGCAGGACCAGGAAAAATCGCATGCACTGGCAATACTGAAATCAGCCCTTAACAGCCAGCAAGGCGAACCGTGGCAGACTATTCGCCTTATCGCTGATGTCTACCCGAACGACAGCGGTCTTTTCTCCCCACTGCTGCTGAATGTGGTGAAGCTAAATCCTGGCGAAGCGATGTTCCTGTTCGCGGAAACGCCGCACGCCTATCTGCAAGGTGTGGCACTTGAGGTCATGGCAAACTCTGATAACGTGCTGCGTGCTGGGCTGACACCGAAATATATTGATATTCCGGAGCTGGTGGCCAACGTTAAATTTGTCGCAAAACCGGCGAACCAACTGTTGACCACTCCGGTCAAAACCGGTGGTGAACTCGACTTCCCGATCCCGGTTGATGATTTCGCCTTCTCCCTGCATGAACTGTCTGCCGGGGAAGCCGTGATTAGCCAGCACAGCGCGGCGATTTTGTTCTGCATAGAAGGTGAAGCGCTACTGAGCAAAGGCGATCAACGTCTGGTACTAAAACCGGGTGAATCCGCATTTATTAGTGCGAATGAATCGCCAATAAGTGTCAGCGGCGTCGGCCGTTTAGCGCGTGTTTACAACAAGCTCTAGCAAGATACTGATATTTTTAACAACTCTTGCTAAGCTAGTAGAGAGTTAAAAACATGTCACTCCTCCAGGCGTCTTCAAACGCCTGGTTTTATTTTATGGATATCGAAATGAAAAAATCGCTGGTAGCTGCGGGTGTGGTGGTTGCGCTGGGTATCGTCTGGACGGGCGGCGCCTGGTACACCGGAAAGAAACTGGAAACGCATCTCGCCGAGATGGTGACGCAGGCAAATGATCAGATCAAACGCTACTCACCTGAGGCAGGAATTGAACTGAGTTATCAAAACTACCAGCGCGGCGTGTTCAATAGCCAACTGCAACTGGTAGTGAAACCCATCGCCGGACAGGAAAACGCATGGCTGAAAGCAGGCCAAACTATCGTCCTGGATGAAACGGTGGATCACGGCCCTTTCCCGTTAACCCAGCTTAAGTCATTGAACCTCATTCCTGCTATGGCTTCGGTGAGAACAACATTGGTGAATAACGATGTCACTAAGCCATTGTTTGATATAGCCAAAGGCGAGTCTCCTTTCGTTATCAACTCCCGAATTAGCTATAGTGGTGACACCCGTTCAGACCTCTCCCTCAAACCGTTGAACTACGAGAAAGGCGACGAAAAAGTGGCCTTTAGCGGTGGGGAATTCCAGTTCACCGCAGATAAAGACGGTAACGCGGTTTCCCTGACGGGCGCTGCGCAAAGCGGTCAGGTTAATGCAGTCAACGAATACGACCAGAAGGTGCAAGTTACCTTTAATAACCTGACAACCGAAGGGTCCAGCAGTGTCGCCAGTTTTGGTGAACGCATCGGCGACCAGAAGCTGTCTCTCGATAAACTGTCGATATCAGTCGAAGGCAAAGAGCTGGCCGTGCTGGAAGGCATGGGAATTGATGGTAAATCCGATCTGATTAACGATGGAAAAACCGTGAACAGCCAGCTGGATTACACCCTGAACAGCCTTAAATTACAGGGTCAGGATTTGGGTAGCGGTAAGCTGACGCTGAAAGTGGGTCAGATTGACGGTGAAGCCCTGCATCAGTTCAGCCAGCAGTACAGTGCCCAAACCAAGGCACTGATGTCGCAGATTGATGTCGTCCAAAACCCAGAGCTTTATCAGCAGAAAGTGACGGAAGCATTCTTTAATGCGCTGCCCATTCTGATGAAGGGTGAACCCGTAATCACCATTGCGCCGTTAAGCTGGAAAAATGCGAAAGGCGAAACGACGTTTAACCTGTCGCTGCTGCTTAAAGATCCAACCGCGACCAAAGAAGAGCCACAAACGCTGGCTCAGGAAGTGGATCGTTCTGTCAAATCACTGGACGCAAAGCTGACTATTCCTGTGGATATGGCGACTGAGTTCATGACACAGATAGCCAAAATTGAAGGCTATCAGCAGGAGCAAGCCGCGGGTCTGGCTAAACAGCAGGTCAATGGCCTGGCAGCGATGGGGCAGATGTTCCGCATTACCACGATGCAGGACAACACCATCGGTTCCAGCCTGCAGTACACCAATGGCCAGGTAACACTCAACGGGCAGAAGATGCCACTGGATGAGTTTGTTGGTATGTTCGGTATGCCGACCCTTGGCGAACCGGATGCTCCGTCAGTTCCACAACAGTAATGATGCTCTGAACCAAGCCCGATAATACTGCTTATCGGGCTTTTGCTTTTCGGCAAGCTACTTCTGCGTGACCAGTCGGGCGGAAAGCGTCAGATTGCGGGAATGGCTGTCATCATGACCAATGCGCTGCAGTATACGTTCAGCCAGGGTGTAACCCATTTCGCGTGCCGGGGTACTGGCCCAGATAATGGGAATGTCATCCAGCGCGTTTTCCGCCACATCCGCAAATCCAGCCAGTGAAACTTGCTGTTCAAAATAGCGATCGACGCCAATTTCACCGCTCTGACGCCCCGCTCTCATCAGACCAAACCAGGCGCCAACAGCGATGGTTTCGTTGTAACACACAACGGCGCTGATCGTCGGGTTGCGGCGTAACAGTGCAGTAACGGCTTCGGCTGCCTGTTTTTGACTGGATGAACACTCCAGAACCCAATCACTATGAAACGGTAAACCATATTTTAGCAGCGTCGCACAATAGCCGCCGACACGCTCTGCGCGGGTTAAAGAAGAACTCTGTCCTCCCAGCCACGCGATTCGCTGGTGACCGTGCCGAATAAGATGCTCAACCAACAATTGCGCTGCCTGCATGTTGTCGGGTCGGACCGTGTCGACGTCATCCAGATAACTGGCTCGGGAGGCAAATACGACCGGAATCCCTTTTTCTTCAGCCAGCTGTCGCAGTGCATCACTGCTGTCAGCAGCACCCGCAATGACTACACCATCCACGCCCTGATTGAGTAGCATCGCGAAACGCTGCGCCAATTGCTCACCGTCTTTACCGCCGTGTAAAAGAAAGACCATCCGACCCTGTGCTTCTAATGCTTCCGTCAGACCTGCCGTCAGTTCCGCATAAAATGGCGCAGACAGATCGCGTACAATCAGCCCGACCACACCACTCTGACCGCCACGCAGTACCGATGCCTGACGATTACGTACGAACCCCAACTGCTCAATGGCAGCGTTTACCCGCTCCCCGGTTGCGGATGAGATACGCCCTTTTCCACTAAGCACCAATGAGACTGTACTGACCGAAACTCCCGCAGCCAGCGCAACATCATGGATGGTTATTTTTTTGGCTATAGCCATAAAAACAGAAAACTCCCTGATAACGTGACGGATAAAACGTTTTATCAATCGGTTATAGTTATACCCCCTATTATCATTCGATAATGTGATTTATACCGCACTAAAATTAGGTAAAACGTTTTATCTTCTCGCCATCATTAGTCACCGAGCTTTCACGAGGAGTCGTTAGATGACGACGAGAACCACACCAAAAATAACGTTATGGGAATTTTTCCAGCAGTTGGGCAAAACCTTTATGTTGCCCGTGGCTCTGCTCTCCTTCTGCGGGATCATGTTGGGGATCGGCAGTTCGTTAAGCAGCCATGATGTCTTAACGCTGATCCCCGCATTGGGTAGCCCGGTGCTTCAGGCTCTTTTTACCTGGATGAGTAAAGTCGGCTCTTTCGCCTTTAGTTTCTTACCCGTGATGTTCTGTATTGCTATTCCTCTCGGTCTGGCGCGCGAGAACAAAGGTGTGGCGGCATTTGCTGGGTTTGTTGGCTACGCGGTCATGAACCTTGCCGTTAACTTCTGGTTGACGGCGAAAGGGATTTTACCAACCACTGATGCGGCAATCCTGAAGGCCAATAACATCCAAAACATCCTGGGGATCCAGTCGATCGACACCGGGATCCTCGGTGCAGTCATCGCCGGGATCATTGTCTGGATGCTGCATGAGCGCTTCCACAATATCCGTCTGCCGGACGCATTGGCTTTCTTCGGCGGCACCCGTTTTGTCCCCATCATTTCTTCACTGGTCATGGGGCTGGTTGGATTAGTTATCCCTCTGATCTGGCCTGTATTTGCGATGGGTATTACCGGGCTCGGCAATATCATCAACAGCGCAGGTGAATTTGGTCCGATGCTGTTTGGTACCGGTGAACGTCTTCTGCTGCCTTTTGGCCTGCATCATATTCTGGTGGCTCTCATTCGCTTTACTGAAGCGGGCGGTACCCAGGAAGTGTGTGGTCATAGCGTCAGTGGCGCACTCACTATTTTCCAGGCGCAGCTGAGTTGCCCAACCACGCAAGGCTTCTCTGAAAGCGCAACCCGCTTCCTCTCTCAGGGCAAAATGCCGGCATTCCTCGGCGGTTTGCCGGGTGCTGCATTAGCAATGTATCACTGTGCTCGTCCTGAGAATCGACATAAAATTAAAGGGCTATTAATTTCTGGTCTGATTGCCTGCGTCATTGGCGGTACCACTGAACCACTCGAGTTCTTGTTCTTGTTTGTTGCCCCGGTTCTGTACGTGATCCACGCCTTGTTGACCGGCCTCGGCTTTACCGTGATGGCGGTGCTCGGTGTGACTATTGGCAACACAGACGGTAACCTGATTGACTTCGTGGTGTTCGGGATCCTGCACGGGTTGTCCACCAAGTGGTACCTGGTCCCTGTTGTCGCGGCCATCTGGTTTGCGGTGTACTACGTTATCTTCCGCTTCGCGATCACCCGCTTTAATCTGAAAACACCGGGCCGTGATGTCGAAGTTGCCAGCAATATCGAGAAAGTGATGGCAGGCACACCCGGTAAATCTGGCTACAATGTCCCGGCAATTCTGGCGGCACTGGGCGGCGCAGAGAATATCGTTAGTCTGGATAACTGCATTACCCGTTTGCGTTTGTCGGTCAAAGATATGTCACGCGTAAATGTCCAGGCACTGAAAGACAACCGGGCCATTGGCGTGGTACAGCTCAATCAGCATAACCTTCAGGTCGTTATTGGCCCGCAGGTCCAGTCAGTGAAAGACGAAATCGCGGTTCTGATGAATACAGTACAGGCGTGAGGACAACGACATGTTTGATTTTTCAAAGGTTGTGAACAGGCAAGGAACATGGTGCACCCAGTGGGATTATGTCGCTGACCGTTTTGGCACTGCCGATCTGCTGCCGTTCACCATCTCTGATATGGATTTTGCAACGGCCCCTTGCATTCTGGAGGCGCTGACCCAGCGCCTTTCACACGGTGTATTAGGATACAGCCGTTGGAAAAATGACGAATTTCTGGCGGCCATTAGCCACTGGTTTCTCACTCGTCACAATACCCGGATCGATCCTCAATCGCTGGTATATGGCCCCTCAGTTATCTATATGGTCTCTGAACTCATTCGCCAGTGGTCGTCTGCTGGCGACGCGGTCGTTGTCCATACACCAGCTTACGATGCATTTTACAAAGCTATTGAAGGCAACCAGCGCACAGTGCTCCCCGTCGGTCTGGAAAAGCGGAGCGACGGTTGGTATTGCGACATGGCAAAGCTGGAGGCTGCTCTCTCACGGCCAGAGAGTAAAATTCTTCTGCTGTGTAGCCCGCAAAATCCAACGGGCAAAGTGTGGACGCGCGAGGAACTGGAAACCATGGCTGACTTATGCCAGCGACATGGTGTCAACGTCATTTCCGATGAAATCCATATGGATATGGTTTGGGGAGACCAACCGCATATTCCGTGGATCAATGTCGCACGCGGCGACTGGGCGCTACTCACCTCCGGCTCCAAGAGTTTCAATATCCCGGCATTAACCGGCGCGTATGGGATCATCGAAGATGCCAGTAGCCGCAACGATTATCTCAGTGCGCTAAAGGGACGCGATGGGTTGTCTTCTCCTGCGGTGCTGGCGCTCACCGCACATATTGCCGCCTATCAGCAAGGTGAACGCTGGTTGGATGCCTTACGGGATTATCTTGCCGGCAACCTGCATTACGTTGCTGATGAACTTAATACCGCATTCCCTGAACTTAACTGGCAGATCCCACAATCCACCTATTTGGCCTGGATAGACTTACGTCCGCTCAAGGTTGATGACCAGGCGTTACAAAATGCGCTTATCCACCAGCAAAAAGTGGCGATTATGCCGGGGTCGACTTACGGAGAGGAAGGGTGCGGTTTTGTACGCCTGAATACCGGATGCCCCCGCTCAAAACTTGAAAAAGGCGTTCAGGGATTAATTAACGCCCTGCGCTCTCTGCGCTAACTAAAGTCGCGCAATGAAATTAATCATTGCGCAACATAGATTTTTATCCCGATTTATTCTTATAATACTGCGCACTTTACCTAAAAACATGAGTGCGACCATGATTGATACTTCCCTTCCTTTAACCGACGTCCATCGCCACCTTGATGGGAACATCCGTGCCCAAACGATCCTGGATCTTGGTCGTCAGTTTAATTTAACGCTTCCTGCTCAAACACTTGAAACGCTGATCCCTCACGTGCAGGTAACGTCAACTGAGCCTGATTTGGTCAGTTTTTTGTCAAAGCTTGACTGGGGTGTGAAAGTGCTGGCATCGCTGGATGCCTGTCGTCGCGTCGCATTTGAAAATATCGAGGATGCCGCACGTAATGGTCTGCATTACGTTGAATTACGTTTTTCTCCAGGCTACATGGCTATGGCGCATCAACTCCCCGTTGCAGGAGTGGTTGAAGCCGTTATTGCCGGCGTACGCGAGGGCTGCAAGACCTTTGGCGTTGAAGCCCGTTTAATTGGCATTATGAGCCGTACCTTCGGCGAAGCTGCCTGTCTGCAGGAACTGGATGCACTGCTAGCGCACCGTGATCACATCACAGCACTGGATTTGGCCGGCGATGAACTCGGTTTCCCGGGCAGTTTGTTCCTGTCCCATTTCAACCGTGCGCGCGACGCAGGTTGGCATATCACGGTTCATGCAGGTGAAGCGGCAGGCCCGGAAAGCATCTGGCAAGCTATCAGAGAACTGGGAGCAGAGCGTATTGGCCACGGTGTAAAAGCCGTCGAAGATCGCGCCCTGATGGATTTTCTCGCCGAGCAGCGTATCGGTATTGAATCCTGCCTGACATCGAATATTCAAACCAGTACCGTCGCCTCACTGACGACGCATCCGCTGAAAACATTCCTCGAGCACGGTGTACTGGCCAGTCTGAATACGGACGATCCGGCGGTTCAGGGCGTGGATATTATTCACGAATACACCGTAGCCGCCCCGGCTTCAGGATTAACGCGTGAACAGATTCGCCAGGCGCAAATCAATGGTCTGGAAATGGCGTTCCTGAGCAATGTAGAGAAACAAGCACTGCGTGAGAAAGTCGCCGCAGCGTAGTGGTTTTATTGCCGGATGGCGCTAACGCTTATCCGGCCTACGTTACAATGTAGGCCGGATAAGATGCCTGGACATTATCAGGCAAGGCACAGCGTCGAACGGTGTTTCGCCGATTCAATGCCCAGCTCAATCAGTTCCATGATTTGGATGGCTTGTCTGGCTGGAACCGGGTTCTCGCCGTTACCATTCAGCGCATCACGGATACCCGCATAGTATGCCGGATAATTGCCTGGCACGGTTAGCCAGGTTTCTTCCACCTGCTCATCGCCTTCCATACGTGTCAGTACACCATCACGCATGTCGTAACCCCAGTCTTCCTGCGGCAGGCGTTCACCATTTTTAAGCCGTTCCTCTTGTGGGTCCAGACCATACTTCACATAGCTGCCACGCGATCCGTGAACGATATAACGCGCAGACTCAGCGGCTGCCAGCATCGTTCCGTGCAGAATCACCCGACGCTGCGGATACGTCAGGATGGCATGGAAGTAATCTGTCGACTGCGCCCCCGGGCGGAGCTGTGCCAGATCGACCGTCAGACTCACGGGTAAGCCAAACAGGTTAATTGCCTGATCTAAAAGATGCGGCGCTAAGTCATACCAGATACCACTCCCCGGGCCACCCTGTTCACGCCAGCGGTCACGGACCTGCGGACGGAAGCGATCGAAATGAGATTCAAAATAAGCCACCTCACCCAACGCGCCATCCGCCAGCAAGGCTTTCAGCGTCAGAAAATCGCTGTCCCAGCGACGGTTATGGAAGACAGAAAGCAGGCGACCTACGCTTCTGGCCAGCGCATCCAGCTCGCGTGCTTGTGACAGTGTCACAGTGAAAGGCTTATCAACAACCACGTGCTTACCTGCTTCCAGCGCCGCTTTCGCCAGCGGGAAGTGTGTATCATTGGGTGTAGGGATCACAATCAGGTCGATACTCGGATCGTTAAACAGGTGTTTGGGCTCAGTAACAACTGCCACTGAAGGCCAGTCCGCCTTCACTTTTGTTTCATCACTACTGGACACCGCAACCAGTTCCAGACCCGGAGTGCCCACGATCAGGGGGGCATGGAAAGTTTTACTGGCATAACCGTAACCGATTAGCCCAACGCGGATGTTGTCACTCATGTTTTTGCCTCTCAATTCAGATCTGGCCTATTTCACACCATAGACAGTAGCGCCACAATAGTTTAATAACCTTTGTGCTACAAAGGCTGTTGCTTAACTTAAGTCAAACATATGCCACTTAGAGTTAACTTGCCGCGAAAAAGTCATCGAAATCGTTCCCAATGCTCTTGCTGTATTATTTATTGATAAGTAACATTTGCTCCCTGTGTTTATGGATAAATCAAAGCAAATGTCGTCAGTAATGAATCGTCTTATTGAGTTAACAGGTTGGATTGTTCTCGTGGTCTCCGTGATCCTGTTGGGTGTTGCCAATCATATTGACAACTACCAACCACCGGAACCCGTCGCTGCAGTACAGAAAAAATAAATATACGCAGCCCGTTATAGCCTGGCAGTTAACTCCGCGATGGTTGCTGGGTAGGGCTGTAAAAGATCAGTTTTTGTCAAAAAAAAAGCGAATTATGCCGCATCCCGCTCCAGCGCGTATTGCCTGCGATCGTGAAGCGCGTTACCCTTTCCGCAGGCGCGAATAGCGCCTGGTTTCCCACAGGGTTGAAAACTCTTCTTACATTTGCGTGCAAATTCGCGTTTACCTGTACAACGTTGGTTGTTTTTTAATATTTACTACTCCGTTAGTATTATTTTATTAATATGGATTGCCTTTTATGACTGTTCAGGATTACTTATTAAAATTCCGCAAAATCAGTTCGCTAGAAAGTCTGGAAAAATTGTTCGATCATCTTAACTACACACTTACTGACGATAGCGACATTATCAATATGTATCGCGCTGCAGACCACCGTCGTGCCGAGCTCATTTCGGGCGGTCGCCTGTTCGATGTCGGTCAGGTGCCAAAATCCGTCTGGCATTACGTGCAATAAACAAGAAAGTAGCGTCTGACGTTAAAAGCTTTATAATAATTGCCCCAAAATGAACGGCACGTCTGTTCGCGCGCGTAAACCTGGAGATGAAATGACTACAACACCGGCACAACGTATCGGAGGCTGGCTACTTGGGCCATTGGCCTGGCTGTTAGTCGCGTTGTTAAGTGCTTCGCTGGCGTTACTGCTGTATGTCACTGCGTTGGCTACACCGCAGACATTCCACACGCTGAGCGAGCAAAGCACGACGAATTTACTGCTATGGGGCGTCTCCTTTATTACCGCTATCGCCATGTGGTACTACACGCTGTGGCTGACCATCGCGTTTTTCAAACGCAGAGCCTGTGTGCCAAAGCACTATATTATATGGCTGCTGATCTCGGTATTGCTGGCGATTAAAGCGTTTGCATTCTCTCCTGTTCCGGATGCGTTTGCCGTGCGTCAACTGCTGTTCCCCTTGTTGGCGGCTGCGCTGCTGGTGCCCTATTTCAAACGCTCGCAACGCGTTAAGACAACGTTTGTGAACCCGTAATAACCCTACAGTTAACCTGTTGTCGCCTGTTGTAGATTGTCAGATAATAGGCGGCTTTTTTATTTCAGGCCGAAAAATGACTGATTACCTGCTGCTGTTTGTCGGAACTGTACTGGTCAATAACTTTGTACTGGTCAAGTTTCTGGGCTTATGCCCCTTTATGGGCGTTTCCAAAAAACTGGAAACCGCAATGGGTATGGGCCTCGCCACGACCTTTGTAATGACGCTGGCATCCATTTGCGCATGGCTGATTGACACCTGGATCCTTATCCCTCTCGATCTCATCTACCTGCGCACGCTGGCGTTTATTCTGGTCATCGCCGTGGTAGTGCAATTTACCGAGATGGTTGTACGCAAAACCAGCCCTGCGCTGTATCGCCTGCTGGGGATCTTCTTACCGCTGATCACCACTAACTGCGCGGTTTTGGGTGTGGCGTTGCTGAACATCAACCTTGGGCATAATTTTTTACAGTCGGCGCTGTACGGTTTTTCCGCCGCCGTCGGCTTCTCACTGGTGATGGTTCTGTTCGCCGCAATTCGCGAACGCCTCGCCGTGGCAGACGTTCCTGCCCCGTTCCGCGGTAATGCGATTGCGCTGATTACCGCTGGTTTAATGTCTTTGGCCTTTATGGGCTTTAGTGGTTTGGTGAAGTTGTAATGAATGCTATCTGGATTGCCGTTGCCGCAGTAAGTCTGCTGGGTCTGGCGTTCGGCGCTATTTTGGGTTATGCCTCTCGTCGATTTGCCGTCGAGGATGATCCGGTCGTGGAGAAAATTGATGAAATTCTCCCGCAAAGCCAGTGTGGACAGTGCGGTTACCCGGGCTGCCGTCCTTATGCTGAAGCGATTGGTTGCCAGGGTGAAAAAATCAACCGCTGCGCCCCTGGTGGCGAAGCGGTGATGCTAAAAATTGCGGCCCTGTTGAACGTCGATCCGCAACCTATTGATGGTGATGAGCAGGATGCTACCCCCGTCCGTATGCTGGCGGTAATTGATGAAAATAACTGTATCGGCTGCACAAAATGTATTCAGGCCTGCCCGGTCGATGCCATCGTGGGCGCGACGCGCGCCATGCACACGGTGATGAGCGATCTGTGCACCGGATGCAACTTGTGCGTTGATCCGTGCCCGACCCAATGTATCGAATTACGCCCGGTCGCCGAAACACCTGACAGCTGGAAGTGGGATTTAAACACTATTCCTGTGCGCATCATTCCTGTGGAACAACATGCTTAAGTTATTCTCCGCATTCAGAAAAAATAAAATCTGGGACTTTGATGGCGGCATTCACCCACCAGAAATGAAGACCCAATCTAACGGGACACCGCTGCGGCAGGTTCCGCTGGCTCCGCGCTTTATTATTCCGTTGAAGCAGCATATTGGCGCTGAAGGTGAACTGTGTGTCAATGTGGGCGATACCGTGCTGCGTGGTCAGGCGCTGACCCGTGGGCGCGGCAGAATGCTGCCCGTGCACGCCCCAACATCCGGCACCGTTGTTGCCATTGCCCCGCACTCCACCGCGCATCCTTCGGCTTTAGCTGAACTTAGCGTCATCATTGATGCGGACGGTGAGGATCGCTGGATTGAGCGTGACGGCTGGGCAAATTATCGTGCCCACAGCCGCGAGGAGCTCATAGCCCGTATTCACCAATTCGGTGTTGCCGGACTCGGCGGCGCCGGTTTTCCAACTGGCGTCAAATTGCAAGGTGGCGGTGATAAAATTGAAACACTGATCATCAACGCCGCTGAATGTGAACCCTACATCACCGCCGATGACCGCTTAATGCAAGATTGTGCGGCTCAGGTAGTCGAAGGTATCCGCATACTTGCTCATATTCTTCAACCGCGTGAAGTTCTGCTGGGTATTGAAGATAACAAACCGCAGGCCATCTCCATGCTGCGCGCTGTGTTGGCTGATTCTCACGATATCAGCTTACGTGTCATCCCCACCAAATACCCGTCAGGCGGCGCCAAGCAACTGACGCAAATCCTGACCGGGAAGCAGGTGCCTCACGGTGGACGTTCCTCCGATATCGGGGTGCTGATGCAAAACGTGGGGACTGCCTATGCTGTCAAGCGGGCCGTTATTGACGGCGAGCCAATCACAGAGCGAGTGGTCACGCTAACGGGCGAAGCAGTCAGTCGCCCAGGCAATGTTTGGGCGCGATTGGGTACACCTGTTCGTCACCTGCTCAACGATGCAGGTTTCTGTCCTTCTGCTGACCAGATGGTGATCATGGGCGGTCCGCTAATGGGCTTTACCCTGCCCTGGCTGGATGTCCCTATCGTGAAGATCAGCAACTGCCTGCTTGCGCCCTCTGCCAGTGAAATGGGTGAACCGCAGGAAGAGAAAGGCTGTATTCGCTGTAGCGCCTGTGCCGATGCCTGCCCTGCCGATCTTCTGCCGCAGCAACTTTACTGGTTCAGTAAAGGCCAGCAGCATGATAAAGCGACAACCCACAATATTGCTGACTGCATTGAATGCGGCGCATGTGCATGGGTATGCCCAAGCAATATCCCGCTGGTACAGTACTTCCGTCAGGAAAAGGCGGAGATTTACGCCATCAGTCAGGAAGAAAAACGTGCTGCAGAAGCAAAAGCACGCTTTGAGGCCCGCCAGGCCCGGCTTGAGCGTGAAAAAGCGGCACGTCTTGAACGGCATAAAAGCGCAGCTGTACAACCTGCAGCGAAAGATCATGATGCCATCGCTGCCGCACTGGCTCGCGTAAAAGAGAAACAGGCTCAGGCGATGCAGCCGGTTGTCATCCAGGCGGGTGAAAAACCTGATAACAGCGCAGTGATTGCCGCACGTGAAGCGCGAAAAGCGCAGGCCCGCGCCGCACGCAGTGAAAATCTGTCAAAAGAAGAGGACAGCAGCGCGGATATGGATCCACGCAAAGCCGCCGTCGAAGCTGCTATTGCCCGCGCCAAAGCCCGGAAGCTTGAGCAACAAGCCACCACAGAACCCGCCGAGCCGGTTGACCCGCGCAAAGCCGCCGTCGAAGCCGCTATTGCCCGCGCCAAAGCCCGGAAGCTTGAGCAACAAGCCACCACAGACCCCGCCGAGCCGGTTGACCCGCGCAAAGCTGCCGTTGCGGCCGCTATTGCACGCGCTCAGGCCAAAAAAGCCGCACAGCAGCAGGTTGTAAACGAGGAATAAATGGTATTCAGAATAGCTAGCTCCCCTTATACCCATAACCAGCGTCAGACATCGCGTATCATGATGCTGGTTCTGATTACTGCATTACCAGGAATTGCCGCTCAATGGTGGTTCTTCGGCTGGGGTACATTGTTCCAGATAGCGCTGGCATCGGTCAGTGCCATCGCTGCAGAAGCGGGCGTGCTTAAACTACGTAAACAGCCCGTAGCCGCGACCCTGAAAGACAACTCCGCCCTGCTGACAGGGTTGCTGCTTGCCGTCAGTATCCCCCCCCTGGCTCCGTGGTGGATGGTGATTCTGGGTACCGTCTTTGCCGTTATCATTGCCAAGCAACTGTATGGCGGTCTTGGGCAGAATCCATTTAATCCGGCAATGATTGGTTATGTCGTGCTGTTGATCTCATTCCCGGTGCAGATGACAAGCTGGCTGCCACCGCATGAAATTGCCGCTACGGTGCCCGGCTTTTTTGATGCTTTAAACGTTATCTTTACCGGACATACCGCTGGCGGAAGCGATATGAACACGCTCCGTATAGGGATTGACGGTATCAGTCAGGCAACACCGCTGGACACCTTTAAGACCTCCCTGCACGCGGGACATACTGTTGAGCAGGTGATGCAGTATCCGATTTACAGCGGCATGCTCGCGGGCGCAGGTTGGCAGTGGGTTAACCTTGCCTGGCTGGCGGGCGGCATCGTGTTGTTATGGCAAAAAGCAATTCGTTGGCATATCCCGGTTAGTTTTCTGCTGTCACTTGCCGTTTGTTCAACGTTAGGCTGGTTTTTCTCTCCGGCGTCGCTGGCATCACCGCAGTTACATCTGCTTTCCGGTGCTACCATGCTGGGCGCATTCTTTATTCTCACCGATCCCGTTACGGCATCAACAACCAACCGTGGTCGCCTGATTTTTGGCGCGCTTGCGGGCCTGTTGGTCTGGCTGATTCGTAGTTTTGGGGGATATCCTGATGGCGTGGCCTTTGCCGTGTTACTGGCAAATATCACCGTTCCGCTGATTGATTATTACACCCGTCCTCGTGTGTACGGACATCGCTAAGGACAACGCATGCTGAAAACGATTCGTAAACACGGTATCACTCTGGCACTGTTTGCCGCGGGCTCTACAGGGTTAACGGCGGCGATTAATCAGTTAACCAAGTCTACCATTGATGAACAAGCGGCTCTTCAACAAAAGGCGCTGTTTGATCAGGTACTACCTGGCGATCGCTACAATAACAATCTGCCAGAAAGTTGCTATCTGGTGAATGCGCAGGCATTAGGTAAAGGTACACATCGTGTCTATATTGCCCGCCAGGACGACCGTCCGGTTGCGGCAATTCTGGAGGCCACGGCACCCGATGGTTATTCCGGTGCAATTCAACTGCTGGTTGGTGTAGATTTCAACGGTACTGTGCTGGGTACGCGGGTGACGGAACATCATGAAACACCCGGCCTCGGTGATAAAATTGAGTTACGTCTGTCAGACTGGATAACCCACTTTAGCGGCAAAACGATTAATGCGGAAAACGACCCTCACTGGGCGGTGAAAAAAGATGGTGGCGATTTTGATCAGTTCACCGGCGCGACCATTACGCCCCGGGCAGTGGTTAATGCTGTGAAACGTGCTGGCCTGTTTGCGCAGACGCTGCCTGCGCAACTTCCTCAACTTAGCGCCTGTGGAGAGTAACCATGAGCGAAATTAAAGACGTCATTGTTCAGGGACTTTGGAAAAATAACTCCGCCCTTGTCCAGTTACTCGGCATGTGTCCGTTGCTGGCCGTTACCTCTACCGCAACCAATGCGTTAGGTCTGGGGCTGGCGACTACGCTGGTGTTGACCCTGACAAACCTGACTATTTCAGCGTTGCGCCGCTGGACGCCACCCGAAATCCGTATTCCAATTTATGTCATGATCATCGCCTCCGTGGTGAGTGCGGTACAAATGCTTATCAATGCCTACGCCTTTGGCCTGTATCAATCACTGGGTATCTTTATCCCGTTGATTGTGACCAACTGCATTGTCGTTGGCCGTGCTGAAGCCTTTGCTGCGAAAAAGGGCCCCGCTTTATCCGCTCTCGATGGTTTTTCTATTGGCATGGGTGCGACCGGTGCCATGTTTGTTCTCGGATCGCTGCGTGAAATAATAGGTAACGGTACATTGTTCGACGGTGCAGACGGACTGCTGGGCAATTGGGCCAAAGTCCTGCGCGTGGAGATCTTCCATACTGACACACCATTTCTGCTGGCCATGCTACCGCCGGGTGCATTCATTGGCCTTGGGCTGATGCTGGCTGTTAAATATCTGATTGATGAAAAGATGAAGAAACGTCGTGCTGAGGCCGCTATGGCAGCAGACCCGGCGGGTGAAACAGGGAATGTGTAATGAACAAAACGAAACGGCTGGAAATACTGACGCGCCTGCGTGACAACAATCCGCATCCCACTACCGAACTCAACTTTACGTCACCGTTTGAACTGCTGATTTCGGTCTTGCTTTCCGCGCAAGCCACCGATGTCAGCGTCAATAAAGCAACGGCTAAGCTATACCCCGTCGCCAATACCCCTGCTGCCATGCTCGAGCTCGGTGTTGAGGGGGTTAAGTCGTATATCAAGACGATTGGTCTGTTCAACAGCAAAGCTGAGAACGTGATTAAGACCTGCCGTATCCTGCTGGAACAGCATAATGGCGAAGTACCAGAAGACAGGGCGGCACTGGAAGCGCTGCCAGGCGTTGGTCGTAAAACGGCCAATGTGGTATTGAATACCGCCTTCGGCTGGCCAACGATTGCCGTAGATACCCATATTTTTCGGGTCTGCAATCGTACACAATTTGCCCCAGGTAAAAACGTCGAACAGGTCGAAGAGAAACTGCTGAAAGTCGTCCCCAGTGAATTTAAAGTCGATTGTCACCACTGGTTAATTCTTCATGGTCGCTACACCTGCATAGCCAGAAAACCACGCTGCGGTTCCTGTATTATTGAAGATCTTTGTGAATTCAAAGAGAAAGTCGATATCTGACAGTATGGGGCCATAACGCTGGCCCCTATTCCATAACGATTAGTTATGCACTTCTCAATCGTTCATTTCCCGACAATGATGCCGTACCTTCCGGCATATCTAATGTAATATTCTTGTGAACTAACACCTGAGCAGGTTAATCGTTTTTTTAATAGTAGAAATTTCTATCCATCCGTGATCAAGATCACCCTGATAACATTATGTAAAATATTTATTATTTTGCAGTTAAAATGACAATCAGATGACCTGACAGGCTCGTTTCGATACAAAACATTACACTGGCTATTTTTCAGATAATGGGCTATATCACTACCTTCAGGCCAAAATAGCAGAACATATCGCCACATTCCCATTTTAACCCCATCCTGACAGTGTAAAAATCTGCCATTCTTCAAATGAAGAAATTTAACGCTGGATAACATTTCTCAGCCCCGACGATTTCACCACCTGAGTTATATGTAACAGATTATTACAAACCCCTTGTCTGAATGGTCAAGATAGTGAACATTACTTGCCGTTTCCCCTCCCACTATAACAATCGGACGGATGAACTTGACTCATCACGTACCAGAACACCCCCGTTGATATGGGATGTAAAAAAAGAGGTAAAAGTGTCTACTGCAAACAATAAACCAACAGAAAGCGTCAGTTTAAACGCCTTCAAACAACCAAAAGCGTTCTATCTCATTTTCTCAATTGAGCTGTGGGAGCGTTTTGGTTATTACGGCCTGCAAGGGATTATGGCCGTCTACCTGGTGAAGCAACTGGGTATGTCAGAAGCGGATTCCATCACTCTTTTCTCCTCCTTTAGCGCCCTGGTATATGGCCTTGTTGCTATTGGTGGCTGGTTAGGTGATAAAGTTCTGGGCACAAAGCGTGTGATTATGTTGGGTGCCGTTGTCCTGGCTATTGGTTATGCACTGGTTGCATGGTCTGGTCACGATGCGGGTATCGTTTATATGGGTATGGCGGCCATCGCGGTCGGTAACGGCCTGTTTAAAGCAAACCCATCCTCTCTGCTTTCTACCTGCTATGCCAAAGATGACCCGCGTCTTGATGGTGCATTCACCATGTACTACATGTCCGTCAACATCGGTTCATTCTTCTCTATGCTGGCAACACCGTGGCTGGCAGCACGTTACGGTTGGAGCACCGCGTTCGCCCTGAGCGTCGTGGGTATGCTGATCACCGTTGTTAACTTCGCATTCTGCCAGCGTTGGGTTAAACAGTACGGCTCCAAGCCTGACTTTGAACCTATCAACTTCCGCAACCTGCTGTTGACCATTGTTGGTGTTGTGGTGCTTATCGCTATCGCAACATGGCTGCTGCACAACCAGGGCATCGCACGTATGGTTCTGGGTGTTATCGCCATGGGTATCGTGGTTATTTTTGCGAAAGAAGCGTTCTCTATGCAGGGTGCTGCACGTCGTAAGATGATCGTCGCCTTTATTCTGATGCTGGAAGCCATTATCTTCTTCGTACTGTACAGCCAGATGCCGACGTCCCTGAACTTCTTCGCGATTCGTAACGTTGAACACTCTATTCTGGGTATTGCTTTCGAACCAGAACAGTATCAGGCACTGAACCCGTTCTGGATCATCATCGGTAGCCCAATTCTTGCCGCTATCTATAACAAGATGGGCGACACTCTGCCAATGCCTACCAAGTTCGCTATCGGTATGGTGCTGTGCTCAGGCGCATTCCTGATCCTGCCGCTGGGTGCGAAATTTGCGACCGATGCGGGCATCGTTTCTGTTAACTGGCTGATCATCTGCTACGGTCTGCAAAGTATTGGTGAGTTGATGATTTCTGGTCTGGGTCTGGCGATGGTGGCACAGTTGGTTCCACAGCGTCTGATGGGCTTCATTATGGGTAGCTGGTTCCTGACAACTGCGGGTGCAAACATCATCGGTGGTTACGTGGCTAACATGATGGCGGTTCCAGAGAATGTGACTGACCCGTTGATGTCCCTTGAAGTCTACGGTCGCGTGTTCCTGCAGATTGGTGTTGCTACCGCAGTTATCGCCGTTCTGATGCTGCTGACTGCGCCGAAACTGAACCGCATGACGCAAGATGACGACGTCAGTGAGAAAGCCTCTAAGGCCGCAACAGCGTAATTCTCAGGGAAACTTAATTTCAGGCCGCTAACTGTTGTTAGCGGCTTTTTTTTTGTTCCAGGTAGCACTACCATACGGTATACCTCAGCCAAAAGGAGTTACCGATGAAACTGTTCTACAAACCGGGCGCTTGTTCTCTTGCTTCCCACATCACACTTCGTGAGAGCGGTAAAGATTTCACGCTGGATGGTGTTGATCTGATGAAGAAACGTCTGGAAAACGGCGACGATTTTTTCGCGGTAAACCCGAAAGGACAAGTTCCCGCACTGTTGCTGGATGACGGTACACTACTGACAGAAGGCGTTGCCATCATGCAATATCTGGCAGATACCGTTCCAGACCGTCATCTCCTGGCCCCTACCAGCAGCCTCTCCCGCTACAAAACTATCGAATGGCTTAACTATATCGCTACAGAGCTACATAAAGGTTTTACCCCTCTGTTCCGACCGGATACGCCAGAGGAGTACAAACCAACCGTTCGCGCATTGCTTGAGAAAAAAATGCAATATGTGAACGAATCGCTGAAAGACAACCCGTGGATTTGCGGCGCACGCTTCAGCATTGCTGATGCCTATCTGTTTACCGTGCTACGTTGGGCGTATGCAGTTAAGTTGAATATGGCAGGATTAAGCCATATCGAGGCGTATATGACGCGCATGGCTGAGCGTCCGGCAGTTGCCGCAGCGCTTAAAGCGGAAGGGTTAAATTAATTGTTGTTACCGGGTAGCGCTTGCGCTTACCCGGCCTACAGAAAAACGTAGGCCCGATAAGCGTGAGCGCCATTGCACATTGATTACAGCTGAGTGGCGCTAAAGTAGTGTTCTGGTTTCGCGATACGATCCTGGGCGGCAACCACCTGCAGTTCATACTCCTGCATCTCTTTGGTGGCGATCATAATTTCGTACACCGCCGCCGTCACATGCTCCAGCGCCTGCTGCAATGAAGCCCCCTGCAACAATTTAACCAACAGCAAGCCACTGGTGACATCACCAACGCCAACCGGTTGGCGTGCGCCAAAATCGACAAGCGGACGGCTGATATGCCACGCCTGATCGGCGGTAACCAACAGCATCTCAAAACGATCTGCGCTGATACCTGCACGGGCAAGATGCTTGACCAGCACAATTTCCGGTCCCTGAGCAATCAGTTCACGGGCAGCCATCACCGCTTCATCAACATTGTTAACCGCATGCTCGCACAGAATTTCGAGTTCAATCAAATTTGGCGCGATAATGTCGCTGGCCGGAAGTGCGTGACGAACATGAAATTCCGCAACGCCAGGTGCCACGATGCAGCCTTTTTCAGGATGCCCCATCACTGGATCGCAAAAGAATTTCGCCTGAGGATTTGCCGCTTTCACTTTGCGCACAATACCCAGAATATGCTCGCCCTGCTCTGCGGATCCCAGATAACCACTCAGCACCGCATCGCAGGTCTTTAGTTTATCGATATCAGCAATACCCTGAACAATTTCAGTCAGGTGGCTGGGCGGCATAACACAGCCGGTCCATTTACCGTACTGCGTGTGGTTAGAAAACTGAACGGTGTTGAGCGGCCAGACATTCGCGCCAAGACGACGCATCGGAAATTCGGCAGCACTGTTGCCGGCATGGCCAAAAACAACGTGGGACTGGATGGCGAGGATATTCTTCATTTTACTTACCACAACCCTAAAAAATAAAGGGGCGTAGTTTCCCACGCCCCTGCTGACTTTTACTTATTTCCAGCAAATCAGACAGTAGTTCTTTTTGCCACGGCGCAGTAAGGTGTAGCGGCCGAACAAAATATCACTGTCCTGGAAGAAATATTCCGGGTCAGATTGTTTCTCACCATTAATGGTGACCGCATTAGACGCAATGGTCTTACGCGCCTGACCGCGCGAAGGCTGCAGTTCAGAATCCACCAGCGCCTGCATCAGGTCGGCACCCTTGTCCATTTCGATCATTGGTACACCATCCTGCGCCAGCTGTTCGAAGTCCGCTTCGCTCAGATCGCTCAGGTTACCATTGAACAGGCTTTCGGTAATGCGTTTCGCCGCCACTAAACCTTCTTCGCCGTGAACCAGACGCGTTACCTGCTCAGCCAGAACATACTGGGCACGCGGTGCTTTACCGCTGTTCTTATCTTCTTCTTCCAGCGCATTGATCTCTTCAATGTCCATAAAGGTGAAGAATTTCAGGAAGCGATATACGTCCGCATCAGCCGTATTGATCCAGAACTGGTAGAACTTGTATGGACTGGTTTTCTTCGGATCCAACCAAACTGCGCCACCTTCCGTTTTACCGAACTTGGTACCGTCAGCTTTAGTGATCAGCGGAACCGTCAGGCCAAATACCTGGTTCTGATGCAGGCGGCGGGTCAGATCGATACCAGAGGTGATGTTCCCCCACTGGTCAGAACCACCAATTTGCAATGCCACGCCATGCAGTTTATTCAGGCAGGCAAAATCATAACCTTGCAGCAGGTTGTAAGAAAACTCGGTAAAGGAGATCCCCTGATCGTCACGGTTCAAACGCTGCTTAACCGCTTCTTTGTTGATCATCTGGTTTACGGAGAAGTGTTTGCCGATATCACGCAGGAAAGTCAGTACGTTCATACCGCCAAACCAGTCGTAGTTGTTCGCAGCAATCGCCGAGTTGTCGCCACAGTCGAAATCGAGGAACGGTGCAACCTGTTTGCGGATTTTATCCACCCACTCTTGCACGGTATCTTCGGTATTCAGTTTACGCTCGGCGGCTTTAAAGCTCGGATCACCAATCAGACCCGTTGCACCGCCTACCAACGCAACAGGCTTATGGCCTGCCTGCTGGAAGCGTTTCAGGCATAACAATGGAACCAGATGCCCCAAATGCAAGCTGTCAGCGGTAGGATCGAAGCCGCAATAGAGCGCGATCGGGCCTTGCGCCAGTCGCTCTGCTAACGCTTCCTCGTCCGTCACCTGGGCCACCAGCCCCCGCTCTTGCAATTGTTTAATCAAGTTACTGCTTGCCATCAAAATCTCCATGTATAAAACGACTGCACCTTTGCCGGTACACGACTTTTCGCCTGATGCGAAAGAGACATAGAATAAAGCGCCGGATTCATCAGCACCAGCGCTTAAAACAAGAATTTTGCATCTTTAGGGGGCCAGACGGTCAATTTTCCACGCGTCATCTTCACGTTGGTATAAAAAACGGTCGTGCAGACGGTTTTCGCCACCCTGCCAGAACTCCATTTGTTCAATGCTCACGCGAAAGCCGCCCCAGAAACTTGGCAACGGCACTTCCCCTTGCTGAAACTTCTGCTTCAGCTCAAGAAATTTACTCTCCAGAATTCCACGTGCGGAGATCCGACTGGACTGCTTAGAAACCCAGGCGCCAATCTGGCTATCGCGCGGGCGACTGTGGAAATATTTCACCACCTCAAGCGTGGACAAGCGTTCGGCCTTACCGATAACCATCACCTGCCGTTCCAGCGTATGCCAGGGGAATAACAGGCTGATGCGCGGGTTGTTCTCGATCTGGTGCGCCTTACGGCTGCCCATGTTGGTATAAAACACCAGCCCTTTGTCATCATAATGTTTGAGCAACACGATTCGCTGGTACGGCTGGCCGTGTTCATCGACTGTTGCGACGACCATAGCGGTAGGGTCTGCCAGTTTTGCATCACAGGCTTGCCCCAGCCAGCGCTCAAACAGAGCGAGGGGTTCGGCGGGAAGATCGCGGCGGCGAAGACCGCCTTTCGTGTATTCACGGCGCAGATGCGCGATTTGCTGCAATTCGTCGTTATCAGACATGATGTTGGGCTACGGATTGTCAGTGGGTGACGCTATTGTGCGCCGCCCAGGTGAAAATCTCAACGCTTCGGGTTCTGTAACTGACAGTTATTCAGCACAATTCTGTCTCGTTTATATACCGTCGCGTTGTCTCCTTTAGACCAGAAGACGTAGATACCATCTGTGTAGCGTGCACCCGATGCCGACACGCCCTGTTTGAGATTTAATAGTTGATTATCATAAACAAAGCTCGCCACCTGTCGGGTATTATTCAATTTTACGGTAAGCGGTTTTTCATCACAGCGATATTCGAGCGTATCCGTTTGCATACGCTCGACAAATTGGTTGTACACACTACAACCGGTAAGCAATACGGGCAGACACACTAATAACAGTTTTTTCATAGCCATATCCTGAAGACTTTCCTGGTCCCGGAGGGCAAAAACACCCTCCCTAACATCCCTAGTTTATCGGTATACCGCCTGGAATAATTTCAGTTAACTCTGAGTTCGTGGATTGGCGGGAAAAATAGCCCCTAAAACGCTGGGCTCAGATGCGCCGGTCACCGAAGGCAGGTTCCCCGGCAGTCCCGCAAGTGTACGCCACGCCAGCCAGGCAAAGGCTAACGCTTCCATATCATCACCACTGATCCCTGCTTCATCGGTGGAGGTCACTTCCGTACCCGGCAACAGCGCCGCCAGACGCATCATAAGAAGTGGATTACGGCTTCCGCCGCCACATACCATCAACCGTTCACACCCTCCGCTCAACAGGACCTGTTCGGAAATCGTCACGGCCGTCAGTTCAGCCAACGTCGCCTGTACGTCTCGTGGGCTAATTCCCGGGAACTGCGCCAGATGGCGTTCAATCCAGCCATAATTAAAATACTCACGCCCCGTACTCTTTGGCGCTGGTGCAGAAAAATACGGGTCATTAAGCATCGTTTGCAGCAGCGGCAGAATCACTGTACCCGAACAGGCCCATTGCGCATCTTTATCATAAGGTTGGCCACATTGCCGCCAAATCCAGGCATCCATCAGCATATTGCCCGGACCGGTGTCATATCCCCGAACCGGTTGTTTTGGGATGAGCAGTGACAGATTGGCAATACCACCAATATTTAACACCATCCGGCGCTCCGTTGGATGCGCCAGCAACGCCTGGTGAAAAGCTGGAACCAGCGGTGCCCCCTGTCCGCCTAACGCGATATCGCGCCGACGAAAATCACCGACTACCGTTACCCCGGTACGCGCAACAATCTGGTTGTTATCACCAATTTGTAGCGTGTGGGGCGCAATTCCTGTCGGTTCATGCCACACGGTTTGCCCATGACAGCCGATAGCAACAATATCCTGCGGTTTTAATTTTTCCTGCTGCAGCAACGCATTGACCGCATCGGCGAACAAACGCCCCAACTGCGTGTCCAGTTGACCGTATTGGGAAAGCGTCAGTTGCTGCCCCTGGCAGATATCCAGAATGGCCTGTTTTACATGAACGGGGATGGGCCATGTCAGACTTGCCTGCTGCGCAACCATCGTTTCATCTATCGCCGCCAGCACAACATCCACACCATCAAGACTGGTTCCAGACATCACTCCGATAAAACGGCCCGATTTCATACGTCATCCTTTTAAGCAAATTAGCCTTGACACTCCACCATAAAGTGTCGACTAATTCCATGCTTCCTTAATGATTTTTGTGGGTTGATCTTTCCAGTAACCCCTAAATTCCATTAACGTGATGAATGATTCGTTTATACTCGGTTAACCCGATTTCGGTTAAGATTTTCATATTGTTCCAGTAGAACATGTGACCTTAGACTCACAAATGCCATATAATTTAGCCATGAGGAGTGCTTTATTAGCGTTTCGTGGTGACAAAGGAGATTTGTAAATGATTAAACGTGTGCTGATTGTTTCATTAATGGGCGTATCTTTAGCGGGCTGCGTTAACAATGATAGCCTTTCAGGTGACGTGTATACCGCATCCGAAGCGAAACAAGTTCAGAACGTTACCTACGGTACGATTGTTCATGTTCGTCCGGTGCAAATCCAGGGTGGTGACGACGCAAACGTGATTGGCGCTATTGGTGGTGCTGTGCTGGGTGGGTTCCTCGGTAACACAGTAGGCGGCGGTACCGGTCGTTCATTAGCGACAGCTGCAGGCGCGGTTGCCGGTGGCGTAGCAGGCCAGGGCGTACAAGGCGCGATGAATAAAACCCAGGGCGTAGAACTGGAAATTCGTAAGGATGACGGTAATACCATCATGGTGGTTCAGAAGCAGGGTGCGACCAAATTCTCTGCAGGTCAGCGCGTTGTTATGGCTAACAATGGTAGCCAGGTTACCGTGTCTCCACGTTAATCGAATTCACGTGTGGTCAGCCTCTGGCCACACGTCGTTTTGATCGCTTTAGCCCTGCGACTGCAGTTCAATGATATTGTGTTCCAGTCTGGCGACCAGTTTTATCAGCAGATCAATTTCCTCAGCGGAAATCCCTTCCAAAATTTCGCCGCGCGTTTTGTTGATAACCGCTTCCATATCAGCAATCAGCGGTTCGGCCTTCTCCGTTAATTTAATTCTCTTTGCCCGACGATCGCTGGCGCAAGTCTGTCGTGAAATGAGTCCCTTTTCTTCTAACTGGTCGAGCGTACGCACCAATGAAGGCTGCTCAATACCAATCGCTTTAGCCAGCTGGATCTGTGATTGATCCGGTGGCAACTGATGAATGTTGTGCAGCGTAACCCAATGCGTCTGCGTCAACTCCAGAGGTTTCAGGCGATGGTCAATCAGAGCACGCCAAATGCGCACCAACCGTGCCAGATCAGAACCTAATGGCGATTCCAATTTCATCTCCTTATAATTAGCTTGCTAAGTTATTGTGCTGATTTTAGAATAGTGTGCAGCATTTGTATTCCCAAAACAAATGTATTGCCAAATTTGCTTACCGGATGACATTTTTTCAGACATTATGCCTTACAGAGACACATTGTCCCTTTTTTTGCTAAACCTATAGCAACGCTCTTTTCGCCAAGGATTTTGCCCGTGAAGTTTATGTTTAATGCAACAGGATTGCCCCTACAAGATTTAATGATCGGAGCATCTGTCTACTTCCCCCCTATTTTCAAGGCGTTTGTTGCAGGATTTATCCTCTGGCTAGTTGTTCATCGCCTGCTACGCGACGGGATCTATTCTGGCGAAATCTGGCATCCCCTGTTAATGGATCTGTCCCTCTTTACGCTTTGCGTGTGTCTGGCCTTTGTCATGTTGATTGCGTGGTGATTATGTCGCTTAAAACCATTAAATACTTCTCCACTATTATAGTCGCTGTTATTGCCGTCCTCGCCGGGTGGTGGATGTGGAATTACTATATGCAATCGCCATGGACGCGTGACGGAAAAGTCCGCGCTGAACAGGTCAGCATCACTCCGCAGATCTCTGGCAGCATTAGTGAACTCAACATTAAAGATAATCAACTGGTTAACAAAGGCGATGTTCTTTTTGTTATCGACAAGACCCCTTTCCAGATTGCTGAGCTGAACGCACAGGCTCAGTTGGCCAAAGCGCAGTCCGATCTGACCAAAGCCAATAATGAAGCCAAACGTCGCCGCAATTTGTCGCAAAATTTCATCTCGGCCGAAGATTTGGACAGCGCACTGCTCAATGTAAAAGCCATGCAGGCGACCGTTGCCGCAGCCCAGGCCAGTTTGCGCCATGCTCAGTGGCAACTGGCGCAAACGGTAGTCAAAGCCCCGGTCACAGGCTGGGTCACCAATCTATCAACCCGTACCGGAGACTACGCCTCAACGGGTAAACCTCTGTTTGCCCTGGTCGACAGTCACTCTTTTTATGTCATGGGCTATTTCGAAGAAACCAAACTACGCCATATTCAAGACGGGGCACCTGCTCTTATCACGCTCTACAGCGGCAATATTAAGTTACAGGGTCACGTTTCCGGCATTGGTCGCGCCATTTATGATCAGAGTGTGGAAAGCAATTCCGGTCTGGTTCCTGACATCAAACCAAACGTTCCGTGGGTTCGTCTGGCGCAGCGGGTTCCCGTTCGTATCGAATTTGATACCCTTCCGCACGATGTTACGCTGGTTTCGGGGACAACCTGTAGCGTGTCCATCGGTCAGCAAAAATGAAACTGCCCCGCCTGACACCTGCCAGTCTGCCGTGGTTTAAAGCCACGGGTGGACAGTGGCGTTACGCGCTGCGTAATACTATCGCGATGTGTCTGGCGTTAACCTTCGCCTATTACCTGAACCTGGACGAACCCTACTGGGCGATGACATCAGCAGCGGTGGTCAGTTTTCCAACCGTTGGTGGCGTGATCAGCAAAAGCCTGGGGCGTATCGCGGGCAGTTTACTCGGTGCAACGGCCGCATTGATTATAGCCGGCCATACCCTCAATGAACCCTGGCTGTTTCTGTTGAGCATGTCAGTCTGGATCGGTTTTTGTACCTGGGCGTGTGCACATTTCACCAACAACGTGGCCTACGCTTTTCAACTGGCAGGCTATACCGCGGCGATTATTGCCTTTCCAATGGTGCATATTACAGAGGTTACGCAACTGTGGGATATCGCCCAGGCACGCGTGTGCGAAGTCATCGTCGGGATCCTCTGTGGCGGCTTGATGATGATGATCCTGCCCAGCACATCCGATGGCACCACGCTGCTGACCGCATTGAAAAATATGCATGCACGTTTGCTGGAGCATGCCAGCTTGCTCTGGCAACCAGAAACCACAGATGCTATCCGCACCGCCCATGAAGGGGTGATCGGTCAAATCCTGACAATGAATCTGCTACGTATTCAGGCGTTCTGGAGCCACTACCGTTTTCGCCGTCAAAATACCTTACTCAATGCGTTGTTACACCAACAGTTGCGGTTGACCAGCGTTATTTCCAGTCTGCGGCGAATGCTACTGAACTGGCCTAATCCTCCGGCTAATACCCGGGATGTCATCGAGCAGTTGCTGACCGCGTTAGTCAAACCTGATACCGACAGCTACGCCGTCGCGCGGATTATCGCCCCGCTGTGCCCCGTCGATCAGCATGACTATCGGCACGTCGCCTTCTGGCAGCGTCTGCGCTATTTTTGCCGCATCTATCTGAAAAGCAGTCATTATCTGGGCTTACTGGAAAAGGGCGTCACGGCCGATCGTATCAATATTGAGCGTACGCCGGGTCTTGCCCGTCATACCGATAATGCGGAGGCTCTCTGGAGCGGATTGCGTACCTTCATTACGCTGATGTCCATCGGCGCGTGGAGCATTGGTGCACAATGGGAGTCAGGCTCCGGGGCTCTGACGCTTGCCGCCATCAGTTGCGTGTTGTATTCCGCCGTAGCGGCCCCATTCAAATCACTCTCTTTGCTGATGCGCACCCTGGTCCTGCTGTCGCTGTTCAGTTTTGTGGTGAAATTCGGTCTGATGGTACAAATTACCGATCTCTGGCAGTTCATTCTGTTTCTCTTTCCGCTGATTGCCACCATGCAATTGTTAAAATTACAGATGCCGAAACTGGCGGGCCTTTGGGGACAGCTGATCGTCTTTATGGGATCGTTTATCGCGGTGACCAATCCTCCTGTCTATGATTTTGCAGGTTTTTTGAATGACAATACGGCGAAGATCACCGGCGTCGCGCTGTCGTGGCTGGCTTTTGCTATTCTACGGCCAGGTTCTGATGCGAGAAAAAGCCGCCGCCATATTCGCGCGTTACGGCGTAACTTTGTCGACCAACTTAGCCGCCATCCTTCACTCAGTGAAAACGAGTTTGAGTCGCTGACCTATCATCATGTCAGCCAGCTCAGCAACAGCCAGGATGCACTGGCGCGACGTTGGTTACTACGCTGGGGAGTGGTGTTACTGAACTGCTCACACGTCGTATGGCAACTTCGCGTCTGGGAGGCGCGATCAGATCCGCTGGCACGCGTCAGGGATGTGTGTATCTCACTGTTACGCGATGTAATGAGTGAACGTGGCGTGCAGCAACGTCCGCTGAATGCCACGCTTAATGAACTCCAGCGCATCTGTGATGCACTGGCCCATCATCATCAGCCCGCAGCGCAGGAGTTATCGGCCCTTATCTGGCGACTACACTGCTCACTTTCACAACTTGAGCAAGCGCCGCCACCGGGCACGCTGAGTCGCTGATTACTTGATAACACCACAGGCGTAACGTGCCCCGCCGCCGCCAAGTGGTTTCGGCTGATCGGACATATTATCGCCACCAACGTGGATCATCAGCGCCTTACCTTTAATTTCATCAAGTGATTTCAACCGGGGGGCTGTCACTGTCGTCGTGGCATTCCCTTCGTTATTTACCACCAGTAAAGGCAGGTCGCCCATGTGGCCTGCACCTTCCGGACCTTCATGCTTGCCAGTTTTATGCGGGTCATAATGACCGCCAGCCGATTCTGCTGCCGAGGCTTTCCCCTCTTTAATCGCGGGCTGGCAACTGCCGTTAGCATGCACATGAAAACCATGTTCACCCGGCGGCAGCGCTTTAAGATCAGGCGTAAACTCCAGCCCTTTTGCGGATTCGGCAATGGTGACAGTACCAATTTCCTGGCCAACGCCCTGCGACGTCACCAGATTCATCACCACTTTCTCACTGGCAGCCTGTGCACCTGCACAGGCTAGTAATGTGATGATGGCTAAACTCAAACGTTTCATACAACCTCCGTCATCCAGGTATCTGACTGATAAGTGTAATCCAGTGACACAAATTTGAACGACGGAACGCTGAATACGTGATTAAGGTACGTCGTAACCGAGAGCCGCTTTACGAATACGGAACCACTGCTGGCGAGACATGTTCAATGACTCTGATTCAATTGCAGCACGCACACGTTCGATTTTACCCGAGCCAATAATCGGCAGCGGCTGCGACGGTAGACGCAGGATCCACGCATACACCACCTGCTCTATGGACTGCGCATTCAGTTCTTCTGCTATCACGGCCAGTTCATTGCGCAGCGGCTGGAAGGCGTCATCATTGAACAGACGCCCACCTCCCAGGCAAGACCAGGCCATTGGGCGGACACGCAGTTGTTGCAGCTGATCTAACGTCCCATCCAACAGAAGAGGTTGATGCACCGGTGAAATTTCGACCTGATTGGTTGCCAGAGTAAAAGGTAATCGCGATTGCAGCAGTGAAAACTGTGCTGGCGTGAAGTTAGAGACACCAAAATGGCGCACCTTACCGCTATGATGTAATGTCTTGAAAGCTTCCGCCACATCATCTGCATCCATTAACGGATCGGGGCGGTGGATCAACAGCAGATCAAGGCGATCGGTTGCCAGCAGCTTCAGCGACTGTTCGGCACTGGCAATAATATGGGCGCTGTCAGTGATGTAATGACCCAGCGCGTTTTCCTCTTTCGCTGTCGTGGCAATACCGCATTTGGTAACAATCTGCATTTTTTCACGCAGGTGCGGTGCCAGTTTCATTGCCTCGCCAAACGCCGCCTCACACTGGTATCCGCCATAAATATCCGCGTGATCGACAGTCGTGACACCCAGATCGAGATGTTCCTCAATAAAGCTGACTAGCTGACGCGCGGACATATTCCAGTCCATCAGACGCCAGTACCCCATCACAAAGCGCGAAAATTCCGGGCCTTGCGGCGCAATAGTAATACGCTGAACCATAGCAGCTTCCTTATAAGTGAATGTGCATCGAGTATACGCAATTACGCTTTTAAAAGAGTGAAGGTTGTTGCGGTTCTTCCGGTGGGTTGGATTTGTTTGCACGTAATTTACGCATCAGACGCTGGCGACAGAGTCGCAGCACCTCCTGCTTTTGGGCATCGCTCATTTTCTGCCAGTTAAAACGCTCATCCCGACTGCGAAAACATCCACGACAAAAACCGCGATCGTCAGACTGACATATACCGCGGCATGGGCTCTGGACGGGGAAAAACTCCAGCTGTTCGGCCACATCCCCTCCTTTTGTAAGATTGATATACCTATTGAAGACGGTAACTGAAAATCTGGCAAGCGCTATTGCATTAGACCGACTGGTCTATTACACTCCTCGACATGAACAAAGTAACTGAACACGATACACGCGAACATCTTTTGGCGACCGGCGAGCGACTGTGTATGCAGCGCGGTTTCACCGGTATGGGTTTGAGCGAGCTACTGAAAACCGCGGAGGTTCCCAAGGGTTCGTTTTATCACTATTTTCGCTCAAAAGAAGCGTTCGGTGTGGCGATGCTGGAGCGCCATTACGCGAGCTATCATCAGCGACTGGCTACGCATTTTGAGACGGGTGCAGGAAACTACCGCGACCGTATTCTGGCCTACTATCAGGAAACTCTGAACCAGTTTAGCCAGCACGGCATCATCAGTGGCTGTTTAACTGTGAAATTGTCTGCCGAAGTGTGCGATCTTTCCGAAGATATGCGTACAGCAATGGACAAAGGCGCCCGGCACATTATTACGCTGCTGGCGCAGGCGCTGGAAAAAGGTCAGGCGAATCATTGTCTGTCGTTTGTTGGCGAACCTTTGCAGCAGGCGCAGGTGTTGTATGCGCTGTGGCTGGGTGCCAACCTGCAGGCCAAAATGTCGCGTAGTGCCACGCCGCTGGAAAACGCGCTGGCTCACGTCAAAACCATCATTGCAGCGCCTGTCGTTTAACAGGCGTTTTTATTTAATTTATCACTAGACGACCGGTCTATTCAGGAGTGTAACATGTCATCTGAAAAACTCTTTTCCCCGCTGAAGGTGGGTGCGATCACTGCGGCAAACCGCGTGTTTATGGCCCCACTTACGCGTTTGCGCAGCATCGAACCTGGCGACATCCCTACTCCGCTGATGGCCGAGTACTACCGCCAACGCGCCAGTGCGGGTCTTATCATTAGCGAAGCGACACAGATTTCTGCGCAGGCGAAAGGTTATGCCGGAGCGCCAGGTTTGCACAGTGATGCACAAATTGCTGCATGGAAAAAGATTACGGCGGCTGTACATGCTGAGCAGGGCCATATTGCCGTTCAGCTGTGGCATACCGGGCGTATCTCCCACTCCAGCCTGCAGCCAAACGGTCAGGCTCCGGTTGCCCCGTCCGCCATCAGTGCCGGAACCCGAACGTCTCTGCGCGATGAAAATGGACTGGCCACACGTGCCGATACCTCAATGCCACGTGCACTGGAAACCGAAGAAATCCCGGGTATCGTGAATGATTTCCGCCAGGCGATTGCCAATGCGCGTGAAGCCGGTTTTGACCTGGTCGAGCTGCACTCTGCTCACGGTTACTTACTGCACCAGTTCTTGTCGCCAACCTCAAACCAGCGTACCGATCAATACGGCGGTAGCGTTGAAAACCGCGCTCGTCTGGTACTGGAAGTCGTCGATGCAGGTATTAAAGAATGGGGTGCCGATCGCATTGGTATCCGTGTTTCCCCTATCGGCTCGTTCCAGAACGTCGACAACGGTCCGAATGAAGAGGCTGATGCTTTGTACCTGATCGAACAATTGGGCAAGCGCGGCATTGCTTATCTGCATATGTCCGAGCCAGACTGGGCTGGTGGCGAACCGTATTCAGACGCGTTTCGCGAGAAAGTTCGCGCACGTTTCCACGGTCCGATTATTGGTGCGGGTGCCTATACGCCAGAGAAAGCTGAATCACTGATCGAGAAAGGTCTGATCGATGCTGTTGCCTTTGGTCGTGCTTACATTGCTAACCCGGATCTGGTTGCACGTCTGCAGCGTAAAGCCGAGCTCAATCCACAGCGTGCGGAAAGTTTTTACGGCGGCGGTGCTGAAGGCTATACCGATTACCCTACCCTGTAAGGTCCTGAGAATTGCCAATCGATTTCTAATCGTTCATTGATAGCGGCGTTATAACGCCGCTATACTAAAACAACATTTTGAATGTATTAGCCATTTTTGAAGGGGAAGAAAGATGCGTTTACTTCATACCATGCTGCGCGTGGGTGACCTGCAGCGTTCCATCGAGTTTTATACCAACGTGTTGGGCATGAAGCTGCTGCGTACCAGCGAAAACCCTGAATATAAGTACTCTCTGGCATTCGTCGGATACGGCCCTGAAACCAGCGAAGCCGTGATCGAACTGACCTATAACTGGGGCGTTGACAAGTATGAACTGGGTACCGCATATGGCCACATTGCCCTGAGCGTAGATAACGCGGCAGAGGCCTGTGAACGTATTCGTCAAAACGGCGGTAACGTGACGCGTGAAGCCGGTCCGGTAAAAGGCGGTACGACGGTCATCGCGTTTGTTGAAGATCCAGATGGCTATAAAATTGAGCTGATCGAAGAAAAAGACGCCGGCCGCGGTCTGGGCGACTAAACTCTCCTCGGGCGCAGATCGTCTGTGCCCGTAGTTTTATACTCATCATTTTGCCATAATACGCGCTGCAATTTTCCCGTATTAAGAGACCCAGATGTCCGATAACGCTCAACTTTCCGGTCTGTGTGACCGTTTTCGTGGTTTTTATCCTGTCGTCATTGACGTCGAAACAGCAGGATTTAACGCCAAAACCGATGCGCTGCTTGAAATTGCCGCCATCACACTGAAAATGGATGAACAGGGCTGGCTGATGCCGGACATGACGTTACATTTCCACGTTGAACCGTTTGAAGGGGCGAATTTACAACCCGAAGCGCTGGCATTTAACGGCATCGACCCCAGCAACCCGCTGCGTGGTGCCGTCAGCGAGTACGACGCGCTACATGCCATCTTTAAAATGGTGCGCAAGGGTATCAAAGATAGCGGCTGTAATCGGGCGATCATGGTGGCGCACAATGCGACATTTGATCACAGTTTTATGATGGCTGCGGCAGAACGCGCCTCTCTGAAACGTAATCCGTTTCACCCCTTCGTCACCTTTGATACGGCAGCATTAAGCGGCCTGTCGTTGGGGCAAACCGTACTGTCAAAAGCCTGTCTGGCTGCAGGTATGGAGTTTGATGGGACTCAGGCGCACTCGGCGCTGTATGACACAGAACGGACAGCCGTTCTGTTCTGCGAAATTGTTAACCGCTGGAAACGTCTCGGCGGCTGGCCTCTGCCAGTGCCCGAAGAGGCGTAACGGCGGCATAAAAAAAGCGACCTGCGTAGGTCGCTTTTTTATTTTTGCTGGTTACTCAGCGTCCGGCTCTTCGGTTTTGTATTTCGCCGCAGTTTCTTTGATCAACTGCTGCAACTCACCACGCTGGTACATTTCAATTAAAATGTCACAGCCGCCTACCAGTTCACCATCAACCCACAGCTGTGGGAAAGTCGGCCAGTTGGCATATTTCGGCAGCTCGGCGCGAATATCCGGGTTCTGCAGAATATCAACATAAGCAAAACGTTCACCACAGGCGGACAACGCCTGCACAGCCTGAGCAGAGAAACCGCAGCTTGGCAGTTTTGGGGAACCTTTCATGTACAGGAGAATCGGGTTTTCAGCGATCTGGCGCTGGATTTTTTCGATAGTGGTGCTCATTATCTTGCTTCCTTAAACTTCTTTTACGGCAGTAGTCTGACATTGTAGCGGGTCAGGCAGGTAACGGAAAATAACATTTTCATTACGCGATATTATTTTATCGCCTGTCGTTAAAAGTTGCATTCACAATCTCACTTATCCGCGTAAAGCATGGGGATTTGATTATCTGTTCACCAATTACGCCTTGAATTGCTGTTTTTTTTTGCGGTCGGTTACGAAACGTAGTTTTAAACGAAAAAAGCTATTAACTTTCCCTCTTTCTATAGATTAGAATCGTCAAGTTTTGAAAATCACACGCAGGCACGATAGACCTGCCTTACCAGAGGACTGCTCAGTGGCGCGGATAAACCGAATCTCGATCACGCTCTGTGCTTTACTTTTTACCACACTGCCTTTTACGCCTATGGCTCATGCTTCCAAGCAGGCCAGGACGACACCTACCGCTTCCCACACTGTCAAGACGGTAGATAAAAAGAAAAGCGCAACAACCAGCCAAAAAGCAACAAAAACCAACAAGAAAACGGCGACAAAAAACTCCAGTAAAACCAGTACGAAAACGGCCTCCTCTTCCAAAAAACGCACAGCAACTCCGGCAAAATCGACGAAAACAGCAAACCGTCGCAGTAAAACAGCGGCAATACAAACCCCTGCCGTCACCTGGACTGAAAAATGTACCCCGCGCAAAGGTCATAAGCCACGTTGTGTAAAAGTGAAGACGACTGCACCAACAGCCGTTGCGGATGTGCATAAAGTGAAAGTACAGAAAGCGACCAAAACCGCCATGTCTACCCTGATGAACCAAATCGGTAAACCTTACCGTTGGGGGGGCACCTCGCCCAGAACCGGTTTTGATTGCAGCGGGCTGGTTTATTACGCATATAAAGATCTGGTGAAGTTCCGCATTCCGCGTACCGCCAATGAAATGTATCACCTGCGCGACGCTGCGCCGATTGAACGTGGTGAACTGAAAAACGGTGATCTGGTCTTCTTCCGCACGCAAGGTCGCGGTACCGCCGACCACGTTGGCGTCTATGTTGGCAATGGTAAATTTATCCAGTCTCCACGCAGCGGTCAGGAAATTCAAATAACCTCTCTGAGCGAAGATTACTGGCAACGCCACTACGTGGGCGCTCGTCGTGTGATGACGCCGAAAACAATTCGCTAAAAACTTACCCTACAGAATATGCTGTAGGGTAAGTTCTTCTTTTGCATAACCTTTCAATTTGCTACCCTATCCTTACTCACAATGAGGCTATTGTGTGTACTCAATATAAATAATAAGGAGAGAAGCAATGTCGTTCGAATTACCTGCATTACCGTATGCCAAAGATGCTCTGGCACCGCACATTTCTGCCGAAACGCTGGAATACCACTATGGCAAACACCATCAAACCTACGTGACCAATCTGAATAACCTGATTAAAGGCACCGCGTTTGAAGGTAAATCACTGGAAGAGATCGTACGTAGCTCTGAAGGTGGTGTATTCAATAACGCAGCACAGGTATGGAACCACACGTTCTACTGGAACTGCCTGGCACCAAACGCAGGCGGCGAGCCGACCGGTAAACTGGCCGAAGCGATTGCCGCCTCCTTTGGCAGCTTTGCAGACTTCAAAGCACAATTCACCGATGCCGCTATCAAGAATTTCGGTTCTGGCTGGACCTGGCTGGTAAAAGGAACGGATGGCAAACTGGCTATCGTATCCACCTCCAACGCAGGTACGCCGCTGACGACTGACGCGACGCCTCTGATGACCGTTGACGTGTGGGAACATGCTTACTACATCGATTATCGTAATGCCCGTCCTGGCTACCTGGAACACTTCTGGGCACTGGTGAACTGGGAATTTGTTGCGAAAAACTTCGCAGCATAAAATGACAACGCAGAAGGGGTTCCCTTCTGCGTTTTTGTTTTTAATTCGTTGCGTTGCAGACTTCTTCCGCTTGCTTTCTTGCCGAGACAAAGACCAGCAGTAGCGCAAGTCCCGCCACAATCGCCCCCATTACCGGGACGAAACTGTAGCCCAACCCTCCGGAAATTACCGCCCCACCGGCGGCCGCTCCCAGGGCATTCCCCAGATTAAACGCGCCAATATTCACTGACGATGACAATCCAGGTGCCTCACTGGCAACGCGCATCACACGCATCTGCAGCGGCGGAACCACCGCAAACGTTGCTGCGCCCCACACCACCATACTCACGGCCGCACCCAGCTCATTACGTGCAAGGAAAGGTATCGCCAGCATAATAACCATCAGCAGCAATAAAAAGCCTTTCAGCGTACCGTTAACCGAACGGTCAGCCAGTTTACCGCCCAGATAGTTACCGATAGAGAACCCAACGCCAATCAGCACCAGCATACCGGTGACAAACGCCGGCGTAGCATGAGTAATACTGTGCAGCACCGGTGAGATGTAGGTATAAAGCGTAAACATCGCTCCGGCCCCCAGAACGGTCGTCAGTAAAGCTGACACCACTTGTGGACGCATTAATACAGCCAGTTCTTTGCGCACATCAGGGCGCTCACCTGCCCCGCCTTTCGGTAACGAGAAGAACAGACTGACCATCGCGATGACGCCCAGTCCCGCCGTCGCCATAAAGGACATACGCCAGCCGATGGTTTCCCCAAGCCAGGTTGCCGCGGGAACACCGCCAATATTCGCGATCGTTAACCCCATAAACATAGTCGCAACGGCGCTGGCCTGTTTATGTTTGGGGACAACGCTTGCCGCCACAACCGAACCGAGGCCAAAAAATGCCCCGTGGTTAAGACTGGTCAAAATGCGCGACAGCATCAGCGTCGTGTAATCCGGAGATATCGCCGAAAGCACATTACCCAATGTAAAAATGGCCATCAGGAAGATAAGCGCATTGCGACGCGCACGATGGGACAGCAG
Organism: Citrobacter sp. R-1.5.2; assembly: GCF_035064245.1. Lineage (NCBI taxonomy): Bacteria > Pseudomonadati > Pseudomonadota > Gammaproteobacteria > Enterobacterales > Enterobacteriaceae > Citrobacter > Citrobacter sp. R-1.5.2. The sequence goes on along the minus strand of NZ_JASEYC010000001.1, from coordinate 574,394 downwards.
TAAGGTCATCAGCGGTGCGCCAACCATCACGCCTACCGCATACGCGCTGATTAACATCCCTGCGGCCGGAATGGAAACATCCACGCCTTTGGCAATGACGGGTAGCAATCCCATGGGAGAGAATTCGGTCGTTCCAATGCCAAACGCACCTATCGCCAGCGCCAGTAAAGGATAATTTATTTTCATCTATCGACTCCGTAACGTCGAGCCTTGGCACGACACATCATAAGAGTCAAAAGCATGACATTGATCGCAAAATTAATAAAGTTAACAAAACTGCAAAAGACTTTTGCTTATTTGCAAAAAATAGGGAGGGAAAGACAAGCAGAAAGGATGAGGGAGAGTGAACTCCCTCGGGGGAAATCAGTGCAGTGCTGCAGTCAGGCCACCCGCAACAATCAGGCCCAGAACAATTATGGTCGTCACTAACGAAAATTTCAGATCGGTGCTCATCAAGTTTTCTCCTTTTTATTCCCACACAAAAAGTGATATTGCGCATTTTTACACACTTGAAAGCAAAAATCTCTCACGATTTATATTGATAACTGCTTTTAACTCTTCCCCTTTTCGTTAAGATCAGACAAAATTCCACGCTTACTTGATTAGCGTACCGGCCATTGACCCCTTCCTGACGTTCCGTGTCGTTTTCCCGGCGTGCCGCAACCCTGACGTTGCGTTGAGGGTGTGTGAAGGCAAACGTTTACCTGGAGTATTCTCAGGAGCTTAGGATATGGTCTGGAGTGAGATGTAATGGCAACTATTAAAGATGTAGCGAAGCGAGCAAACGTTTCCACTACAACCGTATCACACGTAATTAACAAAACGCGCTTTGTCGCAGAAGAAACGCGCAACGCTGTCTGGGCAGCGATTAAAGAACTGCACTACTCCCCTAGCGCAGTTGCACGTAGCCTGAAGGTGAATCACACCAAATCGATCGGTTTGTTGGCAACAAGCAGTGAAGCTGCCTATTTCGCCGAAATTATCGAGGCTGTTGAGAATAATTGTTTCCAGAAAGGCTACACGCTGATTCTGGGCAACGCCTGGAACAGTCTTGAAAAACAGCAGGCCTACCTGTCTATGATGGCGCAAAAGCGCGTAGATGGCCTGTTGGTAATGTGTTCAGAGTATCCGGAATCACTGCTTTCCATGCTCGAAGAGTATCGCCATATTCCAATGGTGGTCATGGACTGGGGCGAGGCAAAAGCCGACTTTACCGATACCGTCATTGATAACGCTTTTGAAGGTGGTTACATGGCAGGCCGGTATCTGATTGAACGCGGTCATCGTGAGATCGGCGTGATCCCAGGTCCCATGGAGCGTAATACCGGCGCAGGCCGCCTGGCTGGCTTCATGAAAGCGATGGAAGAGGCTCTGATTAAAGTTCCCGAGAACTGGATTGTCCAGGGTGATTTCGAACCTGAATCCGGCTATCGCGCTATGCAGCAAATCCTCTCCCAGTCGCATCGCCCAACCGCCGTATTCTGTGGTGGCGATATTATGGCGATGGGTGCGCTGTGTGCCGCAGACGAGATGGGACTGCGCGTGCCGCAGGATATCTCAGTTATCGGTTACGACAACGTACGCAACGCCCGATACTTCACCCCTGCGCTGACAACCATCCATCAGCCAAAAGATTCACTGGGTGAAACGGCCTTCAACATGCTGTTAGACCGAATCGTGAATAAACGTGAAGAATCGCAGTCTATCGAGGTGCACCCACGCCTGGTAGAACGTCGTTCCGTTGCCGACGGTCCATTCCGCGATTATCGTCGTTAAGTCAGTTGTGCGGGAGCCTCATCCGGTTCCCGCAGCCACTCTTTATTCAGCGTCTCACTATCCCCCAGGTAGTCCAGTAACCAGCTCAGTGCAGGCGACGTATCGTTCTGCTGCCAGGTCAGGCAACAAGCGGCATCCGGGAACGGATTTTCCAGCTGTAACGCCACCCATTTTCCGCTATCGAGCCACGGTTTGGCAAAATGCGTCGGTACCATCCCGACACAAAGCCCGGCTGACAAGCAGGTGGCCGAGGATTCCCAGTCAGGAACCACAACGCGTTTTTGGTTGTCCAGCAACCATGTAATACGTTTCGGCAGTGTGCGGGAGGTGTCTTCGCGTACCAGCGATGGCCAGTTGCGCAACGTATCGTCACTGATCGGTCCCGGCATCGCCGCCAACGGATGATGACTGGCTACCACGCAACTCCAGCTCAGCATTCCCATATCCCGGAACGTATAGCGTCCCCCTACCGGAATGGCCTGCGTTGCTCCAATAGCTAACTCCACACGACCATCCGACAGCGCGTCCCAGACGCCATTAAACACCTCCTGAAAGACCAGAAGTTCCACATCATCGAAATGGCGGTAGAAATCCACAATCATCTGTCGGGTCCGTTCTGGACGCACAATATTATCTACCGCAATCGCCAGCTGTCCTCGCCACCCATTGGCGATTTGTTGACATTGCTGACGAGTGATCTGCATTTTTTTGATAACAGACCGACCTTCTTTTAAAAACCACGCGCCAGCAGGCGTTAATTCCACGTCCCGATGACGGCGTTCAAAAAGAGGCACAGCCAGCCACTCTTCCAGTTGGCGCACCGTGTAGCTTACCGCCGAAGGTACGCGGTGCAACTCCTGAGCAGCGGAACTAAAGCTACCGTTACGCGCCACCGCATCAACCACCTCAAGTGAATATTCCGACCACATGCTCTGCCTGCAAAAAATTTGAAATCAGTAAGCAAATATTAGCGTTTCACAGCGAGAATTACACTCACTACACTCAGCGGCAATGTTCTATTGCTAAAAAGAGAAACGATAATGCAACCAGGAAAAGGGTTTTTAGTCTGGCTGGCAGGTCTTAGCGTGCTAGGTTTTCTGGCAACGGATATGTATTTGCCCGCCTTTGCTGCTATTCAGTCCGATTTACAGACACCCGCTTCTGCCGTGAGTGCCAGCCTTAGTTTGTTCTTAGCGGGTTTTGCCGTTGCACAACTTTTGTGGGGGCCACTCTCCGACCACTATGGTCGTAAACCGATTTTGATGCTGGGCTTATCCATCTTCGCGCTGGGCAGCCTGGGTATGTTGTGGGTAGAAAACGCCACTGGATTACTGGTGCTGCGCTTTATTCAGGCCGTTGGTGTCTGTGCGGCTTCGGTTATCTGGCAGGCGCTGGTTACCGATTATTATCCTTCACAAAAAGTAAACCGCATCTTTGCCACCATTATGCCGCTGGTCGGATTGTCTCCTGCACTTGCACCGTTATTGGGCAGTTGGATCCTGGTACATTTTTCCTGGCAGGCCATTTTTGCCACCCTTTTTGCGATTACCCTGATCCTGATGTTGCCGGCCCTGCGCTTAAAACCAACGGCAAAAGCGCGCGATGATAGCCAGGATAAACTGACGTTCGCGACGTTGCTGCGCTCCAAAACATACCGTGGAAATGTACTGATTTACGCAGCATGTTCCGCGAGCTTCTTCGCATGGCTGACGGGTTCACCGTTTATCCTTAGTGAAATGGGCTATAGCCCGGCGGTGATTGGTCTGAGCTATGTCCCGCAAACTATTGCATTTTTGATCGGTGGTTACGGCTGCCGTGCGGCACTGCAAAAATGGCAGGGTCGCCAGCTTCTGCCGTGGTTACTTATCCTGTATGCCATTAGCGTTATCGCCACCTGGGCTACTGGCTTTATTCATCACGTTGCGTTGGCTGAAATCCTGATCCCATTCTGCGTGATGGCCATTGCAAACGGGGCAATCTACCCTATCGTTGTCGCCCAGGCGCTGCGTCCATTCCCTCAGGCTACAGGGCGTGCCGCTGCGCTGCAGAACACGCTGCAACTGGGGCTATGCTTCCTGGCAAGCCTGGTCGTTTCGTGGCTAATCAGCACGCCGCTGCTCACCACCACCAGCGTTATGCTGACGACAGTGCTGCTGGCCGCGCTAGGCTACAAAATGCAGTCACAGACTGACAACACATCCTTGCCGGATGAGAGCGCGCAAATTGCCCACGGTGAGTCACATTAATCATTGTTGCGGGCATTTAGTTAGCCCGCTAACAATTATCGGTTGAATAGCCAAAAATTCAGGCCTATACTGATTTTCGGTTGTTAATAAAACGATAAGATTTATAGAGTAACGGGAACAAGCAGGTTCCCGTTTTTCCATGGATGGCCTTTTCGGCAAGGGTTCCTCCCTTCCTCTGTTCTACGTCGGATTATAGATTCGCGGATTAATTCCGTGAGATTTCTCACAAAGCCCAAAAAAGCGTCTACGCTGTTTTAAGGTTCTGATCACCGACCAGTGATGGAGAAGCTATGAGTTCATCATGTATAGAAGACGTCAGCGTACCGGATGATGACTGGTACCGAATCACCAATGAGTTATTGAGCCGTGCAGGCATTACCATTAATGGCCCGGCACCGGCAGATATTCGCGTTAAAAACCCCGACTTTTTCAAACGCGTGTTGCAGGAAGGATCGTTGGGTTTAGGTGAAAGTTATATGGACGGCTGGTGGGAATGTGATCGGCTGGATATGTTTTTTAGCAAAGTCCTGCGTGCAGGTCTTGAAAGCCAACTCCCCCGCCACTTCAGAGATACGCTACGTATCGCAACGGCCCGTCTGTTTAATTTACAAACCAAAAAACGTGCCTGGGTCGTTGGCAAAGAACACTACGATCTTGGCAACGATCTCTTTACCCGCATGCTTGATCCCTACATGCAATATTCCTGCGCCTACTGGAAAGATGCCGATACCCTGGAATCTGCCCAGCAGGCGAAGCTAAAAATGATTGCCGAGAAATTGCAATTGAAGCCTGGTATGCGCGTACTCGATATTGGCTGCGGCTGGGGAGGCTTGTCCCAGTTCATGGCGTCACAATACGGGGTGAGCGTGACTGGCGTGACGATTTCAGCAGAACAGCAAAAAATGGCGCAGACGCGCTGTGAAGGGCTGGATGTCACGATTTTGCTGCAGGACTACCGCGACCTGAATGACCGGTTCGACCGTATCGTTTCCGTTGGTATGTTTGAGCATGTGGGACCGAAAAACTACAACACCTATTTTGACGTTGTTGACCGCAATTTAAAGCAAGACGGTCTTTTTTTGCTGCATACCATCGGTTCTAGAAAAACTGACAATAATGTTGATCCGTGGATCAATAAATACATCTTCCCGAACGGCTGTTTACCGTCAGTTCGCCAGATTGCTAACGCCAGCGAGCCACATTTCGTGATGGAAGACTGGCATAACTTTGGTGCGGATTACGATACCACTCTGATGGCCTGGCATGAGCGTTTCATGACCGCCTGGCCAGAAATTGCCGACAACTATAGTGAGCGTTTTAAACGGATGTTCAGTTATTACCTGAATGCGTGTGCTGGCGCATTTCGCGCGCGCGACATTCAGCTGTGGCAGGTTGTGTTCTCTCGTGGCGTTGAACACGGGCTCCGCGTTCCCCGTTAGACAGCATCGCCCCCGAACTCGCGGGGGCTTTTTATTCCGACTTAAACGCCCGCTTCGCCAGTAACGTTACTTATAGCGCTTTCACGCGCGGCCAGTACACGTTCAACCGTATCAACAACGGCCTGTGTTTGCGGGTCAATTTCGATATTGACTCGTGCACCCAGTTTTTTCTTGCCCAGCGTCGTACGTTCCAGAGTTTCCGGAATCAAATGCACGCAAAAACGTGTCGGTGTTACCTCACCTACCGTCAGGCTAATACCGTCAATACCGATAAATCCTTTGTACAGGATGTATTTCATCAGCGACGGATCCTGAACTTTAAACCACACCTGACGATTATTTTCAGAGGTCAGAATTTTAGATACTTCAGCGGTAGTCATAATATGGCCCGACATCAGATGTCCGCCAATCTCATCGCTGAATTTTGCCGCACGTTCAACGTTGACCAGATCCCCGACTTTCAGGTCCCCCAGATTGGTGATTCGCAGCGTCTCTTTCATCAGATCGAAGCTTATCTGGTTACCGTTAATTTCGGTCACCGTCAGACAACAACCGTTGTGTGCCACCGATGCGCCGGTCTCCAGCCCATCCAACATGTATTCAGGTAACTCCACTACATGTGTGCGAAAATTCGGTTTTTCATCAATCGACACCAGTTTCGCGGTGCCCTGCACAATACCCGTAAACATACCTGTAACTCCTGAACTCAATTAAGACATCTCTGCTGTGCACAATAGCAGGTGGAAAATCAGGTTGCCAGCAATGCGCCACTCCCACCTATTTTTTCACTGGAGAAATACGGATTCCTCGCTACAATAGACTGAAATTTCCCCTGCATTTTCTCCTTGCTGCCATATAAGGCGGCTTTTTTAGTCTCTCAAATAACAACAATATAGTGGTGTACACGTGCAAAAGTATGTAAGTGAAGCGCGTCAGTTATTAGCTCTGGCAATTCCGGTGATTCTTGCGCAAATCGCTCAAACCGCAATGGGGTTCGTCGATACCGTGATGGCCGGCGGATACAGCGCGACGGACATGGCTGCCGTTGCTATTGGTACGTCCATCTGGCTACCCGCAATTTTGTTTGGCCACGGCCTGTTGCTGGCGCTGACGCCAGTGATTGCGCAACTTAACGGTTCCGGGCGCCGCGATCGTATTGCTCATCAAATACGCCAGGGTTTCTGGCTGGCGGGGATGGTATCCGTTCTGATTATGATTGTGCTTTGGAATGCGGGTCACATTATCCGCTCGATGCATAACATTGATCCTGCACTGGCCGACAAAGCCGTTGGTTATCTGCGTGCGCTACTCTGGGGTGCGCCCGGATATTTATTCTTCCAGGTTGCCCGTAACCAGTGCGAAGGTCTGGCCAAGACCAAACCGGCAATGGTAATGGGTTTTCTCGGCCTGCTGGTGAACATTCCGGTTAACTATGTTTTCATCTATGGTCATTTAGGTATGCCAGAACTGGGCGGCGTAGGCTGTGGTGTGGCAACGGCGGCGGTATATTGGGTGATGTTTGCCGCCATGCTTTCTTACGTAAAACGCGCCCGATCAATGCGCGACATCCGTAATGTCAGTGGCTTCCAGAAACCTGACACCGTAGTGATGAAACGCCTGGTGCAGCTGGGTTTGCCCATTGCGCTGGCATTATTTTTTGAAGTCACGCTGTTTGCCGTGGTGGCGCTGTTGGTCTCCCCACTGGGGATTGTCGACGTCGCCGGACACCAAATCGCGCTGAACTTCAGCTCACTCATGTTTGTCTTGCCGATGTCTTTGGCTGCTGCCGTCACCATTCGTGTGGGATACCGCCTGGGTCAGGGATCAACCCTGGATGCACAGACCGCTGCCAGAACAGGTTTAGGTGTCGGCGTATGTATGGCGATGATGACCGCCATTTTCACCGTCACATTGCGCGAGCACATCGCCCTGCTCTACAACAATAATCCTGAAGTTGTCACACTGGCTGCACAGCTGATGTTACTGGCTGCCGTGTACCAGATTTCGGACTCAATTCAGGTTATTGGCAGCGGGATCCTGCGTGGTTATAAAGATACGCGTTCCATTTTCTTTATCACCTTCACGGCGTACTGGGTGCTGGGTTTGCCAAGTGGATATATTCTTGCGCTCACCGATCTGGTCGTCGACCGCATGGGGCCAGCGGGCTTCTGGATGGGCTTTATTATTGGCCTGACCTCTGCCGCGGTATTGATGATGCTGCGGATGCGTTTTCTGCAACGCCAGCCGTCAGCCGTCATTCTGCAACGTGCAGCAAGATAACACCGTAATAGCCGCCGGGTTAAAATGGGCTGGCATGGCAGATATTGATTTGTTCTTTGCTGATGGGATGCACCAGGCGCAATTCGCTGGCGTGTAACATCAGCCGTGACGTCTGCTCCGTGCCAGGCCACTCGCGGCCACCATAAAGATCACAGCCCCAGATCGGATGACCCAAATGCTGACAGTGAAGACGTAGCTGATGGGTTCGTCCGGTCTCCGGCATCAGTTGCACCCGCGTCAGGGGCAGTGACCTTCCATCCTTCAGTCGTTGATTGAAGCGCTCAATCACCCGAAAACGGGAACGCGCAGGCTTACCGCTAATTGCACTAATCGACATCAACGGAAACAGTGCAGGATCTTTGGCAATGGCAGCATCGATCACACCTTCATCCTGTTTAAGGTGTCCACATAACAATGCGCTGTACACCTTAGTCACCGAGCGTTGGCTGAACTGCTGACAGAGCGCAGCATTGATTGCTTTATTGCGTGCAACGACCATCAGACCTGAAGTACCGAAATCAAGCCGGTGCACCAGCGTGCAGCCCGGGTATATCTGTACCAGGCGATAGTGCACTGAGTCGAGATTTTGCGGATTTTTCCCCGACAGACTCAGTAACCTACTGGGTTTATTGATAAGCAGCAGATGTTCATCCTGGTAAAGGATCTCTATTTCATCATGGCACGGCGGAGCAACAAAGGAGTCGAGAATCGTAGACATCAGACAACCAGACTAAAAAGTGGGGGTGGATCATAACGAATTTTCAACCGGCTGGCGAATCAAGCCAGCCCTGCGTCACATTACCTATCAACAACCTGGTTACATCGTTCAACATCCACAGTTGGTAATTCTGCTGAACAGTTCTATAGTCGAGACTGCTTCTCAGTTACAGGATTCACTAATGCGATTTAACGGACTGACCAAAGGTTTCTTCATTTTCATTCTTGCCCTCGTGACCTGGGCGTTTTTCGACGTGTTGTCCCCCTACTTCTCCGCAATCTTGTGGGCTGCAATTCTGACGACTATCTTTAACCCGGTGAAAAACAAACTGCGCAGTGCGCTTGGCGAACGTAACGGTCTGGCATCGTTAATCACTATCGGGATTATCTGTTTGATTGTTTTTATTCCTCTGATGGTGATCCTGTCATCGTTGGCAATCGAACTGAATGTGGTTTACACCAAGTTGCAGCAAAACAATACACAGTTTCCGGAAGTGGTCAGTTCTATTCTTTCTTATCTTCCTGACTGGGCCAGAGGGTTCCTCGCAGAACACAATCTGGATGATGTTGCGCAGATCCAGAAAAAACTCTCCGACATTGCGCTGCAGGGCGGGCAGTACCTCGCAGGCAGTGCTTTCCTGATTGGTAAAGGAACCTTTGGCTTCGCCATCAGCTTTGGCATCATGCTGTACCTGCTGTTTTTCCTGCTGAAAGATGGACCGTATCTGGTGCGTCAGATTCTGGATTCCTTACCGCTGTCCGATTTTGCCAAGCAGCACTTGTTTGCCAAATTCGTGGGTGTCACACGGGCGACAGTCAAAGGCACGGCGGTTGTTGCTGTCGTACAGGGCACGCTTGGCGGCATTGCTTTTGCCATTGTCGACATCGACGGCAGCATTTTGTGGGGCGCACTAATGGCATTTCTCTCGCTGGTGCCCGCGGTTGGCTCGGCAATAGTCTGGGTCCCCGCCGCCATTTTCCTCTTCGCCACCCACCAGCTGTGGCAAGGGCTGTTTATTGTCGGATTTTTCGTCATTATTGTCGGACTGGTGGACAATATCCTGCGCCCGTTACTGGTAGGAAAAGACACCAAAATGCCGGACTACCTGATATTGATTACCACTCTCGGTGGGATGGAGATATACGGTATCAACGGTTTTGTGATTGGCCCGTTGATCGCCGCACTATTTTTGGCCAGTTGGAATCTGTTCTCCGGACGTGACCATGAAGGCAACGTAGAAGGTATCGATGAAGCGTTCATGGAAGAAGGAAAAACCCCTCCAGATTTATGATGGCATGACGATAACAAGGGGCGGCCTCGGGTCGCCTTTTGTTTTCACGCAAAATCATACGTTTCCTATAATTTCAATCATGCTTATTCATTAATCGTCGCAGAAGGAACGAAAAAGTGCGAATAGCCACAATCACCAACTGGGCTTACAGTGCGACGGTATGCCTGACCATTGCCTCCGGCGTTGTTATGCTGATGGCATCCGGAGCAGACAATACTGAACGTCAGGTGGTAGAGCAACGGTATAAATTTGATCAGCTAACCGAAGAGGTAGAGCTCGATGCCTGGTCATTGTCCGATTTAGCTCGCGAGTACGTGATCGCTAAAGATCCAGAGGCGCTGAACGCCTATCGTCAGAAGGCGTCGTCGCTAAAAGCGGTTGAGCTGCGGTTAACAAAATTAAAAGACGTCGGTGCGACAGGTGAAGAACTGGCGCTGCTGCATGAAGGATTACAAATTGTCGATGCACTACAGGAAGAGCAAGCAACGGCGCTCGCCAGTATGGCCCGCGGAGAAACGTCACAGGCTATCGCGCTGCTCTACGGCAAAGCCTATGAACAGGAGCTGGAACGGGCGCAGGTGCGGATAGATCATTTCCGGCAGTTGCTCGATAACCGTGTACGTAACAGCATTGACGATGCCACCAGGACATCCCGCATACTGCGTACGCTCTCTGAAGTTATGGTCGGATTAACCGCGCTGCTGTTTTTGTTTGTCCTCGGTTTTATTTTGAAACGCCGCGTACTGCGTCCGGTTGTGCGTCTCAGCGACGTAGTTCACCGCCTCGCCTCGCAGGATTACGCCGTAGAGACGCCTAACTTTAATCAGATTGATGAGATTGGCGACATGGCGCAAGCCATTCGCATTTTTCGCGAGAACGGCCTTGCACGGCAGCGACTGGAGAAAGAGCGGGATGCCGACTGGGCGATCCGCGAACTATTGGCTCGTATGACCCAGCGTTTACAGGGCTGCGAAAACTTTGCCGATGTTATCAATGTCGCACAGCTTTTTGCCCCGAACATTGCCCCAGGCGTTGCCGGGCGGCTCTACATTCTTGACCGGGAGGCCTGGCACATGCGCTGTGCCGCCGACTGGCTCTCTCCGCAAGGCAAAGCAGACTCTTTCCATCCGGATGAATGCTGGGCTGTGCGCCGTGGGCAAAGTCATCCTCCCGTGCAGGGCGAGCCGGATATCGCCTGCTACCACCTGCCTGAGTCCTGTCAGGATCATACCCTGTGCGTACCGTTGATCGCCCAGGGTGAAGCCATCGGCTTGCTCTCATTCCAGAATCTCAGCGACAATTCTGCCCCTTCCCGTGCTTATCTGGAGCTGCTGGCCGAGGCACTTGGACTGGCATTGGCCAACCAACGTCTGCGCGATGCACTACTGGAAAAAGCGCTTTATGACCCACTGACCGGTCTGCGCAATCGCCATCACCTTGAAGACACTCTGCGTACCCAGATGAGTCAGGCTGTCCACAACCAGGAACCGATCAGTTGCCTGATGATCGATATCGATCACTTCAAAAGCATCAACGACCGTTTTGGTCATGAGGCAGGTGATGGTGTGATAAAAAGTATCGCTGCAATTATTCAGCGCGTTGTTCACGACCACGGAATGGCCTTCCGCTACGGTGGTGAAGAGTTTCTGGTTCTGCTTGCCGGTATGGATGAAGAAGCGGCCAATCGCTTTGCGACGGACATTTACAACGGCGTACGCGAGTTGACGCTCAGCTTTGGCGTCTCTGATATCGGTCACGTTGATGTATCTATTGGTGTCGCCAGCTACCCGCAGCACGCCCAGAGCGATAACCTGTTACGTGCCGCGGATGTCGCGCTGTATCGTGCAAAAGAGCTGGGACGTTCGCGAATAGTGAGCTTTGGGATGCTGGAAGCGAGCTAAAAAGCGGTGCGTAAGTCCAGACGGGTACTTCCTGAAATATCTCACCCGAGGAAGTACCCCCATTAATGGGTATATTCATCGATAAGTGACTGGTGAGTTTTCTGGATTACATCCTGAATATAGGCAGTTGCCTGCTCACCTGGCACACCTGCAGAAGAGAATTTTATACAGGAGTCAAGACTGGCGTAACTGTCTTTTTTATACTGGCACCAAAGTTTCAAATTATTAGCACGTAAGCGTCTAAATTTAACTAACTGTATTCGGCCAGGCGGTGAAACTTTGTGTATGCTTCTTATTCTGCGCAGACCTGAAAGTGCCGTGTTTCTAATAAGTGCACGCTGGGCACAATATAGCATCTGGCTGGCGCTAAATTGAAGCGTTGCACTCGCCTGATTCCAGGCAGCAATGTCGATAAGGGGATTATTTCCGAACCAATAGTGATGATTAAGTTCATATAAATTTTGTAGTAAGCGGTGGCTATATTTAAACATTATCGCATAATGCTGTAATTTCTCGACGTGTTCATTCTCATGCCACCGTTCTGCCAGCGCAATCTGCTCAGCAAACTGGTGCTCCATAGCACTGGCATTCTTAATGTGCGGTGTAATAATCCAGGTGTATGCTTCTTGCTGAGCGCTCTCTGCACCCTTCATACTTGCGGCGATTTTATCGTAGACGTCGCGATTGCTTATCATCGTACGCAAAAAAGGATCGTTACTCCGTTTTTGATAAGGCGTTCCGTAGCCATAGGTTCCCGGCAGCAGACTACCAGCATCGACAAACGCATCCGTAACCACGGTTAATCGGCATTCTGGCAATAAAAAATCATTTGGCGAAACGGTCTGCGGATCACGTCCATCGGTAAACAGTTCCAGACCGAGTCTGGAAAAAAATGTAGCGACAAGCTCAGAACAAAATGCGCCCCGCGTTCCTTTATCAAAACGGCAGGACTCGATTGCTTGCGCAACATGTTTTGCCAGTAAATGTGGAAAATCTGGTAGCGTTATGGCCTCAAGAAGTCTTGGTACAGCAGAGTAGCTTTTATAAAAATCATTTTCTTGTAGGTCTTTCGAAGCCTGAATCATCCTGGAGAGATCAATGTTTTCGCATTCAGGATGGCGCAATAAAATCCATTCTCTCGGATTTTCGGGGATGCAAATAACCTTTTCTGCAGTGGGCTGCCCCCCGAGATACAGACGCATTGGCAATAAAAAAGTAAATCCAACACCCGATGTATCCGATTCGGCAAGATATAGACTTTCAATGCCTGAATCACCACCATGAATCCAGATAGCGGCATGAGAGTATGGTCCGCCGCTCGCTTTCACAATTAGTGAACTGAATGGACTGTTTCCACAAACTAACAAAACGTCACCTGGACGCAGCTTTTTCTCCCACAGCAATGGCCCACTACTTTGCAATGCTGCTAGATCGAGTTTCACAGGAACTTCTTTATGCATTGTACTTCCTTGCCGAAAGTTATCACCATGATTACAAAGGGATTTCCAAACATAACAATGGGTACCCTACCCGTAAAGCCAAAATGATGTTGCCACCCCGTCCGGGCAGAGCATTACTTTACCTCAGCGCCTGACAGTGATATGTTGATTTGATGAATATAAAACACGATTGCAACGGTTTTAATCACAAGCGTTGGTGGCTGCCTTCTTAAAGGCGGTCAGAATGTGTTTATCCATTTTTAAATAACCGCCGAAAGGCGGTTATTTGCATTTTGAGACCCCTTTCGGTTTTATACTTAAGGAGTCTTCTATGTACAACAAATCCATCATCCTGACCGGCGACCGCCCTACTGGGCCGCTGCATCTCGGCCACTATGTAGGTTCCCTGCGCCAACGCGCGATACTGCAACACGATTATCAGCAGTTTGTTCTGGTAGCAGACCTGCAAGGTCTGACCGATAACGGCAGTAATCCACAAAAGATCCAAAATAACATACCCGAAGTGTTGGCCGATTATCTCGCTGCAGGTATTGATCCCTCACTCACCACCCTTTGTTTACAATCGGCACTGCCTGCCCTTGCCGAACTCACCGCACTGTATATGAATATCGTTACCGTGGCTCGCGTCGAGCGCAACCCAACGGTCAAAAATGAAATTGCGCAAAAAGGTTTCGCCCGTTCGCTGCCGGTCGGTTTCCTGGTTTACCCGATCAGCCAGGCAGCAGATATTACGGCGTTCAAAGCCAGCCTTGTACCCGTCGGCGACGATCAGTTGCCGATGATCGAGCAAACTAATGAAATCGTGCACAAGATGAATAGCCTGTTACCGGCCCCCGTTTTGCATCATTGTAAAGCTATGTTAAGCGAAACCAGCCGTCTTCCGGGTATTGACGGCAACGCCAAGATGTCGAAATCACTTGGCAATACGCTGCTCCTGTCGGCAAGTGAAGAGACTATCCATCGCGCCGTCGGCGCAATGTACACAGATCCTAACCACCTAAAAGTGTCCGATCCGGGGCAAATTGAGGGCAATGTTGTGTTCACCTATCTGGATGCTTTTCATCCGGACAAGGCCAAAGTCGCAGAAATGAAAGCGCATTATCAGCAAGGAGGATTGGGTGATCGGGCATGTAAAAATGAGCTGGAGATGTGCCTGCAAGAACTCATCGCGCCAATGCGTGAGCGTCGGGCAACCTATATTCAGGATAAAGGTATGCTGATGGCGATGCTTAAAAAAGGAAGCGAGCGGGCCTACGACATCACGCAGCAAACGCTAAGAGAAGTAAAACAAGGATTGGGGCTGTCGGTATTTTAATCTGGATTGATGTCCCACCCGGCGGAAAATAACCGCCGGGAGGGATGACTCTTTTTAGGTATATTTTCCGTTATGTTTTTACCAACACTACACGATAACACTTGGCAGTGATTAAATTTCGCTCTGCTAAATGTAAATAGCGTTCCCAATTATTTACATGATCTGCACATAGCACAAATACATAATCAAAGAGAATGAGTAATCTCTATCCTTCCTCGCCTTTTCCACCCTTATAAAATCGATTATATAACCTTAGCGAGTTTTAAAATGATTAACCGTAAAGCCACTGCATTATCTCTGACTGCGATTAGCATTTTATTTTCATCCGTTGTTTTTGCTGATGATTCAGGCAGTGTTAGCGATCAGATGATGGTAAAACTGACCGTAGAAAAATCCTGCAAGGTCAGTGTGGATGATATGGATTTTGGTTCTCATGGCAGTAATGATGGGGCGGTTACCGCTTCAGCCAAAGCTTATGTCACCTGTACTAACGGCACCGGATATAGGCTCGGAACGGATAAAACGCATGATTTCGAAATGAGTTCTAACGACACCGCCGATACCACAAAAGTAGCCTACACCCTTTCGACCGACCATCCGGGTGGCACCTCCCTGGTGGATAATGGCATTTCAGGCATCGGTACCGGTGAACAGCAGGCACTGCCTATCTTCGGGAAAGTAACGGCAAATGCCCTGAAACAGGCCCCGGCCGGGGACTATACCGATACCGTAACCTTAACCGTAACGTATTGATTCATCCTTAAAGGTGCAGCATATGAAGCGATTTATTTTATGGGCAGGCATGAGCATTGTTGGCCTGGCCTGCACGGTGAATTCATACGCTGCCACCCTGCAGGTTTACCCCGTAACGCTGGCGTTCTGTGGAGATGAATCTGCTCAGGCCATATATGTACGTAATACCGGTAGTGCCACTATTGGGGCGCAGATCCGCGTTTATGCGTGGCATCAACAGAACAATAAAGATAACCTGACCGAGACCCAGGACGTAATGGTTAGCCCTCCCATGACCACGATCCCAGTTTCTCGTCAGCAATTGGTTCGGGTTATCTTAGCAACGCCAGACAGTGGTGATACCGAACAGGCCTACCGTATTATCGTTGATGAACTCCCCGGCGAAAATAATATGGCAGATAAAGATGGGGTACGCTTCCTGCTACGTTATTCCATTCCGGTTTTTGTGAACTGTAAAGAGACCCGCCCTGCCAGCAGCCAACTCGCTGTATCCATCGTTCGTACCGCCCAACCATTAATGTTGAAAATAAAAAACAATGGTAACCAGCATGTTAAATTAAGTGATGTATTTCTTGTTTCGGGTACTAAGAATATTGTCATGAACAAGGGATTACTTGGCTATGTATTACCGCATAGTGAAAAGGAATGGCCGTTACCGAATGGAATAACAACCGCGTCATCTTTATCACTTAATTTGAATGACAATGCTCAAAAGCAGAACATTAACATTACACCTTAAATCCATTATTTCTTGTTTAGTGGTCTGTACTTCTGTCCAGGCAGCAGAAAATGAAACTCTGTATCTGACTGCAACGATAAATGAGCAACCGGTTAGGGGGTTTATTAAGGCCAGGAACATCAATAACAAACTCTATATTGCTGGTCAGGATATGGATAAACTTAACCTGAAAGTGTCATCTCTGCCGGAGCAAAAAGGTTATTTTGATATCAGTTCACAGGATGGCCTCAATGTTACTTTCGACAACCTTAATCAAAGCCTGACCATTACCGCCAGTAAAAACTGGCTCGACAAAGAAAGCCATCTTTCCAGCAGCAATGGTTCGCGCCTTATCCGTACGTCCGAGTTGTCACCCGAAGTGCGGGGGCTCGCGTTAAATTACGATTTATTCGCCAGCAACGAAAACGGCGTACAAGAGACTTCAGCTTATAGCGAGTTTCGCACCTTTGGCGTTGGCCCTGGTTTTTTCTCCACATCCTTCAATACGCAAGAGTCGAGCAGCAGCAACGAAGCGCAAACGGGAACGCATCGCCTGATGAGCAACTGGAACTACGAAAACGTGGATAAACTGCTCACATTCAGGCTCGGGGATGGTTATACATCCGCACAATCATGGACGAATAGCGTCCGTTTTGGTGGCATTAGCCTTGCGCATAACTACAGTACTCAACCCAACTTTAACACCTCATCGCAGGATATTCTGACCGATAGCGTCGTGCTACCGTCCACCGTTGATCTGTACCTCAAAGGAATCAGAACCTCCTCACAGAAGGTTCAGCCCGGGCAATTTACGCTTAATACAGCACCGGTTTTTACTGGCAGCGAAGGCGCGCAAGTGGTAATTACCGATGTGAATGGTAAACAACGTGTGGTGGATTTGAATCTCTACGGCACCAATCAACTCCTTTCGGATGGGCTAACAACCTGGGGCATGAGCCTGGGCTGGGTACGGGAAGATTACACTTACCGTTCTTTTGGCTATGATCCTCAGTTGGTCGGCGTGGGCGACTGGCGTCACGGCCTGAACGACACCACCACCGTCGGCATGCATACCGAGCAGAGTGGTAGTCTGCATAATCAGGGGGTAGGTTGGGATTATTTGCTCTCTCCGTCGCTGGGTACACTTCATGCTAATGCAGCCGCCAGCCGTTATCAGGCGAACAGTGGTAACCAATGGGGTTCCGGCTGGCAGTGGAACAATCAGATTTTTAATTTCTCGCTCTCACACTCGCAGGCGAGTCGAGGGTTTCGCGACATTTCATCCATAGCGGATAACGACATTGCCACCCGTGAAGATTCTGCCTTTGCCAGCATATCGTTTGATAAGACGGGTACTTTCGGTGCTAGCTGGGTCAGCCAGACATTCCCCGAGTATGCGGAACGCTATCTGGGAATTTCTTGGTCAAAAAGTTTTGAAAATCAGGTCAATCTTTCATCCAGCATCACACAATCACTTGGCGACGAACACAACACCACCGTGTACGTCACATTCAGTATTCCGCTATTTCGTCATCAGGATTACCTCTCACTGCAGAATAATCATGATAAAGACGGAAATTCCGTGCAGGCCAACCTGTCGCACTCGCTGGAATCCAATAAACCGGGCTGGGGCTGGAATCTTTCTGCGCAACAAGGCAAGAATCAAAACATCCATGCCAGTCTCCAGCGCCGCAACACCTGGAGCGATCTGGCGTTAGGCTACAATCGCGATGAACAACACAATAACGACTACGGTTCAATGACCGGTGCCGTGGGTTTGTTTATGGGGCATTTCTACGCCACCCGCGAACTGGGTAGCGCTTTCGCCCTTGTCGATACGGCGAAGGTAGCCAATGTACCGGTTTATCTGGAGCATCGCCCGGTTGGTCATACGGATAATAATGGCATGCTGTTCCTGAATAACCTGAATCCCTATCAGGCAAACCATATCGATATCGACCCTCTCGGTCTCGATGAAGACTATCGCGCGCCCTACACCAATGAAATCCTGATCCCACAAACCGGACGCGGTGCCGTCGCCAGCTTTAACATTTATCGCACGCATGCCGTTCTGCTAACCGTCACGACACCCGATGGCAAATATGCGCCCTTCTCTGCAGAAGTTAGCGTACGGGATCGTCATGAACAGGCACCTGCTCTGGGCACTGCGCAATCCATTGTCGGCTATGAAGGTAAAATTTATCTGGAAGATCCCCCTGCTGGCGGAGCACTGCGCATTCAATGGGCATCTTCTTCTTGTTCGCTAAAACTGCCGACGCAATTTAGCGCCTCTCGCGCAGTGGAGAAAATAAACGCACTATGTCAGTAATTCGTTCACTCTGGTTTCTCATCCTTTTCGTGGTACTGATATTTACATTCAGTCCAGTCGCCGTAGCCGCTAATTGCTGGAACGGCAGCCCCGCAGGACTGGATTTTGGTACCGTAACCGCCGGACAAACTGGCACCACCGCAACCCGTCTTTCGTTTACCTGCAATAACTACGATGGTCAGGCCGAGTATGTCCGCGCCTGTCTGAAAGTAATGGCAAACGATCCGCTGGCGATGAGCCAGAACGAACCTGCAAGCACCCCGCTCTATTTTTCGGTCTATTCGATTTACGATCAGCGTTCGCCGCTGAGTCAGAATAACAACGTGTATGCGCAAATCGATTTTGCCTTGTCGGCAGGCGGGACGGCTGAACATGATATACCGCTTATCGGCAAGATAAATCCCGGTCAGACGAATGTCAGCGCCGGGATGTACTATGACTACGCCACGGCAATACAAATTGCCTACACCTCAGCCAGTTCATTACAAGCGCTCCCAGCCTGTGGCGCCCTGAATGGGACAACCATTACAGACCAGATTAGCGCCTCTGCTACGGTGAAAAATGGCTGTGAGGTGGTCAGCGTGGACGATATGGCATTCGGCAGCAAAAGCCCCGCTCAGGGCGATCTGCTTCACGCGACATCCACAGCGAATATTACCGTCCAGTGCCCAACCGGGACGGACTATTCCGTCAGCATCGGTCATGGTCTGCACCCCGAGGGGAACCAACGCGCACTGTGCCATAACGGTGAGTGCGTAAGCTATGCCCTGTATCAGGATGCTGCCCATTCTATAGCGTGGACGCCGGACAACCCGGAAAAGCAGTATTCCGGTGATGGGCAAGCGCAGAGCCTGGTGGTTTACGGTTCAGTCCCGCCGCAGAAATGGCCATCGGCAGGCGTGTATACTGACACGGTAGTGATTACGTTAACCTATTAACTCACAAGATGATCGCGACTAATGCGCCGTTCGGTGAGTTAGCGACATATCCAGCGGATGTGAGCTTACTTAGCGGGTTAGATGTATTTGTCGACGATCAATCCAAAATGGGCTAGCGTCTAATGAATGGGCGTACTGTCTGGGAAACGCTTCGTTTCGTGCTGACTCAACCGCGTAGTTGCCATATTAGTACCCTTTACTTTCAAGGACCCACTCGCGAAGATTTGGAGCATTAGGGACGGAATCTGACAGCACTAAACCGAGCGGACTCACCTCCGCTTCTCACTTGCCCCAGCAGCACCGTGCTGTATGGCTATGCCGATGTCTAACCGGTCCTGCTCTGAGGAGTTCGCTATGACCACCTTTTATCAACTGACAGCCACCAGCCTGCACGGCCAGCTTATCTCTATGGCTGACTATGCTGGCAAGCTGGTTCTGGTGGTAAATACCGCCAGCCATTGTGGCTTCACGCCACAATACGCAGGTCTGGAAGCGCTTTACAAAAAGTACGCAGCCCAGGGACTGATGGTCCTTGGCTTCCCCTGTAACCAGTTCGGTAAGCAGGAACCCGGCAACGCCGACGAAATCGCGCAGACCTGCCACGTCAACTACGGTGTAAGATTCCCGATGTTTGAAAAAGTGGAGGTTAACGGTGCCGCTACGCATCCGGTATTTCGTTATCTAAAAGATGAATTGCCCGGCATACTGGGGGGACGGATAAAATGGAACTTCACAAAATTCCTTATCGGTCGCGATGGCAAGCCGCTAAAGCGTTTTGCTCCGTTCACTACCCCAGAAAAAATGGAAACCGTCATCCTTGCCGCACTTGAAATCTAGGTATTCTTATCATTTGAACCGTCAGCCTGGTGCCAGAAGCGGACATTCCGTACTTTTGCGTATGTGGCCAAAATCGGTATGGCACTACAATACAGGCCGGCTGTTGGAACAACCATAAAAAAGAAATACCTTTCACAGTCTGCAACTCCTTTGTAGCAAAACGCTTTTCTGTACACTTCAATTATTTTTATAAAAACATCATTCATCCTTTTATTGACTGGCTAACTGTTTGTAGAATGTGACTATTATTTTACGGTATCGATAAGTGCTGACAGCAGATTACCAAAGGTAGAGTGTGACTCAATAACGTAATCTGTTGATGCTCTATCGCGGATCTGGAAACAGTCGTCTTTGGGGTTGAATACGAACACGGACATACCATCTTGACCAATCAGCACCTTATCGGTCAGGTTTGGGTCAATATAGATTTCGTCGGTGCGGGTATCAATGTTACGGATATAGATATTTGACCATAGTAGTTCGCCATTCTCCGCCTGCGTCATACCGTACAGAGTGAGTCCGTTGTACTCCAATCCGTCCATGATGTTGAACATATCAGCGTAATCCGGGCGATTTATTACTAAACGCTGAATATCTGCGTAAACACCGCGTTTCACCTCATCCCACTCCGCTGGCGCAGAATTGCACATTAAGTCCGTCATGGTGTCAGGCGCGATGGAGTTGGCTACCGGGTAATTATTGGAAACCATCAACGTATTGAGAATACCAATCATCTTATTTGTATCGTTCATAGCGTGCTTATTTCCCTACTGGGTAAATTACGCCATTCGGCGAAGGCCATACAACGTTAGTACTAGCGTTGTATGGGAGGTCTTTGGTGATTATCGCCTGTGTCTTTGATAGCGTTGAGTGATATGGCGAGTTTTGGATTAGTATCAGATTATCCAGGGAATTTGTGCCACTATCATCCAGGGGGATCTTGTGGTGAACTTGCCACCCGGACGGTACTTTACCATCAGCGAGACGCAGCAGATTGTTGGAATCAAACGTTGATAGTGCGTCAGGGTGATCGGAAAGCGATTTGAGGAAACTTGGGCGTACGGCGCTGTTAAAATCCCGCCGGAGCACGGCATATTCAGCGCGGTCGCGACGGACATAGTTCAGATTCGACACGTTCACATCGTCAAGCAGAACGTGTGCCTTTTTGTATTTGCCCAGATAGCTTGTCAATTCCTCTGCCGCCATTGGGTTACGTATAACCAGCAGCGAAGCCGCAGCTACCATCATCCCGGATGTAGTTTCGTTAAGAACGCCGTCATACCCCTTCATTGCATCGCCGCCCAACTGTTCGGCTGTCCGCCGGAATCCCTCAACATTGCCGTTGTAGATACCACCCGCAGCCAGAAGACGTCCGGCTGCTTTACTGTTAATCGTTTTACCCGCCTGGGCGCGTTGTATAGGGGCATCGGCATAGTGATGTTTAATGGTCGGAGGCGGCTTTCTTCCCTGATGCTCGTTGAGGCTATATTCGTAGATTTGACGCACTGCCTGCTGAAAACCCTCACTGTAGGTATCCATGAAGCAGTCATAAATCAGATTACTGTCATCATCGAAATAGAACGGATTGCGGAAGTGCTCCCATTTTTCGCTGGTGTCAACGCCAACCATCCCGCCGTGTTCCAGATTCCATTTCACCTCATCATAGAGTCCGTCGTATTCAGTAAGACGCTTGCGTTTGTAGGGTTGTGTCGCGTATCGGTGGTAAACCCCTCTCTGTCGCTTCGGGACGCTGTGAGGCAGAATGCGGTTGCACTGGTCGTATTCCAGGTAATCCAGTTCATAAAAGATGCCCGCCATATCCAGTGTATCTCGTGGCGACAGAATGAACTGAATATCGCCTGGAGCCAGTTCTCGCTCGGCATCCCACCTCATGTAAAGAGTGAACATTCCGTTTCTTCCTTATCCCATGTATTTTATAAGGACTCTCTCGTGAACGCGGCGAAAAATCAAATGGTTTGTTTTTTGTGGTTGAGCTATTTGGGAGTTGTCGGAGGGAGCGACCACCTCCTCTGCAGCACAATATTGCTGCTCAAAGCCGCCTGTCGATGTCTGGTACACAGTTACTGCATAACAGGCGGCTTCGTGCCATAAACTGGCGTCGGTCATATCCGGTTGCATTAATAAATTGTGCGAATCAGCCGAAAAATTCAACACCGCCGTAAACTGCCAACCGCGTTTTCTGCGAAGGCCAGTCCTTCATCTTCCCAGCCAGTGAGTCCACCAATCATTATCTTGACTGCCAGGCCAAGCTGAGCCAGTTTCAGTGCAGCTCTATCGGCTCCGTTGCAGTGTGGCCCGGCGCAATAGACGACAAACAGCGTATCATCAGGCCATTTACTCATCATGTCTGCGGTTATCATTTTGTGTGGTAGATGAATGGCGTTGGGAAGATGGCGACGAGCAAAAGATTCCTGGCTGCCAACGACATGCAACAGCACGAAGTCCACTTCTCCTGCATTCATGGCTGCGTTGACATCCGAACAGTCTGTTTCCACGCTAAGGCGGCGGGAAAAATGGCTGATAACTTCAGGGGCACTGGCGGCGGGGATCGCTGTTACTGAACTCATGGTATTTCTCTCTTGTTGTAGTGTGGTGTACTGTGTTACCTCTTATCTCACCAGATATCAGTTACCTCCACCGCTACCAACCATGACAGAAATCGCCAGGATTATGACAACAGATCCCCGCCCGCAGGTCGTCGTTCTGGCTTACGACGGGCTATGTACTTTTGAATTTGGCATTGCCGTAGAAATCTTTGGTCTGCCACGCCCTGAACTGAAAGAAAACTGGTATCGCTTTGCTGTCGCTTCCATTGATGATGGCGAATTGCGGGCAACGGGTGGAATAAGGGTGATGGTGGATGGTGGGTATGAGTTGCTTGAACAAGCGGATATGCTGGTAGTTCCTGGTTGGCGCGGAGTTCAAACTCCGGTACCTGAAGCGCTTTGTATTGCTCTTTGCCAGGCTCACCAGCGCGGTTGTCGTATCATGTCTATCTGTTCAGGCGTGTTTGTCCTTGCCGCCGCAGGTCTGTTAAACGGACGAAAGGCGACAACACACTGGCGATATACTGACGAGTTACAGCAGCGTTATCCGGAAATAGAAGTGGTCAATGATGTGCTGTACATCGGTGATGACAATTTGATGACATCAGCTGGCAGTGCTGCTGGTATCGACCTTTGTCTTCACGTAGTGCGCAGCGACTACGGCCTTGAAATTGCCAATAATGTGGCACGCCGGCTGGTGATCCAACTTCATCGTGATGGTGATCAGTCTCAGCAGATAGCACATCCTGTCGCTCGTGCTCAGGAAAGCCGCCGTCTGGGTTTATTATTTGACTGGCTGCATACACATATCGCCGAGCCTCATACCTTAGAAACCATAGCGAATCGTGCAAGTATGAGTCCACGCACCTTACAGCGCCGTTTTCTGGAAGCTACAGGGCTAACTCCTACTCAGTGGTTGCTTGAAGAGCGGCTTAAACGTGTGCAACTAGCATTAAGAAGTAGCAGTCTAAGCATTGAACACATTGCAGAACAAAACGGATTTGGTAGCGCAGGCACGCTACGGCATCACTTTCAGAAACGATTTACTATCAGTCCGCAAGTCTGGCGCAGGCAATTCAGGTCAAGCCCTTAATGAACTGAGTTTGAGATCCTGCGATATTTCTTGCACTTCTGCCTGGTGAGTGATGTCCGCCCTACATCAATTGAAAGAACGCAGATCGATCTCTTCCTGCCAGCAAGAGAGTGACCGCGATACTGCTTTTGAGGTCAGGCGTTCAAAGGCGTCGATTGCGAGGTAAAACACGTAGTATCCCCTACCTCCTGTCGGCAATTCTTCGATAATTTTTCTTACCGGTGACCGGAAAGACGGCGCTCAAGGTTGGTCTGAACCTGCGGCCACTCATCATCGATTATGCTGTACCGTATGGAGGTACGCTTTCGACCATCAGGCATAATTCGTTCATTTCTGATGATACCTTCCTGGACCGCACCAATACGGAGAATGGCAGCCTGAGAGCGCTCATTCAATACATCAGTCGTAAACTGAACGCGAACACACTTAAGTTGCTCAAAGGCATATCGCAGCAGTAACAGTTTACTCTCGGTATTTGCAGCTGTTTTTTGCCAGCTTTGTGAATACCAGGTGTGACCAATTTCGAGCTTTCGGTTTTCGCGATCAATCTTCCAGAAACGCGTTGACCCAATGACACGTTGGTCGGATGAGAGCGTTACAGCAAACGGCATGACGGTGCCTTCGGCCTGCCCCTTCAGGGCTTTCTGAATGTACGAATCAGCAGTGTCAGCAGATGGAACTACCGTAAATGACAGAGACCAAAGTTCCCCATCTTCAGCCGCATCAATCAATAGCGGAGCATCCGTCTTAAGCAGAGGACGGAGCGTTACAAGAGCCCCTTGTAAAGTAGGCGTCATATTTGTGGCCTCACAGTTCTTTTGTGTAGATGGATTGGGCTGCATAATCTTGTACCGAATGACTTACTATGCTCCGTTTGCATTTAATAATCGACTCATTAAGGGGCTATTACCTGCTCACCGTTTATAATACATGGCAATATAAGTAATTCCCCCGTGCGTGACTCACTTCCACTATTCGCTCACTACGGACCGTGCCGGGTAGGAATCAGCCGGTGTTCTATTGTTTCGCCAAATATTTCCGCATCAGTGCATTTTGTAGTGTCACGCCACGACACACAGGGAAACCTCGTTCCACGACATGAAAGCCGTGCCGTAGGAAGAATGCTTCCGCAGCCTTACTGACATTTGAAGTAAGTTCACCCATTCCACGTTCTCTGGCTTCTTCATGAATACGGTCCATCAGTAGCGTCCCTACGCCCTGTCTCGGGTAGGCTCCCGAGACATAGAAATGGTCAATGTACCCATTGGGCTGAACATCCGCATATCCAGCTATTTCACCCTCCACTTCAACAACAAAGGGACGTAGTGCCCTCATGCGATTGGTCCAGTGGTCCGGGTCGATATCTGATGGGGCCCAGGCAGCTATTTGTTCATGTGTGTAGTAGTGGGATGCGAGGGTATGTACAGAAGATAAAAATACGCTGAATAACGAAATTTCATCTCCATTTCTGAACCTTCTGATTTTCATATAACCTCGTTATGAGCGTGGTTTGTAGAACAATATCATTACTTTTCATAATGTTCTATTTTCCAGGCTGACCATGCGATCCCGACATTTTCTGCTTCGAAATCTGGATAACCCTGGCTTCTGAGAATCTTATGTCCATTTATCGGTGTCGGTTCTGGGTTAAGATAACCGCCTCTCCGTTCTGGCTGTGGTTAATGATATGAATCTCAATCGTTGTTGTTATTTGCTACTGGTGTGCGCTGCGGTCGGTAGCCTTTTTGCCCCACATCCGTTGCTAATATGGGGCCTGCTCGCCAATATATTGACGCTGGCGATTTACGGCGTGGATAAAATGGCAGCGCGTAAGGCCTGGCGCAGAGTGCCGGAATCCACGTTGCTGGTATTTGGCGTTGTGGGCGGATGGGCTGGCGCTATTGTCGGCCAACAACTCTTTCGCCATAAAACACAAAAGCAGCCCTTCAAAACTTACTTCATCATCAGTGTGATATTAAGTACCTCCGCTATGGTGGCCGTGTATCAATTCTTTCCATTCTCACTTTCCTGAACATCACTTAGGGATAGCGCCCGCACCTTGCGCAACCTTGGCGTGTTGGATTATAACCAAAAGCATCGTTAGCATGCCTGTCCTGATGTACGCACTCTATACTCAGCAACAGATCGTCAACATTAAGGATGGGTATGAAAAAGCTGTTGCTGGTTATCTTGGTGTTAACTGCATTTGCAGCCAATTCTATCCTCTGTCGTATTGCCTTAAAGAATGGATATTCGGATCCTGAGACCTTCAGCGTGCTGAGATTACTCGGTGGTGCAGTAATGCTGTTTATCTGGCATATAGCCCTGGGAAAACTGAAAGACATACGCTGGAAAATCATCGATGCCCTGTTGCTGTGTGCCTATGTATTATTCTTCTCAATCGCGTATGTTCAGCTCAATACCGCAACAGGCGCATTACTGCTATTTGGCGCAGTGCAGATCTGCATGATTAGCTGGGGATTAATTAAAGGCGAAACACTTAGCGGATACAAAGCCACCGGGATCGTCATTGCCATTGTGGGGATCATTATGCTGCTGCTCCCCGGCGCAACCGCTCCCCCTTTTATACCTGCCCTGACGATGGTTGCTTCAGGCCTGGCATGGGGAGCTTACTCTGTGCGAGGGAAAAACATTCTCTCTCCTGCCGGGACGACTGCGGGAAATTTCATTCTGAGCCTTCCGGTTATTCTCATTCTGAATCTGGTACGACAGGAACCCGTGCATACTGACGCCAACGGCGTCATCCTTGCCCTGCTCTCCGGCGGACTGGCTTCTGGTGTGGCTTACGTACTTTGGTATCAACTTGTTGCCAGTATGTCTTCCGCAACCGCCAGCACACTTCAGTTGAGCGTGCCCTGTATTGCTGCGGTAGGTGGGGTGCTATTTCTTGGCGAATTGCCTGATTTGAGAATTCTGGTATGCACACTGATCGTTCTGGCTGGCATAGCCATTGTTATTTCATCCGATCGAACACAGAGTAAGAAATCAGCACGGGGATAACATTGAGGAGTCGCAGCACCGTGCTTCGGTGTTTTGACTCACCACCCACATGCACCCTGTCACGCCCTTTGCGCGATAATCAACTTGCTTAATTACTCTGCGATTACACAGGAAAAAACAATCAACCTAAAACTCAAATACATACATATAAATCAGTAAGATAAAAAATTGCAGGGACAGTTAATAGCAGGGTGTAGCAGCTATTAATGTGTCCCTTTTATGTCCCTGCCCTTAGAAATGCCCCCAAATTTGCCCCCAAAAACTCTCCCATCCATCTGTCAAGGTCATATCAATGGTGACCCTCAGCTCCACGCCTGGCGCGGAGTAAACGCATCCGTGTAAGTGCACAATTTTCATATGCCACTAAAGCAGCGAGTTCCCGTAGACATTCAGTCAGCTTTATACGCCAGCCACTCGCGCCAGACATTCTCAGGATCAATATCGCGGTAGCCGCGCTCTCTGATTATATCCTCAGCTGCTTCGGCCGACAGGCGGATGGCTGTAGCGCCATCGCGGATGGACTCAACCTCATCGCGGATCAATTCCCGCCCCATGTCCTGTTCTTTATCAATCAGGACAACGATCAACGCAGGGATAAAAACAATCTTCATACTGATAAGCCTCTGAAATATTCGCATACCACTGTATCACTGACAATTTTGATATAGTTCAGTAATCGTTAATTTATTACCAGGACGGGTATCATTCATGTCATTACAAATCCGTGAAGCCACACCGGCCGACGCGATGTTGCTTAATGCGCTGGGTTACCGCATCTACCGCGCACACTTCGAACATCTGTGGGAGTCTGAGTCTGAACTGGAAGCTTTTTTAGCAAGCGAATTTTCTCTGGACGAGCTGGAACAGAGCCTGAAAGAGCAAGCGGTTTGTTGGTATGTTGCAGAGACCGACAGGCCAATTGGTTTTGCGAAAGTGACCTATGAAAGCAGCATCCCTGATACGAATATATCAGGGATGCTGCTTAACAAACTCTATCTTGATCCTGCTGACACCCATAAAGGTTACGGTCAGGTCATGTTTGACACCGTCAAAGAGCTGGCCCGGGCCAGGGGGAAAGACTTTGTATGGCTGGAGGTTCTTGAACAGAACGAACGCGCCTGTAATTTCTACCGCAAACAGGGCATGACCTTAATTAAAAGCGACTATTTCAAAACTGCTTCACAGCAGAGCGTCATCAGGATCATGGGGATCACTGTCTAGCGTGTGACCGGCCGCTCCGTGCCATAAGCGGATGTTGATAGTTTTAGCTTAACAAACGGGGAGCGGATTAAAGCCGGGCATTGGCGTATGGCAGGGTGGAAAAAGTTAGTAGTATCATTTCACTCAGTAGGGATCTCAACATTGCAGACACTGTCAGGCGGTCATAATCCAAAACTAGTTGCAGTTGTCAGGCAATTCCAATGTTTGAAGACAAGATATCAATCAGGGCACAGGTATTAGCCGTGAGCCCTCCCTTACGCCATATCAGTTCCGTTGTTATTTGGCTGTTTTCACTTTCAAAGGGATGGATTGTGATGAGTTCCTGTGTCGGAAACGTATCGAGGATTGGTGTTGGTATCACGCCCGCCCCCATTCCTGCACTGACACCACCCAGAATGGCATGGTAGGAAGACATTTCTGCCAGCCTGTAAGGTCTGATCCCTGCATCTCTGAACCAGGTTGTTAGCCGGTCGCGATAGGAGCAGCCGTCACTGAATACCAGCAACGTTGTGTGAGTTAAATCGGCAGCAGAACGTATTGGCGGGAAATTTGCTGCGGCGATAATAACCAGTTCTTCCTTGTAAACAGCCATACGTTCCAGTCTGTCATCAACCGGTGCGTCAGCAATGAAGGCTGCATCAAGTTCGTGACTAAGCACGGCATCGAGCAGTGTGCGGCTTATCCCGGTAACCAGCTCCACCTTTACTGATTGATGTTGCTGGTAGAGGCGCGCCAGCGGCTCAGGCAACCTTGTTGCGGCCATACTATCGAGCGCACCCAGTCGGAACCGACCGCCAGGCACCGGCTTTACCATCTGCTGTTCTGCTAAGGTAACCAGCTCGATAATCTTCAATGCATTGTTATAAAGCACCTGGCCTTCATTTGTCGGAAGAAACCTACGGCCAGATTTTACAAACAGTGTGGTTCCGAGCTGGCTCTCCAGGTTCTGAACGCGAGT
The DNA here is from genome assembly GCF_035064245.1 of Citrobacter sp. R-1.5.2. NCBI lineage: Bacteria > Pseudomonadati > Pseudomonadota > Gammaproteobacteria > Enterobacterales > Enterobacteriaceae > Citrobacter > Citrobacter sp. R-1.5.2. Next base: position 545,533 of record NZ_JASEYC010000001.1, on the reverse strand, counting down.
GGTTATTGCGGAGGGGACTCGGCAGAGCAAATTTGCTGCTGCAGTAATAGTACCTGTTTCTACCAGTGCAATGATGGTTCGGAAGTCAGCTATATCCATATTTTCACCATAATTGAAAATTGGATTCTATTTTATTCAATTGAAATGAATCTACATGTTTTTTAATTTATTTACTCTATTTAAACAGCTACCAGCCTCCCAGCTAGTCTCAAGCGCTTGTTGATCATCGCAAAATGGTCACGTTTGATTAATACGGGAGCTATTGAGGGTAAAATGAAAAAACTTGGATTAATCGGCGGCACCGGACCAGAATCAACATTGCTCTACTATCGCAAATTTGTTTATGAAGCTAACAAAAGAATTGGCGATACATTCTTCCCGTCTCTAACTATTGAAAGTATCAATGTATATGACGTCCTGACCATGTGTGGACGGAAAGATTATGAAGCGCTGACGAAGTACCTGGCCAAGGCTGTCGGGAATCTGGTGGCCGCCGGGGCTGAAGTCGTCGCCTTGACCGGTAACACACCACACATCGTCTTCAATGAACTCCAGTCGTGTACAAAAGTTCCTCTTGTCAGCATTATCGAGTCCACTTGTGCAGAAGTTCAGACTCTGGGCCTGAAAAAAGTAGGTCTCGTGGGAACACGATTTACAATGGAGGGTGACTTCTTCAAACGGCCTTTCACTGAAGCAGGCATCCAGGTGGTCGTCCCGCATGCTGACGAGGTTGATTACATCGCAGAAAAAATCCACGATGAACTCGAAAGAGGCATTATTAAGTCACAGACGCGAGACACGTTTACCGCGATCATTGGGCGGATGTATCAGGATGAAGGCATTGAAGCCATCATTCTGGGATGCACAGAGCTTCCCCTTTTGTTTGCGGGTACAGAGTTACCTGTTAAAGCACTGGACACGGTTGATATTCATATTGAGACGTTGTTTAAAGCTCTTCAATAGTATTTTACATCAATTTGCGGAAAGAACCGGGGGCGAACTGCCCCCTTTGTTTAACACGCTACGATTTAAGTAATGCCTTCATAAAAATTCGAACTTCCGCTGTCCGCTCACAGCGGACCTGACAACCAGTAGATTGGTCCGTTCTGTGCCAATAGCGGACCCAGGATACCTGCAAGATTCGCTGGTTGATCGTTTGCAACGAATTTACCTTTTTGCACTGAATGGGCTCTGACGCAGCCTCCGTAACCTGTTACCCGCTCGCCTGAAGTGCTTAGAGGATAGAAACGATAAGTAACTTACTCATACGATATCCAGATGATAAATCAGAAATAAGGTAAAGCTGTAGTTGCTGACAAATTAATCGCGGGAGGCCACCTGGCGGATCAACGATTCAATTTCTACACGAGGCATTGGCTCTTCATCAAAGTGATTATGTATGCCGATACCTTCAATCAGTGCATCAAGCGCCCTTGCTGTCGAAGGCGTAAAATGTTGTTCCAACGCCTGACGACTCTGTTCCATCCATCGCTGTGGAAGTGACTGTAAATGGGGATTTCTGGAAACAAACGAGTAGAGTTCGAAGCTGAGTGTCAATGTCTGTGGTGAGCCCCAGATATTCTGATCGATAATATCCACCACCGCTGTAAGCGCTTCTTCTCTGTTCCTCGCTGCACCGAGCCGCTCACTGAACGCATTACTTATCTTGATGGACAGATGAGTAAAAGCTTCTTCGAGAAGATGATTGATACTCTCAAAGTAATATGTAAGCGACCCCAGAGAGACATCAGCGATTTCAGCTACCTTACGTGTGGACGTTCCAGCCACGCCATATTGTTCGATAACCTCAAGCGTGACAGCAATCAATCGTTCTCGGCGCATGGGATCGTAACGACGTTTTCGGCGCCCAGAATCCTTCTTATTTTCCTCATTCACAATTCACTCCTTATTTACCGGGTATACATTGATGACTTTATATGTACAATCGTACATATAGGGGTTCTGCTTTGTCTATAGTCTGGGTATCTGGGTTTGTCGGATTCCTGGCAGAATTTATGACGTCGGAAACAAATTATGACTGTCATTTCAAACACTTTAAGTCCTTTACTTCGAGCAACTCAGAGGAAGATTTAAATGAAAGAAGCGGAAAAAGCAGCAGCGGGATTGTTGTACGATGCAAATTATGACGTTGATTTACTTAAGCAACGAGATGATGCCAAGCTGAAACTTTTTACCTTTAACCATACGCCATTTACGGAAAAGGAAAAAAGAGAGGAAATCCTCACCAGCCTCCTCGGCAAGCATGGAAAAAACTACATCATTGAGGGTCCTTTCTACTGTGACTATGGCTATAACATTGAAATCGGTGAAAATTTTTACGCTAATGTGAATTTGACGATACTCGATGGGGCAAAAGTTCGGATCGGTGACAACGTATTTATTGCTCCAAACGTCGGGATTTATACCGCCGGTCATCCCCTTGATTCCCGACGCAGAAATCAGGGGCTTGAATATGCTCTTCCTGTAACCATCGGAGATGATGTCTGGATCGGTGCTGGAGTCAATATCCTACCTGGCGTCAGTATAGGTAAAGGTAGCGTGATCGGTGCGGGGGCAGTGGTGCTTAAAGATGTGCCTGACGGCGTACTTGTCGCCGGAAATCCAGCCAGAATAATTAGAGCTATTGGTGAGGAGGACGGGCAGCGCTACAGCTAAAACCTGTATCCATCCAATACTACTGAAACCAGCCTGCCTCTTCTATTGGCAGGCTGGTACTTGGTGAACTTTTAAATTCCGCTCTTCGCTCACAGCGGACCTTCAGATCCGTTAGTTAGTCCACTCCGTGCCGGGAACGGAAGTTGTATATTCACTGGAATGCGACAGATTCAGGTATGGTGATTCGTCATTACGCGTAGTTGATATTTTATCAACGTACTATCCTGGAAAGGATAAAATCCACACGTTCCTCTACAGAAACACATGGCAATTCAATCAACTGATAATCATACGTACGGTATGTTTTCACCATTGCCTGATATGTCGCTATGGCGATATCGAAAGATTGTTTACGCTCTGTATCCTGTACATATATGTCACGCCAGGGTGGTGCAATAAATACGGTTCGGTTATAGCGAAATTTCTCGATGGCATTTTCCAAATGCCTCGGTATGGTAAGTTCAGAAAGGCTTAAATAGCCTACAACATCAGGAACGCCACGGTCGAATAAGCATGGTTGTGTTTGCCCTTCAGCTTCGTGCCACGAACGCATTTCCCAGGATAGCATGAGCTCTGCAAATGCAGTCTGGTTGGCCCACGGTAATGCATTGCCACCTATGTTCACCTGATCTTGTATAACGCCTCTTCCCGCTTCTTTAGAGCACCAAAACCCTCGTTTTTTAATCGTATCAATTATCGTGCTTTTGCCTGACCCAGGACCACCTGTAAGAATGAAACGATGTTGAAAAGCTGAAGACATTGAACCCTCCTATACATTTAAAGACGCGATAAAGCAGCAATACTGATGGCGCACGTTTCACGAGTTGCCAGATTACTTGTTGACGGTTTTACTAGCTACATTTTATATCCCCATTGAATATCTGCTCCCGCTCAAAGCGGACCTTGCAGTGCTTCGCCAGATGCCATGAAACGGACGTTTCAGTAGTCGTTCGGGTTGTGTTCAAACTCACCCACCCCTTTGTGCTACGATATTTGCTTTAGATTGTCACATAGGATCAGATTTTGAATTCATACATTTTCCTTGCCGGGGCCATCGTAGCTGAAGTCATAGGTACAACCCTGATGAAGTTCTCTGACGGATTCACACGCCTATGGCCATCTGTAGCAACTATTGTGTGCTACTGCACCGCCTTTTATCTTCTCTCCCAGACTCTGTCGACCATTCCGACGGGTATTGCGTACGCAATTTGGTCAGGTGCTGGAATCGTATTAATCAGCCTTTTGGGCTGGTTGGTCAGTGGGCAAAAACTTGATTTTCCAGCGATCGCAGGCATGCTTCTTATTTGTGCTGGGGTTCTGGTTATTAATATTTTTTCAAAATCCACCCCACATTGATTCTCTTATCTTGCTCAAGTAGGAAAAGCGCATATGAAAATACCAAAACTCCATACGGAACGCTTGCTGTTAAAACCATTAGAAGCCGAAGATGCCTCGCAGATTCAGGTGCTTTATCCACGCTGGGAGATAGTTCGCTATATGGTTTCCTCAGTACCCTGGCCCTATCCTGATAACGGCGCGGAGAATTACGTCAATAACGTTGCCCTGCCTGATATGGAAAAAGGGATTGCGTGGGTCTGGACTATCAGACTCCGTGAGGCCCCTGACGCTCTAATAGGTTTAATTTGCCTTTATGACGTTGAGGATAATAACCGTGGATTTTGGTTAGATCCGGAATATCAGGGGCAGGGTTTTATGCGTGAGGCCAGTAATGTCGCTACGGATTACTGGTTTAATACGTTAAATAAGACGGTTTTGCGTGCGCCGAAAGCATCTCTCAATATCCGTTCCAAACGTATATCAGACAGTAGCGGCATGCGGCTTATCAAGACGGAAAAAAAAGAGTATGTCAGCGGGTTGCTGGATTCTGAACTTTGGGAAATCACGCGCGACGAATGGAACGCTCGTCAGGTTGGTTAATATAAATGATGGAATGTACTGTGTGGGCTTCCCGATGTTTGAGAAAGTGGAAGTCAACGGTGTCGCTACGCACTCGGTATTTCGTTACCTGAAAGACAAATTATCCGCCGCGCTGGGTGGGCGGATCAAGTGGAATTTTACTACGTTCCTGATCGGGCGTGACGGCAAGCCGCTCAAGCGTTTTACCCCTTCACTACCCCAGAGAAAATAGAAACCACTATCCTTACCGCGCTTAAAGTCTGAGCGCCCCTGTAATTCAATCCGACCCTGCCTGCTCCAGTTCGCTGTCTGAATAAAAAACACGCTGCAAAATCAACAAAATATAATCAACTTGCTTAATTACTCTGCAATCGCGTGAAAACATGCAGAAAAATGCTAATTCCCTCTTGCCTCATTCGGTCTGTGCCGCTAATATTCGTCCCCGTTGTCACCTACAACGTTGCGTTCATAGCTCAGTTGGTTAGAGCACCACCTTGACATGGTGGGGGTCGTTGGTTCGAGTCCAATTGAACGCACCATTTGCGTCCGTAGCTCAGTTGGTTAGAGCACCACCTTGACATGGTGGGGGTCGGTGGTTCGAGTCCACTCGGACGCACCAAATCATATCCCTTTGATTTGGTGCTTTTCTACTTCGAAAATTCTCAAACGTTCTCCTGAAATTCGCCCTATTCTTTGCGCAGACAAGTAAGATACTTCTGCACCGATCGCTCCACAATCTGTCTGGCATTGAATTTAATATCCTGACCTTCAAATGCGCCATAGAGTCGGTCGAATCTGACATCCTGCAACGCGTGCATAATGTGGATAACCGCGCTTGCCGGCAATGGCAGCATATTGGGGTAGCTCCACATAAACGACACGGCATCCGCACCGGGAGTGACCTGCAGAATATCGCCCGCGAGGATTATCCCCTCTCCATCATCAATATGCATAATACTCCCCCCCGCAAAATGTCCGCCCAGGCGTAACAACGTCACGGTAGGGAGCAATTTATGCACATCGCCTTCCCACAGCCGAATAGAGGGACTGTCACGCATAATCCACTGGCGATCGTCGGCATGCAGATAGATTGGTGCATCGAATGCTGCCGCCCAATCCTGCATCGTGGAGTAGTAGTGAGGATGCGAAATAGCAATAGCGCTCACCCCACCCAGCGCGGTGATGAGCGTCTGCGTGGCCGGGTCCAGATTCGCAATACAATCCCAGAGCACATTCCCCTGCGGGGTGCGTAGCAAAAATGCCCGCTGGTTAATGGCAAACCGTGGCACAGTCTGAATGCTCAGTAGCAAATGCTCATGCTGCTGCCATTTATTCGTATGCGTCGCGTGAAGCACGGCTGGATCGATCCATGATTGCCCGCTAACGGGAACATACTGGCGCTCATCTTCGCAGATTTTGCAATGCGTTATCGCCCCTTGCGCATCGTCATAGGACGTCCCGCAGGTCTTACACAAGATTGTCATTTGTCTTCCCCCTGCACGCATGCCCTCTTCCGTTCCCGTTCAGGATCTTTTCATTACGGTCAAAGCATAGAACAAAAAAAGATAGCGTCAGCATCCCACCGCACCCTGGATCAAATACCCCGATGAATGTGACTACGACACCAAATGATACAAGCGGAACCGCGTCACCAGATGCCTTCAAAATCCCTTGTGCAGAGCGTATCATTCATCTTCTTCGCATAACCGCCATAGCCCAGAGATCAGATTTCATGCCCTCTTCAATCACCCTCCTTGCTGCGGGAAGTTTACGACTGGCATTTACCCCACTGCTCAATCAGTTCACCCACCTTAGCGGCATTGAGGTCAACGTTGGCTATGGCCCGGCAGGGTTGCTACGCGAGCGTATTGAAGCCGGGGAACCGTGTGCACTGTTCGCCAGTGCAAATCGGGCACATCCGCAACGGCTACTGGACACACGCCAGGCCGTTTCCACGCATACACTGTGCTGGAATCAACTGGGTCTGGTCACCAACCGGCGCGGTGAATGGCTGGATTTACTTCGCGACCCGGCACTGCGTATTGGCACATCCACACCGGGTTGCGACCCTTCCGGTGATTATACCTGGGCATTATTCGACAACATGGATGCACTGGAACCGGGCCTTGGACGACAGCTTCGTGCACGCGCCCTGCCACTGGTTGGCGGCCGCGATACGCTCAGCATCCCGCCTGGTGAGTTGGCAAGCAGTTGGATTCTTCGCCAGGGGTTGGCCGATCTGTTTATTGGTTACGCGCATTATGCAAAAGCACTCGGTTCACAGTCCGATGTTCGCTACGTTGCTATTCCTGCTGCACAGAACATCTTGTGTGAATACCAACTCGCGGTGCTCGATGCTTCTGAGGAAGTGATGAGACTGGTTAAATTTATGCTTGCCCACGACGGTCAGGCGTTGCTGACCGCCGCCGGTTTCTTGCCCGTTAGCGCTGGATCGCAAACAGCGGCGCAATAAACGGAGTCTGATAGTTTTCCACACTAAATTTTCGCAATGGCAGGCCATAGGCCTGGAACAGATTGTCTTCTGTCACCACGCCGTCTGTCGGCCCTGCCAGCCATTTGCCCTCGGGAAGCAACAGCAGCGTATGGGTTGCAATCTGTAAGGCGTGCAACGGATCGTGCGTCGAGAAAAGCACGCTACAGCCCTGCCGGTGTGCCAAATCGCTGATGAGCTGTAGCACGACCTGCTGATTAGCAAGATCCAGCGCTGAACATGGCTCGTCAAGCAACAGCGTCTGGCATTCCGTAACCAGAGCGCGGGCAATCATCACCAGTTGCTGCTGACCGCCAGAAAGTGAGCTAAACGATGTGGCGGCGAGATGCGCAATGTTTAGCTGTTCCAGCGCCTGCTCCGCCCGTTGTTGATCCTGACGGCTGGGCTGAGCAAACAATTTTACGTGCTGCGCCCGCCCCATCAACACCACATCGCTCACCGTATAGGGAAACGGCAGATGGCAATGCTGGGCCACAATGCCTATCCCCCCATGAACGTCAATACTCCCGCCCAGTGCGGGTCGCGTGCCCGTGAGCGTATCCAGCAGCGTGCTCTTGCCCAGACCGTTTCGCCCAAGCACCGCCCAGATCTGGCCTTGCTCACACTGAAAAGTGAGGGGATCAAACAATGGAGAGCGATAGCCATAGCTAAGCTGATTCACGCAGAGCGCAACAGATATCATTGTTTCCTCCGACGACTGGTACGAATAAGCAAGAAGGCAAACAGCGGTGCGCCGAGCAACGCGGTGATAATCCCCAGCGGTATTTCCGCATGCATCAGGGTGCGGGCGATATCATCGACCGCAATCATAAAGCCGCCCCCCATCCAGAATGCACACGGGAGCAAGCGACGATGATCAACCCCCACCAGCAACCGCGCAAGATGGGGAATAACCAGCCCGACCCAGGCAATACTGCCGCTGACCGCCACCTGAGCGGCAACTAAAAACGCGCAGCACACCAGTACGCTACGCCGCAGCGGGACCACCGCCACGCCCAGCGCCTTAGCATCTTTATCATTGAGCGATAACAGATTTATCCGCCAGCGCAACTGGTACAACATCGTCGCCGCAATGGATACCGGGATCGCCAGCAGCAGGACTTTATGCCAGTTAGCCGTGGCAAAACTGCCCAGCAGCCAGAATACGATGTTCGGCAAGGTTTCTTCCGTATCGGCCTGGTATTGAATCAGGCTCACCAACGCGGCAAAAAAACCACTTAAAATAATGCCAGACAAGATCAGCACCAGCGTATTTTCCAGCCCTTGTAAGGCCGCAATGGCATACACCAGAATGAGCGCCGCCAGACCGAAGAAGAAGGTTGACCCCATCATCAGCCACGGCTCAAGGCCCAGCAGAATGGCCAGCGTCCCGCCGAAAGCCGCCCCCGAGGTTACGCCTATGATGTGCGGGTCGACCAATGGGTTGTGAAACACCCCTTGCAAGGTAGCACCACACAATCCCAGCGCGCCACCCGCCAGCAACGCCATCAGAATACGCGGTAGTCTGACCGTCCATATCACCTGACTGGCAATATCCTGCGCATCGCCAAAATGGGTGAGTTGATAAAACACGTCACGTAGCGACAGCGGATATTGTCCGAGACACAGCGAACTAACCCCCAGCACCAACACCCCTACTATCAGTAATGATTGCAGGGGGAAACCCCGTTTACTTAGCAGCATCAGACTGCCAGTTCACACGATAAAAACGTTGGTAGTAATCCTGCGCCTGCGCATCCACGTCGACATTCTTATAGGCATCCGGGTAAAGTTTTTTAGCCATCCACAGCTCACCTATCGCCAACGCTTCCGGCATTGGATAGCCCCAGGCTTTGGCATATTCAGGCATCAACCAGACGCGATGATTTTTCACCGCATCAATGCCCTGCCAGTTAGGATCGTTTTGGATCTCAGTGACCACCTGCGGATATCGGTCCTGAACAAAAATCACCTGCGGGTTCCACGCCAGCACCTGCTCAAGCGCCACCTGACGTGCGCCTTTCACGCTGGCCGCCGCCACATTTAACCCTCCCGCATGTTGCATCATCAGGCCGGTGTATTTCCCGGAACCGTAGGTCATAAGGTCAGGGTTAGCCATATAAATGCGAACCTTTTGCGCTTCCGGTATGGCCGCAACTGGCGCATTGAATTTTGCTCGCGCCGTAAAGACGTAATTGACCAGCGTTTCCGCCTGCGTTTTACGCCCTACCACATCCGCAATCAGGCGGATCCCCTGCTTTAAACCGTCGTTGTAGACCTGCTCTTCATCAGCCATCGTCGGGTTCATTTTATTCTGTTGCCCGGCAATATCCTGACGTAACGAGATAGCCACCACCGGGATACCGGCATTCTGAATCTGCTGGATCATCTCGGCGGGCGCATAGTTGGCGACAAACACCACCTGCGGATGAATCGCCAGCAGACTTTCGATATTCACGCTGGTGAGATCGCCAGGCGTAGGCAGCGTAGTTATTGTCGGCATAAACCGGGCAAACTCAGGCCCAAGCTGTTTTTTCCAGCTCGACATCACGCCGACGATATCCTGCGCAGCATCCAGTTGCACCAGTATATTCAGCGTCTGGTGTTGCAGAACAACCACCTTATCGACATGGTCAGGGATCGTAACCTGACGCCCAAGCTGATCGGTGATAGTACGATCCGCCTGCGCGGAAAAGGCAAAAAACATGCTGGCGCAAACCAGCACAAAAGAGCGAAGCGTTAACATAGATACCATCTGGACTGGGAAAAATTCGATATGCATTAAATTATATAACGTGATAGCTGGCAACCCATTATCGCCAGGCACGGTATACCGCCACGCGGTTCGTCGCGGCAAATACAGCGTGTAAACCTGAACTGGCCTGCATTTGCCCGCCCGCGCTTCCCGCTTTACCCCTGTGGGGGTAGGCCGGCTAAAATCCGCATCGCCTGCGCCTCGCTAAGCGAATAATCAAAAAACTGGCGGTAAAAATCGCGGGTTACGTTAACCATATCCAGACCGCTAAACAGTGTTGGATGCAGTTTTGACGCGGCCCACAGCAACTGCAACGCACTTTCGGTTCCATAGCGATCCCAGGGGAAGACGCCCGCCGGATTGCGCCAGACTTTGCCCTGTTTCACCGCGTTAAGTTCTTTGAACAACGCGGCATAAGGTGAACGGGCAATATCGCCACATCCCGCCCCGAGAATAATCACCTCCGGCTGCCAATACAGCACCCGCTCGGGTGAGACTTCTTTCATGTTACCGTCCACTTCCCCGGCGACGTTCCGCCCACCAGAGAGCGCAATCCAGGTATCAATCAACGTGTTTCTACCGTCGACTTTCAGTGGGTTTAGCGACTGAATGTGCAGAACCCGCGGGCGCTGATTTTCCGCTAACGTCGCCGTTTTAGCGCGAACATCCGCAATAGTGCGGGTTAAAAATTGATTATATGCCACCGCCCTGGCGCGCGCCTGGTCCGTACCCAACACGTCCGCCGTGGTCGTGACCGACTTTTCCATCGACGGATAATCAGTAAATGCCATTTCCAGCGTCGGGATACCCGCCTGGTTGTAGCTCTGCGCATCCCCCTTGCCCTTTGCGACAAACAGAACGTCGGTATGCAGAGCCAGCAGGGCCTCGCTATTGAATGACGTCCCGTGAATTTGTAAGGCCTGATTAAGCGATGGGTTTATTTTGAACATCCACGGCTGGCTCTGTGGGTGGTTGACGGTGGCGACAATCTGACGTCCCGCCCCCAGCGTCATCAGCACCGAGTGATGGGCAAACCAGCTATCCGCAATACGTTGAACCTGTGTGGGGACGGTGACAGTGTGACCGGCATCATCCACAACCTGACGCGTGGCCAGGGCGGGAAACGCCAGCCACACACAGAGCAGCCATGTGTGGCACGTTTTCATCAGCAATCCTTAAAAATCAACCTGAACAGAAATCTGCGCCTGACGTGGGGCGCCAAGTTGCGCGCTGGCCGCCCCGGCCCCCGTATAACCCGTCAACGCGCCGGGGACAATGTTGGTCCAGTAGCGGCGGTCAGTCAGGTTAGTGATATCAAACCGGAAAGTCGTGGGTGTGTTCCACAGTCTGGTGGCATAACGGCTACCAATATCCACCGTGGTATAACTGCCTACCCAGGTATCATTCGCGTTATCGGTAGCCCGACGTCCGACGTAATGCACGTTGGCATCCACATCCAGTCCCTGAACCTGTTCAATGCTATAGACTGCCAGCACATTCGAGGTAAAGCGTGGCAAGCCGACAACCTGCTTACCATCTGCATTACTGGCGGCAGTGTTGTGCAGCATGGGGTCCAACCAGGCGGCTCCCCCTAACACCCGTAAATTTTCCGTGATATGCCCATCAGCCATCAGTTCCAGCCCGCGGTTTTTCTGCGTACCGTCCTGAGCAAATTCACCGTTGTCGTTGGTATAAGCAAAGGGACGTTTTGCTTCAAATAGTGCAGCGGTGAGCAGCAGATCTTTGACGGGCGCATATTTTGCCCCCACCTCCACCTGATGGCTGCGATACGGATCCAGTACGTGTCCTGCGTTGCTGGCCCCGGCCGGTGCGGTATCCCCCTGCTGCAAACTGTCAGCCCAGGTGGTGTACAACGTGACGTTCTCAACCGGTTTATACATCAGGCTGGTGGAGCCGCTCATGCCGTTATCCTTTTGGCGACTGGTTTCATGACCGGATTTGTTATAGTTGCTGACGGTAAACAGGTTTTCGCTACCTGACAGCAACAAACTCCATTGCGGAGTGAAATGCAGCGTATCGCTTAACAGAAATGCATGCTGCGTAGTGGTCGCCGAATGATAGCGATGAGTAAAGTCAGGATAAGGCGGGCGTGGATAGTCGGGATGTTGATCAAGTGAAGAATGCCCCAGCGTAAAGGTTCCCCCATTTCTCGGGTTATAGTTTTTCCATACAAATCCGCGCATTCCGGTCGCGATATCCTGCGTCAACCAGCCGGAATCAATGCTGCCGGTCAGGTTCGCTAAATAGCTGTTGATCGTAAAACGACTGGCCGCTGAATTCGAGGTCGTGGTGGTGTAGTGACCCCGATTATCCGTCAGGGTATTGGTTACCGCCGTCGATTCGCGGTCAGCCACCTGGTGCAAGGCCCCCAGATCCAGCATCCAGTTACCGTCAAAATCATGCTTGATGTGCATGTCCGCGGTGGTCGTTTCATCATCATGACCTGCATACGACTGACCATATTTACTGTTAGTCGGATCGAATGCCGAAGGAAACTGCACGCCTTTTGCCAGCGCAAAGCTGCCCGGCATGCCTTTTTCGTAATAATGGTAATAGCTGAAATTACTCTCCAGCACGGTTTTCTCGGTCAACTGAAAATCCAGGCCCAACCCCGCGTACTGCCGACGAACATGACTATCGGTGGTGTAACTGTGCCCTTCATCATTCATCAGGTTGAGGCGGTACTTCACTCTGTCTCCCTCGTCGACAGGCCCGCTGAAATCCATTGATGCCAGCGTTCCTGACCCTGTACCTTGCCCTACGGTAACCCGATGCAGTGGCGTATCCAGAGGGCGTTTCGAGACCAGATTAAACATCCCCGCCGGGTTGGCTGGCCCGTACAGTGAACCCGCAATACCGCTCAGTACGTCTATATTCTGGAACTGCTCTGTCGGATATTCGGTGGTGGAAACGGCATTCAGCCCATCAATCATATGGTTTTGCACCACGCTCCCTTGCATGCCACGGGTTTGTGGGCGAACACCCTCTCCCTGAACGGACGGTATGTAGCGATAAACATCCTTAACATCTTTGATTTGTTGCTGATCAATCACCTTTTTCGACAGTGTTTGTACCGACCACGGAACATCGATTAACTCTCGCTGGCCCAGGCTACCGATCGTCGCCTTTTTTTCAGCCGCCGCAGGCTCCTGCTCGGGAAACGAAGATTGAGCAGGCGCGGAGGCAGTCACGGTAATGGTGTCATCAGCATGGGCCGACAGGGGGGCAGCAAGACAAGAAAAAGTCAGCAACCCGGAGGCAATTGGGGTGATTTTGCAATTTAACATGTGTTGATTCAATTCGTTAGATAGAAAGACTGGCGGTCGCTAACACAAGCGCCTTCTCTTGCGGGGCACGTTTATTATATTTGTATGATGAATAGAATAGGCTTAATCGATATATATGTAAATATATAACGAAAGGGATTGGCGAATGGCTGACAACAAAAAAGCCGACGGTAATGGCTACTGTCGGCTTTACACACGATCGGTTTTGAACGAGATTACTTCATCGACGTTTTGATTATCTCTAACGCTTTTGCAAACTGATCCTGCGGAATAGTCAGTGGGTACAGGAAGCGGATCACGTTGCCATACTGACCGCACGTTAACAGCAGCAGCCCCTGTTCAAGCGCTTTTTTCTGCACGCGCTGTGCGGCGGTGGCACTGGGTTCACCCGTGGCTGCATCGCAGAATTCAGCGGCAATCATCGAGCCTAATCCCCGCACTTCAGCAAGTTCAGGACACGCTGCACGCGCATCGGTCAGCACAGCACGCAGTTGCTCGCCAAGCGCTGCTGCACGCTGGCACAGCTTTTCATCACGAATAATATCCAGCACCGCATGAGCTGCCGCAATCGATAGCGGGTTCCCGGCGTAAGTACCCCCCAGTCCACCCGGCGCAGGCGCATCCATAATATCGGCTTTGCCTACCACACCCGATAACGGCATCCCACCCGCAAGGCTTTTCGCCATGGTCATCAGGTCTGCTTTATCCGCATAGTGATCCATCGCAAACAGCTCCCCAGTACGGGCGAAACCACTTTGCACCTCATCGGCAATCATCACGATGCCATGCTCATCGCAGATACGGCGAATTGCCGCGACAAACTCCGCCGGTGCGACAACAAAGCCGCCTTCACCCTGGACGGGTTCGAAGATAATCGCAGCGACCTGGCTCGGATCGATATCCGCTTTAAACAAACGTTCTATCGCTTTAATCGAGTCTGCAGTTGAAATCCCCTGCAGCGCAGAAGGATACGGCGCATGGTAAACGGACCCCGGGAACGGGCCGAAGCCTTTTTTGTATGGCGCCACTTTGCCGGTTAATGCCATCGTCATGTATGTCCGCCCGTGGAAACCACCGCCAAAGGCGATAACGCCAGGGCGACCGGTGTGAGCGCGGGCAATTTTAACCGCATTTTCCACGGCCTCAGCCCCGGTAGTAAAGAATGTCGTTTTACGCTTACCGTCAATTGGCGCCACGGCGTTGATTTTCTCCGCCAGCGACACATAGCTTTCGTAGGGAACAATCTGATAAGCCGTATGGGTAAAGGCTTGCAGTTGCGCTTCAACGGCCTGCACCAGACGAGGATGGCGGTGCCCGGTGTTCAGCACGGCAATCCCGGCGGCGAAATCGATATACTGATTGCCTTCTATATCGGTAATCGTGCTGTTTTCAGCCGACTGGGCATAAAAATCACACATCACACCCACGCCACGTGGGGTGGCATCCAGACGACGTTGTTGCAGGTTTTTATTGTTCATTCTCTACACCTTGTCCATAAACACAATTGGTTGAATTACCCTTTAAATTTAGACGCCATCTGGTACTTTAATCGAGAGCCAAATCGTTTTATTTTAAGGATCCAAATGCGTTCACTTGCCGGAGATGTGATCAAGCATGCATTTAGCCAGCAGACGGACGAGAAGCTGCATCGTCGCCTGTATGCCGCCATCTGTAGCTGCATCCTTGAGGGGAACCTGAAACCCGCTACCCGCATGCCTCCTTCACGCGATCTGGCGAGTGAGTTGGCGTTATCACGGAATACTGTCCTGCGGGTTTACGAGCAGTTGCAGGCCGAAGGCTATATCTCCGCGCGCACCAGCAGCGGCACATTTGTGACCGACAGCGTGCTGGACAATCTCGGCCAGGCCCCTAATAAACAACTGGTTTCACCTGCGACACATGAAGATCACACCAGTTTGTCCACCCGTAGCCTTGAACTGCTAGGGCATGCCAGCGCCAGTCCCCGCCAGTGGGGGGCTTTTATTCCTGGTGTACCGGACGTGCATTCTTTCCCGCATCGCACGCTGAAAAAGATTCAGGATCGGTTGGCAAGGCGGCTACGCCCGGAGTTTCTCACCTACGATGCCACGGGTGGTTTGATTGAACTGAAAGAAGCGCTGGCGGACTATCTGCGCACCGCACGCGGCGTACGCTGTACGCCAGATCAAATATTGATTACCGAGGGCATTCACCAGGCGTTGGATCTGGTAACTCGCTCTTTATGTAATCCTGGTGATAATACGTGGATCGAAGAACCCGGTTACTGGGGAATAAAAAACATTCTGCGCATCAATGCGGTCAACTTTTCTGCCATCCCGGTGGATGAACAAGGCATGGTTCCGCCTGCTTGCGTCGACCCGGCACCGAAACTCATTTTTGTGACACCGTCACATCAATATCCGCTTGGCCCGGTAATGAGCCTTGGTCGACGGCGGCAGCTACTCTATCAGGCACGTGAAACGCACAGCTGGATTGTGGAAGATGACTACGACAGCGAGTTTCGTTTTTCCGGCCAACCCATCCCGTCATTGCAGGGACTGGAAGAAGATGCTCCGGTTATCTATATCGGCACCTTCAGCAAAACCCTCTATCCGGCACTGCGGCTCGGGTACGTTGTGATACCTAAACCGCTTGCCGCCCCACTGATGAAGGTACATAACGATCTCTATCGTGGTGGGCATCTCCTGATTCAGGCGGCGCTGGCTGAGTTTATTCGTGAGGGTTACTATGCGGCGCACATCCGTAAAATGCGCCAGTTATATAGCCGCCGACGACATACGTTGGTAGAGCTCATTGTCAGCCAGCTTGGTGAGGATTATCTGGGGCCTTACAGCAGCAACGCCGGGCTACATCTGATTTTACAGCTACCTGCGGGTACTGATGATAGCGCCATTGCCCAACAGGCCAACGCACAAGGTCTTCTGGTTCGCCCACTTTCGCGCTACTACGTGAAAGAAGAAAAACGCAGCGGTCTGCTACTGGGCTTTGCCAGTATTGAAGAACATGAGATGGCTGCGGCGTTTACCCGACTGGCAGGTATTATCAGAATAAACACCGAGTAAGCACTGCCGGATGGCGGTGCAAGCACCTTATCCGGCCTACTAATTACGCATTTTTGTAGGCCGGCTAAGCGCAGCGCCATCCGGCATCATCGCACCGATTAATGTGAGGCTTTTTTAATCCCGGACAGATCGTCCTGGCTTACCTCACCATTACCCTCACCCCAGCTTTTACGCACGTAATTGATCACGTCGCGCATTTCGCTGTCGCTGAGCAACCCACCATAGGCTGGCATCTTAAAGGAGACATTCCCCCGTGTCGTCGGTGTTTCTGCGCCGTGGGCAATCACCCTGAACAACGGCGTTGGGTCGTCTACCATCACTAACGGGTTGTGAATGAGCGAAGGTGCATTATCATCGGTTCCTTTCCCTTCCAGACCATGACAGGTCGAGCAGTAGCGGTTGTAAGTCACTTTACCCGCTTCAGGCGAATTCGACCAGGAGGCCGTGGCAGCTACCGTACGTGCCGGTTCCGTCTTCTCACTTTTCAGGCTCAACAGATATTGTGCAATCGCCGTGGCATCTTCGTCCGTCAGATACTGTGTGCTCTGGCTGACGACTTCAGACATCGATCCCGATACTGCAGCATGTTTGCTTTTCCCCGTCAGCAGCAATGACGTTAACTCCTGCTCAGACATCCCGGTTCCCCGTAGCGATGGCGCATACCAGCCGTCGATCATCGCCCCGCTCAGGTACTCAGCATCGGCATTGGTATAGGCTTTTTCGTTCATCGCCATCCCTCTCGGGGTATGGCATGACCCGCAGTGACCCGGACCTTCCACCAGATAAGCACCCCGTTTTACCCGTGCTGCCGTATCATCCGCTTTGTTATCTTCAACAGCGGCAGTCGGCGCATCGGTAAACAACCAATTCCAGATATGCAGCGGCCAGCGGGCCGAGACAAGCCAGGGAATGGCGTTCTCTTTATTGGGCTCTGCTGACGGCTTAACATCATGCATGAAGTAGCTATACAGCGCCTGAACATCTGCGTCGGACAGTTTCGAGTAAGAAGGATAAGGCATCGCCGGATACAGGGGATGACCGTCTTTGGCAATCCCCTGGCGCACGGCCTTCTCAAAATCATCGTAAGAATAGTTGCCGATACCGTGAGTCTTATCCGGGGTAATATTCGTCGAATAGATATCACCAACCGGCGTGGGGAACTTCTTGCCTCCCGCCATCGCCGCTCCGCCTTCCGCGGTATGGCATGCCACGCAGTCGGAGATCCTCGCGATGTACTCACCGTTAGATTCAGCGGCAGAGACAGAAGCAGTAAACAGGCAGGCGATTAGAACGGTTACATTACGCATAGATCACCCCATATCCTTGAGTTCATTGACCGCGCGCCATGCCTGATCGATAGCAGCATGAGCATAAGCGCTCCAGTCAGCATCAGAGTTAGCGATGGCAATACGTCCGATAGGTTTACGCGCCCGCTCAATAATCTCCGGCATTTTTTCCATATCGTCGAACAGTGAATTAGCGTAATACGCATAACCATGCGCCCAACGGTTAACAGTAATGGCCGCGATATCCCGCTGATTGTCAAAACCGGTTGAGCCAAACATTTCCTGCAACTGAGAACGGATCATCTCTTCATGTGCGGCAAACGTGGTCCCCAGCAGATAAGCACGCCCCAAACGGAACTGCTCCCTCGCGGACAGATTACTGCCAGGATACGTGGGCACATAGACCATATGAATCACCATGGGCTCGTCCGGCGAGGCCGGGTGTTGGTATCCACCGATACTGACCGGATAGTCGAGCTTGATTCGGCTATAAGGCGCGGCCGGTGAATAAAACTCATGAACCCCCAATTGCTTAAATGCTTGCCAGTTTTTGACCACCACATTGGTGTACACCAGCGGCGCCTTCACGTTCAGTTTGAGATCGGCCTGCTGCTGCTCTGGCGTTTCCGGTACCAGATACGGGATCATCATGTTATAGCCCGCCATAATGGCGTTCTTACCGCGCACGCGATGCATTTTGCCGTCGCAAAGATACGTGACGGCAACGCCCCCCTCCACGTTCGCCGCATTAATCACCGTGCTGTTCAGGCGCAAACGCGTGGCGTTTTCCGGCAGGTCGAGCTTTTCATAATGCAGTCTGGCGAGGACAGAATCTTCCATGGTATTGCCCGGCAGCGCGTCCGGTACCATGTGTCTGACCAGCAACCGTGCCAGACCCGCATTGCCATCCGGGAAATGATAGACATAGGGCTCTTCGAGGTCGGCCAGCGATTCACCGTCCAGCGGCGGCAGCCCTAACGCTTCCATTCCCGGCAATGCGCACGCACGAGCATCACTACCGGATATGCCTTCAATACCGATGGCAAAGAAATCGTTGGAACGCTGCTGAAAATAGAGCAGCGCCATTTTGCTTAAACCAACCCTGGTGGCAAGAAACTCACTATAGCTGTGGGTATCCAGCCATTCCGTTTTCTCATCAACCGTCATCCCTGGAAGATAATCAACCGGACGTACGTGCAGATCGATTAGCGCTTTACGATCTTCCTCACTCAATGGGAAGTCATTGATAAAGTCTTCGATATTACGGCCATTGAGCCGATCTGGCGGAATATCATCGGATACCGCACGACCCGGATCACCGCTGACTATTTTCGTCTCACCAAAATTCTTTTTATCGAAGAAGACGCCGCGACTAAGCTGCCAGTCGGGGTAGAAATTAACGTCAAAACTCTTTTTCAACCGCGTGACGCTTACGCCGACAGTTTCCATCAGCTTATTCACTTCGGGGCTGAAGTTATGCGCGGGTGATTGAAAGGCTTCACTCCCGCCATATCCGATAAGTTTTTTGCCTGCGGAGGTGAATTCGTTGCGTTTGGCGTGACCACCAAAATCATCATGGTTATCAAGGATCAGCACCTTGCTGTTTTTCCCGGCCAGTTCATGCCAGAAACAACCTGCGGCCAGTCCGCTGATACCGCCGCCCACAATCACCAGATCGTACTCTTCCTCTACGGGCAGAGCGCTTAAATCAAAGTGCTTATGTTCACGGCCTAACGCATGGGCCATTTCAAACGAACCCGGATGGTTGCCGCGTAGCCCCGTTAACGCCGGCGGATAATAACTTCCATCAATAAATTCGTGCCCCTTTCCTGCCGCTCTGACCAGATCCAGAGGGGTCAGTCCCGCAGCGATCGTCACCGCCACGCCGTTGAGAAAATCACGTCGGGTAATTGCCATTAACTTTGTCCTTTTGCCACTGACACATTGTCCTAAAAAACACTACAAATGAGAGGTTCCCCCTCGTAGATACAAGGAGGACACCGCCGACTACTTCACTGGCTTCAGCTCTTCATCCAGTTTTTTAGCGTCATAATAATCACCCTGCCAGGTGATTTTTCCTGCCTTAACATGAATATAGCTGACACCTTCAAATTTGATCGGATTATTTGTCGGCGGGCTTCCCGCCCATTCGCCGCTATTTTTACCCGAGAATTCCCAACGAAATGCCACAGTATCTTCATCAGCAACAGGTTTACCGACCATTTTCCAGGTCAGATCCGGGACCGCCTTAATAAATGCACCGATCACATCTTTTTCAGCTTTTTCCCGCCCGTTTACCGGCTCCCCTGCAGCGGCATCGTAATAAACGGCATCGTCCGCCAGGTACTGGGCTGCCAGCGGCGCATTATGCGCATTCCATGCTGCCATATACGCTTTTACCGTGTTCAGCGGTGAGCTTTCTGCCAGGCTGAATCCTGAGAACATCACCAATGAAAGTACGGCTATTTTTAATGTTTTCATCGTATTACCTGTTATTCGGAGATATCACACATGATATGTTTCACCCGGGTATACTCATCGAGCGAATAAGAGGAGAGATCTTTTCCGTAGCCGGATTTTTTGAATCCACCGTGTGGCATTTCGGCGCACAGAGGAATATGACTGTTAATCCAAACTGTGCCGAAATCGAGATCAATACTGAAACGCTGCGCGCGACTGTGATTGCTGGTCCAGACGCTCGCGGCCAGGCCATATTCCACATCGTTCGCCTTGCGCAACGCTTCTTCATCACCAGAAAACGACTGAATGGTCATTACCGGGCCAAACACTTCGTGTTGAATGGCTTCATCGTGTTGATGCAGGCCGGAAATTATCGTCGGTTCAAAGTAGAAACCCGGCCCAGGCCCCGCATGACCACCGGTTTCAATTTTCGCATGTGCAGGTAAACGCTCAATAAACCCCTTCACCTGCTCAAGCTGATTTTTGCTATTCAGCGCGCCATATAACGCATCCTGATCCTGCGGAGGACCAAACTTGATACTTTTCGTTTTTTGGATCAGTTTTTCCAGGAACGTCGCATAGACAGAATCTTCCACCAGGATGCGCGTGGCGGCAGTACAATCCTGTCCGCCATTGAAAAATCCTGCGGTAGTGATAGCAGTAATCGCCTTGTCCATATCGGCATCAGCGAATACGACGGCGGGCGCTTTGCCACCCAGTTCAAGATGGGCCTTTGTCAGGTTAGCTGCTGCTGATGCCGCAACCTGCAGACCAGCGCGTACCGAACCGGTAATCGACACCAATGAAGCCGTCGGGTTAGAAACCACCAGCGAGCCAGTACTGGCCTTGCCCAACACGACGTTAAACGCCCCTCGCGGAAATAAGGGTGCCGCCAGTTCAGCCAGGAGCAGCGTACTTACCGGGGTGGTATCGCTCGGCTTTAAAACCACCGTATTGCCAGCGGCAAGCGCCGGTGCAATCTTCCATACCGCCATCATAAACGGGTAATTCCACGGTGTGACTTGTCCCACAATGCCCAACGGCTCACGACGAATCGTTGAGGTGAACCCGGCGGAATATTCTCCGGCGGCCTTCCCTTCCAGACAACGTGCTGCGCCGGCAAAAAAACGGATCGCATCGCACGACGCAGCGATCTCTTCTTTCTCGATAAAATGACGCAATTGACCGGTTTCCTGGCTTTGCGCGTTGACCAGTCGTTCAACATTTTTTTCTATCTCATCCGCCAGTTGCAGCAGTGCTTTTTGTCGCTGGGCAGGTGTCGATTTTTTCCATATGTTAAATGCCGCCGCGGCCGCCGAGTAGGCAAGCGCCACCTCAGTCGCACCGGCATTAGGCGATAACGCGTACGTTTCACCGTCAACCGGGCTCACCAACTCAAACGTGTCTTCTGTGTTACCCGCTACATATTGCCCGTTTATAAAATGCTTCAGGGTTCTCATGCCTTTCTCCCGCCAATTAATACATAAAGAAGCTTATGTAATATATATATTGTAAAAATTTTTCAAATGCGCAACATTGACACTATGATAAGCCTCGCACTTTTAACTTAAATTTTACATTTTCAGGGTAAGGTTATTTATCGTCAGCGCGGAATGCGTTTTGACGCTATCGGGACACACATCCGCCTGTGCAGCGATGTTGCGCGTGGGCTGGTAAAATAACGCGGCCATTCTGACCTTTCGTGCCCCGCGGGCATGTGTTAAAAATGGTCGTTGTTTCAGGGAATTGAGTGCAGAAAAGATTATGATTACTCATGCGGTCATATTTGCGCCTATCGGGCAGGTCAGTCGTTCAGACCAGATAGTGCAGCGCCTTTCAAACGCCATTATTACCGGGTTGCTGGAGCCAAAAGAACAGCTGCCCAATGAAACCGATTTGGCAAAGATGATGGGTGTCTCACATATCACTATCAGAGAAGCGCTCAACACGCTTCGGGCTAATAATCTTATCCATACGGTTCGTGGCCGTAATGGCGGGAGCTTCGTTTGCGAGAATATTGATGGCAAAAATAGCGCCCTGCATCCGTTTAAATCGATCAGTACCGATTACCTTTCGGATTTAGGCGAAATGCATTGCGCCATTATCAGCCACAGCGCCAGGTTAGCCTCCAGACGCATGACCGGGGCGGACATTGCCAAATTTCGCGAGTTTGTAGACGTACTGAGGAAAGCCGATTCACCTGAACTGATGACTCAGGCCGATATGCGTTGTTTGCTGGCAATTGCGGCCAGCTCTCATTCAGCACGGCTGGCCAACCAGGAGCTTCAGGTCCAGGCCGAGTGGGCATCACTGGTGGCAATACTCTATCGCGCCGACAATATTCATGCGGAAATTATTGCGCTTTATTCGGCGCTGGCCGACGCGCTCGCCGCCCATAACGAGACCGAGTCAGTCCAGTACGCCACGCAGATCATCGACACGTTTACCTATTACCTTATTGAAAAAAAGCTGAAATATAACTCGAACTGACAATCAGTGAAGGCAGGACAGACCATGAGCTCTTCGACATCCTTAAGCGCATTAATCCGTAAAATTGATGATATTACCGCCTCTACCGTAGAGTCTACCGTTGCGCTGGCGAGGAGCATTCACGAGGCCATTGCTGGTGTGCAAAAAGCTTCAGCCGAAGTTGTCCTCGACCCTGCTGTCAGATCAACGGTTCAACAACACATCAAGAGCACACTGAACAACAACCACTACTGTTCGGGCGCAGGTTTCGCCAGCCATATTGGGAGTACAGAAACCACCAAAGAATATTGGCTGCTGGAATGGTGGTATAAGAAAGATAATGGATTGAGTCAGGCACATCTGGATTTGGATCAGGCGACGCAACAGCGGCTGGATTTCAGAACCTTTGAGTGGTTTAAGCATTCGCCTCCGGCAGGTGAAGCGTATATCCATGGCCCGTATGTCGACTATATCTGTAACATCTCCTATACCCTAACCTCAGCGGTGCCAGTTTACTATCATGATCAGTTTCTCGGCGTCGCCGCCGTCGATCTGCTGGTCAGTCAGATAGAAGCCGAACTGCTCTCCTGCCCTCACCCTGATTATGTCATTCTGACCAATCTGGAAAACCGGATCATCTTTTCCAGTTGGCCGCGCTTTCGCGTCGGTGAATTATTGTCACCTGCGCACAGCACGGTGGTGTATCAAAGCGACTACTTTATCCTTTATCACTACCAGAAATAGTCAATTCAAGGCTGAGCGTTACCGGATAAGGATGCCAGCGTCGTATCCGGCGCGTAAAACGGTCGAAACTAAGGGCCCGAAGGCCCTTAGTTTTAGTTATCCTGCCCCATATTGAGTTTCGTGGCGTAGGCAATGGCATCGTTTTCCGGTGCAGCCGAGCGGCCAAAGGGTCGGGTAAGGAACATGTAGATCAATCCTGAACCTACCACAATCGCCAGACCAAACAGTACTGTCCAACGGTCGATGAAATCACTGCTGTCAGCAGGCTGTGCCAGTAACCAGATCCCACACAGACCGTAAGCTAACGCCAGCACGTTGACAATCACACCCCAACCACCAATCGTCCACTCTCCGGCGGGTTTCCAGCCTTTCAGGCGTTGACGCAGCGCGGCCAGTACCACCATCTGGAATGAAATATAAATACCGATAACAGCAAATGCGGTGATACGCGATAAGTTATCTGGCTGGAAATAGACCCAGACACAAATGATAACGGGCAACACACAGCTGACGACCATGGCATTATCCGGGACACCATTTTTAGAAATTTTGGCCATCCACTCACTGCCCGGCAGCATTCTGTCGCGGGAGAAAGAAAAGATAAGACGACTTAATGCTGCTTGCAGAGACAAAATGCACGACAGCATCGCGATAATAGCGACAATAATAAAGACCGTCGCACCGGTTTCCCCCAGCGCTTCATTAAGGATTGCCGGGATCGGATCGGCGGTTTTACCATTCACGATACTCACCAGGTTCGGTGACGCCAGCAGGTAGCCCATGACGGAGATAATGGCGGAGATCGCGCCAAACACGATACTTAAAATCATGGCTACCGGGATTTTTTTGCTTGGATTTTGCACTTCCTCTGCCACGTTACCGCACGCCTCGAAGCCAAAGAACATAAACAGGCCCATCAGCGCGGCGGACATAAAGGCGGTGGAATAACTTCCGTCATGCGCCAGTACCCCCATCGAATCAAAGATGACGGAGAAAGGCTGTGAACGGTGGAAAATCAGCAGGTAAATACCCAGCGCAATCACGCTGACGATTTCACACCAGAAACCAATTTTGGCGACCCTGGCCAGATTCCTGGTCCCGGACATATTGACGGCCATCATCAAGAGCAGCAGCAAAACGGAAGTCACCAGCATGGTGGCGGGTGTCTGGCCATAATGAAAGAGTGATTCAACAAATGTTGATGTGTATTCCGCGATCGAGGTAATGGTCACCACCAGCGCCCACAGGTAGATCCAGGCGGCGATCCACGCATATTTCTTACCCCACAACCTTCTCGCCCAGGGATACAGTCCCCCGGTGATCGGATATTGAGACGCAACCTCACCAAACACCAGGGCGACTAACAACTGCCCACACGCGACGATCAAAATCCACCACACTGCGGGTGGTCCTGCCAACGTCACTGCCAACGCGAACAGCGAATAAACAGCGGTAAGCGGCGACAGGTAGGTAAAACCCAACGCAAAATTTGAAATAAGCCCGATCGAGCGGTTGAACTGTTCTTTGCCATCTTTTTGAAAATTATCGTTTTTCTTATCAGGTGTCTGTTCCATATTTCTTTCTCTTTTGTGGAATAGTCGCAGGGTTGAACAATTAATGTATAAAAGATATTAAGTTATATGTATAGTGATTTTGTCGCATATTTGTTAAAACAAATCGCACATCACGTTCCTGAATGGACGGGGATATGACTCAGTTTGCTAACATTTATTTTACACATAGAGTGAGTTACGAGAGATTTTCAGCGTTGGCGGGATGAGATGGCTGGTGCGCACCTGGTTGGCGTTTATGCCCAGGTACGCACCAGTGGAAACGACGATTTTTGACTTAACGCAGGCTTTCTTCTTTTCCAGCAACTCGCGAGTTACGCGTGGGAGATATTGACAGAACGTACAGTGCCAACCCACCGCCACTCACCAGGGCAAACGCAACAATCACCAAAGACGCATCATAATTTCCTGTCAGATCTTTCAACCGTCCCATGAGCGGCGGAAACACCAGGCCTGCCACGTTGGCAACAGCATTGATCAGTGCGATGGCCGCTGCGCCTGCGACCCCGGTTAAGGATTCAGTGGTTGCCGCCCAGAATATTGGGGTAATTGCCCAGTTCAGACCGACCGTTACCACCAGCAGAAGGTATGCCAGCAGCAGATACTGGGTATAAACCGCGACAAGGAGTAATCCGCCGGCTAACATCAGCGGGATTGCAAGGTGCAGACGTCGCTCTCCACTACGGTCAGAATGGCGACCATTGAGCCACATAAACAGACATGCGAACAAAAAAGGTACCGCGGAGAGTAAGCTGACAATCAGGTTACTTTGCTCCGTGACGACACCTTTAACGATCAGCGGCAGGAACAACGTAATGCCTATCGTACCAAAGGCCTGCAGCAACCAGATGGCACTCAGCAACCATACCTTTTTACTGGTGAGAGCCTGATGCCACTGATGGTGATGATTGTCTGCCCCGGCTTCGGACGAGAGTTTCCGTTGTAACCAGTCTCGTTCCTGTACACTGAGCCAACGCGCCTGAGCGGGAGAATCATCAAGATAAAACCAAACGACCACACCGAGGATAACCGCCGGAATACCTTCTAATAAAAACAGCCAACGCCAGCCCGCAATATCGAAAAAACCATGCATATTTAAAATAGAGCCGGAAATTGGTAAGCCAATGACTGATGCCAGCGCAGCGCCGATATAAAACATGGACATGGCATGTGCCCGGTTATTTCGCGGGTACCAACAGGAAAGATAATAAATAATTCCGGGGGTAAATCCCGCCTCCGCGACACCGAGTAAAAAACGCATAATATATAGCTGCGTTGGCGTCTGCACCAGACTCATACCCGCAGCAATCATGCCCCAGGTCACCATAATCCTGGCGATCCACAGTTTCGCGCCAACGCGCGTCAGAATGACATTGCTGGGCACTTCAAAAAGAATATAAGCAATATAAAAAATACCAGCAGCAATACCATACATTTCAGCGGTTAGCGCAAGATCGGCGTTCATCTGTAATGCGGCGACTGAAATGTTAGAACGGTCAATATAAGCAATAAGATACAGCAACATCAGGAAGGGAATAAGCCGTTTGTTCACTCTCTTAATCGTTGAATCATGAATATCATTTTGCATGTTAACCTCGCATGCTGCGCGCTATAGAACGCCAGTACGAACAGGTGTTTAATCGGGTATGGATGTGCCATACCCGATCCACTTGCTGGAGATGACTCAGACCGACAAATTGAACTGTGAAATAAAACTATCGATGGTTTTTAAATCCTCATCCGCTAATTGCCAACCGGGTTTACGACAATAGTCATCGGCGATGATCCCGCGTCGCTGCAATATCGTTTTTTCAATCTGGATAATATATTCGCAGTGCTGCATCCAGTGCTGAATATACGGCAACAGCGCGTTGTGTAATTGCACCGCCTGCTGATGTTCCCCCGCCAGCCAGTGTTGATATATACGCACATAAATTTCGCTAAACGAGCAGCCTGGCATCACGCCTTTTCCGCCCACGTCCAGCATATGCAGCATATAGAGACCTGCGTAACCGTTGAGAACGTGAGCGTCTGGAGCCTGTTGCAGGAATTCACGCGTGTAATCCACAGGCGGATTACATTCAATCTTAAACACCGCATGTGGATAGCGTTTTGCGACCTCGGCCAGTTGATGTGGCGTAACCGGGAATCCTGTTTCGCCTGGCGCGTACTGCACCATCACCGGAATAGTTACCGCCTCAAGTACGGCAGAGATGTGCGCCTGTACAGCTGCCAGTGACGGTTGCAGGAAAAATGGCGGGAGCAACATCAACGCGTCAGCCCCCATGCTTTGGTACAGCCGCGCCCGCCGTACTGCAAGGTCGGTGCTATGATCGGTAATCGACAGTGCGCGAAACAGTCGCTTCCCCGACAATTCATCAAGATAGATTTCTGCCAATTGCAACCGTTCGCCATCGTCCAGCTTGGGAAACTCGCTGGCAATACCAAACAACGTTAAACCATTCACACCGAGACCGGAAAGGTGAGCCACCAGCCGACGAAAACTCGTAAAATCGACCTCACCCTGTGCGGTAAACGGCATGGCGACGATGGGATTGACGCCCTGGATCATTGCGACTGATGACATCAGAGATCCTCCCTATCGGCCAGTACAGCCCCTTGCGCCGCAGGTAGCGCCCAACGACGATACAGCCGCAAGAATCCACGTGGCACCTCTTTATGCACCAGTTGGCAGACTTTTTGACGCTCTGCCAGTACGGCATCCGCCACATTCAGCGTTAATGTCCGCTGCGGAATATCAATGCTGATAGTGTCCCCCGTTTCAACCAGTGCCAGCACGCCGCCATCGCTGGCTTCTGGCGAAATATGCCCAACGAATAGCCCCCGATTTGAACCGGAAAAACGCCCATCGGTTATCAGCGCACACGAGTCCGAGAGATTCATCCCTTCGAGGAATTTCATCGGCTTATACATCTCTGGCATGCCCGGCCCCCCCTTCGGTCCTTCGTAACGCAGAACCAACACGCTGCCGGGTTGAATATCACCGGAGAGGATCGACTCGACGGCCTCATCCTCGCTGTTAAACACCACGGCAGGTCCGGTAAAGACCATCAAATGCTCCGGAACCGCAGCGGGTTTCACCACACACCCCATAGGCGACAAATTGCCATGCAGCACCGCGACACCGGATTCATTGCGTACCGGGATCGCCAGCGTATGAATCACTTCCGGGCGACGAGTGGCAGGAACATCCATTAGCCACTCCCCTTTTTTCTGTCCATTGACCGTCAGGCAATTGAGTTCCAACAGGTTGGCGATCTCTTTTTCCACCGCAGCGACGCCCCCCGCTTCCCAGAAGTCGATCATGTCGTATTCCGATGCCGGATAGAGCGAAGCCACCAGCGGTACCTGATGACTCAGAGCATCAAACTCAGCCAGCGGCAGATGTCCCAGTTCCGCCTCATAGTAAATAGCTTGCAGGTGCAGAATTGCGTTGGTTGAGCCCCCCGTAGCCAACAGATAGGTCATCGCATTGCGGATCGCGTCGCGGGTAATGATCTGCCGCGCATTCACGCCGCGCTTTACCAGGTCCACTGCGGTCATTCCTGTCGCATAGGCGCAATCACGGCGTTCGCGTGAAATCGCGGGCAGCGTACTGCTCCCCGGCAGGCTCATACCCAAAACCTCAGCAATACAGCACATTGTATTGGCCGTTCCGTACATCGTGCAGGATCCGTGCCCTGGTTCGGCAATATCTTCAATGTGCCGGAACTCTGCCTCATCGATTTCCCCGCGACGTTTCCAGCCTATTGCCTCAGTGACAATATTGCCGTCCCAATGCTTACCTTTGTATTCAGCAGGATACATTGGCCCACCGTTGACCAGAATGGCCGGAATATCAAGTCGAGCCGCCGCCATCAACATGGCGGGGACAATTTTGTCACATGACCCCAATAGCACCATGCCGTCGAAGCGGTGGGCACGCATCATCACTTCGATCGAGCTGGCGATAATTTCCCGCGCCGCCAGGATGTAGCGCATGCCCAGATGCCCTTCTGCAATACCGTCACAAGGAGCGATGGTACCAAACACCATGCCTACGCCACCCGCTTCATCAATGCCCTTTAGCACATGTGTCGTGAGTTCATTCAGGTTGGCATGCCCTGCCGTTGCATTGGTATAACTGTTGACGACGGCAATCACTGGCCGGCGAAGTTGCTCGTCGGTATGTCCCATTGATTTATACAGGGCACGTTTTAAGGCGCCGTCATCACCGCTGAGGATCGGGTTGAAGTGTTCGCCACCACAACCTGCGCATCCGCTGCCACAACTGCTCATATATGACCTCTTTTCGTTAATACACTGCTTTCTGCCTGTGTCGTCGCTTTTCGATCGCGGGGGTTAATCAGGCGTGCCGGGATGAGGAAGATCAGCGGTGCGCAGAGCACCAGGAATCCCGCCAGAATATACAGCCCGCTACTGGTGCTGCCGGTGGTGTCTTTCAGCCAGCCCAGTACGGTCGGACCAAAGAACCCGGCCAGGTTGCCGATGGAGTTCACTAACGCGATGCCTGCTGCTGCAGCAGTACCCGAGAGCAGCGTCCCTGGCAGGCTGATATAGGTTGGAATCAGCGATAACGTTCCGGACATCGCGACACAAATCCATGCCATCATCCAGAACGTGGAGCCTTCATTGAGGGCGCTAAACGTCAGGCCAATCGCACCGACTATCGCCGGAATGGCAATGTGCCAACGGCGCTCCTGCTTCAGGTCCGAGTGACGGCTGTTCCACAACATGCAGACCGCGCCGAAGATATACGGCACCGCCGCCAGCAGGCCGATAGCAAAATCATCCTGTACGCCGGAGCTTTTAATGATCGATGGCAACCAGAAGTTAATGCCGTAATAGCCGATATTGAAGCTGAAGAAGATCAGTGCCAGCAGCCAGACGAACCGGTTGCGGAACATGGCAGACAGGCTGTGCTGCGGCATTCCCGCATTCGCCGCTACTTTATCAAGCTGGTCTTTTTGCAAATCCTGTTCGATCAGCGCTTTTTCAGCATCCGACAACCATTTCGCCGATTTCACGTCATTATCGAGATAACGCAACACCACGAAGGCCAGCAGGAATGATGGGATTGCCTCCACCAGGAACAGCCATTGCCAGTTATGCAGGTGACCCACGCCCTCAAACATTTTCAGGATCAGCCCCGATAGTGGACTGCCGATAATGGTTGATAACGGTGTGACCAGGATAAACAGCCCGAGCGTACGAGCAGAGCGCCATGAGGGGAACCACAGCGTTAAATAGTAAACGATCCCTGGGAAGAACCCGGCTTCCGCGACACCCAGTAAAAAGCGCACGACATAGAACTGGGTCGGAGTAGTCACAAACATTGTCAGCGCGGACAATATCGCCCAGCTGGCCATGATGCGCGCAATCCAGAAGCGGGGACCAAACCGCTGCATCAACAGGTTGCTGGGGACTTCAAAGATAAAGTAACCAATAAAAAAGATACCGGCACCAATCCCATAAACTGTATCGCTCAGATTAAGCGCATCCTGCATATGGAGTTTGGCGAAGCCCACGTTTACACGATCGATATAGGCAAAGAAATAACACAGGATTAAAAACGGGATCAGCCGTCGGGTCACTTTACGATAAACCGCATTTTTATTTTCAGTATCGAGGGTACGCGTATTCATCTTTCAGCCTCTTAAGTTGTTATTGGCGCGACGCTCAGGTATTTACCTGTTGCCAGGCTTGAGCATAGGCCAGCGCGTTATGCATAACCTGTTCACGGCATGTGCCCGCACGGTATAAACCACCCCCGCAGCCAAAGCCTTTTGCCCCCGCCGACATCCAGTTTTGCAACTGCTGAGCCTCGGCTGAAACACCTCCGACCGGCATGCAAATCACGTGAGGCGGTAGGACCACGCACATAGCTCGCAGTATGTCCGGGGAGATCATTTCCGCAGGGTAAAACTTCAGCCCGCTGGCTCCGGCATCCAGCGCCGTAAACGCCTCGCTTGGGGTGATCACACCGGGTAAGCTAATCGCCCCCCGCTCCCTGCTACGGCGGATGACCGAGGTGTTCATATTCGGCGAGATAATCACTTGCCCGCCCGCATCGACAACGCTATCAACTTGCGCCGCCGTCAGTACCGTACCCGCCCCGACGATAGCACGCTCGCCAACGCGTTCACGTAGCAGCGTGATAGAATCGAGCGCTCGCGGGGAATTTAGCGGAACCTCCAGCCAGGTGAAGCCGGCCTCCAGCAGTACATCCCCGATATCCGGTGCTTCCTCAGGTGTCAGACCGCGCAGAATGGCGATCATCGGAAGCGGTGTTTTCTGCCACAACGTGGCAAAGTCAAAACTGTCCATGGTGTTTCTCTGTTAGCCGTTGTTGAAGGGACTGCATTCCGGCGATAAAACAGCAATCGCCATCAATGCAGCGTGTCTTAATACCCAACGCCGTTGCCGCCAACTGGTAGCGGCGAGTTAGCGCCGCACTCCCCACCAGCCAGACAAGCCCGCGACAGTCAGCGCCGAACTCTGTACCGATCAATAATCCGGAGAGATAATCACTGACGGATTCAGCAGGTAATTCACCTGAAAGTCGCCGCGTTCGGGTGGAAAAAAGGAGTTGGCTTAGCGCCGCGTGACGCTGGGATGCCTCTACCCCAAGTAGAAATGCACTGTCATCGATCACCGCATCAGGAAGACCGCGGCCAAGTAACGAGTGAGAAATCAATACCTGAAAAAGCTCACCGGTCATATATGTCGAAAAATCAGTAATCTGCCTATTCTCGACCGCTACATGTTTGCTATGCGTGCCCGGTAAAATTGCCTGAAAATCCGCAATATCTTCCAGTATCGCCAGCCCCAGCAACTGAACCTCTTCGCCACGCATCACGTCCGGTATGCCGCCAGCAGGTGACGCTCGCAAACCAGGAACAATCCACGCCTCACTTCCCCATGAGGTCGTGAACGTTTTGCTGTGGGCAAGCAAACTGTCGGCACTGGCAGGAAGCGGACAATAGTC
This sequence comes from Citrobacter sp. R-1.5.2, assembly GCF_035064245.1. Lineage (NCBI taxonomy): Bacteria > Pseudomonadati > Pseudomonadota > Gammaproteobacteria > Enterobacterales > Enterobacteriaceae > Citrobacter > Citrobacter sp. R-1.5.2. The sequence goes on along the minus strand of NZ_JASEYC010000001.1, from coordinate 513,785 downwards.
AACCTCATACCAGCCCTGCTGCGAACCCACCATTCCGGCCATCGCTATTGTCGGAGCTGCATTAGTCACCCACTCATCCAGCAGCATTTTTAGCGTGCCATCGAATTGACCTTGTTTGACATGGAGCAGTCCGCAGTTGGCGCTACGTTTATCCAGCACGTCATCTCCTGCCATCAACCACGCCCGGAAATTTGAGGTTCCCCAGTCAACCGCAATCCATTCCCATTTCATCTTGTAACCCCAATTATTAAATCTTGTATGACAAGAATGTAGTTAATTTTATGTAAGTGATCTGTGAGCACGATCGTGAAGTGAAACAAAACGTATAATTGTGTTATCTGAAGGGACAAGTGATGCTTCCTTGTATACATAACGCCTTGTTTTATGCGTACAATGGGCAACCCTCTATTTTTCAAGGCGAACAATGACGACTTCCCTGGCCACCATCTCCGAAACGATCACGCGTGATCTGGCAATGAAAATCCTCCGCGGCACCCTGTGCGATGGGGAGATGCTCCCCGGCGAGAATGAGCTAGCCGTGCAGTACTCTGCATCGCGTACTTCTGTACGAAACGCACTGCATGTTTTATCGGCGAAAGGATTACTGTCGATTCAGGCTAAACGTCGCAGTACGGTCAACCCACGCGAACTCTGGAGTTTTCTGGATACGGATGTGCTGGGCTGGATGGAAGAAGTGGGTATCTCGCCTGATGTCGCAGAACAGCTGGTCGTCACCCGTCTGATGTTCGAGCCCAACGCTGCCGCGTTGGCTGCCGCCAACGCAACTGCGCGCGATCTGGCCGCGATTGAAGAGGCCTGGACGCTGATGTCGCGCGGGCAACAACAAGATGAAATTGCGCTGTTTGAGGAAGGGGATTTGGCGTTTCACACAGCGCTATTGAAGTCGTGTCATAACCCGTTCTTAATGTCGATTGGCAACGCCCTTTCCGCCGCCATGATGCTGTCGTTTAAACAGACGCAGGAATCCTCGGTGCGGGAAACCGAGCACGCTGTTGAGCAGCACCGTCTGCTGCTGGAAGCGATACGCCTGCGTCAAGGCGTGACGGCCAGGGAATGTATGCGCGATATTATTCTCAGCGCCGCGAACCGCCATCTGTGGGATACGCTGCCGGAAAAATACGCTGACCTGGTATAAGAACGTGCTTAGTAGCAATAATCGCTGCTGTTCAGCAACATTTTTGCAATATAATGGAACGATGTTAAACGCTGAACCTGAGCAGGTGAATGATGGAAATTGATCTCGATAATCTGGTCTTTGATGGACTGGAAGAAGCACAAGAGCGTAATGCTGAACGTCTGGAAGATGCGGACAAAAAAGCGCAGGAAATTATTGCTGATAACGACTGCGGCGATGCCTGCAAAATCTAATTTCTGAACCGGCGCAATGCCGGTTTTTTTCTAGTCAGCCTGCGCTTCACGCCGTATAACGCAACGCTTCAATTAGCTGTGCAAAGGCCGCGGTATGTTGTCTACGGCTGGGATAGTACAGGTAATAACCGGGAAAAGGTTCACACCAGTCTTCCAGTACTTTTTCCAACGCCCCTTCTGCTACCGCCTGTTCGACGGTATCTTCCGGTACAAAAGCCAGGCCCATGCCCGAAATTGCCGCACTGATACGCGGTGGCAGATTGTTAAAAATAAGCTGCCCTTCTACCCGCACACGGAGATCCTGCCCATTCCTGGCAAACTCCCAGGCATACAGCCCACCGAGGGTCGGCATGCGCATATTGATGCAGTTATGATTCTGTAGATCGTGTGGGGTTTGCGGTTTGCCATGGCGGGCAAAATAAGCGGGTGCCCCCACCACGACCATGCGCCAGTCGGGACCGATCCTGACAGCAACCATATCTTTGGCCACCTGCTCACCGAGTCTGATACCGGCATCATAGCGTCCCGTCACGATATCCGTCAGGCTATTGTCGATAGTCATTTCCACATTTACATCAGGATACGCCTGCAAAAACGGCTGTAGTGCAGGCCAGACTGTCGATTGCAACGCATGTTCCCCGAGCGTCAGACGGATATTACCCGCCACGCGCTGACGAATATCGGTTAATGCCAATAGCTCCGTTTCAATGTCATCGAAACGCGGACTGATACTGTTGATAAGCCGTTCACCGGCTTCGGTTGGCGCAACGCTTCGCGTGGTACGGGTCAACAGTCTGACATCCAGTCGCTCCTCAAGCCCGCGAATGGCATGGCTTAATGCTGACTGCGAGACCCCTAGCTTCGCTGCGGCGCGGGTAAAACTGCGTTCACGGGCGACGACAATGAGATAATAAAGATCGTTAAAATTATCACGCAGCATGCTTGTTCCCAATCCAGACCTGTTTTGTCGTATGTTACAGGTCAGAATAGGGATTCAGTAGTATTTCTGCTTATTTTGCACACTTCATTCCAGTACATTTCGCGCGTCAGGCGAAGTTCAGCGTGTTGTTTTATCACGGAACCACTCCGGATCAATGTTGGCGATATCCACCCCATACAGGCTGGCGACAGGAAGAACAGACTCCACAACACGCTGAAGATTTCGTTCCGCACTATGCTGTGGCGTCTGTGGATGTCGATTCTTGATACGCAACCAAAGATATTTAACCCCGTTCATCTTCTCCACCGCCTCTGTCTGTTGGACACAACGTATTCCAACGCAGAATGCGTAAAAAATGAAATGCGAATTTTTGCCAACGTTGTGCACTATTTTGCATTTCAGTTTTTCATTATTTTCACCCGTAATTAACACCCCTTTCACTAATATCATTTTGTATATAGATAAGAATTTTTTCTTATTTGGTCACCGCCGCAAGTTATGGGAGCGTAAAAAGCACAAACCAAAACAACAGGGATTCAAAGAAAATGATGGCAACGAAAATTCACAGCACAAAAAAAACATGGCTGGCACTCAGTGTCCTGCTGGCGTCAGGCATTGCCGCATCAAATGCTCAGGCCGATCAACTGGCCGATATCAAAGCCGCAGGTGTGGTAAAAATCGCCACCTTTGACGCCAATCCACCGTTCGGTTCTATTGATGCAAAAACGCATAAAATTGTCGGTTACGACGTTGATTTCGCTGAAGCGCTGGCTAAATCACTTGGCGTTAAACTGGAACTGATCGCCACCAATCCGGCTAACCGTATTCCGTTATTGCAATCCGGTAAGGCCGATTTAATCGTAGCGGATATCACTATTACACCTGAGCGTGCACAGGTTATCGATTTCTCCGCCCCTTACTTCGTTACCGGGCAGCAATTCCTCGTTCCGGCAAAATCGCCGGATAAGCTTGATGACTACAGCAAGGCCCGTATCGGCGCAGTTAAAGGGACGACAGGTGAGCAGGCGTTGCACCAGCGTTTTCCACAATCACGTGTGCTGGCCTATGACGATATTCCGCTGGCATTAACCGCACTGCGTAATGGTAATGTCCAGGCGATCACCCAGGACAGCACCATTCTGGCCGGGTTGTTAGGCGGTGCGCCGGATAAAGCAGATTTCAAAATTTTGCCCGACCTGTTGAGCAAAGAAGAAATTGGCGTGGGTGTGAAAAAAGGTGAGCCTGCGCTGTTGAAGGCCGTGAACGACGAGTTATTAAAGCTCGAGTCTACCGGGCAGGCAGCCAAAATTTATGATGTCTGGTTTGGTCCGCAAACCAAAAACCCGCAGCCCCGCGCCTTCAAAATAGAAGCGAAGTAATATGCTCTCAGGCCTTTTTAATCGACCCGCAGCTTCGGCTGCGGATTTTACGCATCTGCGCCAGGCACGTGTTGAACTGCGTAATGTCATAAAACACTATGACAATCATACCGTGCTTAACGGCGTCAGCCTGTCGGTTGAACCGGGCGAAGTCGTCACCATTCTCGGGCCTTCTGGCTCAGGAAAATCGACGCTAATTCGCCTGATCAACCAACTGGAGTCACTGAGCGGCGGCGATATTTTTATTGATGACAAACCCATCGGTCAGCTGCGCGGCCCCGCATTGCGTCAGCTTCGTAGCCGAATTGGCTTTGTGTTCCAGCAATTCAATCTCTACACCCACCTGACAGCACAGCAGAACATCACGCTGGCGCTGGAATATGTTCACGGTTGGAAAAAAGCGGATGCTGAGCAACGGGCACTTGAACTGCTGGAACAGGTAGGGTTGGCCGAAAAAGCCGATGCATATGCCGCCCAACTTTCCGGCGGACAGCAACAACGTGTTGCCATCGCCCGCGCACTGGCCTCCTCACCGCAAATCATTCTGTTCGATGAACCCACCTCCGCGCTGGATCCAGAAATGATCGGCGAAGTGTTGCAGGTAATGAAGAGTCTTGCCCATAGCGGCATCACCATGATTGTCGTAACGCATGAAATGCATTTCGCCCGGGAGATTGCCGATCGTGTGGTGTTTATTGATGGCGGCGATATTCTCGAAGTCGCGCCTCCTGAGGCGTTTTTCACACGTCCTCAGCACCCCAGGACCCAACGTTTTCTGAAAAAAGTGCTCGACCCGTTACACCAGGAGTCATCGTTATAATGCATGCAATGGACTGGCAGGGGGTGCTGAGCGGGCAACCTCTGCAATGGATAATCTCCGGTTTTCTGACCACACTCTGGGTCACGCTAGCCGGCGTGGTACTCGCCACGGTATTTGCCATCTTTCTGCTCAGCCTGCGCCTGACAGGACACCGCTTTGCGACCACCGTGGTCAGCGTGTGGGTTTCTGTTTTTCGCAATACCCCTTTACTGGTTCAGCTGATGTTCTGGTACTTCGCTGCGTGGAATCTCCTTCCTCGCGACGTGATTACCTTCATTAATGCGGAACACGCCTGGTCCATTCTGCCAGGAGATGTCTGGTGGTTAACGCCGGAGTTTCTCTGCTCCGCATGGGGGCTGGGTATCTTTACCTCGGCCTTTCTGGTCGAAGAGGTCGCCTCCGGTTTACAGGCGGTGTCTGGCGGGCAGCGCGAGGCAGCCATAGCACAGGGGTTTTCGTCATGGGCGACTTTCCGTCACATCCTGCTCCCTCAGGGGCTGGCAAATGCCTGGCAGCCAATTGTGGGGCAATATCTTAATCTGATGAAGCTGTCTTCATTAGCCAGCGGCATTGGCTTTGCCGAATTGACGTACCAGGTGCGGCAAATTGAAAGCTATAACGCCCATGCGCTGGAAGCCTTTGCCGTCGGCACGGCACTCTACCTGTTGACCGGTATTGTGCTGGGGATGTTGTTAACCCGTCTTGGCCCTGTACCTGCAGCAGGTAAACCGTTGGCGCGTAAAACAGGCATATTTCGTTTCAGGAGCCTACAGCATGATCGCTAATATTTCGGTTATTACCGACAATCTGGACTACCTCCTGTGGGGGCGGGTCGCAGAGGGTCAACCGGGGGGCGTTCTGCTCACGCTGCTGATGGCGATTGGCGCAGCGGTACTGGCGCTTCCCGCCGGGATCGCACTCGCCTGCTGTGCCTGGCGTTTTCCTGGGGCGATACGTAAGGGGCTGTTTATCTGGGCAGAGTTTATTCGTGGTATTCCGTTAATCTTCGTGATTTTCTGGATGTGGTATCTGTTACCCATGCTCACAGGCAGTGATTTACCGGGAGCCATAACCGTCACACTGGCACTGGCCTGGTTTACCGCCGCTTCGGTGATGCATTCCGTGTACGCAGGCATAACTGCATTGCCTGGCGGTCAGTATGATGCGGCAGTCGTTCAGGGATTTAGCCCACTCCAGGCGCTCGGGTTAATTCTGTTGCCGCAGGTTCTGCGCAACGTACTCCCCTCGCTAACGGGGATTTTTATCGGGCTACTCAAGGACACGTCTCTGGCATTTATCGTCAACGTGCCTGAGCTCACGACGGTGGCGGGTCAGGTTAACAGCCGGGTACAAATTTACCCGGCGGCCATTTTTGTCTTTACCGGACTGGTCTATTACCTGCTGTGCTTTAGCCTGGAGAAGATCACTCAGCGCCGGTTCGCGTTGAAATAGCACCACGGCTCAACATGCCACAAACTGATGGTCTTCGTTGAGCCGATACTTCACCCCTGCGCGAATGTTATTTTCCCCCTCAATAGCCACCGCAAAACGCATTCTCTTACCGTCGTGATAGGCAAGCGCCGCGCATCCACCGGGGCCGAGGATTATCGAATCGACCACGCCAGTACTGGCAATAACGGTGTTTTCCCCGTTAGCCATGATCTGCACGTTGTCCGCGCAGTTGGCTATTTTCGACGCTGCGCCAAAACTGGCTATCTGGGTTAAATCACCACTGCTGGCGATACGACTTCTGTCACCCAGCGAACTGATGCGCACCCGCATCCCCGTGCTGGCCATCCGTGTACCGCCTCCCACACTACTGACACGTGTGGAGTTTCCCGCGATGGCAATACGACCACGCTCACCGGAGCTGGCAACATGAGCGTTATAACCCACGCAGCCAATACGTGCGCTGTAACCTGCACTGGCAATCTGCGCAGCGTACCCGGCGCTGACGATTTTGATGTTATCACCCGCGCTACCGAGACTGTCGCCATCAGCCGCACTCGCCAATTGTTTACCGATGTCGTCTGCCGTCTGCGGACAGACAACACGGCCCATCGCACAGATATCCTGCTGGACAAAATTCTCTTCATCCTGCCATCTTGACCAGCCGTATTCCACGAGGCTATCTGCCCAGTCACTATACCCTTCCAGCTGGAGTGCACGGTGCACCTCCGCATAGCTGCCTCCCTCAGGAAACGCACGCAGAAACCAGCGATACATCACGGGCCCGACGCGCCAGGCCCGTAAGTCACCACGAGTAATCATCATCTCTTAATGCCGGTGATAGCCATCCACCATGCACTTAAAGGTTTCGCCCGGAGTGCGTCCTGTCGTGCAGAGATAAAGATGCCCAAAAATGAAAAACACGCTCACGATCGCCAGCGCAAAGTGCGCCTGCAGCAACCAGTAACGTACGCCAGGGAACAGATCGCCCACAGCCTGTGGGTACAGGGATAGCAACCCGGAGATCAGCAGTAGCGGCAGCAAACCGTACATCACGCCGACATACGCTGCCTGCTGTAACGGATTGAATTTCGAACGCGTTGATGCCGGGAATGGATGCGCTTCGCCCTGCATAATGCCAAACAGATAGAATCGCGTCTGCCTCTGCGCCCGGCCGATCCAGCCCTGACGCTGAATAATATAATGATGTCCGTTCCCCCCAATCAGGTTAATCAGGACAAAACCAATCCAGCAGGCAAGCAGCAAAAAGCCACAGACCTCATGCACGGTCAGCAGGCTTTTCATCACTGGGGCACTGACCGCGGTGAAATGGTTTAGCAGGCCGCTGGCCAGCAGCAGCAGAAATAACAGCGCATTCGACCAGTGCCACAAACGGACAGCTTTCGAGTATAAATAGACCTTCTCTCCGTGTCCTGCCGACGCTTTATTCGCTGAACGAAAGCGCAACATTGCGTGGAGCGCCAGCACCAGCCACATCCCCACCAGCATTAACCCGGCGAAAACCAACCAGACGGGCCAGTAATCCGGCGAAAACATCGGGACGTACTGCGCAAGCTGTGCGTGAAACTGTTCGGCTTTCTGCGACGCGTTCATACATTATCCTTTTTAATCAAATGTTGACCGAACCGACGATACAGATGGGGCTTCCCGGCGCCTGCAAGTTGATATTCGTAGTACTTGTTTTCCTGTAACCAGGTCTGAATTTCCGGGCTGTCCTCACGGCCAAAGATCAACGCATGTTCTGGACAGGAATTGACGCAAATTGGCGGGAAACCTTTCGCCAGACGTGATTCGGCGCAGAAGTCGCATTTATCTGCCACTTTGGTTTGTGGGTTGAGATAGCGTACCTGATACGGACATGCGCCAATACAGTAACTGCAGCCGATGCAACGAGAGGTATCGACGCGCACAATCCCGTTTTCATCTCGCCAGGAAGCACCGGTAGGACACACCTCAATGCAGGGGGCATCGTCACAATGCTGACAGGACTGACGAAAATAGTGATACAGCGTTTCGTTATCGTTATCCGTTACCGGGATATGGGCTATCGATAAACGACTCCCCTGAACAGGAACATGATTCGTTTTCCTGCACGCTCGGGCGCAAATGTTACATCCGTTGCACAATGATTCGTCGTGGATCATGACATAACGAACGTCTTTAGTACTCTTCGTACTCGCTAACAGGTTTTGGCCTGGGCCGGTGAAAAAAATCACCGTCCCCATGCCAATGACAAATTTTCGTCGGGTGAAGGACATCGGGTTATCCTCTAATGCTGTGACAGTGATCGTCCACACGTTCCATGACATCAACCTGAAAAATTCAGGGGTTCTGATACTGCTCAACCTCAAGCCATTCGCACAGGCCATACGCTTTGCCGTAACTCATAAAACGCTCGCTAAACAGATAAGGTTCCGCATTCGACGATTCCACAGCACGTATGTCTGCATAATCAGGATGCGTTTCCATGGCCATGAGCGCCGCCGTAACCTGCTCAGGTTCAAAGTGGTATGGCGGCTGCGCCAGCATGGCGACCTTATAGGGGCGAGGATACGTTTGGCAGTCAAAACGTACCGCTTCTGCAATGGCACGGCAGATATCATTTTCCACCACCTGCACACACATTTCGGCGTAGTTTGCCGTCATGGTTTGCGTCGAGTAGAAGTAGGTATCCTCTGAGCCCTCGATACAGGTAATATCTGCGTCGGATGCGTGCTGACGCATCGCGTCCAGCAGCGTAGCCAGGTCACTTTCAGGAACCGAATAAGGTGGCAACAGAAACACGCTGCGTGCCACCAGCTGACCTGAAGCAGAATGCTGGCGGATAAAATCCGCCACTATCGACTCTGGGCTGGTGGGTTCCTGAATTAATGACGAACTCCGGTGTGCGACAGGCTGGTGTAACGCGTGCAGCCACTGTCTCTTTTGGCTATCCACGTCGTCACCATGCACATCCTCTGCAGTGGCCAGGTCGTTACTCACGTACGTCATCTGCGTTCCTTACGCCGGCAACAGATTGTGTGCAGCCAGGTCGGCTGCCACATCCTCAAGGCCGAGGCGGTGAAGGGTGTCGCGAGTTGGGCAGCCCAACGCCGGGTCCCAGCCCATTTCCTGATAGAACATCGTAAGCGACTGACGCATATCTTCCCGGTCCATCTTGTCAGTCCCTTCAGTAAAGACCGGAATCTTCGGATCTTTATCGAACACCCAGGAGCAGATCAGGTCGTGTTCATTACGCATATCCATGGTTTGCATCAACTTGACTGTATAAGCACGATGCAGGGTAAAAATGCGCTCCGCGGCCAAATCCAGACTAGCCTGCGTTGTTTCATCCCCCGTTACGGCCTGGAAGAATTTCGCTTCCAGATCGAGGTCTCCGCGATAGTTTCGACTCTTCAGTGGCGAAACCGTCATTGGCCAGACCCAGTTACACAGCGTAACCGCATTGTGCAGACAGACTTTCAGCAGCGTCCATTTGGCGTATTTGATTTTGGCGGCATTAATCGGGGTGTAGTTTTTGGTTTCATCGTAGGCATCCTGTGAACCAAACAGTTCGCCCGCCACTTCGCGCTGTAGCGCCAGCGGTAAACCGGAGCCGATAAAGTTGATATGGGTGTGCGTCATACAGTCGCGGTTGAACATACAGTTGGTGATCGCCCCCACCTGCGCCGAGGCTTCGTTCGCATGGTGAACAGGGAACCCAAACGGCGACCATAGTTTGTTCTTCGCGTAACCCCAGTACTCTTCGCCTAAATTCCAGCGTTCTGCAATCGCGTAAGAGCCATCAGCCAGGTGGCTGAGTTCACCCACACGATGCGCCAGTCGATAATAGAAATCTTTGATAAAGTTCGGATCGCCTGCTTCCAGTTGATCCCAACGGATCTCTGCATACTCTGCCGCAGGTAACACCCGCTTAAAGACGCCTTTGGAGTAGCAGTACGTAAAGTCACGATGCAACTGACCGTAGTTACACCAAATACCATAATCGTCGAACAGGTTCAGGCCAACCAGGTTCCCTACGACGCGCCCATCGTCTTTATCGTCGAAATCCTTCGGCCCATTCGGGAAAATAGTGGTATGTACAAAGTTCGCCACGCAGGTATTCCCGCCGGTACTCGGCACACCAAAATCTTTCACCCGGGGAACATTAAGTTGCGACATACAGCGAATTGGACATGAATGGCAGCCACTCATTTTGACGGTGTACTTCTCAGCGGCCGGGCCGAGATCAAACACGGATTTATGGGTACGAAAACCGACAGTATTCTGGTTTCCCGGTGGAATTTCCCCCGTTTCAATTGGCCCTCCTTCCGCCGCGCCCCAAAACAGCCCTTTGCGGGCCGTCCAGCGCGAATTCGGTGAAGAGTATTCAGCCCAGGCCTGTGGCGTGCTCGGCACAACATGGTTGTTGTTGGCGCCGATAAGCTCGGTCATCATGTAGTCATTAAGCCGCTTCATCTCTTTGCGATCGGCGATATTGACCCCCTGGGTCCCCTCTACCGCAATGGCCTTCAGGTTTTTCGACCCCATGACTGCGCCAGTGCCGGCTCCGCCGCTGTGGTTACGGCTGTTAATCATGCAGGAAAGCGGAACGAGGTTTTCACCCGCCTGACCAATAGCTGCAACGCACGTTTCCGGGCTGGTGATACGGCAAATTTCTTCGGTGGTTGCGCGCGTACCCTTACCCCATATGAAGTCCGCTTTTTCGATGCTGACCTTATCGTCTTTGATGTTGATCCAGACCGGAGAAGGTGATTTCCCTTCGATAATAATGGCGTCGTAACCCGCGAATTTCATTTGTGCGGCAAAGAAACCGCCCATATGGGCATCGACCACTAAATTGCCTTTGGTAAATGTCGATAATGAGGTGATATTGACGCGAGAACTGCAGGGTGCACCCGAACCGGTTAGCGGCCCGGTCGCGAAAACCAGTTTATTTCCTTCATCAAAAGGTTTGGTGCCTGGCTGGACTTCGTCGTACATAATTTTATAGCCAAAGCCCATCCCACCGACAAATTTCTTAAATTTACTGGAATCTTCAACGGTGATATTACCCGTGGAGAGATTGACCCGTAAAATATTACCTGTCCAACCATTAGCCATCATGTTTTCCTTTGCAAGAAGGTCCGATAGATATACTCGCCACCTTTCAGGCAGTTCTTTTATTCAAAAACTGCGATTTTTCTGGCAATAAATGACGCGTATCAGGCAGCCCTGCCATCCATCAAACAGTAATATCTTTCCACTCAATAATTTTTAATGCCCCAGTCGGACAAGCATTAGCGCATTCCCCGCATAAAACACATTTTGAGGATTTCTTCGTTACGGTATTAACGGTCGCCATCATCCATGGGCAGGCCGTGGTACAGGCACTGCAGCCAATACAGCGTTTATGATCTACGGCAATACAACCGTCTTCCTGTTTCCAGGTAATTGCGCCAATCGGGCAGACTTTCATGCACTGGGGATCTTTACACTGACGGCAAGTGTCTGCGGTGTAGTTTAAATCGCCGTACAACCCACCACCGGACCCAACGCCATCATCGCCAAAGAAGTAGTTACGATGAATTTTGATGCGGGAAAAGAAGGTGCCAACAGCGCCATCGTTGTAATTAGTACAGGAAATTTCACAGCGGTGGCAGCCAGTACAGCGAGCCCGTTGAGTCACCAGCACCCCTTTCGGCGTATTGATAAGTCCGACGGTGCCACTGTCGATATCTTCCTGCTTACAACCCAAAAGGGATAGCAGAGCGGGGGCAATCGTTAATCCTGCCAGACCTTTCCCTGATATACGCAGAAACTCAAGCCGCGTTAAACCACAATCTAAAAATGGACGATCAACCTGGTTCATTTATTTCGCATCCTCTTCGCAAACGCTGTAGTAGCAACAGATCCAGGCTAATTTTAATGAATGCAGATCAGGTCAAATCGGCCATAAATGTTGCCAACAACACGTGAATTTTTGCCCTAACCTGATCGCACAGATGACGGTGGTTAAACTGAATCAATCCATACCCTAAACACGGGTATAATCCTTTAGGGTTAGGCGGATAAATAATGTGGTTATTCCCCCCCTGTAACCTTGATCGTTATCAATTAAAAATCGGAAGGAAAATAATTAATGTGGAGTGATATTTATTATCATTAAGCGAGATTGAAATAACATTTCATATGCATGAAAAATAATTGGGAGTGCAATCACAAATACTGTGTTATATGTCAATCGATATATAATAGAATATACAACGAAGTTTGTAATTTTAGTGACCGAACTAAATTATATTTATTGGAAGATAACGAAGATGAAAATAAGAGGACGGCAGAATATTTCTACCGACCTCTTTTATGGATTAACCGGCCAATGCTTTGATCACCGTCTCCATGGCCTGTTTTTCTAACTCACTGCGCTTCACACGCTGATTGGCGAGGGTTGTTCTCAGTACGCCAGCAATGACGATATGCTTAGGCTCTTGCCCCAGATCGCGCATTTCCAGCACTACTTTACCGACTACTCTGCACATCTCGCGGTACAGCTCGTCGTCTTTGGTCTGATTTCCCATATTCACCCGCTCGTCATTAACTCAAACCCACAGCATATATCACTCTGGCGAATTAGACAAAATCCAATGAAAATCAAATAAATGTCACAATTTTACTGGATCCGCTGAAGCCGATTTACCAGCTCGGCAAGGCTTCCGGCCTGCATTTTTTCCATCACCCGCGCCCGATGCACTTCAACCGTGCGAACGGCAATATTCATGGCATCGGCTATTTCCCGATTTATCAATCCCTTTGCAACCAGATTCGCCAGTTCTCGTTCCTTCGGTGTAAGTTGCTGATAGCAAGCAACAATTTTCTGTCGCGAAAAAGCCGCTGCCGAGGTCTGCAAAGCATTTTCCAGCGCAGCCTGTAGCGGCGCGGCTGAAACCGGCTTCTGTAAGAAATCGACGGCTCCGCGCTTCATTTGTTCAACCGCCATGGGCACATCACCATGTCCGGTAAGAAATACCACCGCCAGGGTGCTCTCGCGCTGACGCATTGCTTCATGCACGGCATGCCCATCCAGTACCGGCATGCGCATATCCAGCAGCAATACGCCGACCTGGTGCAGATCGGCCTGAGCCAAAAACGTTTCGCCCTGCTCCCAGCAACGAACCTCGTACCCCATACTTTCCAGTAAAAATGCACAGGCCTGAGTCACCGCTATATCGTCATCCAACAGATGAATTATTGCCACGAGGCCCTCCTTCCTGTGTTTGCTTAAAATGTAATGTCACCACTGCCCCCGCCAGGCCGTCAGGCGCTGGGTGATTTTTGATGCTGATGTCGCCATTTGCATAGCGAACCAGTCGCTGACAAATGGCCAGCCCGAGTCCCATCCCTTCCTTGCGGGTGGTCATAAAGGGCTGGAATGCCTGGTATAACTGCGCATCGTCGATCCCTCCGGCATTATCCTGCACCAGAATGCGCACACCATGCTCCTCACTGTACGCGGAGAACCACACCGTTTTTGCCCCCGCCTGAGCCGCGTTTAGTACCAGATTAGCCAGAACCTGCTCCAGCAAAACGGTCGGCAGTGTAACCGTGAGCGAATTGTCGACCTGCGTTTGTAACATTACCGTCGGGAATTGCTGTGCCATGCGTAACAACTGCCAGACATGATGGATCGCATCATGAACGTTAATAGGCTCCCAGTCGTCGGTCATCACCGGATTTCCCTGCGCCTGACTGACCCACTGACGTAAATTGCGTAGCGTATCGGCGCCCCGCTGCGCCTGCGCGTCAATCTGTTCAAGGGCGGGTAACAACGGATGCTGCTGATCCTGGCCACGCAGACGAATTAGACAGCCCTGTGCATAGTGGCGGATAGCCGAAAGCGGTTGGTTAAGTTCATGAGCGAATCCGGACGTCATCTCGCCCAGCACACTCATTTGACGCGCGGTTTCCAGCGCCTGTTCCTGTTTGCGCAACAGCACATTATTACGCTCAAGCAGTCTTCCGCGCCGGCGGACCAACAGCATGACCCAGATGTAATTGAGCGTCAGCAACAACAGGACGATACCCGCTGCCCCCATGGCCAGACGATGTTGAATAAACCAACTTTTGACATCCAGCCAGAGTTGGCGCTGCTGTGGGTGTTGACGGACATCGCGCAGTAAAGCTTCTACTTCGCGGGTCGAGGCCGGCGCTCCCCAACGAAAGACGGCGTTTTGTGGCGCGTTAAACAGTACCCGCGTCACGCGATCGGCGAGTTCATCACTGACCGCGGGCAAGGCAGCAAACGACCAGTCAGGATAGAGCGGCGTGCTGGTTACGCAAGGAATTGACGTTGGATAGGTAATCACGGGCCTAAAGTCCGCTTTGCGGATTAGCCCTTCTTCATCCATTTTTTCCAGCAGACACACGGGCACAATCACCGCCTGAACCGCTTTTTCACGTAATAAATACAGCAAAGCATCAGCAGGAAAGCCGGTAAACGTCAGACGTAAATCACGCTCAGGGCGCAAACCGGCATCGCTGAGTGCTTTGTATCCCAGCAAATAACCGCCAAATGCCTGAGCATCAATAGCACCTACCGTTTTACCAATCAGATCGTGTGCATTCACAATCCCACTGTCACGCCTGACGAGGACAGCACTGCCAATCACGTTGCTGGTTGCCTTTCCGCCACGCGTAGAGCGTAATGATGCCAGCCAGCGAAGCGCTGCATGGCTGTTGAGCTGCACGAATTGCGCAGGATTGGTGACCACAAACTGGACGGTTCCACGGTTAACCGCCTCCTGCATCTGCTGCAGATCCAGCGGTTGAATATGAAACTGTTCGCCCGGGATTTGTTGATTTAACAGGGTTTCCAGCGGTTGCCAGTGGGTACGTGTAGAGACCTCTCCACGCATCGCCAAAACACCTACATTCCACGAACCTGCCCATGCCACGCTGCCGAGCATCCACACGGAGGCCAATAGCGTCAGACAGCGAAAGACGTTACATCCCACTGAATTATCCCTGTCAATTATGTTGTTTTAGATCAACAACAAGCCGGGTATGTGGTTAACCACAATAGAGCTGCCCCCGCCACGATTTTTACACTGTAAATCATTGAGATTCTTTATTCATCACACGCAAATCAACGGCGTGACCAATGTTTCGTTGTTGCATCGTGACGGGAGAAAATATGGACAGCAGTAAACGGCAGTTTCTCCAGCAACTGGGCGTCCTGACCGCTGGCGCATCACTGGTTCCCCTGGCACAGGCCCAGTTTCCCTTTTCGCCTGAACGACATGAAGGATCGCCCCAGCATCGCTACGGCATGCTGGTCGATCTGCGTCGGTGTATCGGCTGCCAGGCCTGCACCGTGAGTTGCGCGATTGAAAACCAGACGCCGCAAGGTGAGTTTCGTACCAACGTGAATCAGTATCAGGTGCAACTTGAAGGTCAGCAAAACGTCACCAACGTCCTGCTGCCGCGCCTGTGCAACCATTGTGATAACCCCCCTTGCGTGCCGGTGTGCCCGGTGCAGGCTACCTTCCAGCGCGAAGATGGCATTGTGGTTGTCGACAACACACGCTGTGTTGGCTGCGCCTACTGTGTGCAGGCCTGCCCATACGATGCACGGTTTATCAACCATGAAACGCAAACCGCCGATAAATGCACTTTTTGCGTTCATCGACTGGAAGCGGGCCTGCTCCCGGCCTGCGTCGAGTCGTGCGTTGGCGGCGCGCGCATCATCGGTGATATCAAAGATCCACACAGCCGGATTTCTCAAATGCTGCAGCAACATCATGACGCCATCAAGGTCCTGAAACCGGAAAGTGGCACCTCGCCGCACGTGTTCTATCTGGGCCTGGATGAGGCCTTTGTGACACCATTAATGGGGCGCGCCCAGCCCGCGCTCTGGCAGGAGGTTTAAATGAACCCTACCCTGATTATCGAAGAGGTTCTGACGCATCCACAGGACGTAAGCTGGTTACCCTGGGCTGTGCAATATTTCTTTTTTATCGGCATTGCCGCCTGCGCGGCACTGTTTGCCTGCGTGCTCCACTGGCGCAAAAAGGAGAGGCCCGAGTTAGAAAACCTCACGCTGCTGGTAGCCCTGACCTGCGCGATTACCGCACCGTTGGCACTGACGGCTGATTTACACCAGACGGCACGCGTCTGGCATTTCTATGTCTACCCGACACCGTGGTCATGGATGCCGTGGGGGGCGCTATTTTTACCGCTGTTTACCGGGTTTTTAGGACTGTGGTTTATAGCACAACACGTTAAGCGATTAACCGCCAAAAGTTACAGTGTCACTAAATGGTTGGCCGTGGGAAGTGCACTGTCGGCCATAGGACTATTGGTCTATACCGGTCGCGAGGTCTCTATTGTCGAGGCGCGTCCGATCTGGTTCAGCTACGCCTTCCCGGTAGCGATGTTCCTCAGTGCCCTGCAAACGTTCCTTGCCCTGCTTATCGCCACGGTGAAAAACGCAGGGACAACATTACCGCGCAAACTGGCATGGGGACAGATAGTCACGCTGTGCGCGCTGGCTATCGTGGTGGTGATGTGGGCAAG
Source organism: Citrobacter sp. R-1.5.2 (assembly GCF_035064245.1). Taxonomy (NCBI): domain Bacteria; kingdom Pseudomonadati; phylum Pseudomonadota; class Gammaproteobacteria; order Enterobacterales; family Enterobacteriaceae; genus Citrobacter; species Citrobacter sp. R-1.5.2. The sequence goes on along the minus strand of NZ_JASEYC010000001.1, from coordinate 497,233 downwards.
TGGCAACACGCTATCGGGGTCAGCGATTCGCCAGTGGCTGGATGTGGCGGCTTCTGCGCGGCATTACGCCATCGGCTGGATTGCACTTTGGGTTACCTCACTGGGTCTTTGCGCCCTGGTGTTACGCCATCCGTTATCACTGCCATTACGTATGTTGCTGGCAATAAGCGCAATGGCATTGTGCTGGCTGATGCGCTGGACATTGCTCATTCAGGTACAGACCGTACCGAAATTTAACGCCCAGTTTAACCCCTATACCCTGCCCGGTGGCACTGATGGCTGGCTGGCTATTCTTGGCACTTTTGGCCTGTGGGTCGCACTGATCATTATGGTTCGTGAAGCCCTGAACGCGATCGCAAGGAGAATGCAACATGGCTAATTTAACTCGTCGTCAGTGGCTAAAAGTCGGTCTTGCTGTCGGGGGCATGGTGACCTTCGGCCTGAGTTATCGGGACGTGGCGAAGCGCGCGATTGATGGTTTGCTTGATGGAACATCAGGAAAAATAACCCGCGATCGTATCTTTGGTAATGCACTCATCCCCGAAGCACATGCCCAACCGCGCTGGCAACAGAACCCGCAGCAGGTGATCTCTATGACGCAGTGTTTCGGCTGCTGGACGCAATGTGGCGTGCGTGTCCGTGTTGATAACGAACAAGGCAAAGTGTTGCGTATTGCGGGCAACCCGTACCATCCACTATCTCACGAACACCACATTGACTCCTCTGTTCCCTTTGCCGCCGCGATGGAACAACTGGCGGGCGAAACCGGCCTCGATGCCCGCTCCACCGCCTGCGCTCGCGGTGCAACGTTACTTGAAGGCCTGTACAGCCCACTGCGTATTCTGGAGCCAATGAAACGCGTGGGTAAACGTGGAGAAGGCAAATGGCAGCGCATCAGCTTTGAGCAACTGATCAAAGAAGTGGTGGAAGGCGGCGATCTGTTCGGCGAAGGCCACGTTGACGGTCTGCGCGCGATCCACGATCCCGATACGCCGATTGATGCCCGACACCCCGGTTTCGGCCCAAAATCCAATCAGCTACTGGTCACCAATACCAGTGATGAAGGACGTGATACATTTTTGCGCCGCTTTGCCCTGAACAGTTTCGGCAGCAAAAACTTCGGCGCACATGGCGCGTACTGTGGTCTGGCCTATCGTGCCGGGTCTGGCGCTTTGATGGGCGATCTGGATAAAAATACCCACGTGAAACCCGACTGGGATAATGTCGAATTTGCGTTGTTTATGGGGACATCTCCAGCACAATCCGGCAACCCGTTTAAGCGCCAGGCTCGCCAGCTTGCCAGTGCCCGTTTACGTGATGACTTCCGCTATATTGTGGTTGCACCAGCCCTCCCCCTAACGACAGTGCTTGCCGACGATCGTGGGCACTGGCAGCCCGTACGTCCAGGGACGGACTCCGCACTGGCGATGGGGATGATCCGTTGGATAATCGAAAAGCAGCGCTATAACGCTGATTACCTGGCGATTCCTGACATACAGGCTATGAAGCAGGCCGGGGAAAAAAGCTGGACCAACGCTACCCATCTGGTCATTACCGATGAAATTCCAACGCTCGCCGGTCAGCATTTAACGCTGGCGCATTTACGCGCAGACGCCGCCAACGAACCCACCGTCATTAACGAAGCCGGAGAGATTGTCGCCGCCAGCAGTTGCCAACGTGCCCAACTGTTCATCTCCCGTGAAGTCACGCTGGCCGGGGGGCAAACTGTCACGGTAAAAAGTGGCTTCCAGTGTCTGAAAGAGTCCGCTGAGAAACTGTCAATGGCGCAATACAGCCAGCAGTGTGGTGTTTCTGAGGCAGACATTGGCGCGCTGGCCGATGCTTTCACCCGTCACGGACGAAAAGCAGCAGTGATCACCCACGGCGGGATGATGGCGGGTAACGGTTTTTATAATGCCTGGTCGGTGATGATGCTTAATGCGTTGATCGGGAACCTGAGCCTCGAAGGCGGCGTGTTCGTCGGCGGCGGTAAGTTCAACGGTGCAACTGACGGCCCGCGCTACAATATGGACAGTTTTGCCGGGAAGGTGAAACCTAAAGGTCTGAGCATTGCCCGCAGCAAGACAGCCTATGAGTCTTCCGACGAGTACCGCAACAAAGTCGCCACCGGGCAATCGCCCTTCCCGGCCAAAGCGCCCTGGTATCCATTTGTCGCAGGCCAGCTTACCGAATTACTGGTTTCTGCCTTGGAAGGTTATCCGTATCCGCTAAAGGCCTGGATCTCCAACATGACCAACCCGTTTTATGGGATTGCGGGCTTACGCGGTGTAGCAGAAGAAAAGCTAAAAGACCCTGCGCGTTTGCCGTTGTTTATCGCGATTGATGCGTTCATGAACGAAACAACCGCGCTTGCGGATTACATCGTACCGGACACGCATAACTTCGAAAGCTGGGGATTCAGCGCCCCGTGGGCCGGTGTCGCCAGTAAAGCCACCACCGCCCGCTGGCCTGTGGTCAGGCCTGCTACCCGTCAGACCGCTGACGGTCAACCCATCTCGATGGAGGCTTTCTGCATCGCGGTGGCAAAGCGCATTGGTCTCCCCGGCTTTGGCGACAATGCCATTTCCGATCCACAGGGCAACGTGTATCCGCTCAACCGCGCCGAAGATTATTATCTGCGCCTTGCCGCCAACATTGCCTTTATGGGCAAAGCGCCGGTGGCAGAGGCTCGGGAAGAGGATATCGCGCTCACCGGGGTGCAACGAATCTTGCCGGTAATGACCCAAACGTTAAAAGCCGATGAGGTGAGTCGCGTAGCGTTTATCTATTCGCGCGGTGGCCGTTTTGCGCCAGACAACAGTGGTCGGGTCGATAACCGCGTCGGCAATGCGTGGGAAAAACCGCTGCAAATCTGGAATGCGGATGTCGCTGCACACCGTCATGCGATTACCGGTGAACGCTACAGCGGCTGTCCGGCCTGGTATCCTTCGCGACTCTCTGACGGACGTTCAGTGGAGGAACTATTCCCTGAGCAGGAATGGCCGCTGAAGTTGATTTCATTTAAATCGAATACCATGTCCAGCGCGTCGGCCGTGATCCCCAGGCTGCATCATCTTAAGCCAGTCAATCTGGTGGCGCTTAACCCGCAGGACGGCAAGCGCTATGGTTTATCTCACGGCGATACCGTTCGCATCACCACGCCGGGCGGGCAGGTTGACGCGCAAATCAGCTTACTGCATGGCGTGATGCCAGGGGTAATCGCGATTGAGCATGGCTATGGGCATAAAGAGATGGGCGCTGCGCAGCATACGCTCGACGGTGAGCCGATGCCGTTTGATAAAAAGATAAAGTCGGGAATCAATATCAACGATCTGGGTTTTGCGGATCCGACACGAAAAGTGGCCAACACCTGGCTGGATTGGGTTTCAGGAGCCGCAGTGCGCCAGGGGTTGCCAGCGAAGCTTGAACGAGTGTAACTCGGGTGCCGGATGGCAACGCTAACGCGTTTTATCCGGCCTACAGCACATCGTAGGCCGGGTACGGCATAAACGGATCAGTTATTTACCGGGATAACCGCGCCTTTATATTTGGTGCGGATCCAGTCCTGGATCTCTTTTGAGTGCAGCACATCAACTAGTGCCACGATATCCTTTTTCTTCTCATCACCGCGATGAACGGTAATGATATTGGCATACGGGTTGTTTTCACCGCTTTCTACGGCAATCGGATCTTTCACCGGATCCAGCCCGGCGTCGATTGCGTAGTTGGCGTTAATCACGACCGCATCCCCTTCTTCATTGTTATACATTTGCGGTAACAGCGCTGCTTCAACGTTAGGTAAGAACTTCAGCTTTTTCGGGTTCTCTACGATGTCGCTAATGCGCGCCGTCACTTTATCCACACCCGGCTTCAGCTTGATCACGCCCTCTTTTTCAAAAATCGACAGAATACGACCTTCTTCAGATACCGCATCACGCATGATCACCTTGCCACCTTCCGGCAGATCCTTCAGTGACTTCACCTTTTTCGAATAGATACCAATCGGCTCAATATGAATCGCCCCTGCGCTAACGAAATCATAGGATTTGTCGCCAGCATGATCTTTAATCACGCTATTCAGGTACGGGATATGCTGGAAATAGTTTGCATCAATCTCACGACCCGCCAGGGCTGTGTTCGGCAGAATGTAGTCCTGGAATGGTTTAATCTCCAGGTCTATCCCTTGCTTCGCCAGAATCGGCTTGGCCTGCTCAAGGATCTCCGCATGGGGTACGTTTGACGCGCCAACGGCCAGCGTATCAGCCCAGGAAGCAAAGCTCAGGGCGCTTAAGGTTGCTGCTGCGAGTAATGTCAGTGATTTTTTCATGATGATGGTTTCCGTATTTTATTAGCGTTTATCTAACAGAGAGGTGATCACATCGCCGCAAAGCTGAATGATGAAGACGATGAGCAGAATCGTGACCGTCGCCACCAGCGTGACGTCGCTGTGGTTGCGCTGGAATCCTTCCAGATAAGCCAGGTTCCCTAAACCACCGGCACCAATCACCCCCGCCATCGCGCTGTAGCTAACCAGGGCAATCAGCGTCACGGTGATCCCGGACACCAGAGCGGGTGAGGATTCCGGTAGTAAAACCCGAAATACAAGCGTCGTCAGACGTGCGCCCATCGAGCGCGTCGCTTCAATAACGCCTTTATCTACTTCACGCAGGGCGATTTCGACCAGGCGTGCGTAAAAAGGTGCAGCACCCACAATCAACGCGGGCAACGCGGCATTTGCACCGAGAATGGTGCCAACAATCGTTTTGGTAAAAGGTATTAACAACACGATCAGAATGATGAACGGGATCGAGCGGAAAATATTGACCACCAGCGAGATCGCGCTATACAAGGCGCGGTTCTGGAATAGTCCACCGCGCGCGGTCAGGAACAGCGCCATCCCGAGTGCAATCCCAAGGACAAACGTTGCCGCGCCAGAAAGCGCCGTCATGTAGAGCGTTTCCTGGGTCGCTGCCAGCAGTTGGTCCCACTTCAGATGGGGAAACAGATCTTCAGGCATGTTGAATCACCTCGCCTTCAATGTCGCTGTGGCGCAGGTCGGCCAGAATATTGCTGAGTTGTTCTTCGCTAGCCACAACGTGCACCCAAAGTTGCCCGAACACGCCATGCGCGGTTTGCGTCATCTTGCCGTGCAAAATGTTAAACGGCAGGCCATAGCGCAGGGTTAGTTCTCCAACCACCGGTCGGTGAGTGCGCTGCCCGGTAAAAGTTAACTTGATCACGACACCGCCCAGTTCGCTTGCCAGTTGCGGATTAAACTCATCCTCTTCGGTGTATTGGCTCACCTGCCGGACAAACTGTCGGGTAATTGGCTGCTGTGGATGGGTAAAGACAGTAAGTACATCGCCCTCTTCAACTACCCTGCCGTTTTCCATCACCGCGACGCGATCGCAGATTTTGCGCACCACATGCATCTCGTGGGTGATCAACACAATGGTTAATTTGAAGCGACGGTTAATATCGAGCAGTAACTCCAGAATCTGATCGGTGGTTTGCGGATCCAACGCTGATGTGGCCTCGTCACAGAGCAGTACATCAGGATTATTCGCCAGCGCGCGGGCGATCCCTACGCGCTGCTTTTGGCCGCCGCTGAGCTGCGATGGATACGCATTTTCGCGACCGCTCAGACCGACAAGGGTAATCAGCTCGGCCACTCTCGCCTTAATCATCGCTTTCGGCGCACCGGCAATTTGCATAGAGAAAGCGATATTTTCACTGACGGTGCGTGACCACAGTAAATTAAAGTGCTGAAACACCATGCTGATTTTCAGCCGTGCCTGACGCAACGATTCCCCGCGGGCGGCGGAAATAGCGTGACCGTTAATGGTCACGCTGCCGGACGAGGGTTTCTCAAGACCATTCAGCAGGCGAATCAAGGTACTCTTCCCTGCACCACTGTAGCCAATGATCCCGTAAATCTGCCCCTGCTCAACCGTCAGGTTGACATCATCGACAGCGGTAATGGAAAGCCTGCCTGGCGTAAACACTTTCGAAATATTTTTCAGGACAATCATATCGTTTGGGTATCCGCTGCTGCTTATTGTTATCCTGCTAGTGCCTTTAGCTGTTTAGCAGTATGGATGTCCAAATGAGTGTAATCAGCGAGATGGTGTTTTAAAATGAATTAAAACGAATTTGATATAACTTTAAGGAATATCCATACCGCAACAAGAGACTCAGTCCGCGTTCACTTCCACATCCGAGTGGGCTGACAGCATGAAAAATTCTTCTGAAATATTTACTCACTGATTTTTAACTGACCAAACCGTGGTTATTTAAAACTGAATCGAGAAAGCCAACACCTTTATAAGAAGCGTTCAAAAATTGCATCACTGAGATATGACAATCATCACAAACTATAGCCCCACAAGTGTAAGCATATAAGAACTAATAAAATGAAAATGTCTTTTTACCCTGCGTGATAATTTGGTTTTGCTTCCGGTTTACAGCATGATCTGTGATTCATTTCACCACATGTCAACATTACTCTAAATACAATTCAACGAAATACACGGAGGCTTTAATGTTTAAAGAAGAAAGGCGCGCCACTATTCTTAACTTGTTGATCAAAGATCATAGCGTAAGCGTAAGTAAACTTGCCGTTCTTTTTAATGTGAGCCAGGAGACTATTCGTTCAGATCTTTATTATTTTCAGAAAACAGGAATGCTGGTGCGTTGTTACGGTGGTGGTATTGTTAATCGTCAGGCATTAAGCAAACTTATTACTGAAAATAAAATAGATATCTCCGGCACTATAGCAACTCCGGCAAACAAAGATATTCGCTTAAACAAAGAAGGGGCTAAAATGTCGGGCAAAGTTTGTATTTTAGGTTCATTTAATATTGACGTATCCGCCACTGTGCCGTGGCTGCCTCAGAGCGGTGAATCTATCCTCGCAAGCCAGTTCGGTTTTTATCCGGGAGGAAAAGGTGCCAACCAGGCTCTGGCCGCAAATAATGCGGGTGCTGATGTCCATTTTATTTTTAAAGTTGGCAAAGATCAGTTCAGCGCTTTCGCGCTCAATCATATTATTCAATCGGGCATCAACTCTTATTGTGCCTATCAAACCGATGATGCCCCCACCGGGAGTGCACTCATTTATGTTTCAGCGGAGGATGGTGATAATATCATCGCCATCTATCCCGGCGCTAATATGACGCTGAGCAAACAAGAAATTAATGAACAGCAGGGTTATATCTCTGAAGCCGATGTCCTGCTGATGCAACTGGAGACGAATATCGATGCTATTGAAGAGTTCGTGCGCCTGGGTAAATTAGAAAACAAAACTATCATTCTTAATCCAGCACCCTATACTAAAAATATCCACCATTTATTATCTTCCATCGATATCCTGACACCTAATGAAACCGAGGCTTCATTTTTGTCAGGTATTACCATTACCGGTATTGATGATGCCAAAAAAGCAGGGAATATCATTCTGCAGTCAGGCGTTAAGAAGGTCATTATCACTCTTGGCGCGCAAGGATCATTGCTGTGCGAACATCACCGAACGTTGTTTATCCCCGCCTGGAGTGCCGTCGTCAAGGATGCCGCAGGCGCGGGTGACGCATTTAATGGCGCACTGGCCACCTCACTTGCCCGGAAATCAGACCTTGTGTCAGCCATTCAGTATGCCTCTGCCTTTGCTTCACTGGCAGTAGAACAAGAAGGCGCATCGAGCATGCCGCAACATGAGCAGGTACTGCACCGAATGCGCACTCAATCGCATGAAATTGTTAATATCAAATAATAGGATATCAGTATGAAAATTTTATTTATCGGTGAGTCATGGCATATTCATATGATTCATTCTAAGGGATATGACAGCTTCACATCCAGTAAATACGAAGAAGGTGCTGACTATCTCTTATCCTGTCTGCGCCAGCAGAATATTACTATCGACTATATGCCAGCGCATATTGTACAAACTCGTTTTCCGCAAACCGTAGCGGAACTCGACGTATACGACGCGATCGTGATTAGTGATATTGGCAGCAATACCTTTTTGTTGCAAAACAAAACCTTTTATCAGATGAATATCATCCCAAATGCGTTAGCGCTGATTAAAGAATATGTCTCCAATGGCGGCGGTCTGTTAATGATTGGCGGATATCTGTCCTTCACCGGCATTGAAGCTAAAGCGAATTATAAAAACACCTTGCTGGCCGACGTTTTGCCTGTCGAAATGCTGGACTATGACGATCGCGTTGAAATTCCAGAAGGATGCAGCCCAATCAACACTGATGAGCAACATGTCATTACGCAAGATCTGACGCAGTGGCCCCCCTTACTCGGTTATAACAAACTGCACGCCAAAGTAAACGCGACAACGCTGGTCAAAATAAATGACGACCCGCTATTAGTTCTCGGTGAATACAATAAAGGGAAAGTCGGTTGTTTTGCCAGTGATTGTGCGCCGCACTGGGGTAGTCCACAATTTATGCAATGGGAACATTACACGCCATTTTGGTGTAACGTTCTGCAATCAATTAAAAAATAAGTGTCTGTCTGCAGGTGATTATTGAATCACCTGCCCTTTTCTCTCTGTATCGGTTAAAAATATGCAAAGTCACTACAAATATGGTGAAATGTTTTACAATGGCATATTAACCAGCTATCGTATCTACGGTGATCCGGCATCTTCATTAATGCCATTAATTATTTTACACGGCGGCCCATCAGGCGGTTTTGATTATCTTTTAAATTATCACCAGCTGTCTGATGATGGACGCATGGTGGTATTTTACGATCAATATGGCTGCGGTCGTTCCACGCATTTCCCGCTGGCGGAGGCCTCATTCTGGACAATAGAACGCTATCTTCAGCAACTCCAGCAATTAATCTGCCATCTGAATATTGGCCAGCGATATTCATTACTCGGACACTCCTGGGGAGGCATGCTGGCAGCAGAGCATGCCTGCACGCAGCCGGAAGGATTAGGTGGTGTGATATACGCTAGCTCTCCTGCCAGCATCCCACTTTGGCAAAGTGAAGTCCTGCGACTGTTTAAAGAACTCACGGCTGGCGCGGATACAATGCCAGACGATGTCATTATGCAGGCAAAAATCTATCAGCATCCGCCTGAGCAGCTTATTGCCTATTACGCCAGGCATGTTTATTCCCTGCAGCAAGAACCGCTGCATATTCAGCGTGCTAATGCGCAATTCGCCGCCGACCCCACGGCTTACCACATTTTGTGGGGCGCCAATGAGCTGGCGGTCAATGGCACGCTGGCACAGTGGGATATCACCGATTCATTGCACAAGATTCAATGCCCTGGATTAGTCCTTCATGGCGAGCACGATCAGGCGACATCGCAGGTCGTTCAACCGCTTATTACCCATATAACCCATTGTCGGGGCGTCACGATTCCTGACAGCAGCCATAACCCGCATGAAGAAAATACCGGGCCTTGCCTCACTGCGGTCCGTGCGTTTTTACGCGCCCTTGATTAACACGAATTGAGGTGTTTACTATGAGTAAAATCAAAAAGTTATCTCTTACAGATTTGGTGCTGTACGGGCTGGTATTTATGGTTCCGATCGCGCCGGTTTCTCTCTATGGTGTCGTCTATAATTTATCTCATGGCATGGTCGCGCTGGTGTATATTATTGGCGCTATCGCGATGTTTTTTACCGCCCACAGCTATTCAACATTGTCAAAGCACATCTCCTCCTCCGGGTCGGCTTATACCTATGCGGGCGTGTGCATCAACCCCGCGGTGGGTTTTCTCACCGGTTGGATTTTGCTGCTGGATTATCTGTTATTCCCTACGCTGGTTGCCGTGCTGGGCGGTGTTGCTGTTCATGCCATACTTCCGCAAATACCGATTTGGGTGTGGCCGTTAATTTATGTGGCCATCGGAACGGGCATAAACTATTTGGGAATACAACAAACGGCTAAATTCGACAAGCTGCTGGTCTTTATTCAACTCGGTATTCTGGCCATTTTTGTGGTGCTGATTTTGCGTCTGCTGATGCTCGATAGCAGCCATGTGTCATTCTCTTTCAAACCCTTTTTTGACTCTCAGTGGTTTACGCCTGGCTTAATTGCTACCGCTATCTCTGTTGCGGCACTCAACTTCCTCGGGTTTGATGCCATCAGTACCTTAAGCGAAGAAAGCGAAGGCGGCGGAAAAGCGGTCAGTAAGGCAACTCTTCTCGCCCTGATCCTGGCCACCGTGCTGTTTATTATTGTGGTGACGTTTGCCGCATTCGCCACCGGCAAAATAGACAGCTTTGCCGACGGCACTGAAACAAACGAAGCCTTCTTCACGATTGCAGGTGATGTTGGCGGTATCTGGCTTAAAGTCGCATTTTCTATCATCGTGGCGTTCGTTTGCGCGGTCGGCAATATCATTACGGCACAAACCGCCGTATCCCGCGTTCTGTTCTCTATGGGGCGCGACAAAATGTTGCCCACATTCCTGGCGCACGTACACAATAAAAGAAAAACACCTGACTATGCCATTCTGTTCACCGGGGCTGTGACACTCTTTCTTAGCTACCTGTTTTCCGGGAAAATTGAATCCATATCCACCCTTGTTAACTTCGGCGCGCTTTTCGCCTTCTTTGTGGTAAACCTGTGTGTCTTTGTGCTCTACAACGTAAAGATGAAAGAACATCGTCGCCTTTTCCCTCACGTGATCTCTCCTGTGCTGGGCATGGTCGTCATCGGTTATGTCTGTATGAATATGAACATTCACGCGCTGACGCTGGGGGGCATCTGGTCTGTCATCGGTCTGGCGATTCTGTGGTATCGGAAAGCGCATAAGCAGGACATCAATATCGATCTTGAGGGGCGAAAGCTGCTCGACTAAGTCGTCTGAATACTGAGTTTGCAACAGGTTATTTTTTCTTGTTGCGCAACACCGCCTGACGTTGGGCGGTGTTTTGTTAACCAACCTGAAACAATTTAATGCAGATTCTTTGTTAAACTGCACAGAACTCTTTTGAAACGCTGTTTCCATTTTCCTTTTTGATAATTTTCAGCGTATAATGCGCGCCAATTGTCTCTTGAATGGTTTCAGCACATTGACCTGTAAAACTCAACGACTACAAAACTCACCATCCCGTTGGGCTGAAACGCAAGCACACATTCCTCTGCACGCTTTATCGATGTCACCTATTCTTAGAGCGAGGCATCACAACTTTCGTAACTCAGGTTTAGCTTTCCATCCGTGCGCGATGGAAGCCAGATTTCCATATCCTTCTCAACTTAAAGACTAAGACTGTCATGAAAAAGACGAAAATTGTTTGCACCATCGGTCCGAAAACCGAATCCGAAGAGATGTTATCCAAAATGCTGGACGCGGGCATGAACGTCATGCGTCTGAACTTCTCCCACGGTGATTACGCAGAACACGGTCAGCGCATCAAGAATTTGCGCAACGTCATGAGCAAAACCGGTAAAAAAGCCGCGATTCTGCTCGATACCAAAGGTCCGGAAATCCGTACCATTAAGCTGGAAGGCGGCAACGACGTTTCTCTGAAAGCGGGCCAGACCTTCACGTTCACTACCGATAAATCTGTTGTGGGCAACAACGAAATCGTTGCTGTTACCTACGAAGGCTTCACAAAAGACCTGTCTGTCGGCAACACCGTACTGGTTGATGATGGCCTGATTGGCATGGAAGTTACCGCTATTGAAGGTAACAAAGTTATCTGTAAAGTGCTGAACAACGGCGATCTGGGTGAAAACAAAGGCGTTAACCTGCCAGGCGTTTCCATTGCCCTGCCAGCACTGGCTGAAAAAGACAAACAGGACCTGATCTTCGGTTGTGAGCAAGGCGTTGACTTCGTTGCGGCCTCCTTTATCCGTAAACGTTCTGACGTCGTTGAAATCCGTGAGCACCTGAAAGCACACGGCGGCGAAAACATCCAGATCATCTCCAAGATTGAAAACCAGGAAGGCCTGAACAACTTCGACGAAATCCTCGAAGCGTCCGACGGCATCATGGTTGCTCGTGGCGACATGGGCGTTGAGATCCCGGTTGAAGAAGTTATCTTCGCGCAGAAGATGATCATCGAGAAATGTATCCGTGCACGTAAGGTCGTTATCACTGCGACCCAGATGCTGGATTCCATGATCAAAAACCCACGTCCGACCCGCGCTGAAGCCGGCGACGTTGCGAACGCCATCCTCGATGGTACCGATGCCGTTATGCTGTCTGGTGAATCCGCGAAAGGTAAATACCCGCTGGAAGCTGTGACCATCATGGCCACCATCTGCGAACGTACCGACCGTGTGATGACCAGCCGCCTGGACTTCAATAATGACAGCCGTAAACTGCGCATCACTGAAGCGGTGTGCCGTGGTGCTGTTGAAACTGCAGAAAAACTGGATGCTCCGCTGATCGTCGTGGCAACCCAGGGCGGTAAATCTGCACGTGCTGTGCGTAAATACTTCCCGGATGCAACCATCCTGGCGCTGACCACCAACGAAACTACCGCTCGCCAGCTGGTGTTGAGCAAAGGTGTCGTTGCACAGGTTGTTAAAGAAATCACCTCTACTGATGATTTCTACCGTCTGGGCAAAGAAGTGGCGCTGGAAAGCGGTCTGGCACAGAAAGGTGACGTCGTTGTTATGGTTTCCGGCGCACTGGTTCCGAGCGGCACGACCAATACGGCATCTGTTCACGTGCTGTAATAATTCCATCGCGAATTAATTTGCTTAAAAAGCGCCCTTGCGGCGCTTTTTTTATTTTCTTGATAGCCACGATTAATAAAAAATCAAATCGGATTTCACTATCTAATCCGAGATTATCTAAGATGAATCCGATGGAAGCTTTCTGTTTTCTCTCGGGTTTTTAGCTGTTTTTGCACAATTCGATGCTTCTTTGAGCGAACGATCAAAAATAAGTGCATTCCCATCAAAAAAATATTCTCAACATAAAAAACTTTGTGTAATACTTGTAACGCTACATGGAGATTAACTCAATCTAGAGGGTATTAATAATGAATCGTACTAAACTGGTACTGGGCGCGGTAATCCTGGGTTCTACTCTGCTGGCAGGTTGCTCCAGCAACGCTAAAATCGATCAGCTGTCTTCTGACGTTCAGACTCTGAACGCTAAAGTTGACCAGCTGAGCAACGACGTGAACGCAATGCGTTCCGACGTTCAGGCTGCTAAAGATGACGCAGCTCGCGCTAACCAGCGTCTGGACAACGCAGCTACTAAATACCGCAAGTAATAGTATCTGTGTAATAAAAATGGCGCACATTGTGCGCCATTTTTTTTGCCCGTTATTTTCTTCCCTGTTACTGCGTTGTGCGCATCTGCGCATCCTCCCCTGGCGCACCGTTCTGCGCTGATTTCACTTCTGGTCCATTGGCAACGACAGGTGTCTGCCCGGCACTAACGGTCACGGGATAACCCGCACGACGATACAGTGCTCTCTCAACCAGACTGTTATCGACAGCCTTATTCTCTTTGAACTGATTAAAACCTACCGGTAATACATAGGGCATGGTCTGAACGTTTTGTTCCTCTTCCGGTGACAACGGCCTGTGCACCTCAACATAGCGCATACCATTTGGCTCAATGGAGTACTTTATCGGCTCGTTGATTACTCTGACAGGCGTACCTGGTCGCACCTGCTCGAACAACGCTTTGATATCCGGCGCGTTCATACGGATACAGCCAGAGCTTACGCGCAGGCCAACACTGTCAGGAGCACTGGTCCCATGGATAAGATATTCACCATTTCCATGCGCCAGACGCAATGCAAAGCGTCCTAACGGGTTATTTGGCCCCGCAGGTACTACCGGCGGTAATGTTATGCCGCGCTCCAGAGAGCGCTTACGGATGCCCGGTGTAGGCGTCCAGGTCGGATTGGGTATTTTCTGCCCAACACGGGTTTCCATCACCGGTGTTTCCAGCCCCTGCAAACCAATGCCAATGGGGAATACCTGAACAATATTTTCTCCCGGCGGGAAGTAATACAAACGCAGTTCCGCCAGATTCACAATAATCCCTTCGCGTGGTACATCCGGTAGCAATAATTGCGAGGGAATGGTAATCAGGGTTCCAGGCTTGGGTACGGGGGCTATAGTGTTATTTGCTTCAAGGATAAGCATTGCAGCGGTGTCAAAACGCCGGGCTATCGCCTGGAGATTCTTATCGCCTTCCTGCACGGTGTAGGTTTGATTTTGCCCAACAAGACGGCTATTCGCCGCAGGCAACGGATAATCGACCGCCCAAGCGGCCTGTATAGCGCTGTAAGCGCCGATCAGCATTAACGTAATAATAGACGCGCGTTTCATACTCACTCACCCCCCTGGCGTTACTGCCGGATGACGGCAAGCGTCCGATCCGGCCTACGAGTCATTGCGGTGCCTTTCACGGAATCATTCCAGTCAGCCTGAAAGATGACGTGTTTTATCAGTTTAGCTAAGAGTTGCGGCTTTGGTGCGGATCGCCCGTATCATCGCTTCCAGTCCCTGTGAACGTGAAGGTGTGAGATGCTGTGCGAGCGCCATTTTTTCGAACCACGGACGCACATCAAAATTCACAATATCCTGAGCCGTCATCCGGTCATACAAAATGAAGACGACGGCGATAAGTCCTTTCACAATTGCCGCATCACTGTCGCCCTGCAATTCAATAATACCTTCAGCATTCTGCCGCATAACAATCCATACCTGACTTTGACATCCCTGAATGCTATTTTCCGGGCAGCGATCGTCGGCATTTAATTCCGGCAGCCGCTGACCCAGTTCAATGATGTACAGGTATTTCTCTTCCCAATTAGCGCAACGCAGAAAATTACGCAACAGTTTTTCTTTATCCGGTAGCGCAGCCATAATGCCTCCCTGTTATCCCAACAAGTGATGAATACGCTTGAGTCCCGTCACCAGGCGATCCACTTCTTCATGGGTGTTATACATGGCAATGGAAGCCCGGCACATCGCGGGAACGTGATAATAAGCCATCAACGGCATCGCGCAGTGATGCCCTGTACGCACGGCAATTCCATAGTTATCAAGAAAGCTACCAACGTCATACGCGTGATGTTTGCCCAGGTTAAAGGCGATCACGCCTAAACGATTTTCCGGGCCGTAGAGCGTCAGATGAGGTACCTCCGCCAGTTGCTCCAGCGCATAACGCATCATGAACTGCTCATATTCACTGATTTCAGTCAGCCCCAGCGCGCTAACATATTCAATGGCCGCTCCCAGACCGATAATCCCTCCGGTGTTCGGCGTTCCGGCTTCAAAACGCCAGGGGGCTTTGGCCCACGTCGTTCCCTGACTCAGACTGACGGTTGCTATCATCGAGCCACCGCCTTCCCACGGCGGCATTTCCTGCAGCAGCGATTCCCTGGCATACAGCACGCCAATGCCGGTGGGTCCATACAGCTTATGTCCGGAGAAGACATAAAAGTCACAATCCAGTGCCTGCACGTCCACTGGGTGGTGCATGACCGCCTGCGCGCCATCTACCAGCACTTTTGCGCCATACTGGTGCGCCAGCTCAATCATCTCCGGCAGCGGGTTTTCCGTGCCCAGGACATTCGATACGTGGGTAATGGCCAGCAGTTGCGTACGGTCATCAAACAGCGTCGGCAACATTTCCAGTTGCAACGTCCCGTCGGCATTCAGTGGGATAACACGCAGTTCCGCACCTACACGGGCGCACAGCATCTGCCAGGGGACAATATTGGCGTGGTGTTCCATTTCACTGATGATGATGTTATCACCCGCCCGGACATTGCTACTGCCCCAGCTGTTCGCCACCAGGTTGATGCCCTCCGTCGTGCCGCGGACAAACACCAGTTCTTCGGCAGAACGTGCGTTAATAAACAATGACGCCAGCTTGCGTACATTCTCCATTTTTTCCGTCGCCTGGGCACTGAGCGTATGAATACCCCGATGGACTGCCGCATAGCCATGCCGATAAAACTCAGCCTCAGCATCAATCACCTGGTTGGGCTTTTGCGCACTGGCAGCACTGTCGAGGTAAGCCAGCGGTAAGCCGTTGACCTCGCGCGTCAGGACCGGAAAGTCCGCCCGTACTTTTTCAATGGGAAATGTCATGCTACGCCTCCCGGCAGACGTTGGGCTATCCGCGCCAGTACCTGTTGTTTCAGCGTTTCATCGCTCAGGGCTTCCGTCAGCTCAGCGGCAAACGCGTAGAGAATCATCTGTTGTGCATCCTGCTGGCCAATCCCACGCGAACGCAGATAGAACATCTGTTCATCGTCGATCCGCCCTACCGTCGCCCCGTGGCTGCATTTCACGTCATCAGCGTAGATTTCCAGTTGCGGCTTGGTGTCCACTTCTGCCAGTTTACCGAGCAGTAAATTATTGTTCGTCATCTGACCGTCAGTTTTAATGGCATGCTGCGCCACGTTAATCAGGCCATTAAACACCGCCCGGCCTTTATCGCTGACAATCGTTTTATGTAACTGGCGGCTGTTGCAATACCCCTTATTGTGTTCAAGCCAGGTTCGGGTATCGCAAACTTCATTTTTCACCGGCATCGCCAGGCTGTTAAGGCGCAGCGTGCTGTTCTCTCCATTAAGCTGGGTACTGGTGTTATGGCGTAATACCGCACCACCGAGTAAGAAGCTGTAACTCATCGCCGTCGCATCTGCCCCTAACTGGATATCGTTATGCGCGAAATGGTGGCTAACCGGATTCTCAAACGCCAGTTTGATATGGTGCAAATGGGCATTTGCCGCCACGTTCATCGTTAAGCGTGCGCCGGTAAAATGTCGATGCGCATTCAGGCTAACATAGTGCTCAATGACGGTAGCTTCTGCGCCTTCAGCCAGTTCAAGATGGTGGCGATAGTGCGCGGTATTCACTTCATCACCCGCCAGCCCCTGGGTGATGTGCATCAACAGTAGCGGTTTCGCTGGACGTTGATGTCGTTTGACCTGAATGCGCGTGACGCTGCGTGAGAGGCTTTCGGTCAGATGCAGAAACACCTCTGGCTGGATAGCCGCAGGGAGCGCCTGACGCGCATCATCAACGGTAATGTCAAAGCCGCTGCCGTCAATGCTGTCGCTAAGCGCCTCGCAGTACTGACCGTCAACA
Source organism: Citrobacter sp. R-1.5.2 (assembly GCF_035064245.1). NCBI lineage: Bacteria > Pseudomonadati > Pseudomonadota > Gammaproteobacteria > Enterobacterales > Enterobacteriaceae > Citrobacter > Citrobacter sp. R-1.5.2. Next base: position 480,172 of record NZ_JASEYC010000001.1, on the reverse strand, counting down.
AACACCAGACGTAGGGCATCAATAGCGCAGCTCAGCGCGTCGCACTGTGCTGACGTTATTGCAGAAAAACGGCTGACAAACTGGCTGTTGGTTAACCCTTCCAGCGGCGTATATTTCCAGTCCTCATGTTTACGCGTCGGCAACCCCAGCCGCAACATCTGTTGCAGGTGTTGTTGCGCATGCTGTGAACGACGCTCACCCTGCGCTTCAAACAGATGGTGCCACTGCTGGAGCACGTTACTGCTGTTCACTAAGCCAGCCATACCCTTGCTCCTCCAGTTGTTTAACCAGCGTAAAATCACCGGACTTCACAATGCGCCCCTGGTAGAGAACGTGGACGTAATCGGGTTTGATATAGTCGAGGATTCGCTGGTAGTGGGTGACAATAACAAACGAACGCTTTCCGTCACGCAATGCGTTCACGCCATCTGCCACGATTTTCAGCGCATCGATATCCAGACCAGAGTCAGACTCATCAAGGATGCACAGCTGGGGTTCCAGCACCGCCATTTGCAGAATGTCATTACGTTTTTTCTCACCACCGGAGAAACCCACGTTCACCGAACGGGTGAGCAAATCTGCCGGCATCTTCAGCAATGCAATTTTCTCTTCCATCAGGTCCTGGAAGTCAAACCTGTCCAGCGACTCTTCGCCACGGTAGCTGCGCACCGCATTCAGTGCCGTTTGCAGGAAAAACTGATTGCTGACGCCGGGGATCTCTACCGGATACTGAAACGCCATAAAGATACCTTCACCAGCCCGGTCTTCCGGTGACAGTTCCAGCAAGTTCTTACCGTTAAATTCAACCGTCCCGCCCGTGACTTCATAATCTTCTCGTCCGGCGAGTGTCGCAGACAACGTGCTTTTCCCGGAACCGTTCGGCCCCATAATGGCGTGTACTTCCCCGGGGCGAATCTCAAGACTCAGCCCACGCAGGATCGCCTTCTCTTCCACACTGACCTGTAAATCTTTAATGCTTAACATGTGCTTTCCTTAAATTTTAGCCGACGCTGTGTTCAAGACTTATGGCGAGAAGTTTTTGCGCTTCCACAGCAAATTCCAGCGGCAGCTCAGAGAACACGTCTTTACAGAAGCCATTGACGATCATTGAAATAGCATCTTCTTCACTGATGCCACGTTGCAGGCAGTAGAACAGTTGGTCTTCACCAATGCGCGAGGTCGTCGCTTCGTGTTCAAGCTGAGCGCTGTTGTTACGGCACTCAACATACGGGAAGGTATGCGCCCCACAGTCCGCACCAATCAACATTGAGTCACATTGGGTGTAGTTACGGGCGTTAGTGGCGGTAGGCATAATTTTCACTAAGCCACGATAGCTGTTCTGGCTATGTCCGGCAGAAATTCCTTTCGAGATAATGGTCGATTTCGTGTTCTTGCCGATGTGAATCATTTTAGTGCCAGTATCAGCCTGCTGATGCCCGCTGGTCAGCGCAACGGAGTAGAATTCGCCGATCGAATTATCACCGCGCAGAATGCAGCTCGGGTATTTCCAGGTAATGGCTGAACCGGTCTCTGACTGCGTCCATGACATTTTGCTGTTTTCACCTTCACACAGCGCACGTTTGGTCACGAAATTCAGGATGCCGCCGGTATTGCCATCGCCGGGGAACCAGTTTTGTACCGTTGAATACTTCACCTCAGCATCTTTATGGATGATCACTTCAACCACTGCCGCATGCAGCTGGTAACTGTCACGTACCGGAGCCGAACAACCTTCGATATAGCTGACGTAACTCCCTTCATCCGCCACCAGAATAGTGCGTTCGAACTGCCCGGTTTTCTCCGCGTTAATACGGAAATAGGTCGACAGCTCCATCGGGCAGCGCACGCCTTTCGGCACATAAATAAACGTGCCGTCCGATGCCACCGCCGCATTCAGCGCGGCAAAGAAATTGTCATTCCCCGGGACGACGGTACCGAGGTATTTTTTTACCAGTTCAGGATGATCGTGAATGGCCTCGCCGAACGAGCAGAAAATAATACCCTGTTCCGCCAGCTTATCGCGGTAGGTCGTCGCGACTGACACCGAATCGAAAATGGCATCCACCGCCACTTCTTTGCCTTCACGGACCGGCACGCCAAGCTGCTCGAACGCGTCTTCAACCTCTTTGCTTAAAAACGCATTCGCGCCCGTTTGCTGAACCGCTCCCGGCTCAGAGGCGCAGGTTTCATCACAGTTACCGCAAGAAGGTGCAGAGTAATAGCTATAGTCCTGGTAGTTCAGTTTGTCATAGTGCGCTTTTAGCCAGTGTGGTTCTTCCATCGTCAGCCACGCGTTAAACGCATTCAGACGGAATTCCAGCATCCAATCAGGTTCATTTCGTTTTGCCGAAATTGCCCGCACAACCTCTTCGTTGATCCCTTTGGCCAATTCATCGGTTTTGAGTTGGGTAAAGAACCCCTCTTTGTAATTGAGGTGCCCGCCAGCCCAGGTGTTGACATCGTCAGTTGCTTCAGTGTTACGAGACATAGTACCGCCTATACCCCAAAGCTTTCGCCACAGCCACATTCGTTCTGGGCTTTCGGGTTATGAAATTTAAATAACTGATTTAATCCTTCGCGAACGAAATCGACTTCAGTTCCATCGATAAACGGCATCGCCTGTAACGGGACATAAAGTCTGGCGCCCTCGGTTTCAAATAGCAGATCGTCTTTCTCAGGTTGCTTGACGGTGTCCAGCACATAGCCGAATCCCGCGCATCCGGTTTGTTTCACGCCTAACCGCACGCCCAACATATCGGGTTGCCTTGCCACCAGTTCACGGATATGCGCCGCTGCCGCTGGCGTTAACGTCAGCCCGCGCCACGCAAAATCGTTGGGATTAAATGTTCCTGAATGCAATTCCATAGGGTTACCTCGAGTCATTAGCTTTCAAGCTATAACACCATGTTAGTGATAATGATTATCACTTCAACCCCTCAACAGCAGGGGCATTCGGGTTAACCGCCCTTTTTGACGACTTTTATTAAGCATAGACCCTGCGGCGAGGGTTAACAGGGATGGATTTTTTTGTTCAATACATTGATTAATAATAGATTATGAATATGTAATCGTTCCGGCAGGTCAAATGCTAAAAGATGTATAGATAATGTCTATTTAAGGGATAGGTGGGGATGACTACGGGGGAACAATGCGGTTCAAAACGCATGTGGGCCATAAAAAACCCTTAAGTCTGCATGCTGGCAGACTTAAGGGTTCCGGCCCCATCCGGCGCTTATCTCCGGCACTCACAATGGCTTAGCTCTTGAAGGGGCGATCAGAATAATCTCATACACTGATAAATTTTTTTTAACACAAATTGCGCTTTGACTATTTTATAAACACGCTCAATCACATAGTTAGCGCTGTGTCTCATTCAGTTCGTCCAGCAACAGCCGCAACCCCGCAGGCTGGTGATCGCGGGAAAGATATAAACCATAAATCGGCAGGCGTTTAGGCTGTAGTTGGGGGAGAAGTCGTATTAATCTCCCCTGCGCCAGCCCTTCTCTCGCCTCCTGCTCAGGAACCAACGCAATCCCCATCCCCGCCAGGGCGGATTCACATAGCAGTGACGAGATACCGGCGCTTAAATTCCCTTTAATGGCCACCGTGACGGCTTGCCCTTGCGCATCCAGAAAGTGCCATGACTTTCCGGCAAATCCACTGTAATAAAGGCAATTATGCTGCGCAAGATCGTCGACGGTTTTTGGGATGCCATGCTGGTTAAGGTAATCCACGGAGGCACATAACACCGATTCACAATCCCCTAAGCGCCGGGCAATCGTTCCGGGCTCGGGATTTTCCGTGATGCGGATCGCCACATCAATACGTTCCCCAACCAGGCTTACCGGTTGATTGTTGATCTCAACTTCAATGCGGAGTTCAGGATAGCGAGCAAGAAACGCGGGCAGCACCGGCGCCAGAATATGTATGGCAGTAAAATGTGCACACGCTACCCGTAGCGTGCCCGATGGGGTTTGCGCGAGCCCGGCGGCACCGATATCTCGCGAAAGCTGTGCCAGGGTGCGGGTTTTCACCAACGCTTCTTCGCCGGCAGGTGTGATTGTCAACCGTCGTGACGAACGATGGATAAGCCGCGCCCCGGTCCACTTTTCCATCTCATCCAGATAGCGACTGACCATCGGTCGGGAAAGCCCCAGCGCACGCGCGGCGGCACTCAAACTGCCTAAATCACAGATGTGGTTAAAAACGGTTGCCGCCATGACTCTGTCCATTGCATCCCATCCGATCGTTTTATGAAACTCAGCATGTCCTGATAAGGGAATTCTAACAGATCCGAATTTCCTTAAAATACAGGAACGATCAAAAGACAATGTCCTGCACAAGGTTCCCCGTTATGAAAATCAATACACTGGCTATGCTGTTACCCCTGTTTGCCTCTTCGGCATTTGCCGCTCCGCTACAGCTGGATGTCTATAATCCGCAGGAAAAGGCTATTTTCCCGGTCTCTTCTACGCTGGTGTCCGGCCCGAAAGAAGCCATTTTGTTTGATGCCCAATTCAGCACCAAAGACGGTGAAAAACTGGTGCAAATGATTCGCTCCAGCGGTAAGACGCTGAAAGCCATTGTGATCACGTCTGGCGATCCGGATTTCTATTTTGGCCTTGAGCCACTCGTCAAAGCCTTCCCAGGTGTCAACGTGCTGGCTACGCCGCACGTGGTGGATCATATCCGTGCCACCAAAGAAGCCAAATTACAGTTCTGGGGCCCACAGATGAAAGACGGTGCCCCCACTTCGCTCACTGTACCGCAGGCCATCACGCAAACACGCTTTACGGTTGATGGCGAAACGCTGGAGTTACGCCATCCTAATGACTATGCGGCATATGTCTGGATCCCCGCGAACCGCGCCATCATTGGCGGAACCGGTATCGCTTCAGGTATTCACGTCTGGACAGCGGATACGCAGTCATCGGCTGAGCGCATGGCATGGCGTAACGTGCTGAGCGAAATGCAGCAATTACATCCTGCCCAGGTGGTTCCAGGTCATTATATTGGCGAACGCCCGGCGGGTGATAACGCAATTCGCTTCACCCAGGATTACCTTCAGTCGTTTGAACAGGCGCTGGGCGCGAAAAAAGGTTCAGCCTACGTGATAAAAACAATGACCACAGCATGGCCTGGCCTTGCAGACGAAAGCTCTCTGGAACTGAGTGCGAAAGTGAATACCGGTGAGATGAAGTGGTAAACAAGGTTTAAGACAAAAAATAACCCCGAACACATGTGTCGGGGTTTTTATTACGACAGGCATACCGGAATCAATGAACGCCCAAGCGCCAGGCAAAATAGATCTCTTCTTTCAGTTCAGTCGAAGAGAGCGTTAATAAATCGGCAAACTCCAGCTCTAATTGTTTCAGTCTTTTCAGGTACTGAGCCGGTGAAAGATCGGTTTTATCACGACGTAAAAATTCTATTGCCAGTTGGGCCGGGTCTAATTGGGTAGACATATCATCCTCGCTTGTGTTCAGAACCTGCACAGTATAACACCATTACCTGCGCAGATAATGACCAAACTCAACATGCATCACAAAATAGCAGTCGTCAGTCGCGAGGTGCAGCATAACCGGCCCTGCTCATCGAAGATTTCGATTTGCCACACCTGATGACGTGAACCGGTATGCACAGGGCTGCACACCCCTCTGACAAGCCCTTCACGTGCAGAACGAACGTGGTTGGCGTTAATCTCAAGGCCCACCACTTTCTGATCGCCCTGCGTACACAGATATCCAGCCACCGAGCCAATGCTTTCAGCCAGCACGACAGACGCCCCGCCGTGCAACAAACCAAAGGGTTGTTTGGTGCGATGGTCCACGGGCATTGTGGCTTCCAGAGTATTGTCGCCGATATGCACAAAACGAATATCGAGCAGCCCTACCATATTTCCTTCACCCATGGCGTTGAGCGCCTCGAGTGTGACTTCACGTTTCCAGATCATCCTATAATCTCCAGTAATGCCTGTAATGGGTGGCGAACGCCCGTGCCTTCTACGCGTTTAACCTGGCTGCGACATGAATACCCGGCAGCCAGACAACGGTTACGCGGCAATCGTTGCATTGCCTGGTGCCATGATAACTCATAGATCCCTAAAGAGTTCTGGTGATTCTTCACTTCATGGCCATACGTACCCGCCATCCCGCAGCACCCCACGCTGACATTTTCCAGTTTGGCCCCAAACCGGGCAAAAATCGCGGCCCACTGCGCAGGTGCTCCCGGCAGAGCGGTCACTTCGGTACAGTGTCCGAAGAAGTACCACGGTTCACCACCAACAGCGACCGACGGTTCTGACGCCAATACAGCCGATAACCACTCATTGACCAGTAAGACATGGAAATCACCGCGCTGCTCGCCGAGCGCCAGCTTGTATTCATCGCGATAACATAGCACCAGCGCCGGATCGACACCGACCATCGGGATATTCAGCTTTGCCACCCGGTTGAGGAATTCAGCGGTCTTTTTCGCCGTTTTCGCAAACCGGTTTAAAAAGCCCTTTATATGCTGCGCTTTACCGTTAGGCGAGAATGGCAACAGCACCGGCTGTAAACCCAATTTTTCTACCAGTCGGATGAAATCAGCCACGACCTGTGCATCGTAATAGCTGGTGAAAGGGTCCTGCACCACCAGCACCGTACGGGCTTTTTGTTCCTGGCTGAGAGCTTCAAGCTGTTCCAGCGTCATATTGGCCGAACGATGCCCGACCAACTGTCGTTGTAATGATGGCGCAGACAACAGCGGCAAATCCACCATGCCGATGTGTTTTTTAGCCAGATTACGTACCAGCGGTTGATTGATGAAAAAGTTGAACGTTTTAGGTGCGCGCGCCATTAGCGGTGCATAACTCTCAACGGTGGCGACCATATGATCGCGGAGCGGGCGCAGATAGCGCGTGTGATACAGCTGCAGGAAGCGCGAGCGGAATTCCGGAACGTCAATTTTTATCGGGCACTGCGTCGAACACGCTTTACATGCCAGACACCCGGACATCGCCTCTTTCACTTCATGCGAGAAATCATACTCGCCCTTACGTGCATGCCAGCTGTTGCGGGTACGGGCGATTAGCGTACGTAAACTGGCACGTTTTTCTGGCAACTCTTTTTCCAGTTTCACGGGGTCGATCCCACGATCGGCCAACAGGCGTAACCATTCCCGTACCAGCGTTGCCCGCCCTTTTGGCGAGTGAATGCGATTGAGGCTAATTTTCATCGACGGACACATCGGGCTTTTCGCATCGAAGTTAAAGCATAACCCGTTGCCGTTACACTCCATTGCTCCACGCCACTCCTGTCGAACGGCCAGCGGGATTTGACGATCGTAAGTCCCACGTTTAACCGCATCCACTTTCATCATTGGCGCATCGATGGCTTCCGGAGGGCAAATTTTCCCCGGATTGAGCCGGTTTTGCGGATCAAACGCCGACTTCACTTTGCGCAGTTCGCGATACAGTTCCTCGCCAAAGAACGCCGGGCTGTACTCAGCACGGAAACCTTTCCCGTGTTCGCCCCACAGCAGGCCACCGTATTTTGCCGTCAGTGCCACCACATCATCAGAGATGCGTTTCATCAGCACTTCTTGCTGCGGATCACACATATCCAGCGCGGGTCTGACGTGCAGTACCCCGGCATCCACGTGACCAAACATGCCATAGCTCAGGCCATGGCTATCGAGTAGCGCACGGAACTCGGCAATATAGTCGGCCAGGTGTTCCGGCGGTACGCAGGTATCTTCGGCAAACGGAATCGGCTTCGCAGAGCCTTTGGCATTACCCAGCAGACCAACGGCCTTTTTCCGCATGGCGTAGATGCGCTCTACGCCGGCCAGTTCGGTACACAGTTGCCAGCCAATCACACCGGCTTCCTGCCGGGCAATTAGCCCGTCCAGGCGTTCACACAGCGCACTGACCTGCGAATCAATTAATGCTTCATCGTCACCCGCAAACTCGACGATATTCAGCCCGAGCATCTCTTTATCCGGGACATCGGTAATCAATTCGCTGACGGAGTGCCAGACAATATCTTCCCGCGCCAGATTAAGCACTTTGGAATCGACGGTTTCGACCGACAGCGCACGCGCCTCTACCATCACCGGCGCATTACGCAATGCAGAGTCAAACGAATCGTATTTGACGTTGACCAATCGCCGAACTTTAGGCAGCGGCGTGATATCAAGGCGGGCTTCGGTGATAAATGCCAGCGTACCTTCAGACCCCGTAAGGATGCGGGTTAAATCAAACTCGGTCATCGCATCATTGAAGACGTGCCGCAGATCGTAACCTGTCAGGAAGCGATTAAGCTTGGGAAACTTATCAATGATCAACTGCCGATTCTCACGGCACCGTTCATACACCGTTTTATAGATACGCCCAATCGCCGTATTGTTTTTACCGAGCATTTCGGCAAACTCAACCGGCATCGGCTGGGTATCGAGAATATCCCCGCCCATCAATACCGCGCGGATACCCAGCACGTGATCGGAGGTTTTACCGTAGACCAACGAACCTTGCCCGGAAGCGTCGGTGTTGATCATTCCCCCCAACGTCGCCCGGTTACTGGTGGACAATTCAGGCGCAAAGAAATAGCCGTAGGGTTTCAGATATTGGTTAAGCTGATCTTTTATCACCCCCGCCTCTACCCGCACCCAACCTTCCTGCACATTGATTTCGATGATGCGGCTCATGTAACGGGACATATCAACAATAATGCCCTGATTAAGCGCCTGACCGTTGGTGCCTGTGCCGCCACCGCGAGGGGTAAAAATCAACGACGAAAAGAGCGGCTCTGACGCCAGGCGAGCGATAAGTGCCACATCAGCCGTCGAACGAGGAAACACCACGGCATCAGGCAGAAGCTGATAGATACTGTTATCCGTCGACATTGTCAGACGATCGGCATAGCTCGTTGCCGTATCGCCCGTGAACCCTTGCTGCTCCAGCGCCTGCAAAAAATTGAGCACCAGTTGAACGACACCTGGCGCCTGAGAAATTTGTGGAATCATTATAGTGACCCTTTCCTGCGGTCTGTGTTGTGAATTTAATCGTTTGCGTGTTGCTTTGTTTGTTGTATCACATTTTTTTCTAATACGCTCAGCAGATTTACAGGCAGAATCCGCCTGTTCAAAACCGCTGAAATTGCTCATCATTATAGAGTGTGATTAACGTGTTCACGTCGCGTCAACGTTCTGACGCAAAGACAAAGGTGAAAAGTATTTATGGTAAATTTCCGTCAGCCCAGGGATATTGCACAAGTGCTGCTATCGGTGCTGTTTTTAGCCATCATGATTGTGGCCTGTCTCTGGATTGTGCAACCCTTTATCCTCGGTTTTGCCTGGGCAGGTACGGTGGTCATTGCGACCTGGCCCATCCTGATACGTATACAAAAATTGCTGTGGGAACGCCGTTCGCTTGCCGTGCTGGTGATGACCCTGTTGTTAGTTCTGTTATTCATTATTCCTATCGCTCTGTTGGTCAACAGCATCGTTGATGGCAGTGGTCCTCTGATTCATGCCGTTACCGCCGGTGATATGACGCTGCCGGATCTGGCGTGGTTAAACAGTATTCCTCTGGTGGGTGCCAAACTCTATGGCGCATGGCACAGCCTGTTGGATATGGGCGGTTCGGCTATCATGGCTAAGGTTCGTCCCTATATCGGTACCACAACCACCTGGTTTGTTGGCCAGGCCGCGCATATTGGCCGCTTTATGATGCACTGTGGCTTGATGTTGCTATTCAGCGCCCTGCTGTACTGGCGCGGTGAGCAGGTGGCGCTAGGTATTCGCCACTTCGCCTGCCGTCTTGCATCGAAACGCGGTGACGCTGCAATTCTGTTGGCAGCACAGGCCATTCGTGCGGTTGCATTAGGCGTGGTCGTCACGGCGCTGGTGCAGGCCGTCCTCGGTGGCATTGGTCTGGCGGTAACGGGGGTACCTTACGCTACACTACTGGCGGTGTTGATGATCCTCTCCTGTCTGGTGCAACTGGGGCCTTTACCGGTGCTGGTTCCAGCTATTATCTGGCTTTACTGGACAGGTGACTCTACCTGGGGCACGGTGCTACTTGTGTGGAGCGGTGTGGTCGGAACACTGGATAACGTTATTCGTCCCATGCTGATTCGTATGGGTGCTGATTTGCCATTGATCCTCATTCTTTCCGGGGTGATCGGTGGGTTGATTGCATTCGGTATGATTGGTCTGTTTATCGGCCCAGTGGTGCTGGCTGTTTCATGGCGCCTGTTCTCCGCATGGGTCAACGAAGCCCCTGCACCGGGCACCGACCCGGACCAAATCCTCGAAGAAATCGCTGAAATCGAAAGCAATAAGTAGTACAACATCAGGCGGCAACATTGCCGCCTGATTGTTTAATATTGCTTATAATCGCATCACAGCTCCCCGAACCGAATCCAACGCCAGCCCTGTGTGAATACTCATTTATGTCGCAAATTCTTTACAGTTTTTAAACTATTGAGATGAATCTGATCGACGTGAAAAAGCAGCATGCCTACTATTACCCCAAGGCTTTAGATCAACACATTGATTTATAAGCATGGAAATCCCCTGAGTGAAATAACGAATTGCTGTGTGTAGTCTTTGCCCATCTCCCACGATGGGCTTTTTTTTATCCTGAACTCTCCCCCTAACGACCTACATCGCATCAGCTAGCCCATTGCTTTATTTCACTCTCACACCAAATGCACCGACTTCACAGATTAATAACAAATAATATTGCACAAGATACTGTGACTCTCTTCAAGCCGAAATATCCACATTAATGTTATTACTATTCCACTGTCTTTTATGAAGTGATTAAATAATGAACGCATTAGAATTGCAGGCTATCCGCCATATTTTTGCTATGACGGTGGAAGAAAGCGCCGCGTATATCGCGCGGGATGGCGACATTGTCGCCTGGCAACAATGGGAAAGCGGTGAAAAAGAAATCCCAGAAAACATCGCGCGCATTTGTACAGAAATGAAAGCAAAGAGAAAGTTAAGAATTAACGCGATCATCGAAAAAATAAATAATCGTATCGGTAATAACACGATGCGTTTTTTCCCCGATCTGGTTTCTTTTCAGGCAGTTTATAGTCACGACAATTTTCTCGACTGGAAAATCTATCAATCGGCTGCTGTGGAACTCTATGCACACAACCTTGAGCGTTTGTGTTAAGCGGTTATAACGTCACCACTACGTTGCAACACGGGCACCCGACAATATGCCCTCGCTCACGCGCAGTCTGCATACTATTTGGGCTAACACGCCCTACGCGACACAGAACACAACATCCATTTAGCCTCTTCGCTGAGTAACACATTATGAAAAACACCTATTTCTCCACTGCGATAGGGCTGTACCTTAATTACCTGGTACACGGTATGGGGGTCATTCTAATGTCCCTCAATATGTCCTCACTTGAACAACAGTGGCAAACTAATGCAGCGGGGGTCTCGATTGTCATCTCCTCCCTTGGTATCGGTCGGTTAAGCGTTCTATTAGTTGCAGGCATGCTCTCCGATCGCTATGGCCGCAGACCGTTTATCATTTTTGGCATGATCTGCTACCTAATCTTCTTTTTTGGCATCATCAATACTCATAGCATTGTGATTGCCTACGCCTTTGGTTTTTTAGCGGGAATGGCAAACAGTTTTCTTGATGCCGGAACCTACCCAAGTCTGATGGAGGCCTTCCCCCGCTCGCCCAGCACCGCCAATATTCTGATTAAAGCCTTTGTGTCCAGCGGCCAGTTTCTGTTGCCGATGGTTATCAGTCTGCTGGTGTGGGCTGAACTCTGGTTTGGCTGGTCCTTCTTGCTGGCGGCGGGTATTATGGCAGTCAACGGCATATTTTTGTTTCGTTGCCGCTTCCCTGCACATCCTGGACCGAAGCATTCCATCACGCCATCATCCGTTTTACAGGAACCGATCCAACCAGAGCACCGTTGTTCCCTTCTCGATCTGGGGAGTTACACGTTGTATGGCTATATCTCGATGGCCACATTTTATCTGGTTAGCCAGTGGCTGGCACAGTATGGTCAGTTTGTCGCCGGTATGCCGTATACGTTATCTATCAAGCTGTTAAGTATTTACACCTGTGGTTCGCTGTTGTGCGTATTCATTACTGCTCCCCTGGCGAGAAAAGCGGGTCGTGCAACATCTCTGTTAATGCTGTACACCTTTATCTCCTTTGTCGCGCTGCTGGCGGTTTGCCTGCATCCAACAACCTGGGTCGTGATTACATTCGCCTTTGTCATCGGATTCTCTTCAGCCGGTGGCGTCGTACAAATCGGTCTAACGCTAATGGCTGCTCGCTTTCCGCATGCGAAAGGTAAAGCTACCGGTATTTACTACAGCGCGGGCAGTATCGCGACCTTCACAATCCCACTGATTACCGCCAGGCTCTCCGAAACCAGTATTGCGCACATCATGTGGTTTGATGCAGGCATTGCTGCGCTCGGCTTCCTGCTGGCACTGTTTATTGGTTATCGCAGCCGACTTGCCGCAAAGCGTCAGTTAAACATGGCTCCGCTCGCGCAATAGCGCGGATGCAATATTGTTCCCCTCTTCTGCAAAATAATTGGACGTATTTTTAAAATAACGGCAAAACGTCGGTCTGACGAATTAGATTTCACAGTTTGATATGCAATATACCTGGTAACTTAAACGCCATGCTATGTAGGTACAATAACTACTGCCTGGTATATTAATTACAAGGTCGCCGAAATTTAAACTACACCGACGAGCACAGAATAATTTTAAAATCCGCAAGGAGTTGTGAAAAAATGTCTCAGAAAAAGACCTTTAACACGCCATTTCTTCTGGCGATAACCTGTATTTATTTAAGTTATTTTTTACACGGTATTAGCGTCATCACACTGGCGCAAAACATGACCTCCCTGGCTGAAAAGTTTTCAACCGATAATGCAGGAATTGCCTATCTAATTTCCGGTATTGGTCTTGGTCGACTGGTCAGTATTTTATTCTTTGGCGTTCTATCAGATAAGTTCGGTCGCCGGGCTATCATTCTGTTAGGCGTTATTCTATATATGCTGTTCTTCTTCGGTATTCCCGCCAGCCCCAATCTGATGATTGCCTTTATTCTGGCTGTATGCGTTGGCGTAGCAAATTCAGCGCTGGATACCGGTGGTTATCCTGCGTTAATGGAATGTTTCCCTAAAGCATCCGGCTCGGCGGTTATTCTGGTTAAAGCCATGGTGTCGTTTGGCCAGATGATTTACCCCATCATCGTCAGTACCATGCTGCTCAACCATGTCTGGTACGGCTATGCGGTCATCATCCCGGGTGTCCTGTTCGTGGTCATCACCCTGATGCTGTTAAAAAGTCGCTTTCCCAGCCAGATGGTGGACGCGGGTCTCGCCAAAGATCTGCCACAGATGAACAGTAAACCCCTGGTCTGGTTGGAAGGTGTCGCTTCCGTGCTGTTTGGGGTTGCCGCATTCTCAACCTTCTATGTCATCGTGGTCTGGATGCCGAAATATGCCATGGCATTTGCTGGCATGGCAGAAACTGACGCCTTAAAAACCATCTCTTACTACAGCATGGGATCGCTGGTCTGCGTATTCATCTTTGCTGCCCTCCTGAAGAAAATGGTTCGCCCCATTTGGGCTAACGTTTTTAACGCAGGTTTGGCAAGCATTACCGCTGCGGTCATTTATTTGTATCCCTCTCCGCTGGTTTGTAACGCAGGATCGTTTCTGATTGGCTTCTCTGCTGCTGGCGGTATTTTACAGCTCGGTGTCTCGGTGATGTCGGAGTTTTTCCCGAAGAGCAAAGCCAAAGTCACCAGTGTTTATATGATGATGGGTGGTGTAGCCAACTTTATTATCCCACTGATCACCGGATACCTTTCTAACATCGGCCTGCAATACATCATCTTGCTGGACCTTGCATTTGCTCTGCTGGCATTCATCACCGCCATCATCGTCTTTATTCGCTATTACCGCGTATTTGATATCCCCAAAAACGATGTGCGGTTGGGCGAACGTTATTTTCAATAAATTGTTTAGAAGGAGTATCAAATGGACGTAACTGCAAAATATGAACTGATTGGTCTGATGGCCTACCCTATCAGACACAGTCTGTCCCCTGAAATGCAAAATAAAGCATTAGAAAAAGCAGGGCTGCCTTTTACCTACATGGCATTTGAAGTCGATAACTCAACATTTGCTAATGCCATTGCCGGTTTAAAAGCGTTAAAAATGCGTGGTACCGGGGTTTCCATGCCCAATAAACAGCTGGCCTGTGAATATGTTGATGAATTGACGCCTGCCGCCAAACTGGTTGGCGCAATCAACACCATCGTTAATGATGATGGCTACCTGCGTGGTTACAACACCGACGGCACCGGCCATATTCGCGCGATTAAAGAAAGCGGCTTCGATATTAAGGGTAAAACCATGGTACTGTTGGGCGCGGGCGGCGCGTCTACAGCCATTGGCGCTCAGGCAGCTATTGAAGGCATCAAAGAAATTAAGATCTTTAACCGTAAAGATGAGTTCTTTGAAAAGGCGCAGGCATTCGCCAAACGTGTTAATGAAAACACCGACTGCGTTGTCACCGTTATCGACCTTGCCGATCGCCAGGCTTTTGCCGAGGCTCTCGCCAGCGCGGATATTTTGACCAACGGCACGAAAGTCGGCATGAAACCGCTAGATAACGAATCTATTGTGACCGACGTTTCCCTGCTTCGCCCGGAACTGCTGGTGACCGAATGTGTGTATAACCCGCATATGACCAAGTTGTTGCAACAGGCACAACATGCCGGTTGCAAAACGATTGATGGTTACGGCATGTTGTTGTGGCAAGGGGCTGAGCAGTTCAAGCTCTGGACCGGGAAAGATTTCCCGCTGGAGTATGTCAAACAGGTTATGGGTTTTACAGCCTGATGGGCAGTATTTGTGAATAGTTAAAGGGTAATCAATGAAAACCGTAACCGTAAGAAACCTCGTGATTGGCGAGGGTGCGCCGAAGATCATTGTCTCACTGATGGGTAAAGACATCTCAACGGTAAAAAGCGAAGCACTGGCCTATCGCGAAGCGGATTTCGACATTCTGGAATGGCGTGTTGACCATTTCGCCGATGTCGCTTCCATTGACGCAGTACTGGAAGCCGCACGTGCGATCCGTGATGTGATGGCTGATAAACCGTTGCTGTTCACCTTCCGTAGTGCACAGGAAGGTGGTGAACAGGCACTGTCCGTCGAAAACTATATTGCATTAAATCTGGCAGCAGTGGACAGCGGTCTGGTGGATATGATCGACCTGGAGCTTTTCACCGGTGATGACCTGGTTAAAGCCACCGTCGAGCATGCACACGCGAAAAATGTCTTCGTTATTATGTCGAACCATGATTTTCACAAGACACCTGCAGCCGATGATATTGTCCAGCGACTGCGTAAAATGCAGGAACTTGGTGCAGATATTCCCAAAATCGCGTTGATGCCGCAAAGCAAAACGGATGTGCTGACATTGCTTAGCGCAACGCTGGAGATGCAGGAACGCTACGCCGACCGCCCTATTATTACCATGTCAATGGCGAAAACCGGTGTGATCTCACGACTGTCCGGTGAAGTCTTCGGCTCAGCGGCGACGTTTGGTGCGGTGAAAAAAGCCTCGGCCCCAGGACAAATCTCCGTAACCGATCTACGTACCGTTCTGACAATATTACACCAGGCTTAATAGCCGAATATTTTTAAATTGTAATAAATAACGCCCTGCCCCAGATATTCGTTTTACCACGAATATCTGGCAGATGATTAAATATTTTCAAATAACATAAAACACTATTATCGAATATAGCGATAGGTATTCGCACGAATATAACCTGGAGTTTATATGAAACTTTCAAGACCAACACGTTTAAATGGTCGGGTACCGGTATTATCTGCAGCTGACGCAATTGATTATATTCCGGATGAAGCCACCCTCTGCGTATTAGGCGCTGGTGGTGGGATACTTGAGGCCACAACATTAATTAATGCACTGGCCGAGAAATATAAAAATAGCCAATCCCCGCGTAATTTGTCGCTAATTAGCCCGACTGGACTGGGCGACCGCGCAGACCGGGGGATTAGTCCACTGGCTCAGGAAGGTTTAGTTAAATGGGCGTTGTGCGGCCATTGGGGGCAATCCCCACGTATATCCGACCTCGCGGAACAAAATAAAATTGCAGCCTACAACTATCCGCAAGGCGTATTAACTCAAACCCTGCGTGCCTCTGCGGCCCATCAGCCAGGTATTTTGAGTGATATCGGCATTGGTACGTTTGTCGATCCTCGCCAACAAGGTGGCAAACTCAATGAAGTGACCACCGAAGATCTGATCAAACTGGTAGAAATTGATAACAAAGAGTATCTCTACTACAAAGCCATTGCACCGAATATCGCCTTTATTCGTGCCACCACCTGTGACAGCGAAGGCTACGCCACCTTTGAAGACGAAGTGATGTATCTCGATGCGTTGGTCATCGCGCAGGCCGTGCATAACAACGGCGGCATCGTCATGATGCAGGTACAAAAAATGGTGAAGAAAGCCACACTGCACCCTAAAGCAGTGCGGATCCCTGGCTATCTGGTGGATATCGTCGTTATCGATCCTGAACAGACTCAGCTGTATGGCGGAGCGCCGGTTAACCGCTTTATTTCAGGCGATTTCATCCTTGATGACAGCCTGCAAACTGCCCTGCCGCTTAACCAACGTAAACTGGTAGCCCGACGTGCGCTGTTCGAAATGCGGAAAGGTGCAGTGGGTAACGTTGGCGTAGGAATTGCCGATGGTATTGGTCTCGTCGCGCGTGAAGAAGGCTGTGCCGATGACTTCATACTGACGGTTGAAACCGGGCCAATCGGCGGTATTACCTCGCAGGGCATCGCTTTTGGGGCCAACGTCAATACCCGCGCTATTCTGGATATGACCTCCCAGTTTGATTTCTACCATGGTGGCGGCCTGGATGTGTGCTATTTAAGCTTTGCCGAAGTCGATCAGCACGGCAACGTCGGTGTGCATAAATTTAATGGCAAGATCATGGGCACTGGCGGTTTTATTGATATCAGCGCCACCTCGAAGAAAATTATTTTCTGCGGCACCCTGACTGCCGGCAGTCTGAAAACAGATGTTGCCGACGGCAAATTGAATATCGTGCAGGAAGGTCGGGTGAAGAAATTCGTTAGCGAATTACCTGAAATCACCTTCAGTGGAAAAATTGCCCTCGAACGTGGACTGGATGTGCGTTACATCACCGAGCGCGCCGTATTTACGTTAAAAGAAGACGGTCTCCATTTAGTGGAAATTGCCCCGGGCGTTTCTTTACAAGAAGACATTTTGGACAAAATGGATTTCACTCCCGTTATTTCTCCAGACCTGAAACTGATGGACGAAAGATTATTTATCGATGCCACGATGGGTTTTGTTTTGCCCGACGCTGCCAATTAAAAGGAGTACCCTGATGGACTTTTCATTAACTGAAGAACAAGAGCTGCTGCTTGCCAGCATTCGGGAACTGATCACCAGTAATTTCCCGGAAGAATATTTCCGTACCTGTGATCAAACTTCCACCTACCCTAAAGAATTTATGCGCGCGCTTGCGGATAACGGCATTTCGATGCTGGGCGTGCCGGAAGAGTTCGGTGGCATTCCGGCAGATTACGTCACGCAAATGCTGGCACTGATGGAAGTCTCGAAATGTGGTGCGCCTGCCTTTCTGATCACTAACGGTCAGTGTATCCACAGTATGCGCCGTTTTGGCTCCGCGGAGCAGCTACGTAAAACAGCTGAAAGCACTATGGAGACAGGCGATCCAGCCTATGCGCTGGCGTTAACCGAACCGGGCGCTGGCTCAGATAACAACAGTGCCACCACCAGCTACATCCGCAAAAACGGCAAGGTGTACCTTAACGGGCAAAAAACCTTTATTACCGGTGCCAAAGAGTACCCGTATATGCTGGTCCTGGCTCGCGATCCCGAACCGAAAGATCCGAAGAAAGCCTTTACCCTGTGGTGGGTGGATTCGAAGAAACCCGGCATCAAAGTTAATCCGCTGCATAAAATCGGCTGGCACATGTTAAGTACCTGCGAAGTCTATCTTGATGACGTTGAAGTTGACGAAAGTGATATGGTCGGCGAAGAAGGTATGGGCTTCCTCAACGTGATGTACAACTTCGAAATGGAGCGATTGATCAACGCAGCACGCAGCACCGGCTTTGCCGAATGCGCTTTCGAGGATGCCGCACGTTACGCCAACCAGCGTATCGCCTTTGGTAAACCGATTGGCCACAACCAGATGATCCAGGAAAAACTGGCGCTGATGGCGGTTAAAATCGAAAACATGCGCAATATGGTATTGAAAGTCGCCTGGCAGGCCGATCAGGAACAATCACTGCGTACCAGTGCGGCGCTGGCAAAACTGTACTGCGCCCGCACAGCGATGGAAGTTATCGACGACGCGATTCAGATAATGGGTGGTCTGGGTTATACCGATGAAGCCCGTGTATCCCGGTTCTGGCGCGATGTGCGCTGTGAACGCATTGGCGGTGGCACCGATGAAATCATGATCTACGTCGCCGGACGTCAGATCCTGAAAGATTATCAAAACAAGTAAGCCGTTCTGTCATCCGGATAGCGGATAAACGCTATCCGGACTTACGCCAGAAAATCAGACTTCCGGCTGCAGGCATTCCTGCTCGGTCAGATTATTTTTAAACTGCTTACGATAATCGCTGGGAGTACAGCCTACGTGTCGCTGAAAGAGTTTGGCAAAGTGATCAACATTTTCATACCCTACCCGCCACGAGATTTCCGCTAATGACGCTTCCGTATTCGTCAGCGAAAATTTTGCTTCCGTCATCCGCCGTTGAATAACATAATTAATCGGCGAAATACGATATTCTTTAGTGAATTCGTGACAGATATAACTCACACTGGCTCGAAATTTTTTAGACAACTGGTCAAGTGTGATTTTTTCGCGAAAGTTGTTATTCAAATACACCAGAACATCTTTAATTAACACGTCTTTTTTAATATACCCCTGCTCCGAACGATAAGCATTTTTAAAGTTTTCGTAATACAAGACGGTTAATGCATAGGCAAAGGCATCATAAGCTGAGGATGACAGATTATTTTTACACTGCGGTATCATAATACTCAGTTCATTAAAAATACTCTTAATAACCTCTTTTCCCTGGCCGACGCTGATGACCGGACACGAATGTAACTGCAACAACTGGTTATCCTGCCAACCATTGAAACGAAAACCGTACAGTGCGCAGGTGTAGGTAGTGGCAGGCGCGCTGCTATCCGAGGCGACGGCATGCAACCTCCCTTGTTCTATCACCACAATATCCCCAGCATGTGCGACGTACAGTGAAGAATCAATGATTAATCGCGCGACACCTTTTTTGACATAGATTAGCTCTGTCTCATTGTCATGAACATGGTGACCAGACTCCCAGTTAGGATCATCACTGATGACAAATCGCGAAAATCTGGGGGTCTTCCCCTGCTCAAAAAGGGTTTCCATGGCATTATCAAAACATCGTTGATACATGACAGCCTCCACCTTTAGATGGTAAATATGCGGAAAATTAATAGTGTTAAATGATAACGATTAGCCACGTTATACAACGATATTCTATCCAAGCGAAACAAAATTATTTGCGTCGTCTGCAAGATGACACTTCTTGCTCAAGAATGCTCTTAGCTTGCGTTATTTACGTTTTATACTAATTGAAAAGAATAAATGTTATTAATTCAACATTAACGATTTACATACCAGAAACAAACGCCGCCAGATATCGATTAAAAATATGATGCATTTCTCAATTACCCTCCCGACTCGGGTTTCCGTGGTGTAATTTTCTGTACACAATATTTACCCCTCGCTTAGAAACTGAGCATTCCCATTGCACATTTTTCTGCAAGATTGTTGGGAATGAAAACAGATTGCCCCGTCGAAAACAGGCCCCGCTCTGCCGCACACTATTTTCAGTCAAATTTTCCCTACTGCCGATAATGACGCGCACCGTCATCATCCGAACGTGACTCACTGGAGATGCCATGAAAATAATAACCTGCTTTAAGTTGGTGCCTGAAGAACAGGACATTGTTGTTACCCCAGAGCGCTCGCTTAACTTTGATCGGGCCGATGCCAAAATCAGTCAATTTGATCTGAATGCGATTGAAGCCGCCACACAACTTACCGCTGAAGGCGATGAGATTGTCGCCTTAACGGTGGGCGGCTCCTTGTTGCAAAATTCTAAAGTACGTAAAGACGTGCTATCCCGCGGTCCGGATAGCCTGTTTATGGTGCAAGATCCACAGCTGGAACATGCGCTGCCGCGCGATACTGCCCAGGCACTGGCTTGTGCGGCTAAAAACATTGAATTCGATCTGATGCTGTTCGGTGAAGGGTCCGGCGATGTCTACGCACAACAGGTCGGTTTACTGGTAGGCGAGCTCCTGCAGCTTCCTGTGATTAACGCGGTAAGCAGGATCCAACGTAATGGCGACCGCATACTGGTTGAGCGCACCCTTGAAGATGAAGTCGAAGTCATTGACCTGCCGCTCCCAGCAGTAATTTGCGTTACCTCAGATATTAATACACCGCGGATTCCGTCAATGAAAGCCATTCTTGGGGCCGGCAAAAAACCCGTCACCCCCTGGCAGGCCAGCGATATCGGCTGGACGCCAACGTCACCACTAGCGGAATTAGTCAGCCTCAGTGTTCCACCGCAGACAGAACGCAAGCACATCATTTTGGAAAATGACTCAGCAGAAGCCATTGCCGAACTGGCCGAACATCTGAAAAAAGCCCTGAACTAAGCCCAACGGAGAACAATCATCATGAGTAAATTAGCCAACGTATGGGTGTTTAGCGATAACGTAGAACGCTATGCGGAATTAATGACCGGTGCCCGCCAGTGGGGCGAGCAGGTACACCTTATTGTGCAGGGTAACGAACAGGCCGATCAGGTTAAAGCGCTGGGTGCCGATGACATCATCGTGCTCGAACACGCTTGTGGGCTGCAACGTGTTGAAAACTACGCCGAGACTCTCTCAGCCTTACTGCAAACACACACCGGGCTATTGCTGATGCCTGCGTCTAAACGCGCAAAATCACTGGGCGCGCGGTTGAGCATTCAACTCAATGCGGCGATGGTAAACGACGCCACATCGGTCACTCTCGATGCTGGTGCGCTGTTTGCAGAACACCGTATGTATGGCGGTCTGGCATTCGGTAAAGAAAAACTGAATAGCGCGCTGGCCATTATCACACTTGCCCCAGGCATGTTTGAACCCGTAGCAGCCAATCCTGCACACACATGCCCTGTGGTCTCTGCACCTTATATCACGCCACTTCATGAGATTGTTTGCCAGGAACGTCGAGCCAAATCCCTCAGCAGCGTGGATCTCAGCAAAGCCAAACGCGTGGTTGGCGTCGGTCGTGGCCTGGTTGCCGAGAGCGATCTGCAGATGGTACGCAATCTTGCCACCGTTCTGGGTGCCGAAGTGGGTTGTTCACGCCCTATTGCCGAAGGTGAAAACTGGATGGAGCGCGAGCGCTATATTGGCGTTTCCGGCGTGCTGTTGAAATCAGATTTGTACCTGACACTGGGCATCTCAGGACAAATTCAACATATGGTCGGCGGGAACGGCGCGAAGATCATAGTCGCCATCAATAAAGATAAAAAAGCCCCTATCTTCAACTACGCCGATTACGGTCTGGTTGGTGACATTTACAAAGTCGTCCCGGCCCTTATCGAACAGCTCAGTCGCTAACTGCCACATTTAACGCACATATCCCGCTGCACTCGCGGCGGGAAAGGAGCAAATAACATGTCAGATGAAAAATTTGATGCCATTGTGGTCGGAGCTGGCGTGGCGGGTGCGGTAGCGGGTTACGTTATGGCCCAGGCTGGGCTGGACGTGCTGGTTATTGAACGCGGAAACAGTGCTGGCAGCAAAAATATGACCGGAGGACGGCTCTACACACATAGCCTTGAGCATATTATGCCCGGCTTCGCAGAGGAAGCCCCTGTCGAACGGAAAGTGACTCGCGAAAAAATCTCTTTCCTTACCGAAGAAAGTGCTGTCACCCTCGATTTCCATCGTGAAAAAGACAACAGCCCAGCGCAGGACTCCTATACCGTATTGCGCAACAGACTCGATCCCTGGTTGATGGAAAAAGCCGAACAGGCCGGGGCTCAGTTTATTCCGGGCGTTCGCGTCGATTCCCTGATCCGAGAAGGCAACAAAGTCACTGGCGTGCAGGCGGGTGACGATATCCTGGAAGCCAATATCGTTATCCTTGCTGATGGCGTCAATTCTATGCTGGGCCGTTCACTGGGAATGGTACCGCCCTCTTCGGCGCATCATTATGCCGTTGGCGTAAAAGAACTGATCGGCCTGCCACCAGCAGTCATTGCAGATCGTTTTAATCTATCAGGAAATGAAGGGGCCGCCTGGTTGTTTGCCGGTTCGCCATCTAATGGACTGATGGGCGGAGGTTTCCTGTACACCAACAAAGACTCCATCTCTCTGGGGCTGGTATGTGGTCTGGGCGATATCGAGCATGCGACAAA
Source organism: Citrobacter sp. R-1.5.2 (assembly GCF_035064245.1). Taxonomy (NCBI): domain Bacteria; kingdom Pseudomonadati; phylum Pseudomonadota; class Gammaproteobacteria; order Enterobacterales; family Enterobacteriaceae; genus Citrobacter; species Citrobacter sp. R-1.5.2. Next base: position 457,577 of record NZ_JASEYC010000001.1, on the reverse strand, counting down.
AAGCATTCCGCAAATGCTGGAAGATTTTAAACAACACCCAACTATTCGCCCACTGATCGCCGGCGGTGAGCTGCTGGAGTATTCCGCGCACATGGTTCCGGAAGGTGGCCTGGCGATGGTACCGAAGCTGGTTGATGACGGGGTGATGATCGTCGGCGACGCCGCCGGTTTTTGTCTGAACCTGGGCTACACCGTGCGTGGCATGGATTTGGCGATCGCTTCTGCAGAGGCTGCGGCCAAAACCGCCATTGCCGCGAAAGAACGTCAGGATTTCTCCGCCAGCAGCCTGATGGACTACAAACGCGCCCTTGAACAGGGTTGTGTAATACGTGATTTACAACATTTCCGTAAGATCCCCGCGCTAATGGAAAACCCCCGTTTGTTTACCCAATACCCGCGCATGGTGGCCGATATCATGAGCGATATGTTCACCGTTGATGGCAGCCCGAACCAGCCAATTCGCAAGACCATTTTGTCCCACGCGAAGCAGATTGGGCTGATGAACCTACTGAAAGACGGCATCAAGGGAGCAACCGCGCTATGAGTCAGGACAACACCGTAAATGTTGACGTCAAACTGGGCGTTAACAAATTCAATGTCGATGAGGGGCATCCGCACATCATCCTTGCCGAACATCCTGACATGAAAGAATTTCGCAAGCTGCTGAAAGCCTGTCCTGCTGGACTTTATAAGCAGGACGAAAGTGGAAATATTCATTTTGATTCCGCCGGCTGCCTGGAATGTGGTACCTGCCGGGTTCTGTGCGGTTCCACTATCCTCGAACAATGGGAATACCCGGTTGGGACATTTGGTGTGGATTTCCGTTACGGCTAACACGTATCGCCTGTTGTACGCCGGGTACAGCACGTCTGTTATCCGGCAGGACGTGTACCGAAATTATCCAGGGAATAACTCATGAGTGTCACATTAACGTTTAATGCCGAACGTCGGGAAGCTTATCGACAACAAGGATTTTGGGGGGATGCATCGCTGGGTGATTACTGGAGCCAAACCGCCCAGGCGATGCCGGACAAAATCGCTGTGGTCGATAATCACGGCGATTCATACACCTACGCCGCGCTCGACAGTGCCGCCAGCCGCCTGGCGACCTGGTTGTTAGCCTGCGGAATCCAGCCTGGTGACCGCGTCGCCTTTCAATTGCCCGGCTGGTGTGAATTCACCCTTATCTATCTGGCCTGTTTGAAAACCGGGGCGGTTTCCGTACCACTACTTCCTGCCTGGCGCGAAGCCGAGCTGGTATGGGTTCTGAACAAATGCAAGGCAAAGATTTTTTTCGCTCCTACGCTGTTTAAACAAACCCGGCCGGTGGATCTGATCCTACCCTTGCAAAACCAGCTACCACATCTGCAACAGATTGTTGCCGTCGATAAGCTGGCACCCGCGACAGACTCACTGGCACTCAGCCAGCTTCTTTTATCTCCACCCTTAACTCAGCCAGTCAACGTGCATGCCGATGAGCTGGCTGCGGTGCTGTTTACCTCCGGAACAGAGGGGATGCCCAAAGGGGTAATGCTGACCCACAACAACATCCTGGCCAGTGAACGCGCCTATTGTGCCCGTCTTAATCTCACCTGGCTGGATGTCTTTTTAATGCCCGCGCCACTCGGCCATGCTACCGGTTTTTTACATGGCGTGACCGCACCGTTTTTACTTGGCGCACGCAGCGTACTGCTGGATATTTTTACTCCCGCAGCTTGTCTAGAATTGCTGGAACAACAGCGCTGTACCTGCGTACTCGGCGCTACACCGTTCGTCTATGACATGCTGTGTTGCGTGGAAAAACATCCCTACGATCTCTCGTCGTTACGCTTTTTCTTATGCGGCGGCACTACCATTCCGAAAAAAATAGCCCGCGATTGTCAGCAGCTCGGCATTAAACTTTTAAGCGTCTATGGCTCAACAGAAAGCTCGCCGCACGCGGTGGTCAATCTGAATGATTCGCTTTCCCGCCAGATGAACACCGACGGATATGCCGCTGCCGGCGTGGAAATTAAAGTCGTCGATAAGGCACGTAACACGTTGCCTGCGGGGATGGAAGGAGAAGAGGCATCCCGCGGACCCAATGTTTTTATGGGCTACCTTGATGAACCTGAACTGACCGCCCGAGCACTGGATAACGACGGCTGGTATTACAGCGGCGATTTGTGCCGAATGGACGATGCCGGATACATCAAAATCACCGGGCGTAAGAAAGATATTATTGTGCGCGGTGGAGAAAATATCAGTAGCCGCGAGGTCGAGGATATTTTGTTGCAGCATCCGCGTATCCATGATGCCTGCGTTGTGGCAATGCCTGACGATCGTTTAGGCGAAAGATCGTGTGCGTATGTGGTGCTAAAACCTCCGCACCATTCGCTGTCGCTGGAGTCTGTCGTGGCCTTTTTTAGCCGTAAACGGGTAGCAAAATACAAGTACCCGGAGCACATCGTGGTTGTCGAGAAGTTACCGCGCACGGCGTCTGGCAAGATCCAAAAATTTCAGCTACGTCAGGATATTATTCAGCGTTTGAGCGTGGAGAGTATTACCGGATAAAGCGCCGGATGGCAATGCTAACGCATCTTATCCGGCCTACGTTGAATAGGCCGGATAAGGCATGATATTACTTGTTCAGTTCAGCCAGACTCAGCCAGGTTTGTACTACGGTGTCCGGGTTCAGCGACAGGCTGTCGATCCCCTCTTCCATCAGCCAGGCCGCGAAGTCTTCGTGGTCAGATGGGCCCTGGCCACAAATACCAACGTATTTGCCTTGTTTCTTAGCAGCACGAATCGCCATCGACAACAGTGCTTTCACCGCATCGTTACGCTCATCAAACAGCTCAGAAACCACGCCAGAGTCACGGTCCAGACCCAGCGCCAGCTGTGTCATGTCGTTAGACCCGATAGAGAAGCCGTCGAAGTATTCGAGGAACTGTTCAGCCAGCAAGGCGTTGGATGGGATCTCACACATCATGATGATCTTCAGTCCATTCTCGCCGCGCTTCAGCCCCTGACGTGCCAGCTCTTCCACGACCGCCTTCGCCTGAGCAACGGTACGAACAAACGGTACCATTACTTCCACGTTAGTCAGCCCCATGTCGTTACGGACACGTTTTACGGCATCACATTCCAGCGCAAAACAGTCACGGAAGCTATCCGCAACATAACGACCGGCGCCACGGAAGCCCAACATCGGGTTCTCTTCATGCGGTTCATAACGCTCACCGCCGACCAGGTTGGCATATTCGTTGGACTTAAAGTCCGACATGCGCACGATGACACGTTTCGGATAAAACGCCGCACCCAGCGTCGCGATCCCTTCAGTCAGGCGACCTACGTAGAACTCGCGTGGTGAATCAAACCCTTTCATCATCGCGCGGATTTCGTTTTGCAGTTCCGGCGTTTGATCATCGAATTCCAGCAGTGCACGTGGGTGCACGCCAATCATACGGTTGATAATAAACTCGAGACGCGCCAGGCCGACACCTTCGTTTGGCAGACAAGCGAAGTCAAAAGCGCGGTCCGGGTTACCGACGTTCATCATCACTTTCAACGGCAGATCCGGCATGGTTTCCACGCTGGAACTCTTCACGCTGAAGTCCAGCATGTCGGCATACACGTAGCCGGTGTCGCCTTCCGCACAGGAGACAGTGACTTTCTCGCCGTCTTTCATGCGTTCGGTCGCATCGCCACAGCCAACAACCGCCGGAATGCCCAGTTCACGGGCAATAATCGCCGCGTGACAGGTACGACCGCCGCGGTTGGTGACGATCGCCGCCGCTTTTTTCATGATCGGTTCCCAGTCCGGGTCGGTCATGTCGGTAACCAGCACATCGCCTGGCTCGATACGGTTCATTTCGCTGATGTCATGAATGACTTTTACCGGACCAGCACCAATGCGGTGACCGATGGCGCGACCTTCAGCAATAATTTTACCCTGAGCATGCAGCGTATAACGTTCCATCACCTGGCCGCGAGAACGTACGGTTTCCGGGCGAGCCTGTACAATGAACAGCTTACCGGTATGACCGTCTTTAGCCCATTCGATGTCCATCGGACGACCGTAGTGCTTCTCGATTTGCACCGCCTGCTTCGCCAGCTCCTGCACTTCCTCGTTGGTCAGTGAGAAAATATCGCGTTGCGCCTGCGGAACGTCTTCAATGGTAACCTGCTTGCCATGCTCCTGAGTCGGCGCATAAATCATGCGGATTTTCTTAGAGCCCATAGTACGACGCACGATGGACGGACGGTTGGCCGCCAGTGTCGGTTTGTGCACGTAGAATTCATCCGGGTTCACAGCACCCTGCACCACCATTTCACCCAGTCCCCACGCGGAGGTGATAAACACCACCTGGTCGAAGCCGGATTCGGTATCAATGGAGAACATGACGCCGGAAGACGCCAGGTCAGAACGCACCATCCGCTGAACGCCCGCAGACAACGCTACACCACGGTGATCATAGCCCTGATGAACACGATAGGAGATTGCGCGGTCGTTAAACAGCGAGGCAAACACGTGTTTGATAGCGACCAGTACCGCATCAAAGCCCTGGACGTTAAGGAACGTTTCCTGCTGGCCGGCGAATGACGCATCTGGCATATCTTCTGCGGTAGCGGAGGAACGCACAGCAAAAGAAGCATTGGCATCGTCCGCTGACAGCTGCGCGTAGGCATCGCGGACGGCATTTTCCAGTTCAGGCTGGAAAGGAGTGTCGATAATCCACTGGCGGATCTGTGCACCCGCTTTTGCAAGCTCGGTAACATCGTCGATATCCGTTTTATCCAGCAGCTCATAAATGCGCTGGTTTACGCCGCTTTGGTCCAGAAACTGGTTAAACGCATCGGCGGTCGTTGCAAAACCATTCGGTACGGAAACGCCCATACCTGAAAGGTTAGTAATCATTTCACCCAGGGAGGCATTTTTGCCCCCAACTCTGTCTACATCATTCATGCCGAGTTGGTTATACCAAAGCACCAGCGGTGACGAGCCATTGTTGGACATCGAACAATCCTTATATATGAACGAGGTTAGGAAACTCAATTTTGCGTAATTATCTTGGCATATTTACCTCAGCGAAAAAAACGGTGAATCGTTCAAGCAACTTTATTTTTTATTTTTTCAGATTCTTTCCGCATTTGCGCAAACCCGCGAACGGCACGGGATCACCACAAAATCAGTCGGTATAAACATTTGTTCCGAAAAATGAAATGTACTTTTCATTAAATATAAAAATAGCGTTTCATTTTATAAAGTAGATACAGCAATATTCGCTTCTGACGAATTTTAATTTATGCTTTCAGAGAATTATGTCTGCCCCCAGGATGAGCAAAATGGATAATGCTGTTGATCGTCATGTATTTTATATTTCTGATGGCACAGCCATCACCGCAGAGGTATTGGGTCACGCGGTAATGTCGCAATTTCCGGTCACGATCAGCAGCATTACGCTGCCGTTTGTTGAAAATGAGAGTCGTGCTCGTGCGGTTAAAGACCAGATTGACGCCATTTATCAACAAACGGGTGTGCGTCCGCTGGTGTTCTACTCCATCGTGTTGCCGGAAATTCGCTCGATCATTTTACAAAGCGAGGGTTTTTGCCAGGACATCGTCCAGGCATTGGTCGCCCCGTTGCAACACGAGATGAAACTCGACCCCACACCGATCGCGCATCGCACGCACGGCCTGAATCCTGGCAATCTCAACAAGTATGATGCGCGTATTGCCGCCATTGATTACACCCTCGCGCACGACGACGGTATCTCGTTGCGCAACCTTGATCAGGCACAGGTGATCCTGCTTGGCGTTTCCCGCTGCGGAAAAACGCCTACCAGCTTATACCTGGCAATGCAGTTTGGTATCCGGGCCGCTAACTACCCCTTTATTGCCGATGATATGGATAATCTGGTACTGCCCGCCTCTTTGAAGCCGTTACAACACAAACTGTTTGGTCTGACGATTGACCCTGAACGCCTGACGGCCATCCGCGAAGAACGCCGTGAAAACAGTCGCTACGCCTCGCTGCGCCAGTGCCGAATGGAAGTTGCTGAAGTCGAGGCGCTGTACCGGAAAAATCAAATTCCGTGGTTAAACAGTACCAATTATTCAGTAGAAGAGATTGCCACCAAGATCCTCGACATCATGGGGCTGAATCGCCGCATGTACTAGAATGCTAGTGCATTGGTTCGATTTTTTGTTATTATGCTCGCCACCAGGCAGGATGAGTGTGATATTGTGATGTACATCACTTCCCGGTAGTCCTGCCGTTGAAGCAACAAATTTCTGAGATAAGTAATGAACAGAACCGATGAACTCCGTACTGCGCGTATTGACAACCTGGTCACTCCAGCAGAGCTTGCGCAACGGCATCCTGTTTCGTCCTCCGTCGCCCGCCATGTTACGGATTCCCGACGCCGGATAGAAAAAATTTTGAATGGTGAAGACCCTCGCTTGCTGGTTATCGTTGGCCCTTGCTCGATTCACGATCTCGATGCCGCCATGGAATACGCCACGCGTTTGCAGGCACTGCGTACTAAACACCAGGCGCGTCTGGAAATCGTGATGCGTACCTATTTTGAAAAACCGCGTACCGTCGTGGGCTGGAAAGGCCTCATTTCCGACCCGGATTTGAATGGCAGCTATCGTGTAAATCATGGTATTGAGCTGGCACGTAAACTGCTGTTACAGGTCAATGAACTGGGTGTACCGACAGCCACTGAATTCCTCGATATGGTGACAGGTCAGTTTATTGCCGATCTGATCAGTTGGGGCGCAATTGGTGCACGCACCACAGAGAGCCAAATTCACCGTGAAATGGCTTCCGCGCTCTCCTGCCCTGTCGGGTTCAAAAACGGGACAGATGGCAATACACGTATCGCCGTCGATGCTATTCGTGCGTCACGCGCCAGCCACATGTTCCTCTCACCGGATAAAACCGGGCAGATGACTATCTATCAGACCAGCGGCAACCCCTACGGTCATATCATCATGCGCGGTGGTAAAAAGCCGAACTACTCTGCCGAAGATATTGCCGCGGCCTGCGATACACTGCATGAATTCTCTTTGCCGGAGCATCTGGTGGTGGATTTCAGCCATGGTAATTGCCAGAAGCAGCATCGCCGTCAGTTAGAAGTGTGCGATGACGTCTGTCAGCAGATTCGCAATGGTTCGACGGCAATAGCCGGGATCATGGCGGAAAGTTTCTTACGCGAAGGTACGCAAAAAATCGTCAGCGGCCAGCCACTGGTTTATGGTCAGTCAATCACCGATCCCTGCCTGAACTGGGAAGATACGGAACTGCTGGTCGAAAAACTCGCCGCGGCGGTAGACAGTCGATTCTAACATCATGCCCGGGTGGCGGTTTCGCCTGACCCGACCTACGGTTCGTGCCCCTCCAGGCCCGGTCAGCGTAATGCTACCGGGCTTTTTTAATGCAGCACAATCACGCAAATTTGATCCCGTCACAATTATTTCACAAAAAGGCTTGATGCAAATTCTCAGTTTATTGATAATGATTATCATTGTTACATTGATTGTCATTTTTAAACACTATGTCACGTATGGATAACACTACAGCAACGCCTGCAAAAGAAAAAACACCGCCCTCTGTCACGCCTAACGAACGTCGGATTGACAGTAAAAGCCTGCTGGGAAATGAAGGACGAGTGATCATAGAACATGATGGTCAGCACTACCTGCTGCGCCAGACACATGCCGGAAAACTCATTCTGACTAAATAAATACCTATTACGCCAGCCACCCAGGTGATACCCAGGCAGCCAGCGCTTTCGATTTTCTAATGGAGAGTTGCTATGCCACACCTGCACACGACATCGCTGCGCCCATCGCTTTTGGCACTGGCGATCATAAGTCACCTTCCCGTCGCCGCCTATGCGGCGGCTGAAGATATGACTGTCACCGCCACCGGCAATGCCCGCAGTGCCTTTGAAGCGCCAATGATGGTCAGCGTGATTGATGCGACCGCGCCGGAAAACCAAACGGCCAGTTCAGCGGCAGATCTGTTACGTAAAGTGCCTGGACTTACCCTTGATGGTACGGGACGAACCAACGGTCAGGACGTCAATCTGCGCGGCTATGACCGCCGCGGAGTGCTGGTGCTGGTAGACGGCGTACGTCAGGGAACCGACACCGGACACCTGAACAGTACATTTCTGGATCCGGCGCTCATTAAACGTATCGAAGTGGTGCGTGGCCCTTCGGCTCTGCTGTACGGCAGCGGTGCGCTCGGCGGGGTCATCGCCTATGACACAGCGGACGCTAAAGACTTACTTGAAGCGGGTAAAAACAGCGGTTACCGCGTGTTCGGTACTGCTGCCTCGGGCGATCATAGCCTCGGCATGGGGGCCAGCGCGTTTGGTCGAACCGACACGCTGGACGGTCTGCTCGCCTGGTCAACTCGCGATCGCGGTGACTTACGCCAGAGCGACGGTACCACCGCGCCGAACGATGAAGCAATAAACAATATGCTGGCAAAAGGTAGCTGGAAAATTGACAGCGCCCAGACGCTGGCAGGCTCACTACGTTATTACAACAATGATGCACGTGAGCCCAAAAATCCGCAAACCAGCGCAGCTGATACCAGTAACAACCCGATGACCGATCGCTCAACGATCCAGCGTGACGCACAGTTGACCTACACGCTCGCCCCTGCGGACAATGACTGGCTGAACGCTGATGCTCGCATTTACTGGTCCGAGGCGCGCATTAATGCCCAGAATCCGGATGCAACTAATGAGTTTCGCAAACAAACGACCAAAGGCGGAAAAATTGATAACCGCAGCCGGTTGTTTACCGACTCTTTTGCTTCTCACCTGTTAACTTACGGGGGGGAGTACTATCGCCAGGAACAACGCCCCGGCGGTGCGACAACCGGTTTCCCTGAGGCAAAAATTGATTTCAGCTCCGGCTGGCTACAGGATGAAATCACCCTGCGAGATCTGCCAGTAACATTGCTGGGTGGTACACGCTATGACTCATATCGCGGTAGCAGCGATGGTTACGCGGATGTCGATGCCGACAAATGGTCGTCCCGCGCAGGAATGACCGTCACGCCGGCCGACTGGCTGATGCTGTTCGGGTCCTGGGCTCAGGCTTTCCGCGCGCCGACAATGGGCGAGATGTACAACGATGCAAAACACTTCTCCATCGGCCGTTTTTACACCAACTATTGGGTACCCAACCCTAACCTGCGTCCGGAAACCAACGAAACGCAGGAGTATGGCTTCGGTTTGCGCTTTGACGATTTGCTGATGGCAAGCGATGCGCTCGAATTTAAAGCCAGCTATTTCGATACCAAAGCGAAAGATTACATCTCCACCAGCGTCAATTTTGCTGCCGCGACGACCATGTCCTATAACGTACCCAATGCCAAAATCTGGGGCTGGGACGTGATGGCGAAGTACTCCGCCGATCTGTTCAGTTTAGACATGGCCTACAACCGTACACGAGGCAAAGATACCGACACCGGTGAATACATTTCCAGCATTAACCCGGATACCGTCACCAGCAAACTGAACATACCCGTAGCACACAGCGGTTTCTCAGTCGGCTGGATAGGTACGTTTGCGGACCGCTCAACCCATATCAGCAGCAGCTACACCAAACAGCCCGGCTATGCAGTAAACGACTTTTACGTGAGCTATCAGGGTCAACAGGCACTGAAAGGTATGACCACCACGCTGGTACTGGGTAACGCTTTTGACAAAGAGTACTGGTCTCCGCAAGGCATTCCGCAAGATGGCCGTAACGGCAAAATTTTCGTGAGTTATCAGTGGTAATCACCCTGCCCCGACGAGCCGGGGCAGCAATCTGGAAGGAAGAGGCAATGAATCACTACACACGCTGGCTGGAACTGAAAAAAGAACATCCTGGAAAATATGCCCGTGACATCGCAGGGTTGATGAACATTAGCGAAGCTGAACTGACCTTCGCACGCGTCGGTCATGACGCGTGGCGTTTACGCGGCGAAGTGCGCGAGATCCTGGGCGCTCTGGAAACCGTAGGCGAAACAAAATGTATTTGCCGTAATGAATATGCAGTGCATGAACAAACCGGTGCCTTTACCAACCAACACCTTAACGGTCATGCCGGGCTGGTACTGAACCCACGCGCCCTCGATTTACGTCTGTTCCTGAACCAGTGGGCCAGCGCCTTCCATATCAGCGAAACCACCGCCCGTGGCGAACGTCAAAGTATCCAATTTTTCGACCATCAGGGTGATGCGCTGCTGAAGGTTTATGTCACGGAGAATACCGATATTACCGCATGGGGTTCGCTGCTGACCCGTTTCATCTTTGCAGAAAACCCGCCGCTGACGCTGCAAACTGTCGAACCCGTCGTTCCCGCCGTTAACGTAGACGCTGCGACAGTGGACAAAGAGTGGCGCGCCATGACCGATGTTCATCAGTTCTTCGGCCTACTGAAGCGCCATAATCTGACCCGCCAACATGCATTTAATCTGGTAGGTGACGACCTAGCCTGTAAAGTCAGTAATGGCGCGTTGGCACAGTTACTCGAAACCACACAACAAGATGGCAACGAAATCATGGTATTTGTGGGTAATCGCGGCTGCGTGCAGATCTTTACCGGCGTGGTAGAAAAACTGGTGCCGATGAAAGGCTGGCTCAATATTTTCAACCCGACCTTTACCCTGCATCTGCTGGAAGAGCGCGTCGCCGAAACGTGGGTAACACGTAAACCGACCGCCGATGGTCACGTGACCAGCCTGGAGTTGTTTGCCGCAGATGGCACGCAAATCGCCCAGCTTTATGGACAGCGTACGGAAGGTGAACCGGAGCAGGCACAATGGCGAGCGCAGATCGATGCCTTAACGCCAAAAGGACTGGCCGCATGAAAAAACTGCTGGTCCTGATTGCGCTGCTGCCCATCGCAGCGCTGGCTGCTGACGAAGAACGCGTTGTGGCTCTCGGTGGTGATGTCACCGAGATTGTATACGCACTGGGAGCACAGTCTTCCCTTGTGGCGCGAGACAGCACCAGCCAGTGGCCTGAAGCGGCAAACACGCTACCGGATGTTGGTTATTTACGCCAACTCAACGCTGAAGGGATCCTGGCTACCCGCCCTACGCTGGTGCTAGCCAGCGCACAAGCGCAGCCTTCTCTGGCGCTAAAACAGCTTGAGCAGAGCAACGTCAGGGTTGTCACGATCCCGGCGAGTAACGATCTTAACGTGATTGATGAAAAAATTCGCGTCATCGCCAAAGCCACCCATCGGGAGGCTGACGGTGAAACGCTGCGCACCCGCTTACGTCAGGAAATGACGGTATTGCCGTCATCTGAACTTAACAAACGCGTGCTGTTTATTCTCAATCATGGCGGGATGACCTCGATGGCGGCGGGCCAGCATACCGGAGCCGATGCCGCTATTCGCGCGGCCGGTTTACGTAACGCAATGCAGGGTTTTAGCCGTTACCAGCCGTTATCACAAGAAGGCGTAATAGCCAGCCAGCCCGACCTGGTGGTGATCTCACGGGATGGTATTCAGGCCGTTGGTGGTGAAGCTAACCTGTGGGCACTGCCTGGACTTGCGCAAACGCCTGCCGGGCGCAATAAGCAGGTACTGCAGATTGATGATATGGCATTACTGGGCTTTAGCGTTCGCACGCCACAGGCCATTTTGCAGCTACGCGCCAAAGCGGAGCAATTGCCCTGATGACCCGACGAATCACCTGCTCGTTATGGACGCTGGCCTTTATGCTGGGTGTCATGACGATACTGGCGACCGGTTTTGGCGCGTTGCGCCTGCCGGTAAGCCTGCTCTGGCAGGGCGGAGATGACGCTTTGCGTCAAATCTGGCTCACCATTCGGCTACCGCGCGTTCTGCTCGCGCTGGTGATTGGCGGCTCACTGGCACTGGCTGGTTGCGTCATGCAGGGATTGTTTCGCAACCCGCTTGCCGACCCAGGGCTACTGGGCATTAGCAGCGGTGCGGCCTGCGCCGTCGCCCTGTGGGTAGTGTTACCGGTCTCATTACCCGCGTTACTCATGCTGTATGCGCCAATGATGGCGGCATTTCTCGGGGCACTGGCTGCCACCGTGGTGATTTTTATCCTCAGCCAACAGCGTGGCGGTTCGCTATCGCGTCTGTTGTTGGTCGGAATTGCCATCAACGCACTCTGCGGGGCGGCGGTCGGCGTTCTGTCGTGGATCAGCAATGATGCGCAACTGCGCCAGTTGTCACTTTGGGGGATGGGCAGTTTGGGTTCGGCGCAGTGGTCAACACTACTGGCCGTCACCTCGCTAATGCTCCCAACAGTGCTGGTTATCTGGCGCCTGGCTGCGGCACTGAACCTGTTACAACTGGGTGAGGAGGAGGCGCATTATCTCGGCGTTGATGTCCGGACGATCCAGCGTATTTTGTTGTTGTGCAGCGCATTACTCGTGGCCGCTGCTGTAGCGGTCAGCGGAGTCATTGGGTTCATCGGTTTGGTTGTTCCGCATTTAATGCGTATGTGGCTCGGCTCAGACCATCGGGCCGTGATCCCCGGTTCTGTTCTGGCTGGCGCATTTTTACTACTGATTGCCGATACTCTCGCCCGCACCGCAGTTGCGCCTGCGGAAATGCCCGTTGGTCTGCTGACCAGTATTCTCGGTGCGCCATGGTTTTTATGGCTTATTTTTCGTCAGCGAGGAGCGCATGACTGAACATTTTATTGCAGAAGGGCTTCACTATCGCCTTGCTGGTCGCTCAGTTATTGACGACGTATCGCTCAAACTTGCTAAAGGTGAACTGGTCGCGCTAATCGGGCCGAATGGTGCGGGAAAATCCACCCTGCTACGTCTGTTGACCGGCTTTCTAAAACCGACTGCCGGACACTGTTTGTTGGATGGCAAATCACTGGCTGACTGGAGTACGCAGACGCTGTCGCGCCATCGCGCGGTTATGCGTCAGCAAACGCAGGTAGGTTTTGACTGGCAGACAGAAGCCGTCATCGCGATGGGCCGCGCACCCTGGACCCAACAGCAGGAACCCCGACTTATCGCTCAGGTAATGGAAATGACCGGATGCACACCGTTGGCGGGCCGGCAATACGCCGCGCTTTCCGGTGGCGAACAACAGCGAGTGCAGTTGGCCCGTGCACTGGCACAACTTTGGTGCAACGGCGCGCCTCACGGCTGGTTATTCCTTGATGAACCCACCTCTGCGCTGGATCTTTATCACCAGCAGCACCTGTTACGCTTGCTGAAGACGCTAACCGCTTCGGGAGAGCTGCATGTGTGCATTGTGCTTCACGATCTCAATCTGGCAGCACTGTGGGCTGACCGGATCATACTGCTCCATCAAGGAAGCATTGTGTCTCAAGGGAGACCCGACGCCGTGTTACAGGCTGATGATCTGATGCGCTGGTATGGTGCTCAGGTTCACGTTGGCCAACACCCGGCCAACGCATCCCCACAAGTTTTTCTCGCACCTTAGCTGGAACAACTTACCTCCAGCCGTTTACCCCAGTCAGGTGGACGGCTGATATAATCATCATCCCGATCGATAAACGGCGAACGTAACGCAGCGTGTAACCGATGTAGTTCGGTATAATCACCCTGCTCTGCCTGGCTTATTGCCCGCTGAGCCAGCCAGTTACGTAGCACCATAGCCGGATTCGCCGTCTTCATCTGCGCTTGTCTGACAACATCAGCTACATTGTCTTGTTGCAGGCGCGTGCGGTAACGTGTGAACCAGTCGTCGAATGCCGCACGGTCAATAAACTCATCGCGCAGTGGGGACAAGGCACTGTGTTGTTCCGTTTGGCTGAGCATGCGGAACGTTCGCGTGTAGTCGCTACCTTCCCGCGCCATCAGGCTAAACAGTTCGCTAAGGATTTCGTTATCGTTTTTCTGCTCGCTAAAGAAACCCAGTTTTTGCCGCATGCGTTGCCCATAGCGGGTGAGCAAGGCCAGTTGATATCCGTCCAGCGCATCATTGAGCACATCAACCGGAATGAATGGCGACAGCGTCTGCGCCAGACGTTGTAGGTTCCACAACGCCGCAGCAGGCTGATTATCAAAACTATAGCGCCCCTGATGATCGGAGTGGTTGCAGATAAAATCTGGCACGTAATCATCAAGGAAACCGAAGGGACCATAATCCATCGTCAGGCCAAGAATCGACATGTTGTCCGTGTTCATCACCCCATGCGCAAAGCCTACGGCTTGCCAGTCGGCCATTAACACCGCGGTGCGCGTAACAACATCCGTAAACCACAACTGATACTTATCCGCCTCTTCCTGCCATTGTGGCCAGTAATGACGGATCGCAAAGTCAGCAAGCTGGCGTACTTTTTCCGGTTCACGACGATAATAAAAGTGCTCAAAATGACCGAAACGCATATGGCTTTGTGCCACGCGAATAAGCATCGCGCCTGCTTCAGTGGTCTCTCGCTGCACCGGAGTCTCGCTGGTGACAATCGACAAGGCCCGGGTTGTGGGTATCCCCAAATAATGCATGGCTTCACTGGCCAGGCTCTCTCTAATCGTCGAGCGCAGCACGGCGCGCCCATCCCCCATGCGGGAATAAGGCGTTAATCCAGCGCCTTTCAGATGCCAGTCAAGGGTTGTGCCATCTGCAAGCAATTGCTCACCCAGCAGAATCCCTCGTCCATCGCCGAGTTGCCCGGCCCAGACACCGAACTGATGCCCGCTGTAGACTTGTGCCAATGGCGACATCCCAGGTAGTAGCGATTCGCCCCCCCATACACCTGCCCCACCAGAAACATCAAACAACGCATCTGGAATACCCAATTGCGCAGCCAGAGCATCGTTATGCCAGATTATGTGCGCGTTTTTCAGGGGGGTGGGCGAAAGAGCGGTATAGGTTGCTGGTAATTCATCACGCCAGCGAGTAGTAAAAGACAGGGTCATAGGGCCTCCTGTCTCTAGTGTAGACTGTTAATAGCCTGTTAAACACCAGCAAATAAAAGGGTTATCATTTTACCAGTGAAATGATCTTTGCAGGTGATACCGCCGGCCACAGTCCTCCTTGCATAGCGCCGAATCCCAAAGGCAATACCCGCGCCAGCATCTCCTGTGTATCAATACCGCTAATGATGATTGATTCACAACTGGGGGATAATTGCGCCAGAATAGCCCGCATAAACGGCTCAAACGAAATATGTGTAATCCTTTGTTGAACAAAGTTTTTATCCAGCACGACACGTTTGAACAGACCATCAAAAATTGCCCGCGTGGATATGCCCCCGGCACCGTAGTTTGTCAGTATTAATGGGAACCGCGCAGCCAGAGCCGCCAGTGTGGGATTTTCTTTGCCACTGTTTAACTCCGGATAACTTTCATTAATCGTCAGTTCAATAAATGAAAATCGTTCAACACGTGAAGCATATTCTGCGTCTGATAATAAAGTATTAGCAACCGCTGGCGTTAAATTAATCCAGGCCGGAATTTTGCGTTGAATAAAAAAGTGTTGGCACGTTTCGATTAATTCCAGCTTCTCGGCAAATAAACGACATTGCTCGTCGTCTGACATCCGGGGCATAACCAGCTCTGTTGGCATGCGTACGTTGCCATCCGGGCTGACAAAGTTTGTAACAATATCGACGAACTCAAGGTCACCTTTTTCACTTCGTGCAGGAAGAAAAGAGAACTCTGAATGATAAAGATAATCCAGTGAAACAATCATTGTGCCAGCCCCTCTGCATGGGTGTAATCCGGCATCCTGTAGCAAAGGATGGAAAAATACGTTGCTGCTGATACAAATAGAGGCCCTTTCATTTTTCCCTTTTTAGCCAGTAAATCGAATCCTTTTTTTTTAGCTTATCCTGATTATAAACGAATATCCAGCTTTGCACTTTTTAATATCTCGGGATAAATCATATTTTTAGCAAGATACGCTCTTAACGTTTGGGGTTATTGACCGACAAACAGCAGAAGTGAAAGTTGACATTTAAAATGAGGATGACGAGAAAGCCGCGAGCCGCTCTCGTCACCCGTAATGATTAAATTCGGCGTGCCTGCCAAAAGTTTTTACGCCAGTAGACGTTATCCAGTGAAGAACGCATCACTCCGCGACTGGTTGAAGCATGGATAAATTGATTATTGGTATCGTAAATTCCGACATGCAGACCACTTTCACCGGAACCCGTTTTAAAGAAAACCAGATCGCCGGGTAGCAAATCATCTTTATCGATCTCGGTACCAATCTTTGATTGAGTACGTGTGTCTCGCGGTAATTGAAGATCGAATTGATCACGCATCGTCATCAACACAAATCCCGAACAATCCACCCCGCTACGGCTCATACCGCCATAGCGATAGGGAGTGCCATGCCAGGTTTGCAACTGATCGTTAAGACCCGCGATAACGGCGATAGAGTCCGACAGTCGGGCATTCGGCGCAGGAGCTCGATGGCTGCTGCACCCCGCCAAAAACAATGCTGTGATGAAAAGGAGCCAAAAGCGCATTCAGGACGAATCCTCTGATTTTTATTTTTGTGTCAATTTAGCGTGGAAATTATGTGATTTTCAAGAACCCATTTAACTTAAGTGGTTGATATGAGCATTCTGTGGCCTTCAATATCCAGGCGACGGAAATTTACACCATAGGCCAACGACAAATTTGCTGGCGTCAGCACCACATCACGCGAACCGCTCGCCAGCAGCTTTCCGCGTTTGAGCAACCACGCCTTGTGCGCATGGCGTAGCGTATGGTTAAGATCATGACTGCTCATCACAATGGCGATTCCTTGCAGACACAGCTGGCTCAACAATCTATCCAGCGCGTTTTGTTGCGCCACGTCCAGGCTATTCATCGGCTCATCCAGCAACAAAAGTTGCCCATGCGGATTAGACTGTGGACTCATTTGCAGAATGACGGCCGCCAGACGCACACGTTGCCATTCCCCCCCTGACAGCTGATTTACACCACGTCCCAGTTTATCTCCCAGCCCAAGCGCATCAGCCACCTCCTGCAGCAGGTCTGTTCGCGCTTTATCAGGCTGATGCAGCGTCAGAAAATGCCAGACCGGCATCGCAAATGGCGGATTTTGCTGTTGCGCAAGATAAGCACGATACTGCGCCAGCTTCGCTGCCGGCCAGTCTCCGAGCGGTGTATCACCAAAGGTGATGCTTCCCTCTCCCGTCGTCAGTCCCGCCATTCGCGCCAACAACGTACTTTTCCCCGCGCCGTTGGGGCCCACTAAATGCAGGATCTCTCCTGCTTTAATTTCACCAGATAGCGGGCCGAGTCGGGTAGATTCCGCAACATCCTGTAGCAGCATTAATCGGGACATTAGTTGGCCAATGCAGTCTTTATAGCGTGGACAAGAATCGGGTCCTCAGGCGTCATATCAGGTGAATAACGCTGCAGCACCTGCCCATCCCGACCGACTAAGAACTTCTCAAAGTTCCACAGAATATCGTCCGGGTAGAGTGGTGCGCGGCCTTTACTCGCCATGCGCGCATAAAATCCGCTATCTGCAGGTGCAACCGCCGTGGGTGCCGCATCAATCAGTTTCTGATACAACGGATGGCGGGCTTCGCCATTGACATCAATCTTACTGAACATCGGGAAGGTAACGCCCCAGGTTGTGCTGCAATATGTCTTAATCTCGTCTTCACTGCCGGGCTCCTGCCCCAGAAACTGGTTGCAGGGGAATCCCAGAACGGTGAAACCCTGCCCATGCCAGGCTTTCTGCAGGTTTTCCAGTTGCTCATACTGCGGTGTTAACCCACATTTTGAGGCTACGTTGACAATTAGCAGTACATTTCCGGCATACGCCTGCAATGAGGTCGCCTCGCCGTCGATGGTTGTCACTTCCGTATTAAAAAGCGTGTTTTGCATAGCATCTCCAGAACAACAGGTGAATAGTGGAATGACCCTGTTCAGCTTTTAAGCATAGACCGAACCTGCACTTTCTAGCGCGCAGCTTTTAACAATAACCAGATAAATACCGGTGCACCCATAGTGGCTGTCACCACACCAATGGGTAATTCAGCCGATGCCAGTACCAGACGTGCGACGACATCAGCAAACAGTAGTGCAATTGCCCCTGCCAACGCACACCCAGGGAGTAAAACGCGGTGGTCGGTTAATCCACACAGTCGCAGAATATGGGGGATTACCAGCCCGATAAAACCAATTGCCCCTGCCAGCGCCACGCTCACGCCAACCATCCATCCCGTGGCAACCACCAGCAGGTTGCGCCAGAACCATAAAGGCAGCCCCAGCTGGCGCGCGGAGGTTTCGCCCAGCGCCAGCATATTCATCGGCTGCGACTGGCAACAAATCCACAGCAATACGGGGAGCAACGCGACCATGAGCCAGGCCTGATGCCAGTCTACGCCACCGAAGCCCCCCATCATCCAGTACATCAACTGTCGAAGATCAAAAGAGGTGGAAAAATAGATAGCCCAGGTCATCAGAGCGCTGCAGATAATCCCCAGCGCCACGCCTGCCAACAGCAAACGACTGGTCGATAAATGTCGACGGGCAAAACGAAGAAGAATGAGAGTGATAATCAGCGCACCAGCAATGGCGCATAGGCCCAATGCCCAGCCGGGCAATTGCCCTTGCCCCAACAGCACAGCCGCAATAAGCCCTACCCCCGCGCCATTAGACACACCGAGTAAGCCAGGCTCCGCGAGCGGATTTTCAAACAGCGCCTGCATCACCGCGCCAGCCAGGGCCAGTGCGGCACCTACCAGCAATACGGCAAGTGTACGGGGCAGCCGAATTTGCCAGACAAACAGATCGCCACGAGCGCTAAACCAATCGCCGGGAGCAATCCACTGTTCTCCTGCGCACAAACTTATCATGGTTGCCAGCAGCATCAGCACTGACAGAGACAGTATCCAGCGCACGTTTCGTCGCTGCTGTTGATGGGCGAAAGTCAGCATGTTTTCCATTCTGCTGAAAAAAGATGGGGAGATTCTACGGTGCTGATTCAGTAGTGAAAAGGAAAAAGGCCGCATAGCGGCCTTTTTAGTTATACGCGTCATACTTTGCGTATCGTTAAATCACTCTTCTTTGGGCGTTGCGTTTTCAACCCGGCTTTTTAACTTCTGCCCGGGTCTGAAGGTCACCACGCGCCGTGCTGTAATGGGAATATCTTCGCCCGTTTTCGGGTTACGTCCCGGACGTTGATTCTTATCACGCAGATCGAAGTTACCAAAACCAGAGAGTTTTACCTGCTCACCATTTTCCAGAGCACGACGGATCTCTTCGAAAAACAGCTCGACCAGTTCTTTGGCATCCCGCTTGCTAAGCCCAAGCTTATCAAACAGATATTCTGACATTTCAGCTTTTGTAAGCGCCATAGGTTCAATCCCTCAATGATGCCTGGAATCGCTCTTTTAATGCCTCTACACATTTGGCGACGGTAGCGGCAATCTCCTCTTCTTCAAGTGTACGGCTGGTATCCTGAAGGATCAGGCTGATAGCGAGGCTCTTATAACCCTCCGCAACACCCTTACCGCGGTACACGTCAAACAAGTTTACGCCAACTACCTGATTTACGCCAACTTTCTTACATTCGGATAAAATATCCGCTGCGGGAACGTTTTCTGCCACAACAACAGCGATGTCACGGCGGTTCGCCGGGAAGCGAGAAACTTCACGCGCCTGAGGCACCACGCGGTCTGCGAGCTTATTCCACTCCAGTTCGAACACCAGAGTGCGACCGTTCAGATCCAGTTTACGTTCCAGTTCAGGATGAACAACCCCAATGAAACCAATACGTTCACCTTTCAGATAAATCGCCGCAGACTGACCCGGATGCAGGGCCGGATTCGCTTCAGCTTTGAACTGGATGTCCGCCAGTTTGCCGGTCAGGTCGAGAACCGCTTCCAGATCGCCCTTCAGATCATAGAAATCAACCGTCTCTTTCGTCAGATTCCAGTGTTCATCATGACGGTTGCCGCAGATCACGCCCGCCAGCATCAGATCCTGACGGATCCCAAGGTTAGCCTGCGTATCCGGTACAAAACGCAAACCCGTCTCAAAAATACGCACACGGTTTTGCTGACGGTTTTGGTTATAAACCACCGTTGAAAGCAAACCGGTCCACAGAGACAGACGCATTGCTGACATATCGATAGAGATTGGGCTTGGCAGCAGCAACGCCTCTTCTCCCGGATGCAACAACGACTGGACTTTAGGATCAACAAAGCTGTAGGTGATAACTTCCTGGTAGCCTTTGTCATTCAGCATGGTTTTAACACGTTTCAGCGAGAGATCCGCTTCACGATGCTCACCCATGATGAGTCCTGCCTGAATTGGGGTATTCGGGATATTGTCGTAACCGTATACGCGGGCGATTTCTTCGACCAGATCTTCTTCAATCTCCATATCGAAACGCCAGCTCGGCGCGACAGCCTTCCACTCGCCCTGGCCTTCAGTCACTTCACAGCCCAGACGACGCAGAATATCGCTCACCTGCTCATCGGCAATAGGGTGGCCGATCAGGCGATCCAGTTTGCTACGACGCAGCGTAATAGTGGCACGCTTCGGCAACGTCGCTTCGTTGGTCACATCAATCACTGGGCCGGCTTCGCCGCCACAGATATCAATCAGCAGACGCGTTGCACGTTCCATTGCTTTGTACTGCAGCGCAGGATCGACACCACGCTCATAACGGTGAGAAGCATCGGTGTGCAGGCCGTGACGGCGCGCGCGACCGGTAATAGACAACGGGCTGAAGAACGCGCATTCCAGCAGAACGTTTTGCGTTTCATCGTTCACACCAGAGTGCTCACCACCAAAGATCCCCCCCATGGCCAGCGCTTTGTTGTGGTCAGCAATCACCAGCGTATCCGCACTCAGTTTTGCTTCACTGCCGTCGAGCAGGACCAGGGTTTCCCCTTCTTTTGCCATACGCACGACAATTCCGCCTTCAATGCGGTCTTTGTCGAATGCGTGCATCGGCTGGCCCAGTTCGAGCAGCACATAGTTAGTCACGTCAACCACTGCATCGATGGAGCGAATACCGCAACGGCGCAGTTTCTCTTTCATCCACAGTGGCGTAGGCGCTTTCACGTTGATACCTTTCACCACACGACCCAAATAGCGTGGGCACGCGTCAGCAGCATCGACCTGAATAGGCAGTACATCGTTAATGGTCGCCGCTACCGGGGTGATTTCCGGTTCAACCAGCGGAGCTTTGTTCAGCACAGCCACATCGCGCGCAACACCGATAATGCCTAAGCAGTCGGCACGGTTCGGCGTAACGCTGATTTCAATGGTGTTATCGTTGAGTTTCAGATATTCACGGATGTCGGTGCCAATCGGCGCATCGGCAGGCAGTTCAATAATACCGTTATGATCGTCGGAAATACCCAGCTCAGAAAACGAGCACAGCATGCCTTCAGACGGCTCACCACGCAGTTTCGCCGCTTTGATTTTAAAATCACCCGGCAGAACGGCACCAATGGTCGCTACCGCAACTTTCAGTCCCTGGCGGCAGTTCGGCGCACCACAGACGATATCCAGCAGGCGATCGCCGCCGACATTCACTTTGGTGACGCGCAGTTTGTCAGCGTTCGGGTGCTGACCGCACTCAACTACTTCACCGACAACAACACCGTTAAATTCACCGGCAACGGCTTCCACACCATCAACTTCCAGGCCCGCCATCGTAATTTGGTTTGACAGCGCATCGCTATCAATTGCTGGGTTAACCCATTCGCGTAACCACAGTTCACTGAATTTCATTGTATTACCCTGCCTTTATTTAAACTGTTTGAGGAAACGCAGATCGTTTTCGAAGAAAGAACGCAGATCGGTAACGCCATAACGCAACATGGTCAGACGCTCCATCCCCATGCCGAAGGCAAAACCGGAGTAAATTTCTGGATCGATACCGACGTTACGCAGCACGTTCGGGTGAACCATACCGCAGCCCAGTACTTCCAGCCATTTTCCATTTTTACCCATGACGTCAACTTCCGCAGAAGGTTCAGTGAACGGGAAGTAAGAAGGACGGAAACGAACCTGCAGATCCTCTTCAAAGAAGTTACGCAGGAAATCGTGCAGCGTACCTTTCAGGTTGGTGAAGTTGATATTGGTATCAACGATCAGGCCTTCCATTTGATGGAACATCGGGGTGTGCGTCTGATCGTAGTCGTTACGATATACACGGCCCGGCGCAATGATGCGGATCGGCGGCTGTTTTTCTTTCATGGTGCGGATCTGCACGCCGGAGGTCTGCGTACGCAGCAGACGCGTTGCGTCAAACCAAAAGGTATCGTGGTCGGCACGCGCCGGGTGATGGCCAGGAATATTCAGCGCGTCAAAGTTATGATAATCGTCCTCAATTTCTGGACCTGTTGCCACGGTAAAGCCCAGCTCACCGAAGAAACTTTCAATCCTGTCGATAGTACGTGTTACCGGGTGCAGTCCACCATTTTCGATACGGCGTCCCGGCAGGGAGATATCGATAGTTTCTTCAGCCAGGCGCGCGTTCAGTGCAGCATTTTCTAATTCGGCTTTACGCGCGTTCAGCGCTTGCTGTACCTGCTCTTTGGCTTCGTTGATTACCGCACCTGCTGCCGGGCGCTCTTCTGGTGGCAGCTCGCGCAGGGTTGTCATCTGAAGGGTCAAGTGCCCTTTCTTGCCCAAATATTCGACGCGGACATTGTCTAACGCGGCAACATCTGAAGCCTGGTTAATGGCGGCCGTTGCACTGGCAACCAGCTCTGCGAGATGTGACATGGTTTTCCTCGTTATGTTGCGATATTCACTAGTCGCTCGTATATACGCAAAATCATTCAAGTTGTATCAAGGCGGCAAAAGAGCGAATGCAGCCAACACAGAGACAACTTGAAGGATGACGCGTATAAAAAAAGCCTCCACCAGGGAGGCTTTTAGGCGCTGTTTTCCGTTTCTTCTTTCACGCGCAAGCCTCCTGAGTTCAGGTGCTAAAGTAAAAGAAGAAGCGGAAAATAGCAGCATTCATGCTTGCGTTACCTTGTGTGGTAAAAACCGGACAACCTTTATTGAAAAGGCTTACGGATAAATTGTCAACCAATTGATTGAACTACAAATAAAAGAGAGGGAGCCAGGCTCCCTCTTTTCACCGGCTTATGCCAGAGCTGCTTTCGCTTTTTCGACCAGAGCGGTGAACGCTACTTTGTCGAATACTGCGATGTCAGCCAGGATCTTACGGTCGATTTCAACAGAGGCTTTTTTCAGGCCGTTGATGAATTTGCTGTAAGAAATACCGTTCTGACGTGCTGCTGCGTTGATACGCGCAATCCACAGTTGACGGAACTGACGCTTTTTCTGACGACGGTCACGATAAGCGTACTGACCAGCTTTGATAACAGCCTGGAAGGCAACGCGGTATACGCGAGAACGCGCACCGTAGTAGCCTTTAGCTTGTTTCAAAATTTTCTTGTGACGTGCACGGGCAACTACACCACGTTTTACGCGAGCCATATGTGCTCTCCTGTCTCTATATTCTTAGTAAAAAAATGAATTAAACGTTAACGGCTTATGCGTACGGCAAGCACGCGATAACCAGACCCAGATCGCCTTTAGACACGAGGCCTTTTGGACGCAGGTGACGTTTACGCTTAGTAGATTTTTTGGTCAGAATATGACGCAGGTTTGCGTGCTTACGCTTAAATCCACCACCACCGGTTTTTTTGAAACGCTTAGCAGCACCGCGTACGGTCTTAATTTTTGGCATTTTAATAACTTCCACTTCGCATTGTTAATAAACGAAACGTAGGCGAACAACGGCTGTGGAACCCGCAGGCTCCACAGACATTGCTACTTGAAGGCCTTACTGTTTCTTCTTAGGAGCGAGCACCATGATCATCTGACGGCCTTCGATCTTCGTTGGGAAGGATTCGACTACTGCCAGTTCACTCAGATCGTCACGGACGCGGTTGAGCACTTCCATACCGATCTGTTGGTGGGCCATCTCACGACCGCGAAAACGCAGCGTGATCTTAGCCTTATCGCCATCTTCCAGAAAGCGTACCAGGCTGCGGAGTTTTACCTGGTAATCGCCATCGTCGGTGCCAGGACGGAATTTAATTTCCTTAACCTGGATAACTTTTTGCTTTTTCTTCTGTTCCTTAGAAGACTTACTCTTTTCATAAAGGAACTTGCCGTAGTCCATAATACGACAAACTGGCGGTTCGGCGTTAGGGCTGATTTCAACTAAATCTACTCCAGCTTCTTCAGCCTTTTCGATCGCTTCTCTCAGACTCACAATACCCAAAGCTTCGCCTTCCAGACCTGTTAAGCGAACTTCCAGGGCGCGAATCTCGCCATTGATACGATTCGGACGTGCCGTTTGAACTCGTTTTCCGCCTTTAATACCTTATTCCTCCAGTTGTTGAAGACTGCGGCTGCGAATCTCTTGTTGCAGCTTCTCAATCACTTCATTTACGTCCAGGCTGCCCAAGTCTTTGCCACGACGGGTGCGCACGGCAACTTTGCCTGCTTCTACCTCTTTGTCGCCACAGACCAACATGTAAGGGACACGACGTAAAGTGTGCTCGCGGATTTTAAAGCCTATCTTCTCATTTCTCAAGTCTGCTTTTACACGAATACCCGCATTTTGTAGTTTCTGCGTTAATTCGTTGACGTATTCAGACTGAGAATCGGTAATGTTCATGACCACAACCTGAACCGGCGCAAGCCAGGTCGGGAAGAAGCCGGCGAACTCTTCAGTCAGGATACCGATGAAACGTTCCATAGACCCAAGAATTGCGCGGTGAATCATAACCGGCACCTGACGTTCGTTGTTTTCGCCAACATAAGAGGCGCTTAAACGGGACGGCAGGGAGAAGTCCAGCTGTACAGTACCGCACTGCCATGCACGATCGAGGCAGTCATACAGGGTAAATTCAATTTTCGGACCGTAGAACGCGCCCTCACCCAGTTGGAACTCAAACGGGATGTTATTTTCTTCCAACGCAACGGCCAGGTCAGCTTCAGCACGGTCCCACATTTCATCGCTGCCGATACGTTTTTCGGGGCGAGTGGACAGTTTGACGACGATTTTCTCGAAGCCAAAAGTGCTGTACATATCGTAGACCATACGAATGCAAGCGTTAACTTCATCACGAATCTGCTCTTCAGTACAGAAGATATGTGCATCATCCTGAGTAAAGCCACGTACACGCATCAGACCGTGCAGCGCACCTGACGGCTCGTTACGGTGACAGCTACCAAATTCAGCCATACGCAACGGCAGATCACGATAGGATTTCAGACCCTGGTTAAAGATCTGAACGTGGCCCGGGCAGTTCATGGGTTTAATGCAGTATTCACGGTTCTCAGACGAGGTAGTGAACATCGCATCTTTGTAGTTGTCCCAGTGACCTGTTTTTTCCCACAGCACACGGTCCATCATGAACGGACCTTTAACTTCCTGATACTGATATTCTTTCAGTTTCGAGCGAACAAAAACTTCCAGCTCGCGGAAGATAGTCCAGCCATCGTTATGCCAGAACACCATACCCGGTGCTTCTTCCTGCATATGATACAGGTCAAGCTGCTTACCAATTTTGCGATGGTCACGCTTGGCTGCTTCTTCCAGACGTTGCAGGTATGCATTCAGGGCTTTTTTGTCGGCCCATGCAGTACCATAAATACGTTGCAGCATCTTGTTGTTGCTGTCGCCGCGCCAGTATGCCCCTGCGGTCTTCATCAGTTTGAAGTGATGACAGAAACGCATGTTCGGCACGTGCGGACCACGGCACATATCGACGTATTCTTCATGATGGTACAAGCCAGGCTTGTCATCATGGGCAATGTTTTCATCAAGAATAGAGACTTTATAGGTCTCACCACGCTTCACGAAGGTTTCGCGCGCTTCGTACCAGCTGACTTTCTTCTTAATGACATCGTAGTTTTTCTCAGCGAGCTCGTGCATCCGCTTCTCGAGCGCGTCGACATCTTCCTGGGTTAACGTACGGTCAAGATCGATATCGTAGTAAAAACCGTTGTCAACAACCGGTCCGATCGCCATTTTGGTGTTCGGCCAAAGTTGTTTGATCGCATGCCCTAACAGGTGCGCACAAGAGTGACGAATGATCTCCAGACCTTCTTCATCCTTCGCGGTGATAATGGAGAGTTTCGCATCATCTTCAATCAGATCGGAAGCATCTACCAGCTCACCGTTAACACGGCCAGCAATAGTCGCTTTCGCCAGACCTGGACCGATGTCCAGCGCAACATCCATGGGGCTTACAGCGTGGTCGTAATGGCGTTGGCTGCCATCAGGAAGAGTAATAACAGGCATGTTATATCCTTATTTGCAGTGGTGCCCCACACGTAAGAGCACATACAAAGATTCAATATTTAAAATTATCAAAAAGGTCTGGGCTGATTCCCGCTTCACTCTGCGAAATATGTCACAGGTCACCTGACAGGCAACGCTGGACCTACGCCCGTTTTTTGATAACACCGTTTGACAGTGTACACGGCATTACGAGCCGATCAAAGCTGCAATCAATGCGCTTTCCATGATGTAAATCAATTCACGGACACCCTTCTATCTTTGTTACACTAAGTCGAATGGTCTGACCTGGGCAGGAAAAGAACAATGCCAACAAATCGTTTTGCCAAAAAACACGGGAAGATAGTTGTAATACTGCTGGTTATTTGTGCGGCAATGCTGATGCTACGCTGGGCAGCCATGATCTGGGGTTAAACGTCAGAAGTACTATGCCAACCTGAGCAAATATATTCTACAGACTGTTAATTGTGTTTAATTATGACGGTAATGCTGAAATGCCATTTTCAGGACAGCCTATTTATTCATTAAATTGAAAGCGTCTAAAAATGCGGGATGTCAGAAAAGCATCAAAAATAAAGCGCGGTTAGGATAATAAAAGTACTTAACGTTAATTTATAAAAGCCGGGCCATTTAACTGGCCCAGCTAACTATTACATCCGATAGCCGAGCGAAACCGTCGTGCGGCGATCGGTATGCTCCGGCGCGGTTGCCGGCGGTTCGGAGTTCCAGGTCACGTTGTACGCAACCTTCAATCCAAAGTGTTCGTTGATAGCAACATTCAAAGCCGTTTCAGAATTCAGCGTTGTATCATCGGCACCAAATACCGACACCCCCTGCGTAAACTTGGTGTTGTCCGTCATCTGCCACGCATAAGCCCCGGACGCATAACCTAACGGCTGCGTTTCAGTGGTGCCATCAGTGTGCTCGTCATAACGTACACCAGGACCGAATTCAAAGCGGAAGCTGTGCACCGGTCCATTAAGAAACTGGCGACCATAACCGGCCGTTAGCACATCACGCTCACGATATCCGTTATAACGGTCTGTTAACCAACTGGCCTGACCAAAGAGATAGTCATAGTCAGTCATGTTGTAACGACTACGACCACCTACAGCATATTTCTCAGATGAACGTTCATCATTTGAGGAGGTGTTGCTGGCATTTCCCCACAGAGACCACGCCGTAGATTGACCATACCAGGTCATGGTGGTGTCTGCGGTTAAAGAAGAACTTTTTGTGTTGCCTGACTGGGCAAGATATCCCGCGTTCAGGTTACCTTCAAAGGGTTTTTTCGCGCTGGAAGGGTCATCCATGACAGTAAAAACGGAATCATCGGCGGCGGCATGCATTGACGCAAACACGCACCCCGTCAGCAATACTGCTGCGGGCACTGTCTTCAAAAGCTTCATTTATAAAGAGTCCGTACAACAAAAAAAGAGACCATAACGGTCTCGGAAACTTTCATGTGGATCAATGACAAAAGACCCTTGAAAGGTAACAAATTATAAAAAGACTCGAATAACATAGCAATAAATTCTTATTTCATTTTTTGAATAAGAGCGTTCTTAATCCTTTATTTTATTTATATATCTTTGGCACGAGAATTTTAAATAAAGCTGCGAGAAATCATGTTGTTAATTACTTCACTTTCGTGACGTTAAGTGCCAGACTGGGGTCAGCCTAACAGGAGGTAAAGATGGTACGTATCTATACGTTAACACTTGCGCCCTCTCTCGATAGCGCAACAATCACCCCACAAATCTACCCCGAAGGTAAACTTCGCTGTACCTCACCGGTTTTTGAACCTGGCGGTGGAGGCATCAACGTCGCCCGTGCCATTGCACATCTTGGCGGAACTGCAACGGCCATCTTTCCGGTCGGTGGTGCGACTGGCGAGCACTTAGTTTCTTTACTTGCCGACGAAAATGTTCCCGTCTCGACTATCGAAGCCAAAGACTGGACCCGACAAAATCTCCATGTCCACGTCGAATCCAGCGGTGAGCAGTATCGTTTTGTCATGCCCGGTGCCACGCTGACTGATGACGAATTCTACCAACTGCAGGATCAGGTACTGGAAATTGAATCGGGTGCGATACTGGTCATTAGCGGCAGTTTGCCGCCCGGTGTACAAATAGAAAAACTGACACGGCTCATCACCACCGTACAAAAACAGGGTATTCGCTGCATTGTCGATAGCTCTGGTGAGGCGCTGACAGCGGCATTAGCCATCGGCGGTATCGAACTGGTAAAACCCAACCTCAAAGAATTGAGTGCACTGGTGAAACGCGAACTCACACAACCCGATGACGTTCGCAAAGCAGCACAGGAGATTATACAAAGCGGCAAAGCGCTTCGCGTTGTGGTCTCTCTTGGGCCACAAGGGGCATTGGGCGTCAATAAAGAAACATGCGTCCAGGTCGTCCCACCGCCGGTGAAAAGCCAAAGTACCGTTGGCGCAGGCGACAGTATGGTCGGCGCGATGACGTTGAAACTGGCAGAAAATGCCCCGTTTGAAGAGATTGTGCGTTTTGGCGTCGCTGCGGGTAGCGCAGCAACGCTGAATCAGGGCACTCGTCTGTGCGCGCTGGACGATACGCAAAAAATATATTCGTATCTTGCCCAGTGATTACACCATCCCCCTTATCAAGCATTAAGGGGGATTTACCGACAAAACTGTCGACATGTGTATTATGCGTCTATGATAAAAAATCACGTGATTACAAAGAAGTGAATCATGTTAAACCGAAAGTCGTCATTTCTCAGGGAGGTGTGGAAGCACGACATACAATAAGTGCCTTTCCAGCGATGACGCGTCTACGGTGTGCGTCAGTTCGTGTTTTTTTACCGCATTCTTGCGCTAACCTTATGATCTGGCAGACAACATGGGGAGAGACATCATGTGGCAGGCTATCAGTCGTCTTTTAAGCGAGCAATTAGGTGAAGGCGAAATCGAACTGCGTAATGAACTGCCCGGCGGAGAGATCCACGCCGCATGGCATTTACGCTATGCGGGGCGCGATTTTTTCGTCAAATGTGATGAAAGAGAGCTGTTGTCTGGCTTTACGGCGGAGGCAGACCAGTTAGAACTGCTTTCCCGGAGTCAAACCGTTTCTGTTCCCAAAGTCTGGGCAGTGGGTGCCGACAGAGATTACAGTTTTCTGGTTATGGACTTCCTCCCTCCCCGCCCGCTTGATGCCCACAACGCGTTTATTCTCGGACAACAACTTGCACATTTGCACGAATGGAGCGATCAGCCACAGTTCGGCCTCGACTTCGATAATGCACTCTCCACTACACCGCAACCCAATGCCTGGCAGCGTCGCTGGTCAACCTTCTTCGCCGAACAACGCATCGGCTGGCAACTGGAACTTGCGGCGGAAAAAGGTATCGCGTTTGGCAATATTGACGCCATTGTCGATCACGTTCAGCAGCGACTATCCTCCCATCAGCCACAGCCTTCTCTCCTGCACGGCGATTTGTGGTCGGCAAACTGTGCACTCGGACCGAATGGCCCTTACATCTTTGACCCTGCCTGTTACTGGGGCGACAGAGAGTGCGATCTGGCAATGTTGCCGTTACATACCGATCAGCCACCGCAGATTTATGACGGTTATCAGTCTGTCTCGCCGCTACCGTTAGATTTTCTCGACAGGCAGCCTATCTATCAGCTGTATACGCTGCTTAATCGGGCAATTCTGTTTGGCGGGCAGCACCTGGTGGTGGCGCAAAAAGCGATGGAAAGGTTACTGGCTGCTTAACGTACAGATAGCCCGAAGGCGGCTTTGTTTATCAGGCCTGATGCTTCACGCAGTCCAGGCCTGATAATAGCGGACTTACAAAAAGCCCAGTAATGAAAAGAAGAAATAGCCGATCACGATAACGATCACCGGCAAAATATAGAGCGGGAAGATTTGTAAAAAGATCGTATGGTGTGGCACAACAATACGCGACTCAATTTGCTCACGCGATAACCCCTCACTGCCTTTTGCCTGTTCCAGAATCAACTGATCTTCAACGCCCTCGCGTAAAAAACGTGCCTGACGACTCATTCTGGCGCCAGAGTCCTGCAATGCCAGACCGATGAATATCAGAATGAAAATCAACCAAAAAACAAGATTCAGTCCGGTCTGAAAATCCGGTGTCGGCGAGTTATACCAAAACAGGTTAAGAAACGGCGTATTCACACGCATCATGTCGATCATCACATGGGCAAAATCGAGCATGACTGCATTAATCCCTTCCTGCTTTTCGCTGTGCGCGTACATAAACTTCAGTACTGAAACCAGTGTTGAAATCAGCGCCGGGATGAAAATTACCCATCCCAGCAACCTTTTCAAGACAGCAATGCGTCCAGCTTGTTGATACGTCATGAGTTCCCCTTGATAAAGACGTGTCATTTTGGCCTAAGTTTACCCGTTGATAACCGTTTTCGCCTGATCTTTAAAGGCGGTATACTGCCAAATTAGCCATAATGAACGCTTAGAGCTCGTTCTGGTGGGCTCTTAATCCCTGTTATCACCCTAAAGGAGAGGTTGTGATGTCAACCCCGCGTCAAATTCTTGCTGCAATTTTCGATATGGATGGATTACTGGTCGATTCAGAACCGCTCTGGGATCAGGCTGAACTGGATGTGATTGCAAGTTTAGGCGTAGATATCACCCGCCGCCATGAACTTCCCGATACGCTCGGTTTACGTATCGATATGGTTGTTGATCTTTGGTTCGCACAGCAACCGTGGAACGGTCCCTCTCGTCAGGAGGTGACGGAACGCATCATTACACGGGCCATTGCGCTGGTAGAAGAAACAAGACCACTGTTGCCGGGCGTACGTGAAGCTGTAGCGCTATGCAAATCCCAGGGGATGCTGGTAGGACTGGCCTCCGCGTCACCGCTGCATATGCTGGAAAAAGTGCTGACCATGTTTGATCTGCGCGATAGCTTTGACGCACTGGCCTCGGCAGAAAAATTACCTTACAGCAAACCGCACCCGCAGGTTTACCTCGATTGTGCCCAGAAGCTGGGGGTATCCCCGTTATCTTGTGTTGCGCTGGAAGATTCCGTGAACGGGATGATTGCGTCGAAAGCCGCTCGAATGCGCTCAATTGTTGTCCCCGCCCATGAAAATCAGGATGATCCCCGTTTTGTGCTTGCCGACGTCAAACTGGCCTCATTGACGGAGCTCACTGCCGGGCATCTTCACGGTTAATCTCCCTCCGGGCAATGACCATATTGCCCTTTTCTTTGCTTGACCAATAAAATTAAAACACCGTTTCAATTTTATTGTATTTTTGTTCAACCTCTTCTATCCTTCTGCTATCGCAATGCATTAACAGTAAAAATAGCTGAGGTGAACATGGTTCTGGACGCGTTTCGTCTTAAGGATAAAGTCGCAATCGTCACCGGTTGTGATACCGGGCTTGGGCAAGGTATGGCCCTGGCGCTGGCTGAAGCCGGATGTGACGTGGTTGGCGTAAACCGCAAAATCCCGCATGACACCGAGGAAAAAATCACCGCAGTTGGTCGGCGCTTTATGGCCATTCAGGCCGACCTCAGCCAACAGGAGGCGCTGTCCAGCATCGTGACGCAAACTGTTGCGGTATTTGGTCGGGTCGATATTCTGGTTAACAATGCAGGTACGATTCGTCGCCAGGACGCGCTGGATTTTAGTGAAAAAGACTGGGATGACGTAATGAACCTGAATCTCAAATCCGTTTTCTTTCTGTCGCAGGCAGTGGCGCGTCAGTTCCTGGCGCAGGGTAACGGCGGTAAAATTATCAATATTGCCTCAATGCTCTCTTTTCAGGGGGGAATCCGCGTTCCGTCCTACACCGCATCAAAAAGCGGCGTGCTTGGGATCACCCGCCTACTGGCTAATGAGTGGGCAGCTCAGGGAATTAATGTCAATGCCATCGCACCAGGTTATATGGCGACAAACAATACGCAGCAGTTGCGTGAAGACAGTACGCGTAATCAGCAAATCGTCGATCGTATTCCCGCGGGGCGCTGGGGAACACCGGATGACTTACAAGGCCCGGTCGTTTTTCTCGCCAGCCAGGCTTCTGATTATATTAATGGTTACACGCTTGCCGTAGACGGCGGTTGGTTGGCGCGTTAATCGTGCATTTGTGACAAAGGGTTACAACGTCACCTCTTCCGCCTACTGTATAAAACCCCTATACTGTATGAATTGACAGTTTATTGGGTTTTATCATGACGGCGGAAGGCCACCTTCTTTTTTCTATTGCCTGTGCGGTATTTGCCAAAAATGCCGAGCTGACACCCGTTCTCGCTCAGGGTGACTGGTGGCATATTGTGCCTTCGGCCATTCTAACGTGTCTGCTGCCCGATATCGATCACCCGAAATCCCTGCTTGGGCAGCGGCTGAAGTGGATATCAAAGCCTATTGCCCGGGCATTTGGCCATCGCGGGTTTACACACAGCCTGCTGGCCGTCTTTGCCCTGCTGGCCACGTTTTACCTGAAAGTCCCGGATAGCTGGATAATCCCGGCCGATGCGCTACAAGGTATGGTGTTGGGCTATCTCAGTCACATACTGGCCGATATGCTGACCCCGGCAGGCGTTCCCCTGCTTTGGCCCTGTCGCTGGCGCTTTCGTCTGCCAATCCTCGTCCCGCAGAAGGGAAATCAGCTGGAGCGCTTTTTGTGCATGGCGCTGTTTGCCTGGGCCATCTGGATGCCTCAGACGATGCCGGAAAACAGCGCAGTGCGCTGGTCATCGCAGATGATTAACACGCTACAGATGCAGTTTAATCGGTTTATAAAGCACCAGGCTGATTAATAAAACAGCCAAAATGTCATTTTAGGTATAAACAATTCCATTTGAATATAAGAGGCAAGTCACAGTTCTGCTAATCTTGCGCCAACAGAATCACCATTACATGGTGATACGCATAATAAGATCAGGAGAACGGGGATGAACTTTCCATTAATCGCGAACATTATCGTGTTCGTAGTACTGCTGTTCGTGCTGGCGCAAGCCCGCCACAAACAGTGGAGTCTGGCCAAAAAAGTACTGGTCGGTCTGGTCATGGGCGTGGTGTTTGGTCTCGCCCTGCACACCATTTACGGGTCCGACAGCCAGGTACTGAAAGATTCCGTACAGTGGTTTAACATTGTCGGCAACGGTTACGTACAACTGCTGCAAATGATTGTTATGCCGCTGGTTTTTGCCTCTATTCTCAGTGCCGTTGCGCGTCTGCATAACGCCTCTCAGTTGGGCAAAATTAGTTTCCTCACTATCGGAACGCTACTGTTTACCACGCTGATCGCCGCGCTGGTGGGTGTTCTGGTGACAAACCTGTTTGGTCTGACTGCTGAAGGGCTGGTGCAAGGCGGCGCTGAAACCGCACGCCTGACCGCCATTGAAACCAATTATGTGGGTAAAGTTGCCGACCTCAGCGTGCCGCAGTTGGTGCTGTCGTTTATCCCGAAAAACCCATTTGCCGATCTTACGGGTGCAAACCCGACGTCGATTATCAGCGTCGTTATTTTCGCGGCCTTCCTGGGCGTTGCGGCACTTAAACTGCTGAAAGATGATGCGCCAAAAGGCGAGCGCGTATTAACGGCTATCGATACCCTGCAGAGCTGGGTGATGAAGCTGGTTCGTCTGGTGATGCAACTGACTCCGTACGGTGTTCTGGCGCTGATGACCAAAGTGGTTGCCGGTTCCAATCTGCAGGACATCATCAAGCTGGGCAGCTTCGTCGTTGCCTCGTATCTCGGCCTGGGCATTATGTTCGTCGTACACGGCATCCTGCTGGGTATTAACGGCGTTAGCCCACTGAAATACTTCCGCAAAGTCTGGCCGGTATTGACTTTCGCCTTCACCAGCCGCTCCAGCGCCGCTTCTATTCCACTGAACGTCGAAGCACAAACCCGTCGCCTGGGCGTCCCTGAGTCCATTGCCAGCTTTGCCGCCTCTTTTGGTGCAACGATTGGTCAAAACGGTTGTGCGGGTCTGTACCCGGCGATGCTGGCCGTGATGGTGGCACCGACTGTCGGTATTAACCCGCTGGACCCAATGTGGATTGCCACGCTGGTGGGTATCGTGACCGTCAGTTCCGCAGGGGTTGCGGGTGTGGGCGGTGGCGCGACCTTCGCGGCACTGATCGTACTGCCTGCCATGGGTCTGCCGGTCACATTGGTTGCTCTGCTGATTTCTGTTGAACCACTGATCGATATGGGCCGTACTGCATTGAACGTTAGCGGTTCCATGACCGCGGGTACGCTTACCAGCCAATGGCTGAAACAGACCGATAAAACGATTCTGGACAGCGACGATCACGCCGAACTGGCGCATCGCTAAAATCCTGTCTGTATAAAACAAAAAACCGCCGGTGAGTTATGCTCCGGCGGTTTTTTTATATCTAATTAATCGCTCAGTTCGTTTTCCTGGCGAATTTGGTTAGCCCAGCGCTGTGCCGACTCCGGAACCGTAAATGCAGGCGAACGCTGAAACGCCTCCCCCATTAAGACAAAAGCGACATATTTTCCGCGCAGTATCCATACGTCACGAAACGCATCCATTTTCACCGCATGCTCTGGTGGAGCTGGCTCCACACGAGGAACATAGCTGATAACCGGACGATTTTGTTGGCGAAGAGGTTTCATAATCAGTTGCTTCACTAAAGACAAATTCTAAAAATCTGAAAAACGCTATCTTAGCTGATTTTACCCTCGGACGGTGCAAAAACAGTGAATTCGTGAAGTGGGTGGCGATAACGGGGGGGGGACGGACTGGTTGCGGCAAATATCAATGACGCAGACAAAAAAATGCGGCGCACCGACGCGCCGCCAACTCAGGAATTAAACGTTCAGAAAACTGCCAAGACGATAACCGCGCTCCGCAATAGCGTATTTCAATGACGAAGACGTCAGTACGTCAAGCTCAGTTAAGCGGGGGTAACAGTAGGCACTTTGTCGAATGATGTCATCGATAAACGCCGGATGACACATCACTTCCAGCGAGGACTCTCCCCGGTCTGCGGACGCGTCCAGCGTCTGCAAGAACAGGGCCTCAGAAATCGCGTCGCCATAAAACTCACTGCTAAATCCCTGGGAGGTACGCAACGTTTCCGGTAAATCGGACGCCAGGAACACCGTCTGCCGATCGATCCGCAACGCAACACCCCTCTCCGCGGCAAAACTGGCGACAATCGGGAAAATCTGCGGGAACATATGCACGTGGTGATGACTATCCAGATGCGTCGGCTCCCGCCCGAACAGGTCAATAAAACGCTGATACTGTGCAGCCAGCTCCTGAGAAATCTCGTCCAGCGGCAATGTATCTTCCTCTGCCATCTGCCAGATCCATTTCCCTAACACACCGTCACGCGTCAGACCCGGCATCGCCGTTAACGGTTTGCCAAGCGTCAGGACAAAGTGCATCCCAACGGCAAGTTCCGGTAAATCGCGACTAAGCTGTACCGCATGCTCTATCGCCTCGCCATTCACCAGAGCAGTGGTTGAGGTGACTATGCCATTGCGACAGGCTTCAACAATGCCGTAGTTTTGCCCTTTGCTCAGGCCAAAATCATCCGCATTCACAATCAGTACGCGTTCCATAGCCAACCTCAGTTAGTGTTGTTCGCTTTTAAGCTTCTCGATGCATCCAGCGAAATTTGGCAGCCATTTTTCATGCGCCAGGATCAGCTCACGGGCAAGAATTTCAGCATCAGTGTCTGAATGCACCAGTGGACTCAGGTTTAACGCCAACAGTACATCATTCAACTCGCCGCTTAGTGCTGCGTTGCTCGCCGCCACTTCAAAACCTTTAATGGTATAGATAAGGCCCAGGACCTTTTCATCGAAATGGGTGATACGCGGGTGCGGCGTTGCACCATTGCGTCCCAGCGTGCAGGTCATCTCAACAGCCCAGTCCGCAGGAATATTATCAACATGACCATGATGAGGAATGTTGACGTAATGCTCGGTCTGCTTGTCGTTGTAGATAGCATTGATGACTTCACACGCGGCATCAGAGTAATAAGCCCCGCCACGCTGTTCCAGCTCTTTCGGCTTAACATTCAGCTCAGGATTTTTATACAGATCAAACAGTTGCTTCTCAACTTTCTGTACTACCTGTGCGCGTGCGCCACCTTTGTAATATTCGCCCATTTCAATCGCCAGCATCTCTTTTGGCTTGAAGTAGTACAGCAAATACGAGCACGGTAGCAGTTTCAGTGAACGAATCAGCCCTTCACTGAACGGCAGATCGAAGATGTTCTTCACGCCAGAGGCTTTCAACTGACCCGACGCTACGCCGTCCAGCAGTTCATCAAAACGTGACACACCGTTGACCAGAACATCCTTAATGAAGACCATATGGTTCAGACCAAACAGATCGATGGATAAATCATCACTCTGTTTCAGCGCCAGGACGTCGCTGATAAACATCTTCATACCGATTGGAATATTGCACACGCCGATAAACTTCTTGAAGTTAGTATGGCGATAGACCGCTTCAGTTACCATGCCAGCCGGGTTGGTAAAGTTAATCACCCACGCATTCGGACACAGTTCTTCCACATCCTTCACAATGTCAAAGATCACCGGAATGGTACGTAGTCCTTTAAACAGGCCTCCAGCACCGTTAGTTTCCTGCCCCAGATAACCATGGCTCAGAGGGATACGTTCATCCTGTTCACGAGCCTTAAGTTGTCCTACGCGCAACTGCGTGGTGACAAAATCAGCATCTTTCAGCGCTTCTCGGCGATCCAGCGTTTTGTACACTTTCATCGGGACGCCAGCTTTATCAATCATGCGCTGGCAGAGGTCAAAAATAATGTCCAGCTTCTCTTTACCACCGTCGACATCCACCAGCCACAATTCAGAGACCGGTAATTCATGATAACGCTTAATAAAGCCTTCAAGTAATTCAGGGGTGTAGCTGCTCCCGCCACCGATAGTGACGACTTTTAATTTCTGGCTCATAATTTCTCCCTTCAGTGTAAAAACACTGACACGTATTATGCTCAACCCATTCGTCAGGTATAGCGTGGCAGTCCCAGCGCTATTTTGGGCAAGCTATAAAAATTGGTTGTTGGTAAATAAAATTTACTGATTAAATTCCGTTAATTTCTTACGGTAGCTATTAGGTGTAAACGACGTCAGCTTTTTAAACGTTTTAATAAACAGGCTCGGACTACTGTAACCAGACTCATAGGCAATATCAGTTACAGAATAGTTAGTCATTTCCAGCTGTTTTTTAGCAAAATTAATGCGGATTTCATTAATAATCTGCATTGGCGTTTTACTGTAATAACGCTGGGTTGCACGGGTCAGATACTCCTGGGATTTTGCGGACAGGTGTACCATATTTTCCAGCGCATTTTCGCTGAACTTCCTTTTGTCATGCATGCTTTCCACGGTAGTTTTAAGCCATTGTGGAATATCATCCAGCACCTGTTCTTCCCGATGATGGCGTAACCGATTAATAATATAGAAGGTGACCACTTCTACAAATTCATCCAGTCCGCTTTCACGAAAGTTCAGTGATGCTATAACCGTTTCGATGTAGGTAAGAAACGAGCTGTTCGCCCGATACACCTGCGATGCAACAAAACAAAATGGCAGCAACGGGTGGTAGTGCTGTTCAAAAAAACGTTTACTGATACCAACGTTAAGAATTCGCGTCGCGCCGAAATCATAGAAACTTTGATGGTGCGATCCCAACGGGATAAAGACAAAGTCTCCGCGCTCAAGCAGTACACGCTTACCGTTGATCTCCTGATAGTAACGTCCAGTTAAGACCAGGGTAAATTCGTAGTAATCATGCTGATGCAGCCCACTGATGCTCTCAGTTTTGTTATAGATGAACACATGAAAATTTTTGCCATTAAAAAGCTGCTGCTCATAGACGGTTTTGATTTCCGGTGCGTTAACCTGTAGCTGCATTCTGCACTCCTCGCTATTTCAGCTTCTCGTGAAGCTCAATCAGTTCTGTCACCAGTTCACGTGCCAGCATCGACGTCATCAGGTGGTCCTGTGCATGGACCAGCACCAGGCTGACTTTCATTTTACCTTCACCCTGATCGCCTTCAATCAGTTTGGTCTGGACAAGGTGTGCTTCGTTCAGCGCCATGCGAGACTGCTCCATCATGGTCTTCGCTGACTCAAAATCACCCTGTTTGGCCAATTTGAGCGCGCCGTACGCCAGACTACGTGCCTGACCCGAGTTGATGATGAGCCCCATCACCACTTCTTCAAGCTCTTCAGCCTCTGACTGCGTATCGACGATATTTTCGATATCTAACATACTCTTTTCCTCTGGTTCAGTCCGGCATGGCCGCATAGCCATGCCGGATTAAATTTAGAATTTCAATGCGTTAGCGATATCTTCTTCGCTTTCTTCTTTATCAATCACGTTCTGAGCTTTGTTGGCGACGACCACGAATGGCAGGTACACCAGCGTTGCGATACCAAGGTTAAACAACGCGACCAGCAGAGCAGCGACGCTACCGTTGGTGTTAAAGAATGCGCCCAACCCGGTTGGCATCGTCCACGGTGCAATGTTGGTAATCGGTGGAATAATGCCTGTGTAATACGCAGCCAGCGTAATCGCTGCCAGAATCGGCTGAACCAGGATGAATGGAATAAACATAACCGGGTTCATGATAATCGGCAGACCGAACAGAATAGGTTCGTTAATCTGGAACAGACCTGATGGCAGTGCCAGTTTTGCTACCTGACGATAATCAGCGCGACGAGAAGCCAGGAAGATAGCAATAATCAGACCCAACGTTGCCCCACTCCCTCCCAGGAAAATATAGGAGTCCAGCATCGGCTTCGCCCAGACGTGGAACGTCTTACCCGCTTCCAGTGCCGCGTCTACGGAACCAAACTGTTGGTAGATAGAGATGTTTTCCAGCGCCCAGGGGGTCATGATACCGCTGTCCAGTGCAGTCAGTGCCAAAGAACCGTGAATACCAAAGAACCACAACAGCGGAACAAAAATCACGTACGCCCAACCCACCACACTACCCAGTGACGCCAGCGGAGTTGAAATGGAATCCATGATGATCTGGTGGAAGTTCGTTCCCCAGGTGTTCAACGCCCAGGCGATGATCCCCATAATAGAGAGGATAATGAAGCCAGGAATCAATGCAGAAAACGAGCGAGAAACAGAAGCCGGAACGCTATCAGGTAATTTAATAACCCAATTACGATGCACGACGAAGGTGAACATTTCCGCGACCACCAGGCCGATAATAATACCGGAAATAATGTTTGCACCGCCCAACCAGTTAGCACCCACGGCATAGGCTTCGCCCACGCTGTAAGGTGTGACTGTCATAAATGCGGCGACAGATAATAAACCAGCAGCCAGTGCATCGACTTTGCGTTCTTCTGCCAACGCCATACCGATAAAGAATGGCGCCATCAATGACATAATACCCAGCGTACCGTTATAGACGTTCCCACCGATGCCTTTTAAACTATTTAGCGTTTCAATAGTTGAAGCATCAAGTCGAATGCCCATGGAATAAAAAAACGACCCCTCCCCAAAGCTCAGGAAAACGTTATTGATTAATACAAACATTGCCCCTGCGAGGGTTAACGGCATTAAACGAATAAAACCGTTTTTGATTGCATTAACGTGTGGCTGCTTTCCAATTTTTACAGCAAAAGGAAGGAGTACCTTTTCAAGTGAAGCAATAGCGTTACTCATAGAAAAATACCCTTAAATACCGCAATTAACAATTGCGGTGAATGTTAATGAAATAACTCTTTGACGGGAAAATTTAAAATAAAATAATTAATTTGCTGCGGCTTTTTTAATTGCTGCAACTGCAGCCTTAAGCACGCCTAAACCATCGACTTTGCCATACAACAGCGAGTCAATCACTTCTACAGGTTTGTTGGGTAACAAACGCTGAATTTCGGGCAACATATAAGCAATCTGTGGGCCTAATAACACAACATCGGCTACCGGGCCTTTTTCTCCGGCCAGCGTTTCGGGAAACGCTTCAATGATAACCGGTACTTCGTATTTTTCAGCCTGAGCACGCATCTTCGAGACTAACAAAGAAGTCGACATGCCCGCAGAACAAAACAGATAAATGTGTTTCTTTTCCATTAAAACGATCCTCATGTGCGATTATCTGTGTACCAGACACTCCGCAAGCCATAACCTGCATCCATGCTCTGGGTAACTTG
The DNA here is from genome assembly GCF_035064245.1 of Citrobacter sp. R-1.5.2. NCBI lineage: Bacteria > Pseudomonadati > Pseudomonadota > Gammaproteobacteria > Enterobacterales > Enterobacteriaceae > Citrobacter > Citrobacter sp. R-1.5.2. Next base: position 417,165 of record NZ_JASEYC010000001.1, on the reverse strand, counting down.
CGTCAGCTAAATTACTTTTTTAGGTGGCTGAAATGAGTATACGGGATTGCACCCGCGGATGGTATTTCATTGACCAACTAAATTGTCTCTCCTTGACCTGTGGTTATGACACCCCTCACACTTCAGGCAAATAATTCGCGACAATAAATAAGATCGCGTGACACAAAAAAACCGGCACAGTGGCCGGTTCTGCAGAGTGCTCAGGCAATAAACAGATGCAACTACTTCGCAGACTGCGGGTCGGTGTCATACTCCGCGCAGGTCTGGTAGCCGGAATTAATCACGTGCCCAGTATCATCTAATGCAACAAAATAGGTCTCTGCTTTACCATCTCGTTGACCCAGGATGTAGGTCTGACATGTACCACGCGCATGGATCATGCTGACTTCAGATGACGGTTTGCCGGCAATCTGCGCCACTTGCGCCCGACTCATCCCTTTCTTCACATCTTTCACCACGGGCTGCACAAATTGGTCTTTGGTACGATCGTAAGCCGTACACCCTGCCAGCATAGTCAATACCGCCGCTGCGCTCAGAATTCCTGTTAGATTCTTGTTCATATTCCGTCCTCTTTTTTTTCAGCGTGTTATATAAGCCTGGAGCACAACAACGCATTTTTCAAGCTGTCAGTGGATACTCGGGTCATTTCAGAAAATTCTATCAAAACAAAATGATGTTATATCCGGCTGCATCCCTTGTCGTTTGGGCGTCAACGCGTTAGCTTTAACACATCGTTATTTTTGATCATTTCATTTTTTGGAGGGGGTTAAATGACTCTGCAGCAAGAGATAATCCGGGCACTTGGTGCCAAACCACACATTAATGCAGAAGAGGAAATTCGCCGCAGCGTGGATTTCTTGAAATCGTACCTCAAAACCTACCCTTTCCTTAAATCACTGGTGTTAGGGATTAGCGGTGGGCAGGACTCCACCCTGGCCGGAAAGTTATGCCAAATGGCGATTTCCGAGTTACGCGAAGAAACGGGTAACGATGCGTTACAGTTTATTGCTGTACGACTGCCTTATGGTGTACAGGCCGATGAACAAGACTGTCAGGACGCGATCGCGTTCATACAACCTGACCGCGTGCTCACCGTCAACATCAAAGGCGCGGTATTGGCCAGCGAGCAGGCATTACGTGAAGCAGGTATCGAACTGAGTGATTTTGTGCGCGGCAATGAAAAAGCCCGCGAGCGTATGAAGGCACAATACAGTATCGCCGGAATGACCAGCGGTGTTGTCGTGGGTACCGATCACGCCGCAGAAGCCATTACCGGATTCTTTACTAAGTATGGCGATGGCGGCACGGACATTAACCCAATATTCCGCCTCAACAAGCGTCAGGGTAAGCAGCTTCTTGCTGCATTAGGTTGCCCTGAGCACTTATATAAGAAAGCACCAACCGCCGACCTCGAAGACGATCGCCCTTCTCTGCCAGATGAAGCCGCATTAGGCGTTACCTACGACAACATTGACGATTATCTGGAAGGAAAAACGTTGGATGCCGACGTTGCGAAGAAAATTGAAGGCTGGTACGTGAAGACAGAACACAAACGCCGCCCACCGATTACGGTGTTTGACGACTTCTGGAAAAAAGCGTAATTCGCTGATTTACCCGTGCCGGATAACCACAAAAGGGTTTATCCGGCCCAAACGACATCATTGCACCGAATCAGGCGAAAAACCTGGCTTCCAGTTAATCTCACTAAACAACAACTTCCCCTCGCGCTCCAACAGTCGCAACGTATGCTTACCGTCATGCCAGCACGCCCCCTGGTCAGCCGTCAGCAACTTATCCCCCAGTTGCCAGGCTCCGCTAATCACAAATACCACGCCGCCACGCGAACCAAAGGTCGTAAACGTCCGGTCAGCCACACGAACTTTAGCCTGGCAAACATCCCGACGGGTCATGATATTAAAATCCATCGACATCTGCCCTTCCGTCAGCTTCGCTTTTACCACACGGTCACCGGCGAAAGTAAAAGGCTGATGCTGTTTTAGCGTATGCGGTAGCGTGTTAGCGCCTTCCAGCGTGACTTCTCCCCCTTCGAGCAGCGTAATAACGCGTTCAACTCCCGGGAAAAGTGAAAATTCGCCGTTCGCAGCAATGGAGGCAATACTCGCCCGCCAGTGAAAGTCGCGTGTTGCTGGCGGAAAACAACATATTTCACGCGTTTCTCCCGCACCATTACGCCAGAGATTAACCGGCATCTTGCGGATATCAAAGTACTCCATCATCCCTCCAGAAAGGCACTGTGCGCCGACATGCCGTCATCAGGCAGCCAAATCATCATTGTTATCATTCACCCTGCACGTTGTTATCGGCAGCAGAGTTGATTTGCCTTAGCGATGACCATGGCGTTTTGCAAAAAAGTTTAACGCGCTGATCCAGGTAGCATTTTCGCGGGCATCAGGAGCATAACGTGTCCGAAGCGCTGTGCAATAGGTGGGAAAGAAAAAACCGCCGATCCTGCCCACATCGTTAAACGTGTTGTGGACAAGGCCGGCGGTCTTGAGTTTTTTTTCACGCTGTGTGGGGCAATCTGCTCCGACACAGCGTGAATGTTTGAGTATAGACGCCTACCGATTATTCAGCAGCCTGTGGCATTTTACCTTTCTGCGCTGCACGTTCTGTCAGACGCTTCTCAAAATTGGCATTAAACTGTTTTTTCTGTTCCGGGGTCAGAATGTTGTAGATTTTGTTCTGCGTTTCCATATGCGCCAGCATGTTAGCTTTGCGCTGTTCTTCCATCTTCGCAATCTGCGCTTCAGCCTTCGCTTTATCGAAGCTATCGCTGGCGATGATATCGTGCATTGCACGGCGTTCTTCCAGCGGAGGACGTTTCATCTGATCGCGCTGACCTTTCATGATGTCGCGGATCTGTTGTTTCTGTGCATCGGTCAGGTTCAGGTCTTTAAACATCATGTCATGATGCGGGGCAAACTTACCGTTGTGGTGCATCATCGGTTTGGCATCTGCCGGAGCGGCTGTGGTCGTGTCAGCGGCATGAGCCAGATTTGCAGCGCCCAGCGCCAGGGTAGAGGCAACAAACAGAGCAGTCAGTTTACGCATAATTTCTATCCTTCCTTTCAGTTATTCTTACGACATTCATACGACTCTTATGCAATGTGATGTCGTGTTGACGAGATTAACTTTACCGGCTTAAGCGTCAATTAATCAGAGTAACGGTAAAACAATGAAAGTGTAAAAAACAAACTTTCATCAATTATGAAGAAAAAAAGAATAAATTGCGGAGAGTTGAAATAAAAAATTACAACAGGATGATTTTGAAAGGATTATGAAGAACTATACCTGAACTCTGGTTATTAAGAAAGCAACTTACCAGGAATAATCCGTAATAAATATAAACAGCACGCAAAAATAAGCCCTCAGAGATTAACCCAAGGGCGGATATATCTTTTACAACCTTTCCAGCATCAGTCCCGCGCGTAAACCACAGGCCACATTGGGATTAGGAAAGAGAACATATTCAACGTCATGGGTGACGATAAAACGTTCATCACCATCCTGAGCCAGTACGGTTCCCTCTTTAAATGCGGTAAAGTTAAGTGTCTGGTTGTCCATGTAGAGAATGAAATCGTCGCTGCGCCGTGTAATTTGCGCTACCACGCGATAACGTAACGGCGGCGTCTCAGCTGCCGCTGCGGGGCTGCCTGTCAACAACATTGCCAGCGCCTGCGCAGTGTGAGCAAACTGTGACAGGTTGTTTTGCCCAAACGGCAGCGCCTTGCCCAGCTCCAGCGTGCAGGCCAGCGCGCCAAAATGCTCCCCACTAAAATGGGTAAACGTTCCGCCTGGTGCCTGGTGGAAAACCAGAGCCTCCAGCCCCGCATCCCCCAGCCAGCGAAGGAACGCCTCATCCCATGCCACATCACGCTGCGGTAGCACGCCAAAACGCAAATGATGTGACCCGCGAATAGCCGTGTGGAGATCGAGATGCCAGCGAACAGGTGCCTTTGCCCGCGCGTAAAAATCTTCCAGACACAGTTCAAGCTCGCGGGCACGCCGTGTTTCACTGCTCTCATCGAAGAGCTGCCAGCGGCCACCAAACATACGGTTCAGATCGCTATGACAATAGCGTTTGCCCGCAGCTAGCGCCTGCGGATTGCCCAGGATCACCAATAGCCGCCATGTCAGCGGCAGCTTGCCGCTAAACAACCCGGACAGCAATGTATCCAGTATTTCTACTGGTGCGGTTTCGTTACCATGAATGCCCGCAGACAAAACCAGCGAACGCTCAACCGGGACAACCGGCGTCAGTTCCAGCATGCCATGCCCAATCCATTGCCAGTCAAAACCGTGAGCTTTCCCCCGGGAGGTATCTGGCGAGTCTCCCGCAAGCGTCAGCGCAAGGAAATTATCCATGACGTGTACGCTCCTGCTGGAAGGGATACACCGAACCGAGTTTGAGTAATTGTGTCAACGTATCCAATGCTTCACGCCCTTCGCGCAGCAACTGCGGGTCAGCAAGATCGGCTGCGGTAAGGCGATCGCGATAGTAACGATCAACCCAGTTATTCAGCGTGTTAAACAGCACATCATTCATGAGAACCGCCGGGTTCACCGCCTGTTGCTCCTGTGGGGTTAACACGACCCGAAGTCGCAGACACGCCGGGCCACCACCGTTGGACATGCTTTCGCGCAGATCGAATACCCGTAGATCGTCAATCGGGTTGTCATCTTCAAGCAGACGGTTTAAATAATGCCATACCCCTGCATGCTCCCGGCATTCCTGCGGCAAGACCAACATCATTGAACCGTCATCACGACTGAGTAGCTGGCTGTTAAACAGATACGTTGCCACAGCATCCTGCACTGACACTTCCGCCAGGGGAACTTCCAGCGCCGTAAATCCCGCCACCTGGCTACGTAACTGCTCTAACAACGCCTGCTGGTTGGCAAACGCCAATTCATGACAAAACAGCACCTGACGATTTGATACCGCAATAACATCGTTATGAAACACACCAAGATCGATAACATCCGGGTTTTGCTGAGCAAAGATAATCTGCTTAGGGTTCACGTGATTCAGGCGCGCAACAGCTTCGCTGGCCTCACGTGATTGCCTCGCCGGATAACGCTTCGGCTGCGCGCCGTTGCCCTCTTCACGACCATAGACAAACACCTGCACGCCGGGATCACCATAATCACCGCCGAGGCGGTTATGGTTAGCCGCACCTTCATCACCCAGTAACGCAACTTGTGGCAATGCAGTATGGACCGTAAAGCGGCTCTCATCACGGAAGATCGCGTTTAACAACGCTTCAGTGGTCGAAGCCTCCAGCGAACGGTGAAACTTGTTATTCAGGTTGGCGACCGTCAGATGCACTTTCCCGTCCAGCGAATCTGCCGAAGGACAGACCGTGGCCGCATTCGCCACCCACATCGGCGAAGCGGAACTGGCACTGGAGAGCCAGTGAGGTGCCTGCCGTGCCACCTTTTCCAGCACCTGTTCGTCACTGCCGCTAAATCCCAACTGACGCAGCACGGGAATATAGGGACGCTCGTGAGGTGGGATCACCGCCTGCGGGAATCCGGCATCGGCCAACGCCTTCATCTTCAACAGGCCCTGTTTCGCCGCCAGACGGGGATTCGACACCTGAAAACGGTGTCGGGTTGAGGCCTCATTGCCAAATGACAACCCCGCATAATGGTGAGTCAGTCCCACCAGACCGTCGAAATTTACTTCGCGCGCTTTCATGGCTTATCCTCGCGTGAAAAATCGAGTCCTGGGCTAAGCGCAGTCGGCAGCGTCAGGGTCGGAGATTCCAGGCTCGCCATCGGCCAGGCGCAATAATCTGCGGCATACCACGCACTGGCGCGATGGTTGCCTGAAGCACCAATCCCACCGAACGGCGCGGTGCTTGCCGCCCCGGTTAGCGGCTTATTCCAGTTGACGATGCCCGCACGAGCTTCCAGCAGCAATTGGTCAAACTGATTGCGATCCGGTGAAACCAGCCCGCACGACAAACCAAAGCGGGTATTGTTGGCCATGCGAATCGCATCATCAAAGCTGTCATAACGCCAGACACCGAGCAGCGGGCCGAAGACTTCTTCATCCGCGACATTCGCCACGCCGGTCAGTTCAATAATGCCGGGGGTCAACAGTGAAGTCCCCGCGCGTACCTGCCGTGGTGCCAGTAGGGTTCGCCCTCCCTGCGCTGCAAGGCGTTGCCAGGCGTCACAAACATGTTGCGCGGCCTGTTCAGAAATAAGCCCGCCAATAAACGGTTGCGGTTGTGCATCCCAGTTGTCCGGTATTAAACGCTGACAGACATCCACCAGCCGCGCCAGAAACGCATCGCCCTGCGCCCCTTTTTTAACCAGCAGACGACGGGCACAGGTACACCGTTGCCCGGCTGTAACAAACGCTGACTGAATAGTCAGATGTACCGCCGCATCAATATCTTCGGGGTTCTCGATAATCAGCGGGTTGTTCCCGCCCATCTCCAGCGCGAGGATCTTTTCCGGCTGGCCAGATAGCTGACGATGCAGCTGATAACCCGTATTGGCGCTACCGGTAAACAACAGACCATCAAGGTCCTCCAGCGCACTCAGTGCCTGTCCTGTTTCACGCCCCCCCTGAACCAGGTTCAATACGCCCGGCGGTAATCCCGCCTGTTCCCACAGTTTGATCACCGCCTCACCGGTCCACGGCGTCAGCTCGCTGGGCTTGAAAATCAGCGTATTGCCAGCCAACAACGCCGGAACGATATGACCATTAGGTAAATGACCGGGGAAGTTATACGGGCCAAACACGGCCAGCACACCGTGTGGGCGATGACGTAACGTCGCTGCACCATCTGGCAGCGCGTTATGCTGTTCTCCGGTACGGGTATGATACGCCTTCACTGAGATGGCAATTTTATTGATCATCGCCGTCAGTTCGGTTGCAGCTTCCCAACGCGGCTTGCCGGTTTCCCGTGCAATGATCGCCGTCAGTTCTGCTTTATTACTCTCCAGCAGCGTCGCGAATTTCTCGACAATGTCCTGGCGGGCAGCAAAAGCCTGTTTTGCCCAACCCGGAAAGGCAGCCCGCGCCGCCTGGCATGCCAGTGCTACCTGAGTCGCATCGGCATCATTGCCTTGCCACAGCACATCCCCGCTCACCGGGTTCGTTTTCACCCGACGTGCGCCCAACCCGGTCACCCAGTCGCCGTTTATCCATAATGTCATGCTGCTTTCTCCTCTGCACAAAGACGCACAAAACGTACATGGTCACCCGCGTGGCATTTCAGGGCGTCCAGTTGCGCTGCCGTCAGTACCAGTCGCTGGGTATTCGGATCGGCACGCACTAACATGACGCGGAAGTTTTGGTAATTTTCATTAGCCACCAGGCAGGCAGGAAATTCGCCCAGTGCAGGCTGACCTTCAGCCACTTCCACCAGTCGACTTTTGCGGATAGCACGTACCCGGTCGATATCGCATTCCAGCGTCGGCCCGCCGTCGAAAATATCGATGTAGTTGCGGTAGCGAAACCCTTCTTTCTCCAGCACCGCACGGGCTGGCGCCGTTTGCGGATGCACTTCGCCAATCACGCTTTGCGCTTCTTCCGACAGGAAGTGGGTATATATAGGATGTTTAGGCATCAGCTCTGCAATAAACGCTTTTTGTCCGGTGCCACAGAGAAAATCTGCGCGGCTGAATTCCATCGAGAAAAAGCGCTTGCCAAGGCTTTGCCAGAATGGTGAATAACCGTGTTCATCAATGACACCCCGCATCTCTGCAACGACTTTTTCGTTAAAACGGTCACGAAACGCCGCCATAAACATAAAGCGCGACTTCGACAGCAAATAGCCGTTACCTTCTTTACGCCAGTCCGGATCGAGAAACAGGGTACAAAGCTCACTGCTTCCGGTGTGATCGTTACTGAGAAACAGCGTCGGCAATGCGTTATAGACATTCAACTCTTTCGAAGCATGAACTAGCGTGCCAACACGGTAGTTGTACCAGGGATCGTTAAGCCCTACCGCCACTTCAATCGCACAAATCCCCGCCACGGTTCCGGTGGCACTGTCTTCCAATACAAAAACGTAGCCCTGCTCGCTTTTAGGCAACTCGCCACGCCAGGTTTTCAACGAACGATCAATACGCGCCGCCAGCGTGGCTTCATTTGCGGGCAATGACGTCAACCCACCGCCGGTCTTACTGGCAAGCTGCATTAACGCGGTGATATCCGCGTGTTCAATAGGACGGATCACCATCATGATGAACCTCCTGCTTTAATGCGTTCGCATGCCAGCGCAAAACGATCGAGTCCGGTTGCCACCTCTTCCTGGCTGACATTTAGCGCAGGCGCAAAACGCACCACGTTACCGCCGGCAATCAACACCATGACGCCTGCATTGGCCGCTTCCTGGGAGATCTGTTTCGCTTTTCCGGCAAATTCCGCATTCAACACACAACCAATTAGCAGCCCCAGGCCACGGATTTCACTAAACAATCCAAAACGTTCGTTAATAGCGTTAATACGCTCCACAAACCGGTCATGACGCTGTTTCACACCATTGAGGACTTCCGGCGTGTTAACAATTTCCAGCAACTTACCCGCTACGGCAGTGGCTAATGGGTTTCCGCCGTAAGTTGTGCCGTGAGTGCCCACGGTCATCACGCTGCTGCAACGTTCTGTAGTCAATAACGCGCCAATAGGGAATCCACCGCCAAGCGCTTTGGCCGTCGTCAGCAGGTCTGGTGTCACACCGTAGTGCATATAGGCATACAGTTCGCCGGTACGCCCAACGCCGGTCTGTACCTCATCAAAAATCAGCAGCGCATTATGACGATCGCATAATTCACGCAGCCCCTGTAAAAACGCGGTGGTTGCCGGCACGACGCCACCTTCCCCCTGCACTGGCTCCACAATAACCGCACAGGTGGTGTCATCAATCAATTGGCTGGCGGAGTCGAGATCGTTATACACCGCATGACGGATATCCGGCGGCAGTGGTGCGAAATCCTGTGAATAGGCTGGCTGCCCCCCGGCACTGACGGTAAACAGCGTGCGACCGTGGAAGGCGTTTTTAAATGCCACAATGCCGCTTTTTTGGCTGCCAAACCGATCGTGGGCAAATTTACGCGCCAGTTTTAGTGCGGCTTCGTTAGCCTCTGCGCCGGAGTTGCAGAAGAAAACACGCTCGGCAAACGTCGCGTCGATAAGCTTCTTCGCCAGACGTAATACCGGTTCGTTAGTGTAACCGTTGCCGGTATGCCAGAATTTGCTGGCCTGGTCGTTTAATGCCTCACGCAATGCCGGATGCGCATGTCCCAGTGCGTTAACCGCAATGCCTCCCGCGAAATCGATATACTCTTTACCCTGTTGATCCCACAGACGTGAACCTTCACCACGCACCGGAATAAAAGGCGCTGGGGCATAGACAGGCATCATCCATTCATCAAAATTTTCACGCGTAACTGACAGAGACATAGCGACCTCAACGGTAAATAAAAGGTTATTTATATGTTAATAAATATAGTGTTTGCGGTGTAAATGTAGATTGCAGGGTTCGTGCCAGCCAGCGAAAAAAGTGCATAAACGGAGTCGTTGAACGGAATATCAACAAGTTACAACACAACGATATTCACTATCTGTGCATATAAAGTGAATATGTTTGCGTATCAGAGGACTAAATAGAGGAAAAACCGCAATTTTATTCAGTCGCCAAATATAATTCTGGAATTGTGATCGTATACGAAATTTATCGGAAATTATTGCCCCATAGCGACGCGCTTCGCGCCAAAACGGTGCAGTTTTTGCTCCATCGTTAACACCATTAGCAATCATTGTTGGAATCAGGTGACAAGAAGCAGTCAGTTCGTAGAAATTCTGCTACCATCCTTGCACTATTCATCTTACAAAGTGGCAGCGACTATGAAATTTGTCTCTTTTAATATCAACGGCCTGCGTGCCCGACCTCATCAACTGGCAGCCATTGTCGAAAAACACCAACCGGATGTTATTGGCTTACAGGAGACAAAAGTTCACGACGATATGTTCCCTCTCGAAGAGGTAGCAAAATTGGGCTACAACGTTTTCTATCACGGTCAGAAAGGCCATTACGGTGTGGCACTGTTAACCAAAGAAACACCGATCGCAGTGCGCCGTGGTTTCCCGAATGATGACGAAGAGGCTCAGCGCCGTATCATTATGGCGGAGATCCCGTCTCCGCTTGGCAACATCACCGTCATCAACGGCTACTTCCCACAGGGTGAAAGCCGCGACCATGAAACTAAATTCCCGGCAAAAGCGGCGTTCTATCAGAACTTACAAAACTATCTTGAGACGGAGCTGAAACGCGATAATCCGGTGCTGATCATGGGTGATATGAATATCAGCCCAACCGACCTGGATATCGGCATCGGAGAAGAGAATCGCAAACGCTGGTTGCGTACCGGGAAATGTTCCTTCCTGCCGGAAGAACGCGAGTGGATGGAACGTCTGTTAGGTTGGGGACTGGTGGACACCTATCGTCACGCGCATCCTGATAAAAACGACCAGTTTTCGTGGTTTGATTACCGCTCGAAAGGCTTCGACGATAACCGTGGTCTGCGTATTGACCTGCTGCTGGCAAGCAATCCGCTGGCGGAACGCTGCGAAGAAACGGGTATCGACTATGAGATCCGCAGCATGGAAAAACCGTCCGACCACGCGCCAGTGTGGGCAAAATTCCGCGTCTAATCATCAGCATTTTTTCGCTCTCCGGGCCTCGCCTGGAGAGTCAGTATATTCTGTGCAAAATCAATAAAGCGACGGTAATACATTGTTGCGAGCGGGATTTTAATATATCTTCGCGCGCACTTTTCGCTGGTGAAAGCGCTTCATCACCCACGGATTTACAGGAGACCCCCCATGAAAAAGAAGTTCGCATAAGGCAGAATACCGACTGCTGATTGTGGCAGTGCTATTCTGCGCCCTGGCTGGGGTTTTCCACTATTTTGGTCTGTCTGACCTGATAACCAATCTCCATCATTTACAAGCTGTCATCCGCCAAAGCGGGCTGTTCGGCTACGCGCTTTATATTCTGCTCTTTATCGTCTCGGCACTGTGCCTGATACCTGGCAGCATTCTGGTGATTGTCGGCGGTATCCTTTTCGGCCCACTGGTTGGCACGCTCATCTCTTTACTGGCAGCAACCGTTGCCTCGGCATTGTCATTTTTACTGGCACGCTGGCTTGGGCGGGAACTATTACTGAAACACGTCGGGCATACGGCGACGTTTCAGGCGATCGAAAAAGGGATTGCCCATAGCGGTATCGACTTTCTGATCCTGACCCGTCTCGTCCCCCTGTTTCCTTATAATATTCAAAACTATGCTTACGGACTGACGGCCATTCCGTTCTGGTCATTTACTCTGATTTCAGCTGTCACCACGTTACCTGGTATCTTTATCTATACGCTGATGTCACACGAACTCGCCAGTGAAGGCATCACCTGGGCGTTTATCGTTAAACTCAGTGTTGCAGGCTTTGCCTTGTTTGCCCTTGTGCAGGCGGCAAAAGCCTGGGCCCGATATAAACATGTCTACCCCTCTGCAAATCGAGAGCTTGCCGGTAAATGAGAACGCTGAATAAGACACAGTTAAGAAAGTGTTGCCGGGCTGGGTTCATTGCCCTGTTGGTCGTCGCGTTAATGGCGTGGGCATGGCTGCCCGACGTGAGAGACTTTCTCACACAGAGCCTGACTGCGTTTACCACGCTTGATCAGCATGCTCTTGAAAATTTCATTCGTTCCTGGGGTCCCCAGGCCGCGGTCGTATCGTTCTTCCTGATGATTTTACAGGCGATCATCGCCCCGCTTCCCGCCTTCCTGATCACCTTTGCGAATGCCTCATTGTTTGGCGCATTCTGGGGAGGTGTTCTCTCCTGGACCAGTGCGATGGCGGGGGCAGCACTCTGCTTTTTTATCGCCCGGGTGTTCGGCCGCAGTGCAGTAGAAAGATTAACCGGTAAAACGGTGTTGAAAAATATGGACGCCTTTTTTGAGCGCTACGGTAAACACGCCATTCTGGTCTGCCGCCTGTTACCTTTCGTTCCATTCGATCCGGTCAGTTACGCCGCCGGCCTGACGTCCATCCGCTTTCGTCATTTTTTCATCGCCACCGGTATTGGCCAGTTGCCCGCCACTATCGTTTACTCATGGGCTGGTAGCCTGCTGACCGGCGGCACATATTGGTTCGTGACCGGGCTGTTTATTCTGTTTGCCCTGAGTGTCGTGATTTCAGTGGCAAGAGGCCTTTATCTTGAGCGGCACAGGAAGCGTTCCTGAAGCCTCCATAAACGACTGGAGATACTATGCGTTACTGTTTATTGTGCCTGAGTTTGCTGCTCTCTCCGCTGGCGACCTTTGCGCAGAGTGATAACTGGCAGCACATCAAAAACGACGCCCGGGGTCAGACGGTGTGGTTTAACGCCTGGGGAGGCGATAACGCCGTTAATCAGTATCTCGACTGGGTTAGCGGTGAGATGAAAACACACTATGCCATTAACCTGAAAATTGTCCGTCTGGCGGATGCCGCCGATGCTGTAAAACGCATCCAGACCGAAGCGGCATCAGGGCGTAAAACAGGCGGTTCGGTTGATCTCCTGTGGGTCAATGGCGAGAATTTTCGCACGCTGAAAGACGCTGGTCTGCTGCAAACGCAGTGGGCGCAAATGCTGCCCAACTGGCGCTACGTGGATACCCAACAACCGGTGACTGAAGACTTCGCCATTCCAACTGAGGGTGCCGAATCTCCGTGGGGTGGCGCGCAGTTAACCTTTATCGCCAATCGGGATATCACAGAACACCCCCCTCGCTCTGCGCAGGCACTGCTGGAGTTTGCGCGAGCGCATCCCGGCACGGTGACCTATCCGCGCCCACCCGACTTTACCGGTACCGCTTTTCTCGAACAGTTGCTGATTACGCTCACTGCAAAACCACAAGCACTGAAAAGTGCTCCCGATGCAGCCACGTTCGCCGAGGTTACCGCCCCCTTGTGGCAGTATCTTGATGCTTTACATCCCGTACTGTGGCGCGAAGGGAAAGACTTTCCCCCTACGCCTGCGCGGATGGATGCCCTGCTGAATAGCGGCACGCTGCGGATGTCGTTAACCTTTAACCCCGCGCATGCACAGCAAAAAATCGCTCGCGGCGAGTTACCGAAAAATAGCTATAGTTTTGGCTTCTCTCAGGGCATGCTGGGCAATGTGCATTTTGTCACCATTCCCGCTAATGCGCGTGCCAGTGCTGGGGCGAAAGTGGTGGCTAACTTCCTGCTCTCGCCTGAAGCGCAGCTCCGCAAAGCTGACCCCACCTTTTGGGGCGATCCTTCAGTGCTTGACCCCAAAAAATTACCAGCCGAACAGCGGGAGGCGCTACTGGCTCGAATCCCGAAAGGACTCCCCGCTGTCCTGCCTGAGCCACACGCAGCCTGGGTAAATGCACTGGAACAAGAATGGCTACGCCGTTACGGTACGCATTAATTCTGCTGCTCTGGGCCTTCATGACGGCAATCTATTTGCCGCTGGTCCCTGCGGCTTTTACGCTAATTGCGCCAGCGCTTTCCATTGCACACTGGCTGGCGCTGTTTGCCGATCCCCAACTCCTGCAAGCGCTACTGGCGACACTGGTTTCTGTCACGCTGGCAGCCACTGGCGCGCTCAGTATCGCCCTGCTGACCGTTCTTGCATTCTGGCCCGGCGCCAGATGGGTGCGGCTTTGTACTCACCTCCCCTGGCTGCTGGCGGTTCCGCACGTTGCCTTTGCCACCAGCACGCTGTTACTTTTTGCCGAAGGCGGCATGCTCTACCGTCTATTGCCGTTTCTCAGCCCACTATTGGACCGCTACGGTGTGGGTCTGGGCATCACATTGGCGGTGAAAGAAAGCGCTTTCTTGCTCTGGATCCTTTCCGCTTTATTGAGTGACAAGCAGTTGTCGCAACAGGTCATCGTGCTGGACTCTCTGGGTTACAGCCGATTGCAGTGTCTGAACTGGCTGGTACTGCCCTCTATCGCGCCAGCGCTAGGGAAAGTTATGCTGGCGATTGTCGCGTGGTCGCTCTCCGTCGTGGATGTCGCCATCGTCCTTGGCCCCGGCAACCCGCCAACACTCGCGGTATTGAGCTGGCAATGGTTAAGTCAGGGCGACGCCGACCAGCAGACAAAAGGCGCGCTCGCCAGTTTGCTGCTGGTGCTGTTACTGGTCATTTTTGCGCTGGCGGGCTATCTGCTCTGGCGCGGCTGGCGGCGCACAATTCCGGCAATCAGCGGTGTACGCCTGCATTTTTCATCCTGTACAGCCGGACGCTCGCTGATACAGCTTCTGCCCCTCAGCGGCATTGTGTGCGCAGTCGTTTTGCTCCTGATGGCAGAATACTCATCGCTGAACCGAGATGCGCTGATCAATAGCCTGCTAATGGGGCTTCTGGCCAGTACGCTTGCGCTGGCCACGCTGTTGATATGGCTGGAATGGGGGCCACAAACCGGGCACCGTTGGGTCTGGTTGCCCATTATCTTACCCGCGTTACCGCTGGTCACCGGGCAATATACGCTGGCGCTATATGCCCAACAGGATGGCCAGTTTATCACGGTGGTCTGGGGGCATTTATTGTGGGTAACACCGTGGATGCTGTTTGTGCTTAAACCTGCATGGCAGCGTATTGACTCGCGCCTTATTGTGATTGCGCAAACGCTGGGCTGGACACAAAACCGCATCTTCTGGCAGGTAAAATGCCCGTTGATTCTGCGCCCGGCACTGATTGCTTTCGCCGTAGGATTTTCGGTGAGTATTGCCCAGTACATGCCAACATTATGGTTGGGCGCAGGTCGTTATCCCACACTCACGACCGAAGCCGTAGCATTAAGCAGCGGTGGCAGCACCGCTATTCTGGCGGCACAGGCGCTATGGCAATTGCTGTTACCGTTGGTTGTTTTCGCACTCGCAGCCTCGCTCTCCGCCTGGGTTGGCCGCTTTCGACAAGGACTCCGCTAATGCTCATAGTGAAAGATGTTTCCCTGTACCTGGGTTCAACTCCGCTGCTGACGGGCGTCAACCTTCAGGTCAATAAAGGTGACATCGTCACTATTATGGGGCCTTCGGGTAGCGGCAAGTCTTCACTATTTTCGTGGATGATTGGTGCGCTCCCCGATCAACTTCGTGCCTCCGGTCAACTATGGCTCAATGAACGGCGCATTGACACATTACCTACCGCACAGCGCCAGATTGGTATTCTGTTCCAGGATGCCCTGCTGTTTGATCATTTCAGTGTTGGGCAAAATTTATCACTGGCACTACCCGCTGACCTGAAAGGTACGGCGAGACGCGATGAAGTGGAACATGCCCTTGAGCGCGCGGACCTGGCAGGCTTTTATCATCGCGACCCGGCATCGCTGTCCGGAGGGCAACGCTCACGCATCGCCCTGCTTCGCGCCTTGCTGGCACAACCGCAGGCTTTGCTGCTGGATGAACCCTTCAGTCGCCTGGATGCGTCACTGCGGGATACGTTTCGCCTGTGGGTTTTCACCGAAGTGCGGAAGTTGGGGATACCTGTGGTGCAAGTAACCCACGATACGCAAGACATCCCCCCGGCAGGCCGTGTAGTACAAATGGATTCCTGGGCGTGAATGTGGCGTTATGCTGCGTTAACGCAAGGATTTTACTTAACCGGCGGCACACAATGTCGTCCTCTTTTTTTCAACGTCGGGCTATTCGATGAAACGTGTTTCTCAAATGACCGCGCTGGCACTGGCTTTAGGGCTCGCTTGCGCTTCTTCCTGGGCTGCTGAAACAGCACAAACGCTTACCCTCAACCAGTTACAGCAAAAACAAGGCGCGGCAATCGATACCCGTCAGAGCGCTTTTTATAATGGCTGGCCTCAGTCGCTCAATGGCCCTTCCGGGCACGAACCCTCCGCACTGAATCTGTCTGCCGCCTGGCTCGACAAGATGAACGATGAACAACTTACCGCCTGGGTTCAGGCACATCAGTTAAAAGCCGATGCGCCAGTGGCACTGTATGGCAACGACAGCGATGTGAAAGCCGTCAAAAACCGCCTGCAAAAAGTGGGTTTTAACCATATTTCGACCCTTAGCGATGCGCTACAGGACCCTGCACGCTTGCAGCGCCTGCCGCACTTCGAACAGTTGGTCTACCCACAATGGCTGCACGATCTTCAGCAAGGTAAAGACGTTACCGCAAAACCGGCTGGTGACTGGAAAGTCATTGAAGCGGCCTGGGGTGCGCCAAAATTTTATCTGCTGAGCCATATTCCGGGTGCGGGATACATTGACACTAACGAAGTGGAAAGCGAACCGCTGTGGAATAAAGTCTCCGACGAACAGCTAAAAGCGATGCTGGCTAAACACGGTATCCGCCACGACACCACGGTCATTTTGTATGGCCGCGATGTGTACGCCGCCGCACGCGTGGCACAAATCATGCTGTATGCGGGTGTAAAAGATGTTCGCCTGCTCGACGGTGGCTGGCAAACCTGGTCCGACGCAGGTTTACCCGTCGAACGCGGCACCCCACCGACGGTCAAACCAGAACCGGATTTTGGCGTCACGATCCCCGCCCAACCACAATTGATGCTGGATATGACACAGGCTCGCGGCTTGCTGCATCGCCAGGATGCGTCACTGGTCAGCATCCGTTCATGGCCAGAGTTTATCGGTACCACCAGTGGATACAGCTACATCAAGCCAAAAGGTGAAATCGCTGGCGCTCGTTGGGGCCATGCGGGAAGTGACTCCACTCACATGGAAGATTTCCATAATCCGGATGGTACGATGCGCAGTGCAGACGACATCGCCGCAATGTGGAAGCAATGGAACATTCTGCCGGATCAGCAGGTCTCTTTCTATTGCGGTACCGGTTGGCGCGCCTCAGAAACCTTTATGTACGCCCGCGCAATGGGCTGGCAAAACGTGTCGGTCTATGATGGCGGTTGGTATGAGTGGAGCAGCGATCCGAAGAACCCGGTAGCCAGCGGTGAACGTGGTCCGGACAGCAGCAAGTAAGATTGGCATGATTGCCGGATAAGCGTATCCGGCAACGCAATACGTTACGCCTGACGCTGAACCGCTTTCAGCGTCAAATATCCACTCCAGATCCGGGTGAGTGTTGTCATCCAGCACAGCGCGCCAAATATCCATGCCATCAGGGCAAAATATCCCGGGAACAGGCAGCCCAGCACAAACAACAAAATGGTCTCGGTTCCTTCGGTCAGCCCGCCCAGATAATAAAACGACTTATGCGCATAGCCCGGATTATCAATCTGGTGTTTCGCCGCCAACGCGGCAAAGGCGAGAAAACTACTCCCCGTTCCGATAAAGGCGAACAACAGCCAGCTGCCGGCCAGCGCATTCAGCTCCGGTGCGGCCAGAATAAAACCAAACGGTACTAAGGCGTAAAAAAGAAAGTCGAGCGAGATATCGAGAAACCCGCCGGCATCAGTAAGCCCCCTGCGCCGCGCCAGCGCACCGTCCAGTCCATCAAACAGACGATTTAGCACGATAACCACCAACGCCGCCTGATACCAGCCTAAAGCCAGAAACGGCAACGCCAGCACGCCAATGGCAAAACCAACCAGTGTCAGTCCATCCGGCGTAATTGCAGGCTTATCAATAACCCGCACACACCGATGCAAAAGCGGTTTTAAGCGCGGATGAAGATGGCAGTCAAGCATGTGGGCGTCCTTTGAAGGTGTCGCACAGTCCCTGCGAAGGAATATCAAGGGCGGCATTAAAGCGCGCCGAGAGATTTTGGAACGCAATCAGCGCGGTCATTTCAGTAATGGCATCCTCGGTAAAATACAGCTTCATTTGCGCCTTTAATGCCTCATCAACCCGAGGCGGCGTGGCCGTAACGGCATCCGCATAAGCCAGTGCGACACGTTCTTCTTCACTGAACAGCGTCGATTCTTGCCAGGCAGCAACCTGCAATACTTTATCCAGTGCGCCACAGCGTTCAGCCAGACGTAAACTGTTGGCATCCACACAAAAGGCGCAATGGCACACCTGAGAAACACGAGTCATCAACAATGCTCGCATCACCGGCGTTAAGCGCGCCCGCTTACGCTCCAGGAAGCCAACAAACAGCGCCACCAGCCAGAACAGAAATGGCATTCGCCCCCACCAGCGCGTGGGATGTAGCACATCGCCATAGTGTTTTTTCTGTGTTGCAACAAGCGGTTTCAAACTGGAAGGGATGCGCGTCAACGGTTTTACCCATGACTGAGGTTCATTCAACGGTTGCTCCTGAATACTTTTGGTCAAACCCATGGTTAACTATATTATGTCATTTTCTGCTGTTAGATCTTGATGAATATGATGAAAACCCTCGACGTGGTCGCTGCGATTATTGAACGTGATGGCAAAATTTTACTGGCTCAACGCCCGCAGCATGCAGATCAATCCGGTATGTGGGAATTTGCTGGTGGTAAGGTTGAACCTGGAGAGAGCCAGCCACAGGCGCTGGTCCGTGAATTACGTGAGGAACTGGGTATCGAGGCTATCGTTGGGAATTACGTCGCCAGTCATCAGCGCGAAGTATCAGGCCGATTGATACATCTGCATGCCTGGCACGTGCCGGCTTATCAGGGCGAGCTTTACGCCCATGAGCATCAGGATTTGGTCTGGTGCTCACCCGAAGAGGCGCTACGTTATCCACTCGCGCCTGCCGATATCCCGCTATTAGAAGCGTTTATTCTTTTACACGCCGCCAGACCAGCGGGTTCGTGCTGATGGTTTTCTCATCGCGCTGGCACTGTAGCAGCACGCCATCGGCTTTCACCACCGCCCCTTCTGAATAGTTTTGATCCTGATAAATGCAGCACTGATTACAGGGCTGCGCGCGCTGGCCGCTGGAACTGAACACTTCCGGCGGCACATTCACTTGCACATCCGGACGATAAAGCTGATTTGCCAGTACCCCGTTGGATAACATCACCAACGCACCTGCCATGATTAAACGGCGCATATTCTTTCCTTTTTAACTGACATCTATGCTCAGTATAACGGTATAAACCGGCAGAAACTTTAGTTCCTCCATCATCGTTTTTGGTTATGAGCAACGCCGCGATATTAATTTACTTAGCGGGATTAATTTTTTCTTGCGTCTCGTCACACTGCTGATGGTATAGTCAAAAACTGCAAAACACTTAACACAAATATCAAAAATATAACCATATCAATACATAAGAGGTTCTTATATCTATGGATCAGACATGTTCTCTGGAGTCGTTTCTCAACCATGTACAAAAGCGCGACCCGAATCAGACCGAGTTCGCGCAAGCCGTTCGTGAGGTAATGACGACACTGTGGCCGTTCCTTGAGCAAAACCCGCGCTATCGTCAAATGTCCTTGCTGGAGCGTCTGGTTGAACCTGAGCGCGTGATCCAGTTCCGCGTGGTCTGGCTCGACGATCGCAATCAGGTACAGGTTAACCGTGCGTGGCGCGTACAGTTCAGCTCCGCAATTGGCCCGTACAAAGGCGGCATGCGTTTCCATCCTTCGGTGAACCTGTCGATCCTGAAGTTCCTCGGCTTTGAGCAGACCTTTAAAAACGCACTCACCACGCTGCCAATGGGGGGTGGTAAAGGCGGTAGCGACTTTGATCCGAAAGGTAAAAGCGAAGGCGAAATCATGCGTTTTTGTCAGGCGCTGATGACGGAACTGTTCCGCCATTTAGGGCCTGATACCGACGTCCCTGCGGGTGATATCGGCGTGGGCGGTCGTGAGGTCGGCTTTATGGCCGGGATGATGAAAAAGCTGTCCAATAACAGCGCCTGCGTCTTCACCGGAAAAGGCCTTTCTTTCGGTGGCAGTCTGATTCGCCCGGAAGCAACGGGCTACGGTCTGGTGTACTTCACCGAAGCGATGCTCAAACGTCATGGTCTGGGCTTTGAAGGGATGCGTGTGGCTGTTTCCGGCTCCGGTAACGTTGCACAATTCGCCATTGAGAAGGCGATGGAGTTTGGTGCGCGTGTGGTTACCGCCTCCGATTCCAGCGGTACCGTGGTTGATGAAAGTGGATTTACAACAGAAAAACTGGCGCGTCTGTGCGCAATTAAAGACAGCCGTGACGGTCGCGTGGCGGATTACGCCCGTGAGTTTGGTCTGACCTATCTGGAAGGTAAACAACCCTGGTCTGTTCCGGTTGATATCGCCCTGCCATGCGCAACCCAGAACGAACTGGATGTCGATGCCGCACGCGTACTGATCGCCAATGGCGTGAAAGCCGTCGCCGAAGGCGCAAATATGCCGACGACCATCGAGGCCACCGATCTGTTCCTGGAAGCAGGCGTTTTGTTTGCGCCAGGCAAAGCCGCTAACGCAGGTGGTGTCGCCACATCCGGTCTGGAAATGGCGCAGAATGCCGCGCGTCTGGGCTGGAAGGCAGAGAAAGTCGATGCCCGTCTGCACCATATCATGCTGGATATTCACCACGCCTGTGTCGAGTACGGCGGTGAAAGCAAACAAACCAACTATGTGCGCGGCGCCAACATCGCAGGCTTTGTGAAAGTTGCCGACGCGATGCTGGGCCAGGGTGTGATTTAATTCAGAACTGTAGCTCCCGTAGGCCTGATAAGCGTCGCGCCATCAGGCATTGCCGGATGCAGCACGCGTGCCTTATCCGGCCTACGAATACACTACACGCTCGCCTCATCTGCTGGCGGGCTTTTTTTTGCCGGACGTTTACGCGGCACACTCTTTTTCTTCTCACTACCGCCAGGTGCAGCAATCCCACGGAACCGGCGAACGGGTGTACTACGAGCCTGGTCGATTAACTGATACAGCGTTCCGACTAACGGCTGCATAAAGTCCTGATAACGACACTGTTTTTCACTAATTTGGGTCAGAATCGACTCCCAGTGCGCGGTCATATCCGGGCGTGTCGCCATTTCAGGCAGCGAGTGGAACAGCGCTTTTCCGGCATCGGTCGAATGGATATAGCGCCCTTTTTTCACCAGGAATCCGCGTTTAAACAGTAATTCGATAATCCCGGCTCGTGTTGCTTCTGTCCCCAGTCCGTCCGTCGCGCGGAGGATCTTTTTCAGATCTTTATCCTGCACAAAACGCGCGATCCCGGTCATTGCCGATAACAACGTCGCATCGGTAAAGTGACGTGGCGGCTGGGTCTGGCGTTCAACCACTTCGCCTTTTTCACACAGCAACGCATCGTCTTTTGCCACCACTGGCAGCGGTGTACCGTCGTTATCTTCATCGCGCTCTTTGTTACCGAGCAGCGTACGCCATCCGGCCTCGGCCAGGAAACGCGCCTTGGCAACAAACTTACCTTTGGCGATATCCAGTTCAATGACGCACTTACGAAAAACAGCATCCGCGCAAAACTGCATCAGATACTGACGCGCAATCAGGTTGTAAATCTTCGACTCATTGTCATTGAGGTTGATGGATGAGCTGCGCGCTGTCGGAATAATAGCGTGGTGCGCATCCACCTTTTTATCGTCCCAACAACGATTTCGCGTATCGGGATTCACAGCAGGCTGCGGCAACAGATCCGGGGCATGAACGCTAATCGCGTTCAACACCGCGTGACGTCCGGCAAAGTGTTCCTCCGGTAGATAGCGACTGTCCGAACGCGGATAGGTAATCAGCTTGTGGGTTTCGTACAGTTTCTGGCAGATATCCAGAACGTTTTGCGCACTTAAACCGAAGCGTTTCGCGGCTTCAATCTGCAGCGCCGACAGCGAAAACGGCAGCGGCGCGGATTCTGATTCCCGTTTATCATTATAACTGGTGACTATCGCCGGCTGACCGTTGATGCGCTTCACCACATGCTCAGCCAGCGTGCGATGCAGTAAACGCCCTTCTTCGTCCTGATAAGGTTCACAGGCCTCGCTGGGTTGCCAGATGGCGGTAAAACGCTCATCGGCGGGTGTCACGATATGCGCTTTCACCTCAAAAAAATCTTTAGCGACAAAGTTCTCGATCTCTTCATCGCGACGTACAACCAGCCCAAGCACCGGTGTCTGTACACGGCCAACAGAAAGAACGCCCTGGTACCCTGCGTTGCGCCCGAGAATAGTGTAAGCACGCGTCATATTGATGCCGTACAGCCAGTCCGCGCGTGCGCGTGCCAGTGCCGACACGCACAGTGGGATGAAATCGCTGTTTGCACGTAGACGCTCTATCGCCCGCTCCACTGCCTGTGGGTTGAGGTCGTTAATCAGGCAGCGTTGCACCTGCTGGCGTTTTTCGGGGGCAAGCTGCAGGTAATCCAGCACCTCGTCCACCAGCAGTTGTCCTTCACGATCGGGGTCTCCGGCGTGAATAACTTCGCTGGCTTCATGTAAAAAGCGTTTAATGACGTTGAGTTGTTTGGTCACAGAGGGACGCGGCTGTAGTTGCCACTTTTCCGGAACAATCGGCAGATCGGCCAGGCTCCAGCGAGCATAACGACTGTCATAGGCGTCTGGCTGTGCCTGTTCAAGCAGGTGACCGATACACCAGGTCACCACTTGCCCATTTCCGCATTCAATGAAACCGTCACCTTTACGATGTGGCTTGGGTAGCACATCGGCGATGGCGCGCGCCAGACTCGGTTTTTCGGCAATAAACAACCGCATCGGGTTAACGAATCTCAACCATGGCGCGACCGCCGCGGGCTTCCACTAGCTCACCGATAGCCGTGAGATCGATACCAAACTGCGCCGCTGCGGCTTTGACCTCAGCTTCAGATTCCGGTGTTACCGCCAGCAGTAAGCCGCCGGAAGTTTGCGGATCGCACAGCAGATCGCGTACCGATTGCGGCATTTCCCCCATCAGGTGTCCATAGCTCGCGTAGTTACGCTGCGTACCGCCCGGCACTGCGCCCTGTGCGATGTATTCTTCAACACCGGGAAGCTTAGGAATGTCCTGGTAGACGATCTGCGCCTGAACGCCGGCCCCCTGGCACATCTCGCTCAAATGACCCAGCAGACCAAAACCGGTTACATCGGTCATGGCTTTCACACCGTCGATATCGGCAAATGCCGCACCGGCAATGTTCATACGGCACATCACTTCTGTCGCCAGTCCGACGTGTTCCGGTTTCAGCAGCGATTTCTTCTCTGCGGTGGTCAGTACACCAATACCCAGTGGTTTGGTGAGGAACAGCTTACATCCAGCCTCAGCGGTGCTGTTTTTCTTCACACGTTCGGTTGGCACAATACCCGTCACAGCGAGTCCAAAGATTGGTTCAGGGGCATCAATAGAGTGTCCACCCGCCAGTGCAATCCCCGCCTGACGACAGGCAAAACGCCCGCCTTCGGTCACTTCGCGGGCTATTTCCGGTGCCAGCTTATCAAGAGGCCAGCCCAGAATAGCGATTGCCATAATCGGTTTGCCGCCCATTGCAAAAATGTCGCTGATAGCGTTGGTCGCAGCAATGCGGCCAAAATCAAACGGATTATCGACAATCGGCATAAAGAAATCGGTGGTACTGATAACGCTGGTGCCGTTACCCAGATCGTACACCGCCGCGTCATCGCGGGTTTCATTACCCACGAGTAAATTCGGATCAACAAACTTCGCCTGCTCGCTGTGCAGGATGGTTTCCAACACTTTCGGGGAAATTTTACAACCGCAACCGGCTCCGTGGCTGTATTGTGTTAAACGAATAGCGTTCTCGCTCATGGACATCTCCTGTCATTGCAATGCGGATATGGTAGCGCTCATTCCATGATGTGGTAAGAGTGACTGTCTGAATTAGGGTGTCTTTGCTCATAATCCAGACAGTTTTGCCGTTGATGTCAGAAATAACGGACGAATGAGGTCGGATCGGCAAGATTAATCGAGGTGGAGGCTTTTAGCTGCGGCGTTCCCAGATAGAGAAAACCGACGATTTTATCCTGTGGACGACAATCAAACGCTTCGCGGACTACCGTACTTTCCGTTAAGGCTCCGCTGCGCCAGATCCCGCCAAACCCTTGCGCAATCGCCGCCATTTGCATCGCCATTACCGCACAGCCCGCAGACATTTCTTGTTCCCACATCGGGACCTTGTCGCTTTCTTCACATTTCGCCACCACAGCGATAATCAGCGGCGCGCGAAACGGTGCTGTACGGGCTTTTTCCTGTGCTTTTTCATCACTTCCGGCAGCAATCGCACCTTTTTCAAGCACGGCACTAAAACGTTCGCGCCCTTCGCCTTCAATCACAAAAAATTGCCACGGTTGTAGCGATTTGTGGTCTGGCGCACGCATACCGGCGCGCAGGATATTTTGCAGTTGCTCTCCCACCGGGGCCGGTTCGACAAGACGAGAAGCGCTACGACGGGTCATAAGTAATTCGAGTGCATCCATTTGCTTAACTCCAACAATGATATTTGTTCACAAAATTAACACGCGGGCGGATTTTGTTACAGCACAGGTGGTGATTCCTGCTGACAAGTGCCTGTCGGGTCATTACGATAGCCACATCTTAACGCCTTTCTCGTGGCTCACGGGGGCGTGTTGTTAATCGATAGGGAGAATACATGCGAACCCTGTGGCGATTTATTGCCGGATTTTTTAAATGGACATGGCGATTACTCAATTTCGTCCGTGAATTTGTGCTTAACCTGTTCTTTATCTTTTTAGTACTGGTGGGTGTTGGGATCTGGATGCAGGTCAGTAGCAGCAACACCAGCGAACATGCTGAACGTGGCGCACTGCTGCTGGATATCTCGGGGGTAATTGTTGATAAACCTTCAAGCACCAGTCGGTTAAGTGTCATCGGTCGTCAGCTGTTTGGCGCAAGTTCCGATCGTCTACAGGAAAACTCCCTGTTCGATATCGTGAATACCATTCGACAGGCCAAAGATGACCGCAACATTACCGGCATCGTGATGGACTTGAAAAACTTCGCCGGTGCCGACCAACCGTCGATGCAATATATCGGTAAAGCGCTACGCGAGTTCCGCGACAGCGGTAAGCCTGTCTTTGCTGTAGGCGATAACTTCAGCCAGGGGCAGTATTACCTGGCAAGTTTTGCCAACAAAATTTGGCTATCTCCGCAGGGTTCCGTTGATCTGCACGGCTTTGCCACCAACGGTCTGTACTACAAATCCCTGCTGGATAAGCTGAAGGTCTCAACGCACGTATTCCGCGTGGGCACCTATAAATCCGCCGTCGAGCCGTTTATCCGTGATGATATGTCACCTGCCGCGCGTGAAGCTGACAGCCGCTGGATTGGCGAGCTGTGGCAGAACTATCTCGATACGGTCGCCGCTAACCGACAAATCCCGGCGCAACAGGTATTCCCTGGCGCGCAAGCGATGCTGGACGGCCTGACGAAAGTCGACGGTGATACGGCGAAATATGCTCTCGATAACAAATTGGTGGATGCTCTTGCCTCCAGCGCTGAAGTCGAAAAGTTACTGACCAAACAGTTTGGCTGGAGCAAAGCGGATAAAAACTACCGCTCTGTCAGCTACTACGATTACACGCTGAAAACACCTGCTGATACCGGGGACAGCATCGGCGTCGTCTTCGCCAACGGTGCCATTATGGACGGAGAGGAAACGCCAGGGAATGTGGGTGGCGATACGACCGCCGCACAGATCCGTGAAGCACGCCTCGATCCGAAAGTGAAGGCCATTGTCCTGCGCGTGAATAGCCCTGGCGGTAGCGTCAGCGCCTCGGAAGTGATCCGTTCTGAGCTGGCAGCGGCAAAAGCGGCGGGCAAACCGGTTGTCGTTTCCATGGGCGGCATGGCGGCGTCCGGGGGGTACTGGATCTCCACGCCTGCAAGCTACATCGTGGCAAACCCCAGCACCCTGACCGGCTCCATCGGCATCTTTGGTGTTATCAATACCGTAGAAAACAGTCTGGATTCAATTGGCGTACATACTGACGGTGTTGCAACGTCCCCACTGGCGGATATCTCCATCACCAAAGCGTTACCGCCGGAAGTACAGCAAATGATGCAGTTAAGCATCGAGAACGGCTATAAGCGCTTTATCACGCTGGTTGCGGATGCGCGTAAGACGACACCGGAGCAGATTGATAAAATTGCTCAGGGTCATGTCTGGACCGGTCAGGATGCGAAAGCAAACGGACTGGTAGACAGCCTGGGCGATTTCGATGATGCCGTCGCGAAAGCTGCAGAGCTGGCAAAACTGAAACAATGGCACATTGAGTATTATCAGGACGAGCCTACCTTCGTGGATATGGTCATGGACAGTATGTCAGGTTCGGTGCGCGCCATGCTGCCAGAAGCCCTTCAGGCAATGCTCCCGGCACCGCTGGCTTCTGCTGCCAGCGCGGTAAAAGCTGAAGGAGATAAACTGGCTGCGTTTAACGATCCGCAAAACCGTTATGCGTTCTGCCTGACCTGCGCCAACGTCCGTTAAGTCGCTATTGCCGGACAGGACGCTAATGCGTCTTATCCGGCCTACGTATATCGCGCAACTTTTAGGCCGGATAAGGCATAGCAGCCATCCGGCTATATTAATATCCTGACTCCTTAAGAAAATCGTCATGCAAAAGAAATCGATTTACGTTGCCTATACCGGCGGTACCATAGGTATGCAGCGCTCTGAACAGGGTTACATTCCGGTTTCGGGTCATCTGCAGCGCCAACTGGCATTGATGCCTGAATTCCACCGCCCTGAGATGCCAGACTTCACCATCCATGAATACGTCCCACTGATGGATTCCTCCGATATGACGCCGGAAGACTGGCAACATATTGCCGAAGACATCAAAGCCCACTATGACGATTACGATGGTTTTGTCATTCTGCACGGTACTGACACTATGGCGTTTACCGCGTCGGCGCTCTCTTTTATGCTGGAAAACCTGGGTAAACCGGTCATTGTGACAGGGTCACAAATTCCACTAGCAGAACTACGCTCGGACGGACAAATCAATTTGCTGAATGCATTGTACGTTGCGGCAAATTACCCGATTAATGAAGTCACCCTGTTTTTCAACAATCGCCTGTTTCGTGGTAACCGTACAACCAAAGCACATGCTGACGGTTTTGACGCCTTCGCCTCACCGAACCTTGCTCCACTATTGGAAGCAGGAATCCACATCCGCCGGCTGGGGACACCACCCGCACCGCATGGTGTGGGCTCACTGATTGTTCACCCCATCACCCCGCAGCCGATCGGCGTGGTCACGATTTACCCAGGGATCTCTGCTGACGTGGTGCGAAATTTCCTGCGCCAGCCCGTGAAAGCGTTAATTCTTCGATCCTACGGTGTCGGTAATGCACCACAAAACAAAGAGTTTTTGAAAGAGCTTGAAGATGCCAGTTCGCGTGGCATTGTGGTGGTGAATCTCACCCAATGCATGTCCGGCAAGGTCAATATGGGCGGTTACGCGACGGGTAATGCGCTGGCGCACGCGGGAGTCATTGGCGGCGCGGACATGACCGTCGAAGCTACGCTTACCAAGCTGCATTATTTGCTGAGCCAGAACCTGGATACCCAGGCAATTCGCGAAGCGATGACGCAAAATTTGCGTGGTGAGCTCACACCGGACGAGTAAAGGAGTCTATGACGATGGCCCGAGCCTTATTGCTGGTCGATTTACAGAATGATTTTTGTGCCGGTGGCGCACTTGCCGTCCCGCAAGGCGACAGCACAATCGATATTGCCAACCGTCTGATTGACTGGTGCGCCGTACGCGGTGACACCGTCGTTGCCAGTCTGGACTGGCACCCGGCGAATCACGGTAGCTTCGCCAGCCAGCATCAGGTTGCGCCTTACAGTCAGGGACAACTGGACGGGCTGCCGCAGACGTTCTGGCCCGATCACTGTGTGCAAAATAGCGAAGGTGCTGCCCTGCATCCGCTGTTGAACCAGCGTGCGATTTCTCAAACCTTCACCAAGGGTGAAAATCCACTGGTCGACAGTTACAGCGCCTTTTTTGATAACGGCCGTCGTCAGGCAACTGCGCTTAATGCATGGCTGCTGGAAAATCGCATGGTTGAACTGATCATCATGGGTCTGGCAACCGACTATTGCGTAAAATTTACCGTGCTGGATGCGCTCGATCTTGGCTATACCGTCAGCGTTATTACTGATGGTTGCCGTGGGGTTAATATTCAGCCAGAAGACAGCGCGCACGCCTTTATGGAAATGGCTGCGGCCGGAGCAACGCTGTACACGCTGGCTGACTGGGAAGAAACGCAACGCTAACCTTTTGCCTGATGGCGTACTGTCAGGCAAAACTCACCCCAGGCTCGATATCTGCTCCAGCGAAACCCTGCGGGTTTCAATACCAAAACAAAACAGGATCAGTGAGCACACCACCAGCATAGCGCCGAGCACAATAAACACGGTGACCGCGCCATACTGAGTGAGTAATACAGCAACCCCGTACGGTGTAAATACAGCGACAATTCTCCCCACGGCATTCACAAAACCGGAACCTCGCAATCGAAGATGGGTTGGCCAAAGTTCCGGGACATAAACCGCAGAAGCAAAACAGACATACATATACAAAAAAAAGATCATCACCAGGCCATAGCATAAAATCGCCCATTCCTGTGTTTGAATCGAATAAAAATATCCCAGGATAGCAATAATAATCAGCAGCGTTGAGCCAAATAACCGTCGTGGGAAGCGGTCAATAATTAATGCGGCAATATAAATGCCTACCGGTGCCCCAATCATAATAATCGAGGTCATGAAAATAGATTTCGTCACATCAAAACCGGTGTTAACGAAAATTGTCGGGATCCAGACGGTAATAGTATACAGCGAGATGTTCATCGCGATCAGTACTGTGATCGCCACCAGCGTCCGGCGTAACATTTGCCCCTTGAATAACAACCAAAACGAATCATTTACCGTGCTTAACCCCGTTTTTTCTCGAGGATTTGGACATGGCGGCAAGATGATCTTTTTTTCTTTCTCGACCTGTTGTTCTACATCCAGGATATGCTTTTCCGCCTTTTCTTGCAGACCTTTGCCTGCCAGCCACCGGGGAGACTCAATAAGGTATTTTCCTGACAGATACCAGGCCAACAGCATTCCCACACCACCAAGAAAAAACATCACTCGCCAGCTGAAACAGGCGATGACGACAACACCGACAGCCGCAGACAGCATGGGTGACCAGTTGCCGACAAAAGACAAACGAGCAGACCATTTACCGCGTACCACCGGGGGAATAAACTCAGTAAAGGAGGCATAACCCACCATAATCAGCGCCCCCATTCCTACCCCCATAAGCCCACGGAAGAAGATTAACCAATACATATTGGGAACAAAAGAGGCGGCAGTTGCAGAAATACCGACTATCAGCAAATTCATCCGAAACGCTTGCCGCCGCCCAAGATAATCGCCGATAAACCCACCGCTCAATGAGCCAATAAAATAACCAAACATTAGCGCTGAAGTAAATGCCGCATTAAGGTAGTTATTCGACCAGCCATTACTAACCAGTTTAGCTAATACCACATTACCGGAATAACTCAGAAAGCCCGTCAGCAACAAACCAAAGCTGATAATACCAAAAATACGAAAGTGAAACTTTGAAAAAGGTAAGCGATCCAGCCTTGCGCCGATATGTTCATATTGTTCCATCTGGGTGCCTCAAATGCAGCAAAATATAATAAACTTGTTATGGCAATAGGCGACAGTGTAAATCTGTCGCATTTACCATCATCATTTTTATTTGGCATTAACCGGATGCAATCTAAAAAATATCGACTACTTAGCCCTGCATTAGTACACAAGCTGGATATTATTTTTCTTGCAAAATTCAACCCACTCAGCACCCGGTGCTTTATCTGTTATAATGTAATTAATATGGCTAAGATCCACTAACTGGACAAATGCTTTACGATCAAACTTTGAGTGATCGACTAACAGAGCGACCTCTGCCGCCTGACGAATCATTGTTTTTTTGATCTCAGCTTCTGCTTCGTTTGAATCAAGCGCACCGCTTGTAATGTCCAGCCCTTTGCAGCTCATCACCATGATATCAACGTGATAGCGGCTGATAATCTCTTTGGTGATACGGCCCTGAAGTGACAGTGTATTCTTATTTAACTCTCCCCCAGTCGAAACCACATTAATCTCAGATTGCGCTAATTCATGAAACGCTTCCGCTGAGTTCGTCAGCAACGTCAGATCGTTTCTTTCCTTCAATAGCTTTAATAATTCCATCGCAGTACTGCTGGAGTCGGCAGCCATCGTGGTCTTATTTTTAATAAACGGTAACGCATTACGGGCAATGATCTGCTTCTCTTCGAAGAAAGATTTTGCACGCTTATAAAAATGAATATTGTCGGACAACGCGGTAGTATTGAGCACTGCACCGCCATATGTTCGGGTCAGAAAACCTTCATCTTCCAGTTTTTCAAGATCGCGGCGAATCGTTTCCTCAGTTACCTGAAAGATTGAACTTAAATTAGATACCGCCACTTTCTTATCATTAGCCACCATTTGCTTAATGGCCTGAATCCTGTCTTTTGCCGCCACGATGACACCTCTGTTTCCTGCAAAGTAATAATAAGACCCTAGTATCTCACAGGCTATGTTTATTTTCAAAAGAACATGTCTGAATCACAGATTTCAATACTCTTTTACACAGAAACAGAGGTCAATCCTATCTGCTGGCTTATTTGCTATCCAACGCCTCTGCCATTTGCCTCATCAATAATGAATCATCATCTGTCAGAGGAATGGTCAACGCCTCGACATTCTCGCGAACCTGTTCAGGCGCGGTTGCGCCGCTCAGTAAGGTAATTAAATCGCTTTGCTTTAAAATCCATGCCAAGGCCAGCGCGGGGATTGTGCAGCGGTATTTCTCGCACAGTGGCTGCCATTGCTCAAGCATGTCAATCACCCGCAGCATATTGTCCCGTTGGAACCAGACTTTGTTGGCCCGCGCACCGCTAGGGACATAATCTCGATCAATAGTCCCGGTCAGGAGTCCCTGCTCGAGTGGGGAATAAACCTGCACAACAATGCCATTCTGCTGGCATAACGGCAGCAGTTCAGTTTCCAGCGCGCGATCAAGAATGCTGTACTTGGCCTGCACGATATCCAGCTCGCCATACTTGAGGTACTCCCTGACATGCCCGGCATCCACGTTGGCGGCGCCGATAGACCGAATTTTCCCTTCTTTCTTTAGGGTGTTTAGCGTATTAACGGTTTCCGCTATCGGCGTAAAACAGGGTTCAACCGACTGCCAGTGGGTCATATAGATATCAATACTGTCGATACCCAATCTTTGCAGGCTGGCATCAACCTCTTCGCGAATAGACTCAGGCGAGAGGTTTTTATACAGCTGGCGATCACCTACTTTGTTAAACAGGCTGCCTGTTCGCTCCCATACGATGCCGCATTTGGTTTCAACCACGATCTCGCTGCGCGGCAGCTTTTTCAGCGCCTGCCCGACAATCACTTCGCTATTACCGAAGTTGTACCCCGGAGCGGTATCAATCAGATTAATGCCGCAACGGTGTGCTTCAAGAATGGTGTCGATACAAACCTGCAAATCAAGATCGCCATTCCATGCCGGACCGCCGCCGATGGCCCAGGTGCCCAGCCCCATACGGGAGAGCGTAATATCCGTAATGCCTAAAGGAATCATTTTCATCTGCCGCTATTACCCTTCATATTCGTCGAGAAGTTGTTCAACCAGCTTTCTGTTCTTCACGCCCGTCGTGGCGCCCACGCTGAGGACCGATATTGCTGCCGTTGCATTAGCAAATAACGCACACTCGCGCAGCGGTTTGCCTTCAAGCAGCGCGGAGATAAACCCCGAGGCGAAATTGTCTCCCGCGCCGATGGTGTCGATGGCGGTAATTCCTGACACCGCCGGGACCTCCATTTTCATATCGACACTTTTGATAAAACAGCCTCTCTTGCCGGTCTTAATGACTACCGTTTTCACGCCGCAGCCCAGAAAACTATCGGCTATTTCATCCAGCGTCTCTTTCCCGGTGAGCAGTTTTGCCTCCTCAAAATTGGGAAACAGATAATCCACGTAGCTCAGCGCTTCACGGATATCGTCCAGCGTTTCATTCAGCCGCGGTTTAATCATATCCGCGCAGATAATGAGCTTATGCGCTTTCGCCTGCGTGAAAATGGCCGTTAACGCCTGACCATCAAGCAGCGGACTGTTAAAAATACTCGCCAGCGACAGCAGCTTTGCCTGCGAGAAACGGTCAAAATCAACATCGTTAATATTCAGTTTCCACAGGCTGCCGTTGCGGTTGGTGACAAAGGTGCGCTCACCATCGGCGGTGACTAAACCCACGTTAATAGAAGTATCAATATCCGCATCCTGTTTCAGGCTCTGAATATCAATATTCTCCCGACGACAATGGTCGACAATAAAATGTCCCGCAGCATCGTCACCGACCCGGCTTATTAATGCAGTACGATGTCCG
The DNA here is from genome assembly GCF_035064245.1 of Citrobacter sp. R-1.5.2. NCBI lineage: Bacteria > Pseudomonadati > Pseudomonadota > Gammaproteobacteria > Enterobacterales > Enterobacteriaceae > Citrobacter > Citrobacter sp. R-1.5.2. The sequence continues at coordinate 384,823 of NZ_JASEYC010000001.1, read as the reverse complement.
AGACGAGAAATAATCGTCGCTTCATTAATCGCATCGCCTCCCGTCGTCATCGCAATACGTTCTAAAGGATAAGAATCTACATCAAAGATATTTTTACTTACTGGCTGCAAGGGAATATCAACAATAGCCGCCCCGATACAAATAACCTCGATATTATCCATATTGTCATTCCGCTTTACCGTCAGAACCAAACAGTTTAATTTTCTCCAGCGCGCGCTCTTTTACCGCTTTGCGAACTTCACGCTCAACGTGCAGGAACGGCTGATTCTGGTTCTCCTGCACCGCCGCCATTGCCGCCTGGCACAGTTCGGTATGAATATTGATTTTCGAAATACCTAATGAAATGGCCTTTTTGATATCCGCATCGCTAATGCCGGACGCGCCGTGCAGCACCAGCGGAACGGATACCGCCTCGCGCACGCGTTTGACCACGTCGAAATTCAGTTTCGGCTCTGAAGTATAGACACCGTGCTGGTTACCAATCGCTACCGCCAGAGAATCGCAGCCGGTACGCTCGACAAATTCCGCCGCCTGGCTCGGGTCGGTATAGTGGTAGCCCGCCAGCGCTTCTTCATAAACCGTTTCATTCCCCACGTGGCCCAGCTCCGCCTCGACCGGAATACCCAACGGATGGAAGAAATCCACTGCCTCTTTAGTCAGGCGAATATTCTCTTCGAAATCAAAGGCGGAGGCATCGCGCATCAGCGAATTCATGCCGTGGGTCCAGGCGTTATGGATAATTTCCATGCTGCGCCCGTGGTCCCAATGGGTAATAACCGGCACCGAGGCTTTTTTCGCCATCGAAACCATCATATGCGAAAAATCTTCAAACGAGGTATTACCGACAAAACCGGTGCCGAAGGAGATAATCACCGGCGATTTAGATTCTTCCGCCGCATCGATCACCCCCATTAACATTTCCGCATTCCACACGTTAAAGTGGGCAATCGCATAATGTTTATTCTGGGCATCATTTTCCCAATATTTAATATCTGCCAGCATAGTTGTTTCTCCCTTTTCAATAAATTAATGGTTAACTTTAATAACGCCTTTGATAATTTCGCGTTTATTGTTGACTGACTCATCAAACGCGCGCTGAACATCTTCATAATCATAAATATGTGTCACCATCGACTTGACATCGAAACGCCCGGAGGAAATGGCTTCAATAGTGACCGGATAGCGGTTGGCGTAGCGAAAAACGGTCTGAATGGAGACTTCACGGTTAATTTTGAGGAAATTAATCGCCGAATCACCGGGAACCGTCCCAACGATCATGATTTTCCCGCCGCGCATCACCAGGTACGGAGCCTGCTTAACGGTGATCGCCGAGCCGGCAGTTTCAAAAACAATGTCAGCCCCCATATCGCCGGAGAACTGCTGACAGCGGGCAACGGTGTCCTCTTTCGCTCCGTTGATCACCGTCGTCGCACCAAGCTGCTCGGCCATGGCCAGACGTTTTTCCAAAACATCAACAACGGCGATGTCGGTAGCACCCAAACATTTACAGGCTTGCAGGGTCATTAAACCAATACAGCCCGCCCCCAGAATGACAATTTTCTTGCCCGGTTTAACGTCTGCCAGCATTGCGGCATGCATCCCTACCGCCGCAGGCTCTACCAGCGCGCCTTCCATGGTGTCCATGTTATCGGGCAGCTTGTAAGTGAAGCTCTCCGGATGGCACAGATAGTGGGTTAGCGCGCCGCGATAATTAGGCTGCGTGGCCATAAAGTCGACATCAGGACAGATGTTGTATTTGCCCTCCAGACAGTAGCGGCAGTGACCGCACGGCACGCCGGGTTCAATGTTCACCCGGTCGCCCGGTTTAAATTTACTGACGCGGTTTCCTACCGCCACCACCGTACCGGCACATTCATGTCCGAGGCCAATTTCCTGGTTTGGGTCTTTTGGCGGAATAAAGGGACCTGATTCGAAACCGTGAACATCTGAACCGCAAATACCTACATATTCAATTTTGATCAGTACTTCATGCTCTTTGGGTACCGGGATATCGGCGGCAATAATTTTCATCGTGCCCGGCGTTTTTAATATCGCTTTTGAATTTTTCATTTTATTTCCCCATCAATATTATTTGCTGGTAACTGCATCAATACCGAGGCTTTCGACAGAGACGCCTTTGGTTTCAATTCCGATGGTAGCAATGGCGACAGCGACAATAATGGAGACCGCACCCAGCAGGACAAACACCCCCGTTACGCCATAACCGTTAAGCAATACCGCGACCGCATAAGGCGCGGCGATACCGCTGATACGCCCTACCGCATTCGCCAGACCAGAACCGCGAAGTTTCGCTTCGGTCGGCCATATTTCCGGTACATACACTGCCGAAGCGTAGCAAACGTACATATAGACAAAAGTAATCAGGAAGAAGCCAATTAGCGTAATCAGCAGCATGCTGGTTTGCAGCGAGTAGATATATCCCAGCACGGCGATTAATACTAATAAGCCCACTCCCATGGTCTTTCTGGGAATTTTATCCATCACCAGCATGGCGATAAAAATCCCAAACGGCGCACCGAACATACTCATGGTATTTAAAACAATGGAATCTTTCAGGTTAATACCCTGAGTCATAAATATGGTCGGCAGCCAGTTAATTAAGGTGTACTGCACAACGTTCATGGCAATCAGGACAAAGGAACCTAAAATAACGCGCTTCAGTAACACACCCGTTAATAAGGCCGAATAAGGTACCGTGCGCGGGGCTTTGCCATCATCTTCAATTACCACAGGCGGCAGCGGCTTGCCGGTCTGCTGAACAACCCCTTCTTCAATGGCCCGCATCACTTTTTCAGCTTCAGCGTAGCGTCCGCGGGATTCCAGCCAGCGGGGCGACTCAGGGAACCAGCGCCAGGCAATAACGGTCGCCACCAGCGACAGTACGGCCGGGATCAGCAACTGCACGCGCCAGTTCCATTCGGCGCTGATTAACGGCGTCAATCCCATCGCGATCAGCGAACAGAGCGGATAAGACCAGTTGCCGATAAACGAGACCCGGCTTGACCAGGTACCGCGATTCCTGCCGGGCATATATTCGGTGAACCCGGCAAACAGAGTCACCAGCAGCGCACCTAATCCCACCCCCATCACAAAACGGCAGGCAATAAGGAAGGTCATATTTGGCGAAAACGCCCCCACGACCATGGCGATAATATGAATCGCTTCATACAGGATAAAGGCATTTTTGCGCCCGGTTTTATCCCCGATAATTCCCCCGGCAAGCGCGCCGAGAAACATTCCCGCCGTCGTAATGGCGGAAAACGTAGCGGTGGTGGAATTATCGGTCCAGCCAAGTTCTTTTAACTGCGCGAGAATTAACCCGCCGACGGCATTACTCCAGCACACCAGTAATCCAAAGGCGACCATGGCAAACATCGACGAATGCCAGCGGCAGTCAGGCAGCCTGTCCAGCCTGGCGCCGCAGTGCGGTTTTGCTATCTGTTCCATCCGGGAACCTTCCTTTAATAAATGGAGTTATTCATCAAAGTCATAAGTCATGATCACTTTAATCGCGGTTTTATCGACCATGGCGTCAAAGCCTTCGCGCCATTGCGACAGGCCGATACGGTGAGTGATCATCGGTTTAACTTTGATCGCGCCGCTGGCCAGCAGGCGGATGGCGTTGCGCCAGGACGTGGAGTCATAGGCCATATGACCAATGATGCTTTTGTTCCACGCGGTGATGTCGTTGATGGAGAAATCGAGAGGTTTAAAGCCCATGCCAACGCGAACGACTTCACCATTTGGGCGCAGCATTTCGATCGATTGTTTAAGGGCGATATTGGCACCGGAGCATTCGATGACCAGCCCCAGATTGTCTTTACCGCAGATTTCCTGGCAGCGCGCGACCACATCTTCGGTGGAACCGTTGACAACCGCAGTCGCCCCCAGCTCTTTGGCGATCGGGAAGCGTACGGCGACGTCCTCTTCCAGCCCGACCATCACGATATTGACGGCCCCCATAATGCGCGCCATCTGGACCGAAAAGAGTCCCAATGGACCGGTGCCGAAAACCACAACGTCCTGGCCGGGAAGGAATTTGGATTGCTGAGCGATAGATTTGTAGGCGTTACAGATAGGATCCAGCACCGCCGCTTCTTCATAATCAACGCCTTGTGGGATTTCCCACAGCGCATGGCGGTGAATTTTGAGGATTTCCCCCGGCACCAGGCAATATTTCGAGAACCCTCCGCCCCATATGTTGTTGTCGAGACCTAAGTTCACTTTTTCTGTACAACACAGAAAATCGCCTTGTTCGCAGGCTGGGCAAACGCCGCAGACATGTCCACTATTGTCAGAAACCACCCGCTGACCGACTTTCCAGTCCTTAACTTTGTCGCCAACGCGGACAATTTTACCGGCGAACTCATGGCCGCGGATGGAGTTAAACTGATCGGATCCGCTATCAACATTGTAGTGTTTCATGTCCGCGCCGCAGATAGCCGCCGCTTTGATTTCAATCACGATGTCATCCGGGCCACAAACCGGTTCCGGTACATCAATCATCTTATAGCCGCCAAAGGCCTTGCCAAATCTTGCCAGTGCTTTCATTGAATTTTCCTTTGTGTTTAGTTTTACATCAGTGGTCATCATACTTATCCATATAATTTTTGAGGTCAACATCAAATCTTTACAACGCAGATAAAATTCTGTATTTCACAACTCAGATCACAAATAAGTGCAACGATGAACTGAAAAACAAAGGAACATGGCAGCCGCTTCGCTAAAGTGACGTGAACCCCTTCGCATTTTTCCTGTTATGAAACTGTTATCCTACAAGAGCTGTTTTTTTCGCCACGCCATTTCCGTGGTGTGTTTGCTTTTTTAATTGTCAAAGAGGAACTCCGATGAAACTTTTGCCTTTGTTGGCAGCATTACCCCTGCTCTGTGCCAGCGTTGTTTCCGCTAACTCACTGATGTCTGTCGGCTACTTCAACGGCGGCGGCGACGTCACTGCCGGTCCTGGCGGCGATATCGACAAACTGGATGTTCGCCAGATAACCCACCTGAACTACTCATTTGGCCTGATCTATAACAACGAGAAGGACGAAACCAATGACGCGCTAAAAGATGCCAGTAAGCTGCATCAAATTTGGCTTTCAGAAAAAGTGCAGTCTGATCTGCATAAGATCCCGGAATTGCGTAAACAGAACCCGAATCTTAAAGTTCTGCTTTCCGTTGGTGGTTGGGGGGCGCGTGGATTCTCAGGCGCTGCGGCCACAAAAGAATCCCGGGCGGTATTTATTCAGTCGGTGCAAGACATCATTGCGAAATATGGCCTGGATGGTATCGACCTCGACTGGGAGTATCCGGTAAACGGTGCATGGGGGTTAGTTGAAAGTAAACCGACCGATCGTGCAAACTTTACTACGCTGCTGAAGGAGTTACGTGCCGCAGTGGGCCATAAAAAACTGGTGACCATCGCAGTCGGTGCAAACGCTGAAAGCCCGAAAAGCTGGGTAGACGTCAAAGCCATTGCGCCATTGCTCGACTACATCAATCTGATGACCTACGATATGGCTTACGGTACTCAGTACTTCAACTCAAACCTGTACGATTCGACAGCGTGGCCAACGGTCGCCGAAGCGGATAAGTACAGCGCCGATTTTGTCGTCAATAACTACCTCGCAGCAGGGCTAAAGCCCGCTCAGATGAACCTGGGTATTGGGTTCTACGGTCGCGTGCCTAAACGCGCCGTTGAGCCAGGGATTGACTGGAGCAAACCCGACGCACAGAAAAATCCAGCCACTCAGCCCTATTTTGAGCCACAGCAAATAGCGTTGTTCAAATCACTGGGCGTTGATCTGACCAAAGACACCTATGTGAAGTACAACGACATTGTGGCGAAGCTCATCAACGATCCACAAAAACGCTTTACCCAACACTGGGATGATGAAGCAAAAGTGCCGTGGTTGTCGGTGCAGTCTGCCGACGGAAAAGCACTTTTCGCCCTCTCCTACGAAAACCCGCGTTCTGTTGCCATCAAAGCGGACTACATCAAAAGCAAGGGACTGGGAGGCGCTATGTTCTGGGAGTATGGTGCGGATGATAAAAACCAGTTAGCGAAGCAGTTGGCCGATTCGTTGGGTATCAAACACTGATCCCAACGCTTGCCACAATAGGTTATGATTATCGCAATCCGCTGCGCCATTCTCTGGCGCAGCTTTTCATCTTCTACTGGAGGCATGAGCTGGTATGGCTTTCATCCCTAAAAATTACGCCCGTCTGGAAGTCGGTTATCGGGAAAAGGCACTTAAGCTCTTTCCCTGGGTCTGTGGACGTTGTTCCCGCGAGTTCGTGTACTCAAATCTGCGCGAATTGACCGTACACCATATCGATCACGACCACTCTAACAACCCGGAAGATGGTAGCAACTGGGAGATGTTGTGCCTGTACTGCCACGATCATGAGCATTCCAAATATACGGAAGCGGACCAGTATGGTTCAACAGTGGTTGCCGGAGAAGATGCGCAGAAGACCGTCGGCGAAGCGAAATATAATCCGTTTGCTGACCTTAAAGCGATGATGAACAAAAAGTAGCCTACTGCATATGCCCGGCATAAACGCTCACCGGGCATTTATCATCAGGATTTAAACGTCGCAATCGGCTCAGGCGTAATGCCAAACTCCACTTTTAGTTGCTGCTTACTCTTCATCACCATCTCACCGTTGGTATCGATAGTCATGTGTTGCGCATTCGTGTTGTTACGTGCCTGCCATAACATCACCAGTTGCAAACTGTTCTCTTTTTGTTCTGCGGTCAGCGCGACGCCATCCGGCCATTTTCCCAGTTCAACGGCTGTCGATAAGCGCTGATAAACTTCCGGCGTCATGCTGTCGATCATCTCATCAAGATTCATGTTAAATCCACTCTCCGTAGAATAATTAGCTGAATCGTTTCTTCAGCCTTTCGTTTGCTCACCGTTTTCGCCGTCTGTGAAGTTCAATGACGCTGAATTAACGCAGTAGCGCTCGCCTGTGGGCTGAGGCCCATCCGGAAAGACATGCCCGAGATGCGCATCACAGTTTCCACAGCGGATTTCAATGCGCTGCATGCCATGAGACGTGTCTTTTATGTAACGGATAGCCTCTTCGCTCACCGGCTCGTAAAAGCTAGGCCAGCCGCAGCCAGAATCGTATTTTGTCTCTGAACGAAACAAGGGATTATCGCAGATAAGACAGTGGTAGATGCCATCACGCTTATTGTGCAGCAAACGCCCGGTAAATGGCGGTTCTGTCCCATGATTTTGTGTCACGTAAAACTGCATTTCGGACAAATTTTTTTTCAGTTCTTCTGGGGAAGGTTGCTTAGCCATTTGCTCACATCTCGCTTTATCTAAACTCACATCGCGAGACAGATTCTAACAAAACATTAACACCGTAGTGCGAACTTTTGTTCTAAACTTGATCCGTGCGAAATGGCAGCCCAAGAATCGTGATCAACATCACGTTTTTATCTTGATTGCCCTTTAAAATTCGGGCCGCCGCCCCCATGTGGTTTCAAGCCCAAAGGAAGAGTGAGGCGAGTCAGTTGCGCAAAGCTTAAGCAGCAGTTTGATTTGTCGCAATGATTGACACGATTCCGCTTGACGCTGCGTAAGGTTTTTGTAATTTTACAGGCAACCTTTTATTCACTAACAAATAGCTGGTGGAATATATGACTATCAAAGTAGGTATCAACGGTTTTGGCCGTATCGGTCGCATTGTTTTCCGTGCTGCTCAAGAACGTTCTGACATCGAGATCGTTGCAATCAACGACCTGTTAGACGCTGACTACATGGCTTACATGCTGAAATATGACTCCACTCACGGCCGTTTCAACGGTACCGTTGAAGTGAAAGACGGTCATCTGATCGTAAACGGTAAAAAAATCCGTGTTACCGCTGAACGTGATCCGGCTAACCTGAAATGGGACGAAGTTGGTGTTGACGTAGTAGCTGAAGCTACTGGCCTGTTCCTGACAGATGAAACCGCTCGTAAGCACATCACTGCTGGCGCGAAAAAAGTTGTTCTGACTGGTCCTTCCAAAGACAACACTCCGATGTTTGTTAAAGGCGCTAACTTTGACAAATACGAAGGCCAGGACATCGTTTCTAACGCTTCCTGCACCACTAACTGCCTGGCTCCGCTGGCCAAAGTTATCAACGACAACTTCGGCATCATCGAAGGTCTGATGACGACTGTTCACGCGACCACCGCTACTCAGAAAACCGTTGATGGCCCGTCTCACAAAGACTGGCGCGGCGGCCGCGGCGCATCCCAGAACATCATCCCGTCCTCTACCGGTGCTGCTAAAGCTGTAGGTAAAGTACTGCCAGAACTGAATGGCAAACTGACTGGTATGGCGTTCCGCGTTCCGACCCCGAACGTATCTGTTGTTGACCTGACCGTTCGTCTGGAAAAAGCTGCTTCTTACGAAGAAATTAAGAAAGCAATCAAAGCTGCTTCCGAAGGCCCGATGAAAGGCGTTCTGGGTTACACCGAAGACGACGTTGTATCTACCGATTTCAACGGCGAAGTTTGCACTTCCGTGTTCGATGCTAAAGCAGGTATCGCTCTGAACGACAACTTCGTGAAACTGGTTTCCTGGTACGACAACGAAACTGGCTACTCCAACAAAGTTCTGGATCTGATTGCTCACATCTCCAAATAAGTTGAGATGAGACAGTAATCTGTAAGAGCGACTCAGGTCGCTCTTTTTTTTGCCCGAAGATACCCGTCATACTTCAAATTGCAGGTGTGTTGGCTACGCTCTCTCACCCGAATCACTTACTACAGTAAGCTCATCGGGGGTTCGTTCACTTGCCGCCGTCCTGCAACTCGAAATATTTAGGGTTAAAAAGGATTGCGTAATGATTAATAAAATTTTTGCACTTCCAGTAATCGAACAAATTACCCCTGTCCTCTCCCGCCGCCAGCTTGATGAGCTGGAGGTTATTGTTGTCGATCACCCTCAGGTTAAAGCCTCTTTCGCACTGCAGGGCGCACACCTTCTGTCCTGGAAACCAAACGGCGAAGATGACGTTCTCTGGTTAAGTAATAACACGCCGTTTAAAACTGGTGTGGCGCTGCGGGGTGGCGTACCGATTTGTTGGCCGTGGTTTGGCCCGGCGGCTCAGCAAGGTCTACCTTCTCACGGCTTCGCGCGTAACCTGCCCTGGACGCTGAAGGCGCATAACGAAGATGACAACGGCGTGGTTCTGACGTTTGAGTTGCAAAGCAACGCTGAAACGCGTCAGCTTTGGCCACACGACTTTACCCTGCTTGCCCGCTTTAAAGTCGGCGCAACCTGTGAAATCGAGCTGGAAGCCCACGGCGAGTTTGAAACTACCTCCGCACTGCATACCTACTTCAACGTGGGTGATATTGCCGCAGTGAAAGTCAGTGGTCTTGGCGACCGCCTGATCGATAAAGTGAACGATGCGAAAGAAGATGTGCTGGCCGATGGTATCCAGACCTTCCCGGATCGTACTGACCGCGTTTATCTGAACCCGGAAGCATGCAGCGTCATCCATGATGGTTCGCTCAAGCGTAATATCGATGTCGTGCACCACCACCATCTGAACGTTGTGGGTTGGAACCCGGGTCCGGCGCTGTCGGTCAGCATGGGTGATATGCCGGACGATGGCTACAAAACGTTTGTTTGCGTAGAAACAGCGTACGCAACCGCACCGCAGAAAACCACGGAAGAGAAACCTTCTCGTCTGGCGCAAACTATTCGTGTTGCGAAACGATAAGATTTTGCCTGTTACCTGATGGCGACTTATCCGGCCTGCTGACGCATTGCATAGGCCGGATAAGAAAAGTAAACATCGCTATCAGGCCATATCCAGCGCTGTTTTGCCTGCTGGGGCAGGCCATGCCTTATCTAATAACCTTAACTCATCAGTAGAAAGCGTTATCTCTAACGCAGCCGCATTCTGTTCGACATGCGCCACACTCGCCGCTTTTGGAATCGCGATCACGCCCGGTTGACGAATAACCCATGCCAGCAGGATCTGGGCGGCACTGGCATCATGTGCACGTGCTATGTCGTTAATCACCGAATGAGTGAACAGACCACTGCGCAACCGTCCTGCCTGTGCCAACGGACTATAGGCCATAACCGGCATCCGCTGTTGCTGACACCATGGCAGCAGGTCATATTCAATGCCGCGCGACGCTAAATGATATAGCACCTGGTTAGTGGCGCATTGCCGTCCACCCGCAACCTGCCATAGCGCCTGCATCTCGTCATAATCAAGATTTGAAACACCCCATCGACGAATTTTCCCCTGAGCGATGAGTTTTTCCATGGCGCTGACGGTTTCTTCATAAGTAAAGTCACCCGTCCAGTGCAGCAAATAGAGATCCAGATAGTCGGTTTTCAGCCGGCGCAGACTGCCTTCACAGGCAGCAATCGCTTTCTGGCCACCAGCATTCCATGGATAAACTTTTGAAACCAAAAATGCACCATCGCGCCGTCCCGCTAATGCTTCGCCAACAATCTCTTCTGCTGCACCATCAGCATACATTTCAGCCGTATCAATCAGGCGCAGCCCCAGATCCAGGCCAGCCTGCAACGCCGAGACTTCATCACAGCGACAGTGCGGCCTCTCCCCCATGTTCCATGTTCCCTGCCCTATAGCAGGAAGTGAAACCTGCTCGGTAAACATCACCTGTTTTACTGTCATAGTTCCCCCCCGAGTACATGCACCACAGTAAAGCAAAACACGGGTGATGTGTCCTGTGATGGTGCACAAATTGCACCATCTTCGTTTGGAGGGTTCGTCGTTAATCAGATGCAATAAAAAACCCGGGAACAGTATTTATTCCCGGGCTTAGACAGATAACTTGTTAGTTGTGCAGAGATTATTTTAAACGGCCTAAATATTTACCTTCTTGCATGGCGTTTATTTTTCCATTCTTATATACAATAACCGAAATCAAGCCTGCACTGTAGGTTTGCGCATCTGCATTATTTTCATCATTTGCTGCCGGGCTACCATTAATATAGGCAATGCCATCGGTGCCACGTTTAAAATCAACTCCCAGTTTCTTTACATGTATGGGTTTTACCGTACTGGCGTTAACCGGAGCATTCGCTTCGCTAACCATGGTTTTATGATCATGTTGTAACTGGCGGCGGTAAGCCTCGCTAATAGCATGAGCAGGTGCAACAGTTGATGCCACCAGCGCAGCGATAATAATTAATTTTCTCATGAGGAAAACCTTAATATTTATTGTGATTATGATGATGACTGGAGTTACCATCATTTGTGCTGTACAGGCTCTGTGCATTTTCCATAGCCTGTTTTTCCGCTGCAGCATTAATTGTAGCCTGACGATTCTGCTCAGCAACGTAGCATGCGTCCCGACTGACGCCCTTGTTCTCACAGTCATTCATGCGAGAGGCCTCGGTAGAACAACCCGCCAGAACCCCGCCCATCACAGCTATCGTGATTAACTTTTTCATTATCTATACCAGGTTTATTCTCAAAAAACCTTCATCGCAGATTATATTTCTGCAAGGAAGAATTACTCTCGCTACTTTTTAAGTTTGAGTAATATCTGCAATAGAATATTTAATGTCAATTTTAATTTTTTCAGATAATTACCTAAAGAATGTAAAATAAAAATTAAACGCTTTGATTTTTACTTTTCACATGAAAGATGACTTTCATGGTTAAGTTAGACGCTCAAAATAATTGTCAGATATTTGCAACACCCCTTGCAAGGTTAATTGAGGTCCAGGCGTCATAACAAAACAGTGCATTTTCAATATATTGCCGCAGTAGATTTTGTTAGTCGCTAACGATGATGGGTTCTGGGACACCTGTATTTCTTACTCTGGAAGAAAATCGATATCAAACTAATTAAATAATACGTTCCTTTTTGGTAACTACACCAGGTAAAACACGTTAATTATTCGTTACAGCAGCGCATAAGGCAGAATCAGCAGAAATCGTGAATTCTCATGCTTTAGATCAACATTCATTCCCGTCAGGCATAAAAAAGCCCGCATAACGCGGGCTCATGTTCAGCATTGGAAATGCATCAGAACTTATAGGTGATACCCGTTGAGATCAGACCCGTCCAGGATTTGTCTACCATCGGGCTGTCTGTCACTTCATCAGACAAACGGGTGTAACGCGCAGTGCCGTACACGCTCCAGTCGCCTAAGAAATTATAGTTGGCGCTGAGTTCAAGGTACGGGTTCCAGCTGCTTTCAGGATCGTAGCTGCGTAAACCACTGCGAGACGATTCGTGGCGCGATACACCATAGTAGTACTGGTTCTGGTTTTCGCTGTTCCACTCAACACCAATCCCCGGTGTCAGCGTCAGGCCTCCGTTGGTATAACGGTACAGCCATGCCAGATCCCATACGATACCATTACTGTTATCCAGTGCGTCTCCCGCGAGGCTGGTACGCAGGAAACCATATTGCGTGTTATGCACGTAAGAAAGCCCGGCCATCATGGTGCTCTTACGTTTATCAAGATTGCGCAGACGGCTATCGTCGCTGTCGCCCGGCTTGAAGTACAGTGGCGACCAGTACGCCATCACAGATAATTTATCTGTATTGTCATTCCACAGGTAGTAACCGCCGCCCAGACCACGGAACCAGAAGTTGTCGCTTTCATAGGTCACAACAGGGACCGGGTAAACGTCACTATCGTAGTTTTTGTAAGGGTGTTCAACCACACCAACGCCTGCGCCCAGCGTCAGGTTGCTTTCTGCTTGCGCGACGCTCGCGGATGTGGCAATAAGCACGCCAAGTGCCAGAAGTTTGAGTTTGGTCACAATCCATAATTCCTTATTCAAATGTTTAGCGACGAAAGTGTAACCGCCAATACGCTTCAGCCCAACTATTTTACGTATTACCTGCCCAATGTAACCCCCTAATTTCTCAACGAGTGATGACATTTTGCTTGCAGTACGGTGAACAGCACATGAATTCAGCCCCATTTCTTTACATAACATGTGCTTTTTTTGCTGATGAGTTATTGATATGCCATTGAAATTCATTTGCGCGTGCAGGCAAGTTTTGCAAATGCCATCTACGCTTAAATTTAGAAGGTGTATCACCGAATACGTTGATCTCCTGACCATCGAAATGGCATGAGAGTTGCTTATTTTTTCAGCAGCGACGTCGTTCAGTTTACCTCTTCAGGGGCCTCTACTATTCATATGAACGGCTCTTAACATGTGCTAAAAAACGAAAGGACGGCATACCATGAATATATTCGATCACTATCGCCAGCGTTATGAAGCTGCCAAGGACGAAGAGTTCACGCTGCAGGAGTTTCTTACCACTTGTCGGCAAGATCGCAGTGCTTATGCCAACGCGGCAGAGCGGCTATTAATGGCTATTGGTGAGCCTGTCATGGTTGACACTGCCCACGAACCTCGACTTTCTCGACTCTTTTCGAATCGGGTGATTGCACGTTATCCCGCTTTTGAAGAGTTTTACGGCATGGAAGACGCAATTGAACAGATTGTTTCTTATCTGAAGCATGCGGCTCAGGGGCTGGAAGAGAAGAAGCAGATCCTGTATCTGCTGGGGCCGGTGGGAGGGGGGAAATCATCGCTTGCAGAGCGACTGAAGTCGCTGATGCAAAGGGTGCCCATTTATGTCCTCAGCGCCAATGGTGAACGTAGCCCGGTTAACGATCATCCGTTATGCCTGTTTAATCCGCAGGAAGATGCACAGATCCTGGAGAAAGAGTATGGGGTCCCGCGTCGCTATCTCGGTACGATCATGTCGCCGTGGGCTGCGAAGCGTTTGCATGATTTCGGCGGGGACATCACTAAATTCCGTGTCGTCAAAGTCTGGCCGTCTATTCTGGAGCAAATCGCCATCGCTAAAACCGAGCCTGGTGATGAAAACAACCAGGACATTTCCGCTCTGGTCGGGAAAGTGGATATTCGTAAACTCGAACACCATGCGCAGAACGATCCTGATGCCTACGGCTACTCAGGTGCGTTGTGCCGCTCCAACCAGGGGATTATGGAATTCGTAGAGATGTTTAAAGCACCGATTAAAGTGCTGCATCCTCTGCTGACTGCTACCCAGGAAGGAAACTACAACGGGACAGAAGGTATCTCTGCCCTGCCGTTTAACGGCATTATTCTCGCCCACTCGAACGAATCTGAATGGGTGACGTTCCGCAACAACAAAAACAACGAAGCCTTCCTCGACCGTGTATACATCGTGAAGGTCCCGTATTGCTTACGTATATCTGAAGAGATCAAGATCTACGAAAAACTGCTTAACCACAGTGAGTTGACCCATGCACCTTGTGCACCGGGCACGCTGGAAACACTCTCTCGCTTCACTATTCTCTCGCGTCTGAAAGAACCTGAAAACTCGAGCATATATTCGAAGATGCGCGTTTATGACGGTGAAAGCCTGAAGGATACCGATCCTAAAGCAAAATCGTATCAGGAGTACCGGGATTACGCCGGAGTTGATGAGGGGATGAACGGTCTGTCCACGCGTTTCGCGTTTAAGATCCTCTCCCGCGTGTTCAACTTTGACCATGCCGAAGTCGCAGCAAACCCAGTGCATCTGTTCTATGTGCTTGAGCAGCAAATCGAGCGTGAGCAATTCCCGCAGGAGCAGGCTGAACGTTACCTTGAGTTCCTGAAGGGCTATTTGATCCCGAAATACGCCGAGTTTATTGGTAAAGAGATCCAGACGGCTTACCTTGAGTCCTATTCAGAGTATGGACAGAACATTTTCGATCGTTATGTTACCTATGCGGATTTTTGGATTCAGGATCAGGAGTACCGCGACCCGGATACCGGTCAGCTGTTCGATCGCGAGTCACTGAACTCCGAACTGGAGAAAATTGAGAAACCGGCGGGTATCAGTAACCCGAAAGACTTCCGTAACGAGATCGTCAACTTTGTTCTGCGTGCCAGAGCAAACAACAGCGGTCGCAATCCAAACTGGACCAGTTACGAAAAACTGCGCACGGTTATTGAGAAGAAAATGTTCTCGAATACCGAAGAGTTGCTGCCGGTCATTTCGTTTAACGCTAAAACCTCGACTGACGAGCAGAAAAAGCACGACGATTTTGTCGACCGTATGATGGAAAAAGGCTATACGCGTAAACAGGTACGTTTACTGTGCGAATGGTATTTGCGCGTACGGAAATCGTCTTAACATCAGTGCCCGGTGGCGCATGCGCTTACCGGGCTTGCAAAATAATGTTCCGTAGGCCGGATAGCGCCAGCGCCATCCGGCACTTACAGACATGGCGAACAGTTGGCAGTACGGGGGGCATATGACCTGGTTTATTGACCGGCGTCTTAACGGCAAGAACAAGAGCACGGTAAACCGCCAACGCTTCTTGCGCCGTTATAAATCGCAAATTAAACAGTCGATCTCCGAGGCCATTAACAAGCGTTCGGTGACCGACGTAGATAGCGGCGAATCTGTCTCTATTCCGACCGATGATATTAGCGAACCGATGTTTCATCAGGGGCGTGGTGGCCTGCGTCATCGCGTGCATCCGGGTAACGATCATTTTGTACAGAATGACCGTATCGAACGTCCGCAGGGGGGCGGCGGTGGTTCAGGAAGCGGACAAGGCCAGGCCAGTCAGGATGGAGAGGGTCAGGATGAGTTCGTCTTTCAGATATCTAAAGATGAATATCTTGATCTGCTGTTCGAAGATTTAGCGCTCCCTAACCTGAAGCAGAATCAGCAGCGTCAGTTAACGGAGTTTAAAACGCACCGTGCAGGATTTACCTCCAACGGTGTGCCCGCCAACATCAGCGTGGTGCGCTCCTTGCAAAACTCACTGGCGCGCCGCACAGCAATGACGGCGGGTAAACGTCGTGAGCTGCATGCGCTTGAGGCCGATCTGGAAACCATCGCCAAAAGTGAACCCGCGCAGTTGCTGGAAGAAGAGCGATTACGCAAAGAAATTGCTGAATTACGGGCAAAAATTGAGCGCGTACCGTTTATTGATACCTTTGATTTGCGCTACAAGAATTATGAGAAACGACCCGATCCTTCCAGCCAGGCCGTGATGTTCTGCCTGATGGATGTCTCTGGCTCAATGGACCAGTCGACTAAAGATATGGCAAAACGGTTTTATATCCTGCTGTATCTGTTCTTAAGCCGCACTTACAAAAATGTGGAGGTTGTCTATATTCGCCATCATACTCAGGCAAAAGAGGTTGATGAACACGAGTTCTTCTACTCTCAGGAAACGGGGGGAACCATCGTTTCCAGCGCCCTGAAGTTAATGGATGAAGTGGTAAAAGATCGCTACAACCCTGCCCAGTGGAATATCTATGCCGCTCAGGCATCGGATGGCGATAACTGGGCGGATGACTCACCACTGTGTCATGAAATTTTGGCGAAAAAGCTGCTGCCGGTGGTGCGATATTATAGCTATATTGAAATCACCCGACGTGCACACCAGACCCTGTGGCGTGAGTATGAGCATCTGCAATCTACCTTTGATAACTTTGCGATGCAGCATATCCGCGACCAGGATGATATTTATCCGGTTTTCCGCGAGCTGTTCCATAAGCAAAGTGCTACCAGCAATAGTTAGCGCTTAGTAACGTAAAAAATCAGCCAGTTTTCATCTCTGGCTGATTTTTTCTTGCCGGGTGCGGTGCGTTCCGTTCATGCGTAAAATGGCGCTACATTCTCTCCACCAGCGGATAGAAGTCTTTATTTTCCCGTTGCATACGCTCATACACTTTACGCAAAACAATGTTGGCATCACGTCTGAACGCGTCATCGTTGCCCATCAACTTACTGGCAATATTCCAGCGGCGGGAGAAAACCTCATATTCACTAACGATGTCCGCCATTTCACGCTTAAATTGTGTGCTAACTTGCCGAAGTACGTTATTACCATCTTGCTCAATATGCGGATAAAGGAACTGATCTTCAGCAGATAAATGCGTTTTAATGATCGCGCTCATGCTCACAATCGCAGTAGCGATTTCCTGAGCATTGGCTGAGACGCCAGCGAGGCTTAACTTACGCAAGAATGATATTTTTTCCAGTATATCAACATGCTGACTTTTCATTTTATCAATATTCATCCGTTTATCCTTTTTATTTTCCTTTGATGGAACAGCAGGCAATGTAGTTTAGTTGGTGACGTTGCGAGTGGAAGAAACGAAACATTTTCAAGAATCGGCGACGATTTTCGTACGTCCGCATACCGTTAAACGCAATTTTAATTGCACCCTTTACTCCTTCGTCGCGAATTAATCCGCGCGGTGACATCAACGACATTTTGCCATTCTGTTGCAGGACCTGTTCAAACCCCGCACTCATCAACAGGTCACTCCATCCTTGTTTGGTCAGCGGACTGACGTTTGATTTCACCACCTGAACCAACTGATATTGGTCGCCTTCTTCCATTTTTTGCGCTGTGAACATAATGTCGTGGGTCAACAAACGTCCACCGGGTTTCAGCACCCGATGATATTCCGCAATCAGTTTCGCTTTAGCTTTGTCTGCATACATTGTCAGCATGGCTTCGTTAATCACGACGTCGAAGCTGTTATCCGCAAAAGGCAGAGTATTGGCGTTTGCCGCCATGACATGAATGTGATTTTCCAGTCCGTTGTGCGCCACATTACTTCTGGCCTTGTTCAGCGCATTTTTATCCATATCAATGGCATAGACCGTACATCCAAAGCGCAGTACCAGCTCGATGGCCGTTGTAGCCATATTGCAGGCAACTTCAAGGACCTGGCTGCCAGGCGTCAGTTGGGACTGCCGGAACAACCATTCTGTCGCTTCAACCCCACCTGGGCGCAGGCGGGTTTTTCCCAGGCTGGCTAAAAATGTATGGCCCGCTTTTTCAGTCGCGCTCATTCGCCGGTCTCCTTTTTTATAAGTTGCATTATAAATACAACAATAGAGGTTAAAGGTGAAGAGCACGAATGATTTTTTATTACAAATAATGCGCAATCCTGCAGGATTTTCCGTACTGTTAGAGTGGATGTATACCGTGTGATAGACTGATGTATCTGACTTACAGGGTTGTAAATCATTATGAAATTGCATCATAAAGCGCTCCGGCACTTTATCTCCGTAAGCGTTATTGTTTTGACATCTTCTTTTTTGGTTTATGAACTTGTTGCCAGCGATCGGGCAATGAGCGCGTATATGCGCTACATCATAGAGAAAGCAGATTCATCCTTTCTCTATGATAAATATACCAATCAGAGCATTGCCGCCCATATGATGCGCCAATTTTCATCCCCGAAAAAGCCCATCACAGTTGAACAACGAAAAGCGCTGTGCACCGCTTTTGAAACCGTCAACGGCATACATGGATTCAATCTCACTGCCCATGATTATCTTCCGTTACGCGGCACGTTACAGACCCACTCGCCGAGTTGTATTGAACAACTTGACGATATTTTTCTACTCCCCGCCTTCGATCAGGCCGTAAACGCAAATCGTGAACGGGTAGATTATGGTCAGGGATTAGGCACCATGGAATACAAGTTTCGCTATTACATTGACCTGAAAAACGACTACATCTATTTCTATAACCTGGTAAATTCATATCAATTTGCCATGAATCACTGGTCTTTTTTACAGAAAGGTACACTGGGAATTAACCAGAGCGATATTGATGATATTTTTACTGGCCGAACCGTCATTTCCAGTATTTATCAGGACGATCTCACCCAGGAGAAAGTGATGAGCTTTTTGACCCCGGTCTACTATACCGGCAAGCTAAAAGGCGTTGTCATGGTGGATGTTAACAAAGACAATTTAAAGAACATATTCTATACCAACGACCGTCCCCTCGTCTGGCGCTATCTCAATGTGACTTTATCTGATATCAACTCAGGTGAAGAGATTATCATTCACCAAAGCGAGAGCGACTTGTTTCAGTATGTTCATTATATTAATGACATCCCAGGCGGAATGCGCATCACATTATCGCTTGATTTTATGTATTTTATTGTTGCTTCCTGGAAGATATTTGCCTTCTATTTACTGGCAACGGCACTGCTGCTGAACATGGTCAGAATGCATTTTCGTTTGTATCACAACGTCACACGCGAAAATATCAGTGATGCGATGACCGGGCTTTATAACCGTAAAATATTAACGCCCACGCTAGAGCAGCGTTTGCAGCAGCTGGTCAACGCCGGAACCTGCGTAACTTTTATTGCTATTGATTGCGATAAACTAAAGACAATTAATGACACGCTCGGGCACCAGGAAGGCGACCGCATTATCACCATTCTGGCCAAAGCTATTCAGGCCTCTATTCGCAAAAGTGACTATGCCATCCGTCTTGGCGGAGATGAGTTTTGTATTATCCTTGTCGATTATGCCCCTGAACTTACCCCCCAACTACTGGATCGTATTCGCGATAACTTACACACTATTGCTCCGGATACCTCCGTCAGTTTTTCCGCGGGGATTTATAACATGCAGCCAAACGACACCATTGATGACGCTTATAAGGCATCAGATGTACAGCTCTATCTGAACAAACAGAAAAAACACCACCGTGAGTGATACTGTATTCGTCAGGATGTTCATCGTAGTACCAGGAGTAAGAAATGACAGATGTAAATAAAGGCAACGTGACGCACCAACGTTTAATTTCGCTGTTGTCAGAACAAGGCGCAACGTATCGTGTACTCAGCCATGAGGCCGTTGGCAAATGTGAAGCTGTCTCGGAAATTCGCGGTACAGCGCTGGGTCAGGGGGCAAAAGCCCTCGTCTGTAAAGTAAAAGGCAACGGCGTTAATCAGCATGTGCTGGCCATTCTCCCGGCTGACCAACAGGCTGATCTGAACCAGCTTGCCGGACATATCGGCGGTTTACGCGCATCACTTGCCAGCCCGGCGGAAGTGGATGAACTGACCGGCTGCGTGTTTGGCGCTATCCCACCGTTTAGTTTCCATCCAAAACTCAAGCTGGTTGCCGATCCGCTGTTGTTTGAGCGCTTTACTGAAATTGCGTTCAATGCCGGACTGCTGGAAAAATCCGTGATCATGGACACCCAGGATTATTTGCGCATTGCACAACCTGAATTAATTCCATTCCATCGCGCACAATAGCAAGCCCGTAACATCAGTATCAAAACGCGATATTATGCGTTCGCCCAAAAATAATAATAATCAATAAAAAAGCCTGTTCCGTCACGCATTTACGCGTACAGTAAGCAGGCTTATTTTTTCTTTTGGCAAGGAAACTACGATGTTTGATGTCACACTGCTGATCCTGCTTGGACTGGCAGCTCTGGGCTTTGTCAGCCACAACACCACTGTCGCCGTTTCAATTCTGGTGCTGATAATCGTCCGTGTTACTCCGCTGAATACATTCTTCCCATGGATTGAAAAGCAGGGGCTTACCGTTGGGATTATTATTCTGACGATCGGCGTCATGGCGCCCATCGCCAGCGGGACGCTGCCCCCCTCCACGCTTATTCACTCCTTTTTAAACTGGAAGTCGCTGGTCGCTATCGCCATCGGCGTTGTTGTCTCCTGGCTTGGCGGGCGCGGCGTCACGCTGATGGGTAGCCAACCTCAACTCGTCGCCGGTTTACTGGTGGGCACAGTATTGGGCGTTGCCCTCTTTCGCGGCGTGCCGGTGGGTCCGCTTATTGCGGCCGGTCTGGTGTCGCTGATTGTTGGGAAGCAGTAGTCAACCCTGCCAGATAGCGACCGGGTGTTTGACCCAGGCCTTTCTTGAACATGGTGATAAACGCGGTCGTTGAATCGTAACCGAGCATTTGTGCGACCTGCTGTACATTGTGCCCATCGATCAGTGCCTGCAGCGCCAGGATCAGTTGCAACTGATGACGCCAACGGCGAAAACTGAGCCCCGTTTCTTTGACGACCAGACGGGCAAGATTACGCTCACTCATGGCAAACACATTGGCCCACTGCCCCAGTGTTTGCCATTGCGCAGGCTCCCGCGCCATCGTCGCCACCATCTTGCGAATTTTCGGGTGATCGGATACCGGTAACTGCATTTGCTCCTGTGGCTGTTGCGGTAGTTCGTCAAACAACACCTGCGTTAACCGCTGGGTAGCAGGTTCACAGAGCTGGGCATCCGTTTTGCTCGCCAGCGCAAGAATAAGTTCCCGGCATAATGGCGTTATTTTCAGCGTACAACAGCGATCCGGCATCACTACTGCATAAGGTTCAATGAATAAAAAGCACAATTGCGCGCCAACGGTAACGTGGTTGCTGTGCGGAATTTCACCTGGTATCCACACCGCATATTGCGGTGGCACCATCCACATGGCGTTCTCAACTTCGCAAGTAATTGCGCCATGCAACGCCAGAATTAACTGGCCTTTGCGGTGTTGATGCAGTGGGCTGAAAAGTTCGTCTTCCTGAGCCTGAATACAAAAAGCCACGGCGGCATCGTGGTAAAGATCGGGTTGATACCCGTCCAGCCTCAGTCCAAACATAAGAATGTCCGATTTTAGCGATAAACTGTCATTTTAGCTTGATTCATCCACAGAGTAAAAACGCTAAGGTAACGCCTCGCCTGACGATATGAGAAAAAAATGACTAACTCCCCTTCTTCCCGCGGTAAAAACGGTGCGCTGTTAATTGCGGGTATCCTGATGATCGCGACCACACTACGCGTTACGTTTACCGGCGCAGCCCCTTTACTGGACGCGATTCGCACTGACTACGGTCTGACCACCGCCCAGACGGGACTCCTGACCACGCTACCACTGCTTGCTTTTGCGCTGGTGTCGCCTCTGGCGGCAACCGTCGCTCGCCGTTGGGGTATTGAGCGCAGTCTGTTAGCCGCCATGCTGCTGATCTGTATGGGTATTGCTATACGTTCACTCCCTTCATCCGGAGCCCTATTTGGCGGGACGGCAGTTATTGGCTGTGGCATAGCACTGGGAAATGTCCTTTTGCCGGGCCTCATTAAGCGTGATTTTTCACAGCATGTGGCAAAGCTCACCGGGGCGTATTCGTTAACGATGGGTGCTGCGGCAGCGCTGGGGTCGGCAATGGTCGTGCCGCTGGCGTTACATGGCTTTGGCTGGCGCGGCGCACTGATGATGTTAATGGTCTTTCCGCTGCTGGCGTTATTGATCTGGTTACCTCAGTGGCGCCAGACGGCCAATGCCAGCCTCAGCAATTCGCGAGCGTTACACTCCCGCGCAATCTGGCGCTCCAGTCTCGCCTGGCAGGTCACGCTGTTTTTGGGCATCAACTCGCTTATTTATTACGTCATTATCGGCTGGCTACCCGCCATTATGATCAGTCACGGCTACAGTGAAGCACAGGCGGGGTCGCTGCATGGTTTGCTACAACTGGCGACCGCAGCGCCTGGGCTACTGATCCCCCTCGTTCTGTATCGGTTTAAAGATCAGCGTACTATCGCCGCACTGGTCTCGTTAATGTGCGCTATTGGTGCTGCAGGGTTTGCCGTTATGCCCGAGCAGGCGGCCCTGTGGACCGTGCTGTTTGGCTTTGGCTCCGGTGCCACGATGATCCTCGGCCTCACCTTTATCGGGCTACGTGCAAGCTCAGCGCATCAGGCCGCCGCACTATCAGGCATGGCGCAATCTGTCGGGTATTTACTGGCCGCGTGTGGGCCGCCGATGATGGGGAAAATTCACGATCTTAACGATAGCTGGCAGCTCCCGCTGGTTGGCGTCGCGCTGCTCGCTCTCATCATGGCCGTGTTTGGCGTCTGTGCAGGACGCGAGAAAGAGATCGCCAGCGCGTAATACACCGGGCAGGCAAAAAACCAACCTGCCCAGTTGTTATCCTCTGGCCGCGCGCAGCAGTGCCTGGACGAGGGGCACAGGCTTTCCTGCAAGCGCCCCTCGTTCGTGCTGAAAAAGCGTCCCGACATAAAACGGATGTGTCACCAGTTCAATCGCGCGAACGTCACCCGCGTCATCCCAGCCCGTCACTCGCAGATCGCCGCTTTCAAGCTCAGCGGCAAAACCTTCCGACACGCCATAGTTACAGTGATACCCCTCTGTAATGACATCCCGTCCGTAGGCTCTGGCGATCAGCGTATTCGCACGCAGTTCAATATCATCCGTCTTTTCGACCAACGAGCAGGTCAGCGGTGCAATCACCATACGACCCGTGGTCTCTGTTTCCGCATGCGCGGCATCACGCCAGCCCAGCACATTGCGAGCATACTCAAGAATGGCATGCTGAAAGCCGCCACAAGTGCCCAAAAATGGAATACTGTTTTCGCGTGCGTAACGTATTGCCGTCAGCGCGCCTTCCGGATGCTGGTAAGGACTGCCGGGGACCACCCAGATGGCATCATAGCCGACTAAATCTTCACCACTGCTAATATCAGATGTGGTGAGCCAGTCATAATCAGCCACTAATTCCAGAACGGCGGCAGCATCATCGATGGCAAGGGGAATAGCCTGGTGCGCCACAATATCGGGGCTGTAATCGCCCACCAGCGCAATGCGAAGCGTATCTTTAACAGGGGAAATTTCCATTAACTTTCCTTATGTCCAGACAATGAGGGACAACATAAGGAGCCTCAGCCTACCGATTTTTTGTTGTTATCACAATCCCTTAAATTGAGAGTCTATATGGCCAAAATGCTATAATGGTCACGTTTTACGATCTTATTTAACCGTAATGAAGACGAGTTCAGTGGCTTAACGGAGCGGATTAAGAGATGAATATTCAGTGTAAACGCGTGTATGACCCGGCAGAAAAAAGTGATGGCTATCGTGTTCTGGTCGACAGGCTGTGGCCACGCGGGGTGAAAAAAACCGATCTTGTTTTCAATGAGTGGGATAAAGCGCTGACGCCCTCGCCTGATTTACGTAAGGCATTCCACGCTGATGTTATCGATTTTGCCCATTTCTCCGAGCAATACCGCGCAGAACTTGCCCTACAACAGCAGGAAGGCAAGCGACTCGCGGACATTGCCCGGCAACAGCCGTTAACGCTGCTGTATGCGGCGAAGGATACGCAGCAAAACCATGCGCAGGTTCTGGCTGAGTGGTTACGTCAATTGTGACAGCGGGCTATTTGTCCGTTGCCGGATGATCTCTGCGCCAAAGCGCCCATTCATCAATAACTTCGCCACCGGGTAGCTTGCAATCCGACCTTACGCCTTGCGGTGTCTGCACCGCGATCAGCACGCCGCCCTTTTGCTCACAATATACGGATGCCGGGTTCGCCATGCCAATTTTCGGTGGTACGGGTGCTTCAGGTGATGTGGAACACCCCGCCAGCACCAAAATGCCGGGCACAACGATAGAGGCCAGTTTCATATTCACTCCTGTTAAAAACGTTACACTGGAAGAGTACCCCGACTCCCCACCTATCTCCATGTTTTACTGACGAGTTTCAATCCCATGTCTACATTTTGACCCGGATAGCGTGTTTCATCTTTCCCTCCGATGTTCTATTATGCGGGCAATACAGGACTTATCAGCATTCTGGAGTATTTGCCTCTCATGTCAGACATGATCCTCGCCCGAGTCTCAAAATCATTAGCCACGGAGCAGTCTGTTGAGAGTCTGGTTCGGCAACTTCTGGAGATGCTGGAGGTCGTGACTGAGATGGAGTCGACCTACCTTACTAAGGTCGATTTAGATGCGCGTCTGCAGCATATTCTGTATGCGCGTAATAGTAAGCAAATGCAGATCCCCGAAGGGCTGTCGGTGCCGTGGGATGAGACTCTCTGCAAGCGCGCAATAGACGCAAACTGTCTGTATAGCGATAACGTTCCCGCGCGTTGGCCAGAATGTAGCGCCGCACGCGCACTGGAGATCACAACCTTTCTGAGTACTCCAGTCCACCTGCCCGATGGCACGTTCTATGGCACCCTCTGCGCCACCAGTCGTCAGCAACAGCCGCTAAGCGAACGAGGTGAGCAGGTATTGCATCTGTTCGCGGGCCTGATTGCGCAGTCTATTCAGAAAGAATCTTTGGTTGCTCAGTTACGTGAAGCAAATGCTGCGCTGATAGCCCACTCCTACACTGACGTTCTGACCGGGTTACCTAACCGGCGGGCAATATTTGAAAATATCGACACCCTCTTTTCGCTGGCTCGCCACCTCAGACACAAAATTATTGTCGCCTATATTGATTTAGATGATTTCAAACTGATCAACGATCGTTTTGGGCACGAAGTCGGTGACCAGTTTTTGATCCAAATTGGCCAGCGTTTACGCCGTGGATGCAGTGAGAATGATATTCTTGGTCGTCTGGGCGGTGATGAATTTTTAGTCGCCAGCCTGTCAGTGGAAAACGAAATGTCGCCGTGTGTTCGTTTGCAAAGCGTGAGAAACCACTTACAGCAGCTCATTTGCGGTGACTATGACCTGGGTGGAATCTGTTTGTATTATCCGGGAGCCAGTCTGGGCGTTGTGGAAATAGACCCGCTGGAGACAGACGTCAACTGTGCGCTTCATCTTGCAGACAGTGCGATGTATCAGGATAAGAAACGTCAGGATAAAACCGCTTTTGTCGTACATTAAGCCCTGTTATGCTTAATCGTCTTTAAATTATTCTGGCAGATAAGCGTATGCGACTCGGTATTATTTTTCCCGTTATTATTTTCATTTCCGCTGTCGTTTTCCTGTCCTGGTTCTTTATTGGCGGCTACGCCTCACCAGGAGCATAACGATGAAAAAAACAACGCTTATTATGATTGGCGTGGCCATTATTGTCGTGCTGGGAACGGAGCTGGGCTGGTGGTAACCCAAAATAAAGGCCACAAGAATGTGGCCTTTATCGTCTGTTTCGTTACTTAGCTTTTGATTTTTCTGTAGATAAACAACACCACAATCGCGCCAATAATTGCCACGACAAAGCTGCCGAAGTTGAAACCATCAACTTTACCAAATCCAAAGAATGTACTGATCCACCCGCCCACGACGGCACCAACTACCCCTAAGATAATGGTCATAAAGAAACCGCCGCCATCTTTCCCCGGCATGATCCATTTTGCCAAAATCCCCGCGATAAGACCAAAAATCACCCATGAAACAATACCCATTATTTTCCTCGCTTATGTTTTTACGTGAACGATTTACTCGTTGTATAAAAGCATAGCATAGCGCCGAAAAATTAAAATTTGTGATCAGTGTCACTTTGATTTTTCATCTTTATCTGATGTTTCATGAGGTTAAACCTCGCAAAAACGGTGATATTTACTGACGTTTATCGTCATTAGTGTCAAATCGTCAGTCATTATTCTGCTATTTTTGCTTTCGCTCCCCGCCATTGCTGAATTTTCAATTCTGGCACAGTTTATGCTTTAACAGCCCGTCGCTACGACAAATCGTAGTCCGCGAAAACTCTCGCGAGACTCCGTCTACAATTCGCGCTATTTCAGCATTTAACAGGTCTGTTATTGATGAAAAAAATCACCAGTGTTTGCCCATACTGTGGGGCCGGGTGCAAGCTCAAGCTTGTTGTTGAAAATAACAAAATCATCCGCGCTGAAGCCGCTGAGGGTGTAACGAACCAAAACCAGCTATGTCTGAAAGGCTACTATGGCTGGGACTTTCTGAACGACACTCGCCTTTTGACTCCCCGTCTGACCCGACCAATGATCCGCTATGAAAAAGGTGGGAAATTCACTCCCGTCAGTTGGGATGAAGCCATCCGCTACACCGCAAAACGCTTATCCGAGATCAAAAATGCCTATGGTCCTCGCGCCATCATGACGACGGGTTCATCTCGTGGAACCGGGAATGAGACCAACTACGTGATGCAAAAATTCGCACGTGGCGTACTCAACACCAACAATGTCGATTGCTGCGCCCGCGTCTGCCACGGTCCATCCGTCGCCGGGCTGCAGGAAACGCTGGGAAATGGTGCGATGAGTAACTCAATTAGCGATATTGAAAACTCAAAATGTCTGCTCATCTTTGGCTATAATTGCGCCGATTCCCACCCGATTGTGGCACGCCGGGTGATCAAAGCTCGCCAGAACGGGGCAAAAATCATTGTCTGCGATCCCCGCCGCATTGAAACGGCCCGAATTGCAGACCAGCATCTGCAGTTGAAAAACGGGTGTAACATGGCGCTGGTCAACGCGTTTGGCCATGTGCTTATCGAAGAGCAGCTTTATGATCGCGAGTATGTGCAGAAACATGCCGAAGGCCTCGAAACTTACTGGTAAACCGTCAAGGATTACGCGCCCGAAGCCGTTGAACATTTAACGGGTGTGCCTGCACAGCAGGTTCGTCAGGCGATGCGTACTTTCGCTTCCGCCCCCTCGGCGACCGTGATGTGGGGAATGGGCGTGACCCAGTTTGGCCAGGCGGTTGACGTGGTTCGTGGTCTGTCGAGCCTGGCATTGCTGACCGGAAACCTGGGGCGTCCTAATGTCGGCGTTGGCCCGGTGCGCGGACAAAATAACGTGCAGGGCGCGTGTGATATGGGCGTACTGCCGAACCAGTTCCCGGGCTATCAGGACGTTACCGATTTCGCCGTGAGAGAGAAGTTTGCCAACGCCTGGGGTATTGACGTCAATCTGATGGATGACAAGGTCGGCACCCGGATCACCGAAGTCCCCCATCTGGCCATCGAAGGTAAAGTCAAAGCCTACTACATCATGGGTGAAGATCCGCTGCAAACCGAGGCCGATCTGGGCCTGGTCCGTGAAGGCTTTAACGCGCTCGATTTTATCGTGGTACAAGACATCTTCATGACCAAGACGGCAGAAATGGCCGACGTTCTCCTGCCCGCAACATCGTGGGGCGAACATGGCGGCGTCTTTACCTGCGCCGACCGCGGATTCCAGCGGTTTGAACAGGCGATTGAGCCTACGGGGGATGTCAAACGCGACTGGGAAATCATCAGTCTGTTGGCCACCGCAATGGGCTATCCGATGCAGTATCAAAATAACCAGCAAATCTGGGATGAGATGCGCGAGCTATGTCCGCTCTTCTACGGTGTGACATACGAAAAAATGGGTGACATGGGCCATGTTCAGTGGCCATGTCCGGAGCTTGATCATCCAGGCACGCCGTATCTGTATGCACACAGCCAGTTTGATACCGCCAATGGCAAAGGTAAATTGTTTGCCGCACAGTGGCGTGCTCCTGCAGAAGTGCCTGATGAAAAGTACCCAATGGTGTTATGCACTGTGCGCGAAGTCGGCCACTATTCGTGCCGCTCGATGACCGGTAACTGCGCAGCATTGCAGGCCCTGGCCGATGAGCCGGGCTATGTTCAGATCAGTACGCGTGATGCGGAAACTCTCGGTATCCGTCATCGCGATCTGGTTTGGGTGAGCTCGCGTCGTGGCAAGGTTATCAGTCGGGCTGATGTCTCTGAACGCATCAATCCCGGAACCGTGTACATGACCTATCAATGGTGGATTGGCGCCTGTAATGAGTTGACCCAGGATAATCTGGACCCCATCTCGAAAACCCCGGAAACCAAATATTGCGCCGTCAATGTTGAGCACATCACCGATCAAGGTTGGGCGGAGAACTATGCCGCGAAATCTTACAGCGAGATGAAATCACGTCTGTGTGAGGCTATCGCGTAAGTAACCTGCACATTTGCCTGAGTCGTACCTCCAGGCTCAGGCAAATGCCATTGCGTTACTTCGCCAACTGCGGATCGTTAAACCGAATAGCCATATCTTCTGCCTGCTTATCCCGCGCCATAAAGTTAAAACTCATCAGAAATAGCCCAACCATAAACGGCAATTCGTACAGTTCTTCAATCAGATCGCCATACTGCGCGTTGTGAAGAAAGACGGGAGCCAGCAGACGATGGTGCTCGACCGTGTCGGAGATCAAAAATGCACAGCTGGTGATCGCCAACAACCAGAGCGGTAGCGGCTCATTGCGCAAGCGATTGACAATCTCCCGACGCAGGTTCGCTGAAATCACTACCGGCAAGATAATCATGGCGATTAATACAACAGAGATAGCCCTGAATAACAACCTGGGCTGATCGGGAAAATAATCGCGCCCCCAACTGGTGCTTCGTCCCAGCAAAACTAACCACCACAGCGCGGCCCACAGCCAAAATTGCTTCTCGCCATCAGGACGCGAAAAAGGCCGGATGTAGCAGAAAGTAAACATGGCACCAAAAAACAACCAAAGCGCCTGACCATTTTCAATCCATCTGACGACGCCGCCGTTGAGCAAGGGGAGATTCAAGTTGGCAGTAAACGGGATCACCGCAGTGACCAGCCCCAGCAGGAGTGTTGGGAATGTTAATCGGGTATCAAGTTTCATAAGCACGATGTTCTGTTAAATGAAAGACAGCCGATCATAACCCCAGCGAATTTTAAGCCATTAGCAATCTATGCGATCTTCTTAAGGTTTTCTTAAGAAAACTTTTTTACAGAAAATGAGCGCACAAACTACGCATCATGAATAAAAAAAACCGCATCGAGCCGTCAACGCGCGATGCGGTTTTAATTTTAAAATGAATGCAATCAAGCAATAGCAGAGATGAAACCCTACCAGCCGCAGACTTCGTGCTCATTCTCGGTATCGTATGAACGAACCGTATTGACCAGGTCTTTAACCACTTCAGCGGCCACATCCGGAATCAACAGCGTCATCGGTGCTTCAGTTTCATAATCGACAGACACGCCATTGCTGTTATTGGTGACTGTAACGGTGTAGGTTGCTTTACCCATGATTTACTCCTTGCCGGTACGCACAACTTTTCGTTGATTTGCGCTCTCCATCAACACTTCGGGCGCCACGAAAAAGTCGATATTAAAGTAGGTGTCGTCGGTCATCACTTCGATGTTATGCCATTTCTCCGGTGGAAAAACGCCGAACTGACCGGCTTCGATAATCATCACCTCTTCAGGCTCCGGGCTGTGTTCATCTGCAAATCCGAGATATTTGACCGCCCCCTGCATCACAGAAAGTCGAGGATAAACCCCGGCACGGGTACCCTTATCAAGGTGGCGTTCGAAAATTCCGGCAGGTGCAGTTTCTTTGTTCCAGAACGGCGTTGAGCGTGTATGAATATGATTCTGTGGAATTTGAAGCATTTTTCTTCCCTTTTCCAGTCGACAACCAGCGAGTCTTATTGAATCGCTGCTGTAAACAGGGTACGCCTCAAAATATACATTTAAAATACCATTTATTGGTTATAACCATCACATCTTTCAATGAAAGGAACAGCTTAATACTGAAAGCCCGCCGTCAGCAGCGGGCCAATAGCATTACGACTGAAGCGTCGCCAGACGTGCCGCAAAACCGACAAAGATCAAGCCGATGAGGGAATTCCCAACTTTAGCCAGTTTTTTCTTCGTACGAATATACTGTGTCACAAACGCACCGGAGAAAATAAGGAAACTCAGATAGAAAAAGCTCACTATTTCAAGCGTCATCGCCAAAATAAAGAACGACAACCCTGAGTGAGTCGCGTTGACATCAATAAACTGTACGAAAAACGAAACATAAAACAGAATGGCTTTAGGATTCGTCAGACTCAGAATTAATGCACGTTTGAAAATTGCGCCAAACGGAACTTCGTCTGGCGCAGCATCGCTGGCCTTCGATTTCAGTGTGGCATACAGGATCTTCGCACCGAGATACAGCAGATAAAACGCGCCGAGATAACGAACGATATTGAACAATACGGGCGTCGTTTTGATAAGCGCAGCTACGCCGGCATAGGCCAGAAACATCAATACGGCATCACCGATAAACACACCGCTTGCGGCCAGATAACCGCCCTTCACGCCACGACCGACGCTGTTCTTCAGCACAAATATCGTATTTGGCCCCGGTACCAACACGATAAAAATAGCCCCCACCAGATACGTCCAGTAATTCAGAACTCCATACTCTGCGAACACGTTAACCTCTTCCTGAAAAAACACATGCACTTGCTGCGAGACAATATGCTAACGAATGCGCCAGGGGATGGAAAGAGAAGCTTTAGAATATAGCATTCTGTTTCAGTCCGGTTGCAACATCATTATTCGTTCCACATTTGCAACGATGAAACCCACTTTTGCGCCTACCCAATGCCCCGTTTAGCCACTAATGTTTATCAGTAGATTCAGCCCGCAAGGCACCCTCTCATCACATGGAGAAAGAAAAATGACTATTGCTTATAAACGTCTCGATAAAGATCAGGCTGCCGTACTACTGGTCGATCACCAAACGGGTTTGCTTTCACTGGTCCGTGACATCGATCCAGACAAGTTTAAAAACAACGTTCTGGCATTAGGCGATCTGGCGAAGTATTTCAAACTCCCGACGATTCTGACCACCAGCTTTGAAACCGGTCCTAACGGTCCATTGGTTCCTGAGCTGAAAGAACTGTTCCCGGATGCCCCTTACATCGCACGTCCTGGCCAGATTAATGCCTGGGATAACGAAGATTTTGTTAACGCGATCAAAGCAACAGGCAAAAAGCAACTAATTATCGCCGGGGTAGTAACCGAAGTCTGCGTCGCATTCCCTGCGCTTTCTGCCATTGAAGCCGGTTTCGACGTGTTTGTGGTCACCGATGCATCCGGTACGTTTAATCCACTGACCCGTGATTCCGCGTGGAATCGTATGTCATCTGCTGGCGTACAATTAATGACGTGGTTCGGTCTGGCCTGTGAATTACACCGCGACTGGCGCAACGATATTGAAGGGCTGGGAACGTTGTTCTCCAACCATATTCCTGACTATCGTAACCTGATGACCAGCTACAACACGCTGACATCCGGGAAATAATATTCCTGTCAGTGTAATACACAGAAACCCGCCAACATCGGCGGGTTTCATTGAACAGTTTCAGTCAGGATTAGTGGTGCAGCATTTCATCCACCACCTCTTCTCCCTTGAGCTGATAAGGGTAATAGGTTGGCCAGTTATCCATCTCTTCAAGCAGGGCAGCCTGCGAGGTATTCCCCATAAAGATATGGAAGTGGCTCGACTTACGTGGCGCAATAATGTGATCACTGAATTGCACGTATTTCGGCGCGTCGCTGCCAGCGCTTTTACATTCGAACAGGTAACGTACACCTTTCTTGCCTGACGTATAGTTCAAAATTTTATATCCGGCATAATCATACTTACACGATGCCACCTTTTTACCGGTATGAAACTCCATTACGCCGTTTTCAATACCAATAGTGTCAACATCGGTCGCGTAACCCTCACGGTAATAGGCTTTAATCTGCTCTGCCGTTTTGCTCTTGTCTTTCTCCGCTTTCTTTTTGAATACCGGATCCAGTTCACCACTCACCAGATACGGATAGACAGACTGCCACATGCCATCCCAATCGGCTAGCGTGCGGTTCTGTACATTTTTGTCATCAAAAACGCCTTCTGCCGCCTTTTGTTCTATTTCGGTCATTGGTGCACCATGGGAATGGTGACCATGCGCCAGTACCTGACTACTAACCAAAAGCATCCCCAGAGCGACTGCCAATTTTTCCACATGCATAGCCAAAATTTCACCCTCAAATCATTTGCGAATGAAATGTTATAATATAACATTACGGTTTAATCAATATCGTTTTACGTCACTCAATCATGCTGGCGGGCAATTTTCCAACGGCTGTCAAAATGGGCCTGGTACTGCGCCACAACACCAGGCTCTCCACGGATCACCAACACGTTTTCTGAATTCGCAAATTCGGCGGATTTGGCAAAATTAAACGAGCCGGTCTCCAGCGTGTCACCATCAATAATCATGGTCTTGTCGTGTTGTAGGTGATAGTGGTCATCCAATCTGATATCGATACCGTTGGCCGTCGCAAACGCAATCGCTTTCTGACTGACTTTCCCCTGATTACGTTTTTTATCGATCACTGCCCGGACAACAACACCTCTTTTTTCTGCATCTACCAGCGCCTGAACAATATCCGCAGACTGAAAGGAATACGCCATCATGTCGATGGTGTGCCGCGCATGATGAATAGTGTCGAGAACTAAACCCCGCGCCGAACCTTCCGGTGAAAAACCTACCTGAACAGAGGCATTTGCCATCGGCACCGCGGCCCACAACAGGGCCGCGATCATAGCCATCGGTTTTATCTTCATGTTATTGACCAGTGAGTGGTTTAATCTGAGGGGTTATCCGGACTGCGTAGCGTTCGCGTGCAAATCTGATCAAGCAATGCCTGTTGATGGCTGATAATCATCATACCTAACGGACGGCGCTGACACTCTTCAAGCAGCAGCGCCCAGATATCCCGTTGGATAGAGGGATCGAGCTGCGCAGTTATTTCATCGGCAATCAGAAAACGCGTACGCGGGTCGAGCGCCCGCAGTATGGCAATTCGAGCCAACTCGCCACCCGAAAGTTGTCCGGGACGACGCGTTAGCCACTCCGGCTTAATATGCAGTCGGGCAAGCGTTTCTGCATCTGGCCGCCAGGCATCATGAACCGCATCACCGGTACTCCGTCTGGGGTTAAAGGTTAATTCCGGATGCTGCGGCACAAGCTGTACCGGGCAATATTGATGGCGCGGCAACGGTTGGTCATCAACCAGAACGTCGCCGGATGTCGGCTTTTGCCACCCCGCAAGCACACGTCCCAGCGTTGTTTTTCCGGTTCCACTGGGTGCGCAAATCCCAATACGTTCCCCTGGCGAAAGCGAGAACGAGAGATTTTGCCACAGTATTTTACCGCCCTGACGAACGAACACATTACGACAGCACAGCATACCGCTCTCCAAAAAGTTGATTTCTTTCGGGCAGCGCTCGCCATTGCCGTTGCAGATGTTCACTAATTTCACCACGCAAAAGCTGTTCCCGGCTGACATTATCCGACACTGTTCCGTGATGCAGCGCGACAATGCGATCTGCGTGACGTGCCGCCAGAGTGAGATCATGTGTCACCCATATAACGCCGGCTCCTTGCTCACACAGGCCGCGTAGCTGTTCCAGCAGTTGATTTGCCAGAGGCGCATCAAGCCAGGCGGTAATCTCATCAGCAAGAATATAACGCGCCTGGCTGAGCGCGGCATGACACGCCAGAATGCGTTTGGCCATCCCCCCCGAAAGCTGACGCGGGAAAGACTCTAACACGGTGGTATCCAGATGATGACGTTCGAGCAAGCGTTCAATTTGCCCTGTATTCCACGCCTGACCGGAAAGCTGGCTGGCTCTTCGTAAATGCTTTTCAATCGACAGCAGTGGATTCAGCGCCTGCACACCTTGCGGAACATAACTAAACGTATTGCCACGGCATGCCCTGATGTCATTGTTATCCAGCATTTTTCCATCAAGGGTGATATTGCCATGCAAGCGCAAATTTTCCGGCAATAGATCAAGTAGGCATTGCAGCAGCAGGCTCTTACCCTCACCGCTGCCCCCCACTAACGCCACCATCTGGCCCGGCGCAACATCAAAGGAGACATCCTGCAGCAACGAGGACCATTTTTTTGCGCCGTACCAGCGATAACGCGCCACTTCCAGCGAAATCTGCTGCAAACTCAACATGTATCACCTCTCAACCATAAACGCTGTACCGCCCGGGCAAGTTGATCAAATAGCATCACAAGGAGAAATAGCATCAGCCCTGGAAACAGCACCAGCCACCAGTCGCCATGACTGATAAACCGCAGCGCATCTGCCAGCAACAGTCCCAGCGAAGGTTCGTGGGGTGCCAACCCGAAGCCAAGGAAACTTAACGCTGCACTGTGCAATACCGCGTGAGGGAACATCAGCAACGTTCCCGTTAGCCACTGGGGCAACAGCGCGGGTAAATAGTGATGCCGCCAGCAGTAAAAGTGGCCATGTCCCAGTCGCCAGGTGAGTGTCAGGTAATCGCTGTGGGCCACGCGTTCCGCTTCAGCACGTAAAATCAATGCCAGCCGCGGCCAGTGTGTGAGTGCAACCGCCATAATCACCCCGCTTTTCCCGCCGCCCAACGTAAAACAGATCAAAATCAGCAGCAGAAGGTGCGGCATGGACAGCATCGCATCAGTGATCAGACGCATGACAACATCCAGGCGTGGATGTAAACGGGAAATCGCTGCCATCAGTAACGCAATGAACCCGCTGCACAGGGCCGCGCCAATACCGATTTGCAGACTGGTAAGCGCCCCCTGAAAGCAACGAACCCACAAATCGCGCCCCAGATTGTCGGTACCAAACCAGTACAGCGCATCAGGCGGAAGATGACGGGCAAGAAGATTCACGCTCAACGGATTATCCAATGTGGCCGCACCATATACTGCAATAAATAACAGGCCACTCACGGACAGCAGAAGACGAACAAGCGTCGGCGTCGGGTTATAGAGCATCGGGTCGCTCCAGCGCACGATTCAGAACATGGACAAACCAGGCAGAGAGAGAGTTACCCATAAACACCAGCACGGTACTGAACAAGACAATCCCCATCAGTAACGGCAGGTCACCGCGTAATCCGGCATCGATGGTAGCCTGCCCCAGCCCCGGATAGGCAAAAACCTTTTCAGCCAGCAACGCACCGCCCAACAGTTCGCCCAACGAGGCAAACTGTAGACATAGCGCTGGCGTGATGGCGTGTCGCAGAACCTGGTGTCGCAACAACGACCATCCCTTGTCACCCTGCAAACGCGCAAAGCGGACAAATTCGCTTTTCATCACGCTGGCGATACTTTCCCGCGTGTGCAACGTAATTTGCCCCAGCCCCAGCAGACTAAGTGCACAAACAGGGAGAACCAGATGGCGCAGACGTTCAGTCAGCGTTGCCATATCACTGTTATTTCCCGGTTCCCACGCACAACAGACCGGGAACAGCGGCCAGCGCACCGCAAATACCGCCAGCAACAGCATGCCAATCCAAAAGGTCGGTAAGGAAGAAAGCAGATAGCTAAGTCGGCAGATGACTTTATCCGGCCAACGGTTCAGGTAGCGACCAGCAACAAACCCCATTGTCGTTCCCAATAAACCGGAAACCAACCACGCACCGCTAAGCAGCGCAAACGAGGTCGCAAACCGCTCCTTAATCACGCTGGCAACAGGGGCATTAAACAACATCGAGTAACCAAGATCGCCCTGTAGCACGCGTAAGAACCAGTGGAAAAAACGCTCCCACAGAGGTTGATCCAGGCCCCAACGCGCAGCAATACGTGCATATTGCTCCGGTGGAACATGCAGCAAATCGTTGCCAATATAGGCACGGATTGGATCGACCGGAGAAAAGCTGAGCAAGATGAAAGTGCCAGCCGCGACCAGCACTAACAACACTATCAGCCGTAATACATGGCCTAAAACAGACTTCATCAACGGCAGGTCCAGGTCCATTCATCAAGATTGTTGAGCAACGACCAGCTACCGTGAATTTCCGGTGCACCTTTGCCCAGATCAATGCACGGATTTGCCAGATAGGTGTGCTGAATATTCAGCAGCCATGCCCATGCGGCATCCCCTTGTACGCCTGCACCTTGTTTGCCATCCCACTCAACCTGTTGCCAGAAAGGCAACGCTTTTTGCCAGTCTGGCGCATCAATGGCCTGCTTGAGATGTTGCTCAACCACCGGATTGCTGTAGTAGCCAGGGTTGTAATACTCCACCCCCGCCGCCTGCCCGCTGTAGTGATGGAAAAGCTCCATCGGATCCAGACTCCCCCAGCCGAACAGCGTAGGATTAGCATGCATATGGCGTTCAACGGTTTCCCAGCTACCCGACTGCAGCGACACTGCAATGCCTACCGGCTGCAGCATGGCACGCACGGCCTCGGCTAAATCACGACGGGTGCTGTCGCCGCTGGCATACCACAACGTCAAACGCGCCTCTTTACCGTCTTTCACCCGTACACCGTCTTTGCCCACTTTCCAGCCGGCCTGATCCAGAATCGTCCGGGCTTTTTCAGCGTCACCATCTTTGAATGCCACCGAAGTCCCCTGCCATGGCAACCCCTGAACCGCGCTATACGCGGGGATTGCATGGCCTTCCATAACCTGCCCGGCAAGCTGCTTACGGTCAATGGCGTAATTGATCGCACGCCTGATAGCAATATCGGCTGTAATATCGTTCCCTACCGGATAACCATTAGCATCTTTCTTCCCTGCCGGAACCATTGGGAAAACAATACCGCGGTTTTCTACACTGTCGCGAACCCACAGTTTTAAATTCTGCTGTTCAGGTGATACCGCCATCGACGGCGCAATACGTACCAGTCCCAACTGACCACTTCGCGCTGCGGCATATGCGTTATCCTCATCGAGGAATACAAATACTAACCGGTTGAAATCATTCTTCTTACCGGCATACCACGGGTTTGCTTCCACGATCAGTTGCTGCCCCGGCTGAAAGCTCACCAGGCGGTAAGGACCTGCGCCAATCGGATTTTTGGCAAATGTTTTTTCGTCATACTGTTTTGCCGGAACAATACCTAACGAACCGAGCACATTCACAAAAGTGCTCTGCGGATGACTAAGCGTAATTTCTGCCGTGCGGTTGTCTATCACGCGGGCATGGGTGAAATTTCCCATGTCAATTTTTCCACCACTCTTTGCGGCTTTGTTGTAGGTGAAGACCACATCTTCAGCCGTTAGCGGTGAACCATCAGAGAATTTGAGATCGGGCTTAAGCGTCAGCGTCCAGGTTTTGCCGTCGGCACTGGTCACCACTTTTTCCGTCAGCAGGTTCCCCCAGCTCATATCCGCATTTTGCTTTAACACAGGTGCATGCAACAGCAGATAGCTGCCATGACTCCAGCCCAACATCGGGTCAAATCCCTCCGTCGGCTCGGGCCCAATGGCCAGTTTTAGCGTCTGGCCTTCGTCTGCATTTTGCGCAGCGAAGAGTGGCGAGGTTAATGCGAGAGTCAGTGCGCACGTCAGCAGTGCCAGCTTGCCTTTAATCATTCTCTTATCCAGATTTACGTTATTTTTATCTCGTTTAACGAACAATTTACGTTAGACGGTCTCCTGGGGAAGGGATTATGGCGGACAGTAATGCCGAAAAAAATGATACAGCGCAGAAAAGTATGACGATTTTTAAAAAACATCATACGACTTTCTAATACCCGGCGCTTTCACGTTTCACTTCGCTGAAGTGGTTAAGCAAAATCACCGTATTTATTCGGCGTTATATTAAATAAGAAGCAATAGTTGCAGGGGAAACTATTCACCCGCTTCGGTTTTTGCCTACCTCAAATTCATGACAATTTATGTATATTTATTAAAGAAAGACACAGTAAGTGACAAGTTATGTAAATATATAATGATAATTATTTGTATTATCATTTTCATCAATTATCTTACTGCCTTTGAATTTTTAACAAAGGAAGTTTGACTATGCGTTTAAAACCTGTTGCCTCTGTCGTTCTGTCCTGCATAGGGTTTACCAGCCCCTTTGTCTTCGCTGAAGACGTGAT
This sequence comes from Citrobacter sp. R-1.5.2, assembly GCF_035064245.1. Lineage (NCBI taxonomy): Bacteria > Pseudomonadati > Pseudomonadota > Gammaproteobacteria > Enterobacterales > Enterobacteriaceae > Citrobacter > Citrobacter sp. R-1.5.2. Next base: position 346,570 of record NZ_JASEYC010000001.1, on the reverse strand, counting down.
GGTAGTAACCGCTTCGGGTTACGAAAAAAAGATCACCAACGCGGCTGCCAGCGTTTCCGTTATTTCACAGCAAGAGTTGCAGACCAATAAATATAACGATTTAGGTGAAGCTCTACGTTCTGTGGAAGGTGTGGATGTCGAAAGCAGCACGGGTAAAACCGGCGGTCTGGAAATTAGCATCCGTGGTATGCCAGCCAGCTATACCCTGCTCCTGATTGACGGTATCCGTCAAAATGGAAGCAGCGACGTGACACCGAACGGCTTTTCGGCCATGAACACCAGCTTTATGCCTCCACTGGCGGCAATCGACCATATTGAAGTGATCCGCGGTCCGATGTCGACGTTATACGGTTCCGATGCCATTGGCGGTGTCGTCAATATCATCACCAAAAAGAGCACCGATAAATGGAGCACGTCCATTAATACTGGCGTTAACCTGCAAGAAAGTAATAAATGGGGTAACAGCACGGTCGCCAACTTCTGGTCAAGCGGCCCATTGATCGCAGGTGTACTGGATATGCAGGTTCGCGGCAGCACCACACAGCGCCAAGGCTCCAGTGTCACTTCGCTGAGTGATACCTCTTCCACCCGCGTGCCGTATCCTACGGAATCCGAGAATTACAATATCGGTACTCGTCTGGACTGGAAAACCAGCGGCAGCAATACGTTGTGGCTGGATCTCGATTCCGCCAGACAACGTTACGATAACGATGATGGACAACTTGGCAATCTGACCGGCGGATATGATAAAACGCTGCGTTATGAACGTAACAAAGTGACGCTCGGCCACGATACCGCATTAACATTTGGGACCTGGAAATCCTCTGTGGGCTGGAATGAAACCGAGAACAAAGGCCGCCAGTTGGTCTCCTCGGCACTGACACCAGAGAACGCGAACCGGGCTGGCGACGCGCGTGAACTGAAGAACACCAACGTTATTCTGGATTCCATGCTGCTGACGCCGTTAGGTGACTCGCACCTGTTGACCCTCGGGGGGGAATACTGGGATGCCCGCATGAAGGACGGTGTCGTGCTGGCCAATACCGGCGAGACATTCCACCAGAAAACATGGTCGGCCTATGCTGAAGATGAGTGGCATATCCTCGACTCTCTGGCCTTAACCGTGGGGACACGCTATGAACATAACGACGTCTTTGGGGGGCACCTCAGCCCACGCGCCTATATGGTCTGGGACGTCTCCGACGAGTGGACCCTCAAAGGCGGTGTCACAACGGGCTATAAAGCGCCATCGCTCAGCCAACTTCATAACGGCATCAGCGGCGTGACGGCACAGGGAACCGTCAATACCGTCGGGAACCCGAACCTTAAACCTGAAGAAAGTACCAGTTACGAAACCGGGCTTTACTATGAGAATGACGCTGGGCTGAACGCCAACGTCACGGGTTTCTATACTGAATACAAAAATAAAATCGTTTCGTATTCTATCGATGATAATACCAACAGCTACACCAATAGCGGTAAAGCAAGAACCGATGGTATCGAGTTTGCCAGTACATTCCCGCTGTGGTCGGACTCGCTGAGTTTATCTCTCAATTACACCTATACCCAGAGCAAGCAAAAAGATGGCGAGAATAAAGGCGCGCCACTGAGTTATACCCCGAAACACATGGCGAACGCCCGTCTGAACTGGCAGGCAACGGAAGATATGAACGCCTGGCTGAGCGCTCGCTACCGCGGTAAGGCTCCACGCTATACGGAGAATTACGACAACCTCAGCGCAGTACAAAAGGCGGTGTATGACGACAAAGGCGCAAATTTAAAAGCCTGGACCGTTCTGGACATGGGGATGTCTTATAAGCTGACCAAAGAACTGACGCTGAATACAGCGGTGAACAACGTACTGGATAAAGACTTTAGTGACGTCACACTGTACCAGGTTGGCCGCAATAGTACTTATGCGGGCGACTACTATCAGACTGCACAATCCACGACCGGATACGTCAACCCCGGCCGTAACTACTGGGTCTCCTTAAACTACCAGTTCTAGTTTTGCTTACCTCTGTTGGCCAGGCTATAACTGATAGCCTGGCCGCTATCAGCGTGTTTTCGTAAGCGGATTGTCAGTATTGCGCATACGTAAGGAGAGACAATGCCCTTTTCAACCACTGAACGTCAGGCACTCCTGTCATTAAATGGCGTTGGCCCCAAAGTCATCGAGCGGCTTGAGCAACTGGGTTTCCACTCGCTTGCCGATCTCAAAAACTCTACTGTCGAGGATATTACCCAGCAAGCGGCGTCTATGGTCGGCTCAACGTGCTGGAAAAACAGTCCGCAAGCGAAAGCGGCAATTGCCAACGTCTTAGCGCTGGCAAGTGCGTCGTCGTTACGCTGATTTAGCGTATCACCCGAGCAAGAGGAACGTGCGCGATTTAACCGTTTCTGATTTTCCCATTGATACCCGGCTGCGGTTTACCAAACAGATACCCTTGCGCGAAATCGCAGCCCAGAGCCTGAAGGCTCGCCAGCTGTTCCTCTGTTTCAACACCTTCTGCAACAGCTTTCATATTCAGCGATTTCGCCATACCCGTAATAAGCCTGATGATATTAAGGGCGTCTTCCTGTGTGGATATCGAATGCACAAAGGACTTGTCTATTTTGATTTTATCGAAGGCAAGTCGACTCAGTCGCGAAAGAGAAGAGTATCCGGTGCCAAAATCATCGATGGAGATTTTTACCCCCAGAGCTCTGAGCTTGTTAAGTGTATTCATCGGCGTATTGCTCTCGGTAAAGAGAGAGGATTCCGTCACTTCCAGCTCAAGACGCTCTGCCGGAAGCCCGGTTTCTTTCAGAATGGACAGCACGATTCCGGCAAAGGCCTTGCTACTTAGCTGGACAGGTGAAACATTGACTGAAATTTTAACCGGTACCACCCAGGAAGCCGCTTCCCTGCAAGCAATTTCAAGCACAGATTTTCCCATCTCGTTAATCATGCCTGTTTTTTCAGCGACAGGAATAAAACTATCCGGCGGCAGCAGTCCCTTTAGAGGATGTATCCAACGAATAAGAGCTTCATAGCTGTAAATTTCCCGGCTGAAAGAATCAACAATAGGTTGGTAATAAACCACGAATTCTTTATTCACTATGGCCATTGCCATATCATGTTCAAGGGTTCTGCTTTCTTGCAGCTTTTCTAACATCCGCTGCCGGAAGACTTTTATTTTACCCGAGCCTTCATTTTTCGCTTCATAAAGCGCCAGATCGGCAAATTTATAAAGGTAGTCGGAACGGTGCTCAGTTTCTGAGATAACAATACCAACACAAGTGGTTATATTTATAATTGCGTTATAAATAGTGTAGGGTTGGTTGATATAATCACATATTTTTTGAGCTCGGGAAACGGCACGGCTCTCTGTCAGACCGCTCGAAAGAAACGCAAACTCATCGCCACCTAAGCGATATAGCGTGTCTGAACCCTGGCTCATAGAAATCAAACGATGGGATATCTGACGCAATAACATATCCCCGGCGTCATGGCCATACGTATCATTTACCTCTTTGAATCGATCTAAATCGAACAACATCACCGTCACAGAGTCATTGTTTTTTTCTGCCATCGCGATGGTTTTACTTAAATCCCCCCAGAACAACTGGCGATTATTCATTTCGGTGAGCGAGTCGTGATAGACGTCATACTCCAGTTTTGCATTCTGGATCTGCAGTTTTTCTTTAGATTCCTGAAGTTCCTCAGCAAGGCACTTAACCTGGAGGTGTGCTCTCAAAATATTTCTGTTCTGGAAAAAAATCAGAATCCCCAGTATCGCACTCAATATTATAAGCAATACTGAAGTCGCCGAATATATATAATACAGGGTTTGAATATTCGTATTTGTATTATTAATCGAGCTAACATCTTTATCTAATGCACCGGATGAAAGATGGGCTAGCGGTGCATCAAGCGCATGCATTTCTTTCAAATATGTCTTGAGTTCTGAACGGTTCATTTTCTCAAGATGAACATCCAGATAATTAAGCATTTTCTCAAGCTGTATAGCCAGTTCATAATGCGCTGGATTACTTTCTATATAATGTCCTAAATCACCTTCTTTTATTAAATCGCTCTGGCTGAGCATAATGTCGAGACGCAGGCGTACAGCATCAAGCGTCATCGTATCATCACTAATGTAGAGACCAAGCCACGATTCAAATCGGTAATATTCTGATACCATTTGAACAGCAGACCATGAGTCGGCATAGTGGGTCAGTTTCTGTAGCTCTTGTTGTCTTTCGTGCACAAGGAAAGATATATATCCGGTAGATATAAAAAGGAAGAATATAATGCCAGCCAGTATTCTGTTCATGATGGTCCTCTGAACCTCTACTCAATTTTCATTGAGCTGACCTGCCATGCTGACCTTGAATAAAAAATCTGATTATTCAGTTCAGGAATACTGTCATAGGGATACACGATGAATAGCGGGCCTTTATCACGGATGCGCATATATTCTCCGTTGATTTTTAGCGCAAGAATAACATTATATTTCTTGAAATCACTGAGTGGGATAGCGGTGGTGTAGTCATTGAGCGCAGTGACCTTAACAACAGAACCTTTTGCCCCGACATAATCCATGAGCTTTTGCAGAGAGATACCCGTAAAGGTAGTGCGTCCATTATACCAGGGTGAGGTAGTCTGGAAACTTACCGTGCCCAGTTTCTCGAGACTGGCGATATCAAAAACGGCTTTCCCGTCTTCATTGGTATTTTCTATATTACCGGACAGTGTTAAAAGGACTTTACCGACAGGCTTGGGAAGTTCACCAGCCCAGACCTGAGTAGTGACAACGAAGCTTAACAACATAACAATTAACCGCATTCTAACCTCACCAATCTATCGAATGTAAGAGAATTATAATTTAGTTATTATGCTATTTACACATGCTACCCAGCGATTATTGATGCAGAAAGCCCATCCGTTTTTTAATTCATTGAAATCAATAAGTTAACCATCATTCATTTTTTAATATTGTTTAAAAAAGGCTGTTGATGTTATTTGAGGCACAGTAAATTTCACTATCGCCGTACAAAAAATAAGCCACCTGTTTAGTCAGTAAAAATAAACACACACGAATATAAAGGTCTATTTTTTTATGCAACAACAGGATATTGTTTTTCCAACCGAGCGCTTCGCACCTCTCATCGAATGCGTGTTGCGCAATGAATCACCAGGACCTGGTTTTGCTGCTTATCCATAAAAAATATGATTGCTAGACGGGTAGAGATATCCAGATGAGGGTACAAAATACAAATCTTGCGCAGTGCCCCCTATATTCGCCCCGAGCCACAGCCGGTTTATAGCTGTTTTAATCGCCAGCAAATTTCATTAAAAAAACGGGAACCACCCGGCTCCCGTTCTCATACAACCCAGAATCTGGATTACATGTTTTCGATGATCGCGTCACCAAACTCTGAACATTTCAGCAGCTTAGCGCCGTCCATCAGACGTTCGAAGTCATAGGTTACGGTTTTCGCGTTAATCGCGCCTTCCATACCTTTAACGATCAAGTCAGCCGCTTCGACCCACCCCATGTGGCGCAGCATCATTTCTGCAGACAGGATGATGGAACCTGGGTTCACTTTATCCTGACCCGCGTACTTCGGTGCAGTACCGTGGGTGGCTTCGAACAGTGCACATTCGTCACCAATGTTGGCTCCCGGTGCGATACCAATACCACCAACCTGTGCAGCCAGCGCATCAGAGATGTAGTCACCGTTCAGGTTCATACAAGCGATAACGTCGTACTCTGCTGGACGCAGCAGGATCTGTTGCAGGAACGCATCGGCGATAACGTCCTTCACCACGATCTCTTTACCGGTTTTCGGGTTCTTGATTTTAACCCACGGACCGCCATCGATCAGTTCACCACCGAATTCTTCGCGCGCCAACTGGTAACCCCAGTCTTTGAACGCACCTTCGGTGAATTTCATAATGTTACCTTTATGAACCAGGGTAACAGAATCACGATCGTTAGCGATAGCGTACTCAATCGCTGCACGAACCAGACGCTTAGTCCCTTCTTCGGAACATGGCTTGATACCGATACCGCAATGTTCCGGGAAACGGATTTTCTTCACGCCCATCTCTTCGCGCAGGAATTTAATCACTTTCTCAGCATCAGCGGAGTCAGCTTTCCACTCAATACCCGCATAGATGTCTTCTGAGTTTTCACGGAAGATGACCATATCGGTCAGTTCAGGATGTTTAACCGGGCTTGGAGTGCCCTGGTAGTAACGAACAGGACGCAGGCAAACGTACAGGTCAAGTTCCTGACGCAGTGCAACGTTCAGAGAGCGAATACCGCCGCCAACTGGGGTAGTCAGTGGGCCTTTGATGGCAACACGATATTCACGAATAAGATCAAGGGTTTCAGCAGGCAGCCAGACGTCCTGGCCATAAACCTGAGTGGATTTCTCACCGGTGTAGATTTCCATCCAGGAGATTTTACGCTCGCCTTTATAGGCTTTCTCGACAGCAGCATCGACAACTTTGATCATCGGTGGGGTTACATCAACGCCGATACCGTCGCCTTCAATGAACGGGATAATCGGATTTTCAGGAACGTTGAGTTTGCCGTTTTGCAGGGTGATCTTCTTACCTTCCGCCGGAACAACTACTTTGCTTTCCATTCACCTCTCCTTCGAGCGCTTCTGGTTCTGCTCGTCTGTCATCACGCTGCATGTGCATTTGCGTCCTGCTACACGGATGCGTTAGAGCAACTTTTTGTTAATGATTTGTAATGAGCGTGTCAATACTACCCTATTGTTCGTCGCCATGAAAGACACTCGTTCTTAGGCTATAATGCGGCAATTGATATAATCTGAAAATACCATGCAAAAAACTTCTTTTAGAAATCACCGGGTTGAGCGATTCAGCTCACGACAAGTCACTAAACAGCGTAAAGAAAACCAGCCAAAACGGGTGGTTTTGTTCAATAAACCATACGATGTTTTGCCACAATTTACTGACGAAGCAGGACGCAAAACGTTAAAAGATTTTATTCCTGTTCAGGGTGTCTATGCTGCTGGTCGTCTTGACCGCGACAGCGAAGGACTTCTGGTACTGACCAACGACGGCGCGCTGCAGGCCCGGTTGACGCAACCCGGTAAACGTACGGGGAAAATCTATTATGTCCAGGTGGAAGGTGAGCCAACCCCCGAAGCGCTGGATGCTCTGCGCACCGGCGTAACGCTGAACGATGGCCCCACCCTGCCTGCGAGTATCGAAGTGGTAGAAGAACCCGCATGGCTATGGCCGAGAAACCCGCCTATTCGGGAACGGAAAAATATCCCTACCCGTTGGTTAAAAGTGACCTTATATGAAGGCCGCAATCGTCAGGTACGTCGCATGACAGCACACGTCGGCTTTCCTACACTGCGGTTAATTCGTTATGCGATGGGGAATTACACGCTGGATAATCTCGCTAATGGTCAATGGCGGGATGCAACTGTATAAGGAACAGGTATGTTTAAACCGCACGTCACCGTTGCCTGCATTGTGCATGCAGAAGATAAGTTTTTAGTCGTTGAGGAAACCATCAACGGCAAAGCGTTGTGGAATCAACCCGCCGGGCACCTGGAAGCCGATGAAACCCTGATTCAAGCCGCTGCACGCGAACTGTGGGAAGAAACCGGGATAAAAGCGCAACCACAACACTTCATCCGAATGCATCAATGGATTGCCCCAGACAGAACACCTTTTTTACGTTTTCTGTTTTCTATTGAGCTTGCCAATATGTGCGCTACTGAACCTCATGACGACGATATAGATTGTTGTCGTTGGGTCAGTGCGCAAGAGATCTTCTCTGCGCCAAACCTGCGTTCGCCGCTGGTTGCCGAGAGTATTCGTTGTTATCAAAGCGGACAGCGTTATCCACTCGCAATGATTGGCGAATTTAACTGGCCGTTTACAGAGGGTGTCAAGTAAAGGGCTGCGTGCTAGAATATGCCGCCTTGAAGTTCAATGTCGTGAGTATTCCTATGTCTGAAAGCCAAAAAAAAGTGATCGTCGGCATGTCCGGCGGTGTCGATTCCTCCGTTTCTGCCTGGCTGTTGCAACAACAGGGTTATCAGGTAGAAGGCCTGTTCATGAAGAACTGGGAAGAGGACGATGGTGAGGAATACTGTACAGCGGCCGCCGATCTTGCGGATGCGCAGGCTGTCTGCGACAAACTCGGCATTGAACTGCATACCGTTAACTTTGCTGCAGAATACTGGGACAACGTCTTTGAATTGTTCCTTGAAGAGTACAAAGCGGGTCGTACGCCGAACCCGGATATTCTGTGCAATAAAGAAATCAAGTTTAAAGCCTTCCTCGAATTTGCCGCTGAAGATTTAGGTGCCGATTACATCGCTACTGGCCACTACGTGCGTCGCGCGGACGTGGAAGGCAAAAGCCGCCTGCTGCGGGGACTCGATGGTAACAAGGACCAGAGCTACTTCCTCTATACCCTCGGCCATGAGCAGATCGCACAAAGTCTGTTCCCAGTGGGTGAACTGGAAAAACCACAGGTACGTAAAATTGCCGAAGATCTGGGTCTGGTGACTGCGAAGAAAAAAGACTCCACCGGTATTTGCTTTATCGGCGAGCGTAAATTCCGCGAGTTCCTCGGTCGTTACCTGCCGGCACAACCTGGCAAGATCATTACCGTTGACGGTGAAGAAATTGGCCAGCATCAGGGGCTGATGTATCACACCCTGGGTCAGCGTAAAGGTCTGGGTATTGGCGGAACAAAAGAAGGTACTGAAGATCCATGGTATGTCGTGGATAAAGACGTTGAGAACAATATTCTGGTTGTGGCTCAGGGTCATGAACACCCACGCCTGATGTCCGTTGGCCTGATTGCACAGCAATTACATTGGGTCGACCGTCAACCGTTCACCGGCACCCTGCGCTGTACAGTGAAAACCCGCTATCGTCAAACCGACATTCCGTGCACCGTTAAAGCACTGGATGCTGAGCGTATTGAAGTCATTTTTGACGAACCCGTCGCGGCGGTAACACCGGGTCAGTCGGCGGTATTTTACAACGGTGAAGTGTGCCTCGGCGGCGGCATTATCGAGCAGCGTCTGCCTCTGCCGGTATAATTATTTACACATTTGATACAAGGAAGCAGTGAACGTGGCAAAGAATTATTATGACATCACCCTCGCCCTGGCAGGTATTTGCCAGTCGGCACGCCTGGTACAAGAACTGGCGCACCAGGGGCATTGTGATGCCGATGCACTACACGTTTCACTGAACAGTGTCATCGATATGAACCCCAGCTCAACGCTGGGCGTGTTCGGCGGCAGTGAAGCCAATCTGCGCCTTGGCCTTGAAACACTGCTCGGCGTGCTTAATGCCAGCAGTCGTCAGGGGCTGAATGCAGAACTCACCCGCTACACGTTAAGCCTGATGGTGCTGGAGCGTAAGCTGTCAGCAGCCAAAGGCGCTATGGACACGCTGGGAGACCGTATCAACGGCTTGCAGCGCCAGTTGGACCATTTTGATTTGCAGTCAGAAACGTTGATGAGTGCGATGGCTGGTATCTATGTTGACGTCATCAGCCCACTCGGCCCGCGTATTCAGGTTACGGGTTCTCCGGCCATCCTCCAGAGCCCGCAGGTTCAGGCTAAGGTACGCGCATCGCTTCTGGCTGGCATTCGCGCTGCCGTGCTCTGGCATCAGGTTGGTGGAGGCCGTCTGCAACTCATGTTTTCTCGTAATCGCCTGACGACTCAGGCAAAACAAATTCTTGCTCATTTAACCCCGGAGTTGTGATCTATGGAATTATCCTCACTGACCGCCGTTTCCCCTGTCGATGGACGCTACGGCGATAAAGTCAGCGCGCTGCGCGGGATTTTCAGCGAATATGGTTTGCTGAAATTCCGTGTACAGGTTGAAGTACGCTGGCTGCAAAAACTGGCCGCGCACGCAGCGATCAAGGAAGTTCCTGCTTTTGCTGCCGACGCAATCGGTTTCCTTGATGCGATCGTTGCTAACTTCAATGAAGAAGATGCTGCACGTATCAAAACCATCGAGCGTACGACCAACCATGATGTGAAGGCAGTAGAGTATTTCCTGAAAGAGAAAGTGGCGGATATCCCGGAGCTGCATGCCGTTGCCGAGTTTATCCACTTCGCTTGCACCTCTGAAGACATCAACAACCTGTCTCACGCGCTGATGCTTAAAACGGCGCGCGATGAAGTGATCCTGCCGTACTGGCGCCAACTGATCGATGCGGTGAAAGACTTGTCCGTGCAGTATCGCGACATTCCACTGCTCTCCCGTACCCACGGTCAACCGGCCACCCCGTCCACATTGGGCAAAGAAATGGCTAACGTGGCTTACCGTATGGAGCGCCAGTATCGCCAGCTCAATCAGGTCGAAATTCTCGGTAAAATCAACGGTGCCGTCGGTAACTATAATGCCCACATCGCCGCTTACCCGGAAGTTGACTGGCACCAGTTCAGTGAAGAATTTGTCACATCCCTGGGCATTCAGTGGAACCCGTACACCACACAGATTGAACCGCACGACTACATTGCCGAACTGTTTGATTGTGTTGCCCGTTTCAACACCATCCTTATCGATTTTGACCGCGATGTCTGGGGTTATGTCGCACTGAACCACTTCAAACAGAAAACCATCGCCGGTGAGATTGGTTCTTCCACCATGCCGCATAAGGTTAACCCGATCGACTTCGAAAACTCCGAAGGTAATCTGGGTCTGTCCAATGCGGTTCTGCAGCACCTGGCAAGCAAACTGCCGGTTTCCCGCTGGCAGCGTGACCTGACAGACTCTACCGTACTGCGTAACCTGGGTGTGGGTATCGGCTATGCGCTGATCGCCTACCAGTCTACGTTGAAAGGGGTAAGCAAACTGGAAGTAAACCGCGATCACCTGTTGGACGAACTGGATCACAACTGGGAAGTTCTGGCTGAGCCGATTCAAACTGTGATGCGTCGTTATGGCATTGAGAAACCATACGAGAAGCTGAAAGAACTGACCCGTGGCAAGCGCGTTGATGCTGAAGGCATGAAGCAATTTATCGACGGACTGGCTCTGCCGGAAGACGAGAAAACCCGCCTGAAAGCGATGACACCGGCTAACTATATTGGCCGCGCCATCACCATGGTTGATGAACTGAAATAATCAGGACTGGTGCCGGATAGCGATTTCGCCTCATTCGACCCACCGCTGATGTCATACCCAGGCCGGATACGCGCGAACGCTATCCGGCTTGTTAATTTTATCGCCTTAACGATTCCCCCCGGTTTATTAAATGTTTATCCCCACAGCCACATAATCAGCGTTAGACTATAAAATCGATTTTGAAAATTCAGTAAATACAGTTAATTATCATAAAATCAATCAGTTAGTAAAAAATGAATTTAGACAATCACAGGCAATATGAGTCATTTCATCGCCCCAAATCATGCCCCTAACTGATTTTTGCCCCCAAATTTGCCCCCAGGGTAGTGGTTTATCGCCCATATAACAGCCTCGAAAAGGTAGCAAGACGTAATGGAATATTAGTGGTGTGGAGGTTCAAATACTCTCGTACTAACCAATATCCTATACTTTCAGTCTGACAGTTAACTGGAGGTTTCTATGTGTGGACGCTTTTCACAGTCAATGACACGTGAAGACTATCTCGCCCTGCTCTCAGATGAAGCTGAGCGCGATATTCCATACGATCCAGAACCCATCGGGCGTTTCAACGTAGCGCCAGGCACCAAAGTTCTGCTTCTGAGTGAACGTGATGAACAACTGCATCTTGATCCAGTTATCTGGGGATACGCCCCTGGGTGGTGGGATAAATCACCGCTAATTAACGCAAGGTCTGAAACTGCGGCCACCAGTAGAATGTTTAAACCGCTCTGGCAGCATGGCCGCGCAATTTGCTTTGCTGATGGTTGGTACGAGTGGAAAAAGGAAGGCGATAATAAACAGCCCTACTTCATTCATCGGACCGATGGTCAGCCAATATTCATAGCGGCAATTGGCAGCACACCATTTGAACGAGGTGATGAAGCAGAAGGTTTTCTGATAGTTACAGCTGCAGCTGACAAAGGACTGCTTGATATTCACGACAGGCGACCGCTAGTACTATCGCCAGATGCAGCTCGCGAATGGATGAGGCAGGATGTTGGAGGGAAAGAAGCTGCGGAAATTGCAGTCGACGGTGCCGTGCCGGCTGAAAAATTTATATGGCACGCCGTAACACGTGCCGTTGGGAATGTTGGAAATCAAGGACCGGAGTTAATAGAAACTATACGTTGATGCACGAAACGACAGTGAGAGAATACCTGCAGGGTGCAAGCTGCGGAAATTTTGTCACTAACCTTCATAGAAATATGAAATTATCTATCTTCCCTACAAGCTATAACACTGCTACGCATCTACATCCATACGCTTAGCAGTTTATCATTGTGTTCAAAAATTGAGCGCACTCACATTACTCACGTCTATGGCGTGAGAGTATCTTTTCAGATTACAGAGGGGCTATGATATGAAAAAGAAGCCATTGCATACATTCGATTCTCCGCGCCAATTCAGCAATATGGTGATTCACTCCGACGTCAGAATCAGCTAATTGATGAATGGATAGCCCAAAATCCTGAATATGAGTTAGATAATCTGACTTACCAAGACTTGGGGCTCAGCGCTTTTAATGGAGTAAATGCTCTTCGTGGCGCTCTATCAGACTTTCTTGATGCAATCGAACATGGTTTCATCAAAAAAGGTACAGTTTTGCTGGTTGAGAGTCTTGACCGACTTTCAAGAGAAAAAATAGGTGACGCTACTGAACGGCTACGGCATATTTTAAAAGCGGGAGTCGAAGTTGTAACTTTATCTGATCAGACGCATTACAATGAGGAATCACTGGATGATCCTTATGTTCTAATTAAAGCTATTTTGATTGCGCAACGCGCTAACGAGGAGAGTGAGATTAAGTCTAAGCGTATGCGGTCTGTCTGGCAGAAAAAAAGAGAGGACGCGGAAAATAATGGAAAGCTTTTAACACGATCATGCCCTCGATGGTTAAAAGCAACAGAAGATGGAGGGGGGTTTGAAGTTTTACCTCAACACGCCAAGACTATTAAATATATTTTCAAACTACGTTTAAAAGGCCATTCACTGAATGGAATTACAAAAATTCTTAATGATAAAAAAACTCAAACGCTGACAGGAAATCCAGGCATATGGAATCCATCGACGATTGAAAAAATCCTCGGAAACAAAGCTGTAACTGGCACATATTGTCCATCATACAGAACAATGTCTAAGGGTGTAAAAAATATAGACAAATATTACCCACCCATTATTTCACATAAATTATTCCAAGATGTACAAGAGATTAGATTAACTCCATTTGGACGCGATAAATCATATGACAATCCTTATTTAATCAATTTATTTCGTTCTATTCTTCGTTGCAGTTCGTGTGGATGTTCGATAATCATGACAGGGATAGATAACAAAGGAATGGGGTATTACGTCTGTCCGATGAGGAGACTCCATCGTTGCAGCACACCTCCAATCAGGCGAGACTTTACTGACCAAGTTCTTGTCGGCGTATTGTTAGCAAATATGGATTTTTTACAGGCTAGTTTTTCAGGTAAAAATGCAATCAAACAACTTGAGCACTATTTGGTTGATATTCATATAAAGATTAATCACCTTCTTGACGCACTTCAGATAGCTCCGGATGTCATAGAATTAGCAAATAGAGTCAGAGTCCTAAGTAAAGAATTGCGCGATGGCGAATTGAGATTAAGGACCCTCAAGTCCAGAGGAGGGAATACTACTGGTGAAATGGTTGCCAGCATGGAGCTAGACAACAAAATCAACAGAGAGAAGTGTCGTAATTATGCATTAAGTAATATCGAACGAATAGTCATTAACACAGCAATGCAAAAATGCGACATCTATTTAATGAATGGTTTGAGAATTCTTAATTTCCCACTTAGAAAAATCATCCATCATGATAATTTTATCAGTTCTCTAGCCTTTATAGATAATAATACGCTTATTTTTTGAACCATAATAATTTAATTCTGGTCGCTGCATCGACCTGATGAAACTCATCTGACACTAAGAATATCAGAATACCTGGTGGTATAACGTGGTGACAACATTTCTCTCTTCATCGCCCATTGTTGCTGAATCCCCTGTCCGGCGAAATAAAGCGCCCCTCTGCCTTCCTTTGCATTCAGATGATCCAGAACTTCCATCAATTTCCCACTACCCCGGCGCGGCGCATTATCATCGAACAGATTCAACTGGGCTATACCCTGACTGAAGAAGTCTCCCAGCATGACCCCCGCTTTCTGATATCGATGTCCGTCTTTCCATATTGCATCCAGGCTTCGCGTCGCTGCTGCAATAATGTCCCGGCTGTCCTGTGTCGGGGTGAGCAGTTTCACTGATGCGCTGTTACCGTAGTACTGTTCGTTCAGCGCAAAGGGTGACGTTTTGACAAAGGTCGATATGAAGCGGCAATACTGATGCTCTCCACGTAACTTTTCTGCGGCGCGCGACGCATAACTGCAGATGGCCTGCCGCATAGCGTCATAATCGGTAATGCGCTCCCCGAATGACCGGGAACAGACAATTTCCTGCTTTACTGGCGCAAACTCCTCCAGTTCAAGACAGGGTTCTCCACGAAGCTCGCGCACTGTTCTCTCCAGGACAACATTGAAGTGCTTACGGATAAAACGGATGTCAGTATCTGCCAGATCAAGAACCTTTTTGATCCCCATAGCCTCCAGCTTCTTGCCAATTCGTCGCCCGATACCCCAGACCCCATCAACCGGAAGCGCAGCCATAAGCTTACGCTGGCGTTCGAGGTTTGATAAATCCACCACGCCTCCCGTCTGTTTCTGCCATTTTTTAGCGGCGTGATTTGCCAGCTTGGCCAGCGTTTTTGTCTGAGCAATACCAACGCCAACAGCCAGGCCCGTATTTTGATAAACCGCATCTTTTAACTCACGCCCAAAATCCTCCAGCACACGGCAATTCCTCACGCCGGAAACATCACAGAAAGCCTCGTCTATCGAATAAATTTCGCATCGTGGTGATAATGCCTCCAGCGTGGCCATTACCCTGCTGGACATATCCGCATACAGTTCATAATTGCTGCTGAAGCAAACAACACCACATCGACGGAATAAGTCCTTTTGCCTGAAATACGGGTCTCCCATTTTCACACCAATCGTTTTGGCTTCAGCGTTACGGGCAATAACACAGCCATCGTTGTTTGAGAGAACCACAACCGGCCTTCCCTTCAGATCTGGCCGGAATGCAGTCTCACAACTGGCATAAAACGAGTTCACATCAACCAGAGCAAACATGTTCAGCTTGCCGCTTTCACGATAAATGTCACAACACCAAAGATATCCAGCGTATCTTCGCTGTTTATCCTGATGGGTGCATAAGCACTATTTTCAGGTACAAGCATAACGACCGGGTTTAACTGCAGACGTTTAACAGTAAACTCACCATCAATGGCAGCAATAACAATGTCTCCATGTGCAGGCTTTCTTGATCGATCGACGACCAGCAAATCGCCATTACCGATACCCGCACCGATCATGGAATCGCCAGATGATTTTACGAAATAGGTCGCACTTGGGTGTTGCACTAACAGCTCGTTGAGGTCAATACGTTTCTCAACATAATCCTGCGCTGGCGAAGGAAATCCGCATGGAACCAAATCGCCAAATAAGGGAAGCGCAACTATCTGACGTAGCTCGACTGGTGAATAAAACTTCATAATAAACTCACTCTCATTGATACTGTTTATACATACAGTATATACTGTCATTATATACAGTAAAGAGGAGCTAAAGCATGTTTGTGGAACTCGTTTATGACAAAAGGAATTTTGATGGTCTGCCCGGTGCAAAAGACATCATTCTGGGCGAATTGAGTAAGAGGGTTCACCGGATTTTCCCGGATGCTGATGTCCGGGTAAAACCGATGATGGCATTGCCGGCGATCAACACTGATGCCAGCAAGCATGAGAAAGAGCAGATAAGCCGTACTGTCCAGGAAATGTTTGAAGAGGCTGAGTTCTGGTTAGCTGAAGATTAACAAGCAGATGTGCCTGGCTGTAGCATTATTACATCAACTATAACGGCTGGGCGCTCTGCTGATTTTCAGAACGAGCCTGCTCAGCCTGTTCCATTGCTATCCTCATTTCTTCCTGACGCTGATTAAAGATACTGTCTGCTGGCATTTCAACACGCAGATCCACCCAGCGTCCTGCAGGGATATCAACAGGTTCCCCGTCTTTTACGGTTTCAATAAAAGTCTCATTATCAGATGCGTGGCCAATTAAATTACGGGCAAACTCCGGTGCCGATGGATGTGTTCGGTGGTACGTTTTCAGCAGAATGGAACCATCTGACTCAACTTTATAATCCACCCACAACAGGGGCTGTTTGTTTCGGTCGAGCGGTATCTCAATGCCGCCATCGATACCACCCCATACTGGAGCTGAGTTGAAGCCCAAAACACCAGAAATACGATAAACGCCAACGTCAAGACGTTCTGTGAAGGCCCCCTCTGCCTGGTAGTTAACTTCCGCCGATCCGTCGCCTTTCAGTTTAACAATCGGAGATGCTTTTTTAATGAAACCATTACCGTCTACTGTGGTGTTGGCAGTGTCGTACATTGTCCGCGAGAATACTCCGACACCTGCCTGGGCCGATACGACTGTGACGCCCCCCCCTGGAGAGTAGGGTATCTGAATCGCTCCCGCCGTATCCCCTGTTTGTAACCAGATACCAGCACCGAATGTTGTAGAAGGTGTGGAAGGGATAGAAGCGTTGTTTCTGAAAACACAACTTCCATAATTAATAAGTGCCGAATAGATGTCATTATTCGAAGTGGCATTTATAACAATATGCCCCGCTGTACCATGCCCAAAACCCCACATACTCCCTACAATAGGTACATTTCCGTCATCTGTGCCCGCATTTCTGGTTGCCGAGGTTCCCAGACCAAGTTTAGTTCTCGCCCCGGATTCACTATTACTTCCAGTTCCCCCATGCGTAATACTCAGGGGGGTAGTGAGTCCTTCCAGACTGGTGATGTCAGAGTTAGCCCCTTTTTTGGCGTAATCATTGAGAGCAGACTTATCCGCCTTAAGGTTTACACTACTGATTAACTTTTTCGCTGATGGTCCTGTTGTCTGGCTGGTATCAGGGAGCGTAATGGTTACATCACCATCTGCAGTGAAAAATTGCTGCCAGTTCTGTTTGTCGTAGTTCAGGCCGCGAAGCGCCTCCGCGCTCTGGGTCACCAGCGCGGCAGTAACCATATTCAGTGCCACACGTGGAACTGCTGACCATGCTGCACCCGATTGCGTGGGACCGGTAAAGTTACTGACCAGCGTCAGCCCTGTATTGCTTTCGATTGTTTTGACCGGGAGCGTATACGAGATGCCGCCTACAGTAGCAACAACAAAATCGCCTACCGCGAGTTCGGTAGTAAATGAAGTCCCTGCCCCTGATACCTGGGCAGAGTTATTCGTCAGGGTGAGTGTTCCTGCTGACATAGATTTTTCCTGAATTTAGATAATAAAAAACCCTGCCGGAGCAGGGTTCGATATTCATAATTTGATTACTGACATGTGGTACGTGTGAAATTAGTCTTACTGACCCATTTCCAGTTAAACGGATAGCCAGCCTGATATTGTGTCTGGTTTGCAACCTTGCGGACACCATAAATAAAAACAGCCGTTTTCTGACCACCAACTATCGCGGTTGCGGTGCATACTGGCGATTGTCGTTCGAGAATACCAGAGCATGCAGACAAGGCTAAAACCGCAGGGATAATTAATAAAGTTTTCATATTTTCACTCAACGTGAGTTATTTATAATGAAAATAACAACAGCATGTAATAATAGATAATTGATTTAACAGATCGTTTTAATGATATTGATCGTCAGAAACGATCAATTAATCATAAATATCAACTCTGGTGATAATGACATTCCCATGCCCGTTGGTAAATCCAAGCCCTGACACTCCTGTCGAGGAGCCACCATCACTGTAAGCAACTATCCGTGTGCCCGCCCCCTCACCGCACGCTATGACGCGTATATTCGACTGCCAGGGGCGCGGTAACGGGTCATTAATAACCCCGACAGCAATCCCCAGATACTCAGGTACAACACCCCACTTGCCTGATTTTAATATATTGGTATTAATCCCGTTATCTGACGCCGTTCCGCCCCCCCCTACTTTTTCCAGGTCGGATAAGGTTCGAGTCTCGTTGGTTAAAATGCAGGTTCTGGATGCATCCCAGATGGCGAGACCATAATCAGGCAACGACTGCGGAAATATAGAGAAGAAATAAACGTCCATCCGCGTACCGACTGCGGCGTTGCGCAATGATATCGTGCAGGTTCCGTTGGCAATATCTGACCATAGCGCCCCTTGTCCAGTGGTATAGACAAACGGGATTATAGGCTGACTGACATCATAACTTTGTGTTACTGAGGTGATTGTGGACGCCGTTGGAACGGTAACGCTTTTCTTCGCAAACAGCGCCAGAGGAATACTTTCCGGACTAACCCATACTTCACTGGATGATGTTGCTAATAAAACCCCGTATGACATATCACCCCTTCTCTATGGTAATGACCAGGAATGCGCGGGCTGCCTGGAATGTATCGGCGGCGTACTCCGTATCGCCGGCAGCGGACACTGTTATCGTATTACCTGACACGCTAACTCTGCGTCTGCCACTGCCCATCCCTCCAGAGCTCGTCTCCGATGCGTTTGCGACGTGGTAATAATTTAACTTTAAGCCTGGCGGCACGGGGACAGTCCATGAACCTGACTTCTGCCCATTGGCTAATACTTGCGTCCCGTATACCGAAACAGGCTTTATGCCATAGTTATTAGGGACGCCGCCCGCGTTCCATGTTTGTACGCCCCATACCATCAGAACACTCCTGTTATTTTTCCAATTTGTACACGGAGAACGCCATTCCCGTCCTTAACGCTCTGGGTTGTGTTGGTGATTTTCATTGCCCCCTCACCGGCCACAGCCCCATTAACCTCAAACGTTCCGTCTGATTTCATGATGGTTCCCGTTTGCCCCTGTACATAATTTGCAGACCGTAGTTCACCAATTTTTGCCAGCGTTATATTTCCGTACTGAATAAACGCATCACTGATAAACACCTGACCATTAACAACAGCAAACGGAGAATATTGCGTATCACCGCTACCACTCATCAGGACAAACTGATTAGCATTAAACCCGACACGGGTGACTACCGGCTTACCCGCGTCAGCCAGCACTGCTATCGACATCCCGGCGTTATACATCACGCCGTTAATACGGACACCGGTTTTGAGGGTATAAATCGCAGATGCCCCGGTAGCGTCAACGACAGCGGTGAGCTTATCTTCCAGTGCGGCGGTCACGCCATTAAACTGGGCCTGCACCTGCGTGGACATTTCCGCCATAGCCTGACTCACATCGGCGATCGTGGTTTTCACCACCAGAATGTCTGCGCGGACCTCGCCGTACTGCGCAAACTGATGTTCAACGGTTCCATGGTTGGCCAGCGCATTCTGCAGAATACCTTCAAGGTTGGTATCAATATCCCCCGTAAGGCGGTCGCCATCGGCAGACGTCAGAAAATCATCGGCAATATCGCCCAGGTAGTCGTCAGCATTCGCGTTGGATTCACCACGAATCCAGTCGGTCCAGCCTGATTCATTACCCGTTCTGTCTACCAGCTGCGCTCGGTACCAGAATTCCTGCCCCGCCTTCAGCCCCAGTTGGGTGTATTCGGCAGACGGATAAGGCACATCTGACAGCAAAAGAGGATTTGAGAAATCACTGTTCGCGGTGTACTGGATTTCCGTTTTCAGCGTGTCCCCTGTGTTAGCCGGGAATCCCCAGTTCAGGCGAATACCCCAGTTAATCGGCGTTGTTACAAACCCAACTGGTTTTGGCGGATTCCCCACCTTGCCCGTCAGCGTTTTCTCTTCGGAAAAACCCCAGCCAGAGGATATTTCAGAGGCATTAATGGCGCGCACACGTACGAGGTAGCGCCCGGCATAAATACCAGGAACATCAAAAGACGTTGTGGAGCTGCGCGGCACGTTCACCCAGTTCCCGTCGTTACGCCGCCATTGTGCTTCGTATGCGATAGCGTTCTGCGCCTGGTCCCAGCTCACGCGCATGGTTTCGACGCTGATATTCTGCTGAACCACTGAAAATGAGCTGATTACGATATTGGCTGGCGGAGACTGGTTACCTGGAGGGATCACACTCACTGGCCGCTGGTCAATGATGGCTCCTGTATCGATACGGGCATATTTATCAGGATCATGCCAGGCACCTGCAATCGAAAAGGTTCCGTCATTGTTATCGGTGACACTGATAACACGATATTGCTGCGAGTACAGTGCGTCGGACTCGACCACCCAAACGACCTCGGGCTGCGGTGTTTCGCTGTATACCGTGGTGACTGTTACCACATTGCCATTCACTGCCTGAATCGTTCGACTCTGCGATGCGCCAGAGGGAAGATTCAGAATCAACCGTCCCCCCACGACTGCATCGGCATTTCTGTCCAGCGTGATGGCGCGACCGTTGACAGCGCTGATACGGCCCCCCATAACTTTGCCTGAGAGCAATTCATCAGCCACTGCGATGACATAGCCAGGCTGGGGAATATTGCCATCGAGACCAACATCAAACGACACAACCCGATCTTTGTTATTGGTGAGGATGCCCCAGCGACCTTTACGATTTGCCTCAGACTGACGCGTACAACCGATGGCTGTCATTTCCAGCTGATTAAATCCGTACCGAGCCACCAGAGGCTGCTCAAATACCGGCTCCATCGCATCCGCATAGGCGTTACCCGGATCAGACCAGGAAACCAGCGCTGTGGTATACCGCGTTTTTGTCGTACTGCTGGAATAGGTAAAGCGTCCGTCGATAACGTTAGCGCGGGTGTAAGCGTAATCCACATCTCTTGGCATATCGGCAAGCGCAACAATCTGATCACCGCCCCAGTACGTCATACCCCGGAATATAGCAGCAAAGTCACGCAGCACAGTGTAAGCGTCATTCCTCTCCTGAACATAGACGTTACAGGTATAGCGTGGCTCTGTCCCGCTTCCACCCTTTCCATCCGGTACCGGCTGATCGCAATACTGCGATACCTGGTACAACGTCCATTTATCGATGTCGGCTGCACTCAGGTGATTGCCCAGACCAAAGCGATCGGTAATAACCAGATCGTAAAATATCCACGCCGGGTTATCGGTCCAGGCCCACTTAAACGCGCCCTGCCATGTACCACTATAAGTCCGCGTATCGGGGTCATAGTTATCAGGCACGCGGATCACCCGGCCACGTGGTTCACAGGATATCTGTGGAATCGAACCATTGAACTGACTTGAGTCGAACTCGATGTACAGCAGCGCGGTGTTCGGATAGCGCAGCTTGGCATCAATCACTTCCGTGAAGCTTTGCAGCGTCATCGTGTCGCCGATCTTGGCGCTGTTTGCGTCAGCGGTAATCTTACGCAGTCGGATTGTCCAGGTGCTTCCAGCCTGCGGTAAATCAATACGGTGGCTGCGCTCATAACCAGACGTCGTTTTGCCGGTTACACTGGTATTAAGAACGGTTTGCCAGGTTCCACCATCAGTCTGCAGGTCTATCGCATAATTGATGGAATACCCTACCAGATCGCCGTTGTCCTCCTGCTTAAACAGCGAAGGCCATTTCAGTCGCAGGCGAACAGCTGATAGTTGGGTGTTGGTGAAGGTACGCGTCCAGGCTGTTGAGTTTGAAACCTCAGTACCAACATTAATTTCGTTTTCAGTACCAGGAATACCCTGAATATATTTCTGCGCCTGCGTTCCGGAACGAAACTCCCACGCCACACCACTAAAGTTCTGCGAGCCATCAGCATTCACCAGCGGTGTACCATCGAGGTAAATATCCTTGCCGGTTAACTGTCCTGAAAACTCACCTTCCCCCAGTGCTACAAGTACTTTTGCCCTGGCTATAGACTGGAGATCATCTGGTTGTTCAGTCGGGGTTCGGGAACTGGAACTGCCGCCCTTTCGGCCTTTGATAGCGGTTGCTTTAGCCATTTCTCGCCCATAAAAAAACCGCCCGTAGGCGGTATGTATGAAGGTTGATATTTAATAAAATTCCACGCTTGTATGTGCTGTCATTACTGTCGGTTTAGGTAGCGGATTCCCTGCATTCTGTATTATCAAATCACATAACTCTGGAACATGTTTCGCGTTGTATTTACAAGTTGTTGTCGCACTGTATCCTTGTGCATAGCTACTTTCGTTTATAATCTTGTAGTCAAGAGGTTTTGTATTCTTATCAAAATAGGTAACTTCATTTCTGGACAAAATTTTACCCGAACCATAAAACTCAGAACGTATTAAATTATCATTATCATCATAGAAATGCGTTGCTATTTTTTGACCTAAATAATAAGTATCTTTAATCATTCCACTTGTAGTGAGGGAGAATGTATTTTTATCACCATTATCACTCTGAGAAAGTATATTACAATCTTCCGTTAGACCAACAAAGTACGGGTTTTCACCTCTTTTGCCTACAAGATTCACCCCATCATTATTAAGAACTGTTTTAAAACCATTTGAAATATTATCCAAACTCAGGCTTTCAATACAACCTTTCTTATTTAACTTTAATAATACCTTATAAGTAATCTTGCCATTACTCTCCACTATAGTACTAAGTGATTTAACTGGTCCTTTAACAGGGTTAAAATCGAACATCGTTGATAGATTATATAATACAGGGATATAACCATTTTCGGCGTGACTCATCCCAGAAATCAAAACTGTACTGAGTAACAAAACATATAATTTATTCATATACCCTATCACCTTGATATTAGGCCTATTATCTATAGCATAATTACAACACGGTTATTGCTGATCTTCAACGTAAATACCTGCCGATATAATAGCGCCACCTATACGCCGCCGACCGTATAAAAGGGGAACTGGATACCCCTGCGTGGCTGTATTAGTTACTCCTCCGAACGCATACGAAGCCCGGTTGTCTGCACTCTGCTTACTGGCAAGACCCGATGGTTGAGGTGATAGCATTTGAACAACACCACCAAGCATCATTGCTGCACCGATTTTCATAGCGTCAGGGCCCCAAGCTGCACCGCCCCATGCTTGGCCGATAGTAGCCCCCAAGGCACCAACAACAACAAGTACAGCCCCTAAAATTGTTTGGAGCAGGCCTGCTTTTTTGCTGCCAATTACAACAGGGACAATTCTTATCACCTCTCCTGTAACTGGAAAACCTAAATAATCTTTTCCAATATTCTTTTTACCTTTAAATACAGCATACGTTAGACCACGTTTTTTACTCGTATTTAAATATTGTTCAAATCCACAAATTGTTTTTGATAAAGCATTGATAGCCTCTGCTGTTGTTCGTATTAGTCTATCATGGGCTCTACCAAATGTTTTACCTAATGCGCCACCTAGTTCAATTCTAGTCATTATTTCTTGCATGCTTACTCCAATAAAAAAGCCACATAAAGAGGCTTTAAAGAACAGAAACAAATTAAATACATGATCGAGCTATTTTACCCCACGGGTCACCGATACCTTTACTTGCAACATAGACCTTCACATCAGCCCCGCCCTGAGAGCTATCTTGTATAATAGCCATCGAAAGAACGCCGAATAAATCATCAGAGGCTGATATTCTATATCCAGTTTCAGTTTCTATACTTGTTGCCTGTGGGTGCAGATCCTGCCACTTAGGGGACATGCATTTGTTAAGTTGTGCAGCACTTTTTGAGGTATGACCAGAATAAATAGGCTGTCCTTCCTGTAAGGAAGCTGCACTACAACCAAATAAACCCAGTAACGAAATCAATAATATGTTTTTTTTCATATCCCTATCCATTTTTGATAATTCAGAAAATTAGCACATAGACATATGCCGTAGAACCTTCATCGTCCGTTCCTGCCAGTATCCACCATAGGGTACACGCTGACTCAAATGGCCATAAAGATGGTGGAGTAACATGTTACCTTCCAGCAGGATCCCTGCATGATTCCACTTATTAGCCTGGACCTGCATGATAACCATATCACCAGGCCGCGGTACACCGCTGAATTCACGAAATCCGCATTCATACCAGCAATCGTGGTAGAAGTTTTCAGGGTAGCAGTCTTCCCACCAGGGATAATCAACACGGTAATCCGTCAGTTCGATACCATGCGTCTGCCGGAAGTAACTCATTACTAGTCCCCAGCAGTCAAAGTGACCGAGAACAAACGGGCGCTCCAGTAGCGGAAGTTCTCCCCGAGGCTGGATTGTCCGTAAATCCCCTTCTGGCCAACTCACGATGTGCCAGGGCAAAAATGTTGCATCGCATTGGGCTTTATCCAGTTCGCTCGGCTGCGTTGTGGCATCCGGGTGGCTGTGGACAATGGCAATCACCGTTCCCCAGTCTTCAGCAGCGGCGTAATCTTCCGGCGACAGGTGAAAATGCTCGGTCGGTTCCGTAGCCAAATTGCAGCAGGGAATGTATCTCTGAACCCGGCTTTTTTGTACCACCACACCGCAGCTCTCCCGCGGATATTCAGCGGCAGCATGCGCCATAATGGCGTCGATAATTTTCTGACGCATATCAGCTCCTGATCAGGGATGTGCCAGGGAAACCACCGAATGGCAACTCGTTCCCCTCGCCATGCCGCAACTTGCACGCAGTGAGTGTACCAGGGCATTCATCGAGCGACGGATCGTTAACCGGGTTGTTGTGCTTGTCGAAATAACGCGTCCCGGCATAGTCGCATCCATCACCTGAGCGGTATTTGTTTCGGATACACCAGGTACAAAGCGAATGTAGCTGCCGCGTCGGGATCATCAGCCCCTGCAGATCCATCGGGCTGGTTAGCGCAAACTCAACCACTTCATTGGTTTCGCTGCTCTTTGCATCGATGTAAAACACCTTCAGTTTTTCCTGCTGAGGATCCGCCGACGGGTTACCCTCCGGATAGTTTTTCGCATCCAGATACTGCGCCAGCGTGTCATGAATCGTGACCTTTGCCTGCAGCAGGTCATCATAAGCAAGACACAGCGCCGTAATGGAACTATCCAGGTTAGCGACCGAGAGCGTTGGCTGCGCACTGGTCCCATCGGTCGCAGTCTCAATTCCCTCTATCTGGCAGGGCCAGGCTTTATATTCCTGCCCCTGCCACCAGATCGATTTCGCCGGTAGCTTATTTTCATCTCCACCAGCAGCGGCAATTTCATCGGGAGTGTGGGCAATATTGTGGGCGTGGAAGCGGAGAACGTCGGAAACACCAAATGCGGTGCCATCGACATCAAAAAGCCGGACAACATTGCCCGGCTCAAGTTTTTGATAATCACTGTTTAAGCTCATGGTGCAAACGCCTGTTCAAAGGTGGCTGATACGGTTTCCACTGTTTTACTTTTGGTGACGCGCTGCAGGCTTTCTGCCTCAACGCGCCACAGCGCAAGATCACCGCCTGGCGGGGTAAACGAAAATGATTTCGTCTTATGGCGCCGTAGGAAAGCATAAATATCCCGGACGGTTTGCGGTTCGCCGGTAAATGAAAACTCATAACTTAGCGTTTCATCATTCAGCCCGGCACCTGAAACCTGCTTATAGCCATCACCAAACTGCGCCGTACGGATGGTATCCTTACTTTTCAAGGTCGGCTGGCTGGATGCTTTAATCCGCCATGCAAAATGCTCGATCGCCATTGCTTACCTCTGTTTTGTTGCATTCCAGATGATGCCACCGGGCCGGACTTCTCTGGTGATCCCTTCCCTGATGGAGCTGTTGATCACCTGCTGATAGGCTTTCCCCAGCGCATCGCCACTTCCTTTCTGTTGACCGGAATCCCCCTGGCCTGTTGTAACCGAAACCGGCGCATACACACTGACACCAAAAGGAGAAGCAACGCCACCGCTACTCCCACCGACCAGACCACCAGTCGCATAGCCACGCATCATGCGATAAAGGTTGCCGACACCGATTCGGTTGGTGGCTTCCTGCGTAAAGACAAACTCTCCACGGTGCACCACACCTGCAGGCTCATACTTACCGCCGGTCCCGGTAAAACCACCGCCAGCAAAACCCAGCGCAGAAGTGGCAGAACTGACCAGGCCAGCCATGGCCTGCTTCATCAGGATCTGCGTCAGCATCGACAACGTGGTACGGGTGAAATCTGCCCAGTTTGCTTTCCCAGTCGTCAGCATATCGGCCATATTCTGGCTGATACCATCGAATGTGGCTGAAGCAGCGGACTTCATCGAGCCATAGGCATCAGCTGCTGAATCGGCATAGTCAGCCCACGCTGATTTCGCCCCGGCCTGCCAGTTGCCGCGGAGCTCGTCCTGTGCGGCATAATATTTCTTCAGTGCATCCAGTTCGTTCTGATAACCCTGATCGGTGTCCGTACCGCCGGCATTCATCCAGCCCTGCCGCAGCTGTGCCTCTTCGTTTTGCCGCTGCGCGCCGCGACTGCTCATGCTGCCCCCGGCCACAAGCGCCCGGGTTTTCTCCCCAATCTGGGTAACATACTTCTGCGAGCTGTCCTGCAGGCGGTTTAACCGTTCCTGGGCAACAATTTGATCGCCCAACCGGGCATTCACTTCGGCCCGCGCCAGTACCTCGTCTTTGTTCGCCAGCACCGATTTTTCATCGGCGGTCAGCGCGCGCTTTTTGGCAGCCTCTTCCAGCACCGAAAAGCGGGATTGTTGTTTCCACAATTCCTGCCGCTGCTGGCTGATGGTATCCGTGATGCTCTTATGCTCCTGCAGAGTGCGTAACTGCGCCTCCAGCTCCAGCGTCTGCGCGCTGGCAGTATCGACACTTTTTACACCTGCAGGTGTTTTTACCGCTGAAGGGGCTTTGGGTTTCTTCAGCGAGTCGTCGTATTCTTTTTTCGCAGCTTCCAGATTGATGTTGTAGTCAGCCTGGAGGATCCGTCCGTCTTTCAACGCCTTGTTCAGTTCATTCTGACGGGCCGTGTACTTCTCCAGCGCAGTCTGCGTCTTTGCATAATTCGACTGCGCCTGCGCGGCATACTTCTGCCGGTCAGATTCAATCACCGCCTCGCGGGCTGCGTTATCCTCAGTTGCCTTTGCCACACTGGCCTGCTGTTGCGCCATTTCCAGTGCAAGGCGTGCAGATTCCCGATCGTTCCAGTAGCTGGCGCGCGCATCATCATTGACATAACCATCACCTTTACGCAGATTCCAGATTTCATCCGCCCGCTTAAAGGCCGCTTCCGCTTTGGCAACCATCTCCTGCGTGGTGTCAGGCCGCCCAATATCGAGCGCCGCATCCCACATCGATTTAAAGGCACGCTTCAGGCTGTCGGCAGCAGTTTCAATCGCCCCCATATTGTCGCGCAGGCTCTTTGTCTGCTCTCGAAAACCGTTCGTCGCCGCATCATTAGCTGCCTGTAGAGCCCCGGCCTCATCACCGGCACGCTGCAGTTGCGCCACATAAGCAATCTGTTCCGCTGTAACGTTGTGGAACTGCTGCGCCATGGCAATCAGACCAGAGGTCGGATCGTTCGTCAGTTTGCCGAATGCCGCTGCCACCTTATCGACCGGCACACCCGACGCATCGGTGAATTTCGCTACCGCCTGGCTCATCTCATCGAACCGGGCACCGGCACGCACTCCGGCGTTAACCAGCTCCGTCAGCGCACTGCTGGTCTGGTTAAACGTGAGTCCCGCCTGCTCGCCAGATTTCGCCAGCACCAGCATGCGGTTTGAGGTCAGCCCGGCAGTATTACCGGACAGAACCAGCGTTTTATTGAAATCAGACAGCGTGGACGAGCCCTGATACCATGCGTAAACCACCGCGCCAGTGGCGGCAGCCAGCGCGCCAACCCCCACCATCACTGGCGATATGGTGCCCAGCAGCGCCCGAAAGGTCGGCATAATACCGCCGAAGGAGTCTTTCACCTGACCGCCCTGCTGCAGCAGGATAAGCCACGGACTCTGCCCACCGGCCAGCTGGGTGGCGATATCCGTAAACTGCGCAGGCAGCATACGCATCGCCGCGTTGTACTGGCCGACAGAAATACCGGCCTTCTTCGCGGCGCTCTCCTGGCGGGTAAATGACTGCTGCACCTTCAGCGCCGAGTCATTCGCTGCGTCCCCCGTCTGCTTAAACTGCCTTTTTACGTACTCCATCTGCTCGTTGAACTTTGACGAATTAACGTCAAGGTTAACGACCAGGTCACCCACTGCCGTCTGGGCCATAGCGAACACCTCCTGAAATGCCCTCGGCCTTTGCCATCAGCACAGCGTCACCGGGTTCATCGTCGGCAATATCCTCCGCAGAAGGTGAAATCAGGCTGAAGCTGGCAGGGGTTGATGTGGTTTTGGGGTCAAGCGCGGTAATGACGATATCGTCAGTGGGGTCATAGGTTTCTTTGTCGCGGGTGCTCCATGCCGCAGCGCCTGCCTGGATGATGTTGTTTCCGGCACTGCGTCCCATATCCACCTCAACCGGTTCAAACGCTTCGCCGGTCATGGTGTATTTACCGTTGAGAACAGCAGCCACCGCCTGTTTCTCTTCCACCTGGGCAATCGCCAGCTCCTCATCCTTCATGTTCTGCAGGATAATACGGCGGCGGCGGTAGGCCGGGTCAGCCAGATTTTGCGGGTCTTCATCCGGCAGGCGACGCAGCGTCATCTGCGGGTTTACCTCGTGCTTGGGCTTGACGTAACCCGGCGTAAACTCTGACGTTGCGCCGCCGCGGGAGCGGATAACCTTGCCGGAAATAACAGGCGAGACGTACAGCGCCATGTTGACCATGCCCGGGATTTGCGACAGATACACCTTCTCGGTGCTGAAGGGATAGCTTTCACGGAAGAAGATACGCAGGAAAAGCGGATCGAACTTGAATTTCTTCTCATTGACCGCCAGCAGTTGGGCCGTTGTGTAAGTTGACATAGATGTTTCCTGTAAAAAAAGCCGCGATGGCGGCTTCTGTGGATGATGGTTAGTATTAAGTCGGATGTCAGACGATACTGATGGCTGTACCTGCGAATGCGTTGCGTTTGATGTGTTCATCCGTCACCGCATCCGGCCAGAGCACATCTTCAATACGGAAAGAGCCGGACTTATAGAATGCCAGCTCAGTGCTGCTCTGGTCGGCAGACACCGCCAGAACGCCACAGGCAGCCCCAGCATGCTGGCCATCCCAGACGGTCAGCTTGCCGGAAGTGGCATCCAGCATCAGGGGCGTCATCGCCGGTACTGCTTTCGTCAGTTCACCAGGAGCAAAACCGGTATGCGCCGGATCACTGTTCCCGAGGGGCTGATTGTGCGTAAATTGTTCTGTGTTAGACATGTTGACCTCTTAAACAGGCGTATTTAACAAATCGTCACCCGCTTCGGCAGAAGCGCTACCTGCCGTTACGGTGCCGGGTGCGGTTTCCATCAGACGATCCAGCGCGGTATCCGTACGCGCCTGGGCACTCTGAGGAGCCGCGGCAAGGATGCGCTGGGCACTTTCCACCGTCATCCCTGGCGTTTCCGCCAGCGCGCGAGCCTGTGATTCACGCCCTTTCGCCTCTTCACAGTTCAGGATCCCCATAATGCGACCGTTTTCGGCTGCGACCGCCGCTGCCAGCTGGCTGCTGATATCAACAGTTGCACCCGCTGCAGGGTCAGTAACGACCGCAGCAGGCACGTCAACGGTGGTCACGGTCTGGTCAGCAGATGCTGCTGGTTGAGTGGTATCTGCGGATGCAGTAGTACCTTTCATGCTTCCTCCTCGGGAAATCATTGTTCGTTTGTTAATTGCATCGCGCATAACGTTCAGCGCATCCATGTTGTTGACCAGCTGCTCCGCCAGGCCGTTGTCTACTGATTCCTGGCCTGAAAACACAGCGGCTTCAGTATCAAGAACGGCCTGAACCGACATGCCGGTATAACCCGCCACCTTTTCAGCGAACATCTGCCGGGTAGCGTCGATACGCGCCTGAAAATCTGCACGTACCTCTTTGGGTAATTTCTCGTAGGGGTTCCCGTCCACCTTGTGATCGCCGCTGTAAATCAACGTGACCTCAACGCCGCTGGTTTTAAGGGCGGCGCCGTAATTGCTGTGTGCCATCATGACCCCGATGGATCCCGTTCTGGCCGTCTGCGTCACAAGCCGACGCGATGCGGCACTGGCAATCAGCTGGCCAGCGCTGCAGTTCATATCGTTGGCTAACGCCCATATGGGTTTGATATCCCGCATGCGGGCGATGATGTCCGCACAGTCAAAAGCACCCGCCACCATTCCACCTGGCGTATCCATATCCAGAAGAATGCCGTCTACACCCGGGTCACTGATGGCCTGCTGGAGGCGGGCGATGATGCCGTTGTACCCCGTCATCCCCGAATACGGCTGGAGTGAGCGGGTTTTACTGACCAGCGTCCCGGAAACAGGCAGCACCGCGATACCATCAGTGACCTGGTAGCTTCGCGCCGGCTTTGGCCCCATTTCCTCATCATCACCAAAGAGTGCCAGCGGTTCAGTCATCTGCTCTGCGCCAAGCGTAACGCCCGACACGATGTCGGTCAGACCGGTGATACCTAACTGACCAGCGAGCGCGCAAAAGAAAACCCGCGCATAGGCGGGTTCAAGTAAAAGCGGCTCATTGAAAGCCATACTGGCAATGTGCGGGAGATTACGCAGCTCTGGCGTCATCGGTCCCCTCCTCATTCGATTTTTTCAGTCCAGACTCAAAGGCCGAAGCCGCCCACGCTGGCGGTTTAAGTCCCGCAGCGCGGCGCTCCATCGTTTCACGAACCTGCTGGGCAAAGATTTCCTGATAGTCTTCCCCGCGTTTGGCGCATTCCTTCTCATAGGTGCTCAGCCCCGCCTCAATGAGCATGACGGCCTCCTGCACCTCCTTCAGTCCGTCAATGGCCATTCGCCCGGAGCCGATCCAGTCAGCATTTCCCCAGGCGCTTCTCGCCTCCTGAAAACTGAACCGGGCTTTAGACGGTAATGTCACCACGCGGCGGACAATGGCCTCTTCCAGCCAGCATAAAAACATTTGACAGGCCTGGCGGGAGGCAACAAATTTGCGACGCCCCATAAAGTACGCCCAGGACTCGTTAGCACTGGCGCGGGCGGTGGAATAACTCATCTGCGAATAGTTGCGAGAGAGTTGCTCATACGACACCCCCAGCCCTGCAGCAATGTAGCGCAGCAGAGATTGTTCAAACGTCGAATAGCCGTTGTCAGTGTCCTGCGCTGACTGAAGATTCAGGGAGTCGCCCGGCATCAGATGCGGCACCTTCGCGCCCCCGAGACGAACCGGCGCCGCGGTATAGTACGAGGCCATCTCCCCCAGCCAGCCGGTCATCTTGCTTTGCTGCTCTTTACTGTCTGAGCCGAGAATAAAGTCCATCGCGGTTTGCGTATCCAGCTCACTTTCAATCGTGGCGGCATACATCGCCTTGACAATCGCGCTCTGGAGCTGCGTATTCTGCAGCGTATCGAGCATTTTCATTTGCTCCATGACGCTGTAAAACACGTTGGCACCGCGTGTCTGACCATCTTCCAGGGGTTCAAACACGTGGATAAAGGAAGGCCGCCCGCCGGGCAGTTCACGCGGGATGTAGGTCCACTTCTGCGCCATCCACCCCGGATAGCCATCCTCGCTGACGTAATATCCTAGCGCGGCGCCACTGTCATTTGTTCTGACACCTGCCCGGCAGTTTCGCGTGTCTCCGGCGTTATTGGGGTTGCTGATGCGTTTTGGGCTCACCATTTTGAACTGTGTGCGGAAAAGACGCGTGGAATCACTGTCCCAGGTGGCCTGTGCACATAACTCACCGTTAAACGCATGCATGGAAACACCCTCGCGGATCATCATGGTGAATGTACGCTTACGTTCCGCATCAATGCAGCAGCAATCATCCTCCGCAAATTCTTTCCAGGCCGCCTCAACTTCACGGGAGAACGCCCGGGCCTCTTCTTCTCCAATGCCCAGAAAACGCCAGCTGGGGCGATAACTGAGCCGGAAAAACGATCCGACAATGTGGTCCTGATGGAGCTGTACCGCGTTTGCCGCATAACCGTTATTGCGGACCAGATCGTCAGCGCGCGCGTTACCACGGGAAAAATTAGGCAATAACGCAGCATCTGCGCTTTCTCTCGGTGGATTCCAGGCGCGGAGCTGACCGCCAAAGCCACCAGCACCGCCATGATATCCGGCATAATCCCGCAAAGCGGTTTTACCGTCCGGTCCTAACAAAGCAGGTGTTTTCATGCGTAAAATCCTGCCGGTCCCCGGCGTCGTGGAGTGGTGCCAACCTGTGACTCAAGTTCGGCAATGTATTTCTTCAGGTCACTGACGGAGGTCGCAGTGAACTCAACCCGCCGGCCGTCTTTTTGCACCGTGGCTACCCGCTTTCCCATCATGAGGTCATGCAACGCAGCGCGGGCGGCATCCAGATCTGTCTGTGTCGCCATTATTCATCTCCAGATAATGCCCGGGCATAATCAGCCAGGGTTTTGTTATTGGTCCGGCTTCCCTCTTCCTCCTGCAGGCTCGCGAGCAGTGAATCAAGATTCAGTTGCCATCGCGAAATACTAATCCGCAGGGCCGCCAGCGCATAAACGAAGCAGTCCAACGCCTCATTTCGTCGCTTTTTGCTGTCCCAGACGATTTTCTTACGCCCGTCCACCCATTTTTCAACCTGCTCCTCAGCAGTCAGTTGCTGAGCCTCAGCCAGATCGTAAATTTCGTGGTTATTGGGAAAATGCACGGCTCCGGCAAGAGGCTCACTCCCTTCCGGCTGAAGTGCGAAGCGGTTATAAATCTGCTCCTTTGCGGTATCAGTCCCCACTTCCGTCAGATAAACGCCGTTCTTGTTGCGTTTACGCGGCATATTCGCGACGGGCTTACCGTAAACGGAAGCCCCTTTAATCGGTATCACGCGAAACAGGCCATGCTTTTTTGAGCGATTGTAGACAATGGTGGGGTCAATACCGCCAATATCCCAGCAGATACGGGATACCGACATTTCCACGCCATTCTTTCGGGAATAGATTCGGTTAATCGCCTCATCCACCCTGACGAGGGTCGCTTCATCATCATGACGGCCCATAATAATCTGCCGGTCAATCAGCCAGCTTTCCTCACCGGGTCCCCATCCCCAGACGCGCATTTCATAACGATCCAACTGGGAATCGATCCCGGCAGTCAGATAAGCGACACGTTCCGGTACGGATGCCCCGAAGAACTCTTTGCGTTCGGCCATAAGCTCCGCGTCAGGGCGTTCACCAATTTTAGGTTCCCATGTTTCGCCCAGCGTAGTGTTCACGAAGGTTTTACGCTTTCCGGTATCTCCTTTCGTTTTTAGCCAGTCTTTGACTATCTGCACCCAGGTGGTAAACGGGCTGTATGCCGTCCAGATGTGAAACGTCACGCTGTCAGGCGGGTCGATTTCGGTGCCTGTTGATGAAAACCAGGATAAACCATCACGCGTCCAGATCCCGGTGGTGTCGCAGATGTAACGAGCCTCACTGAAATCCAGCTCCTGCTGCTTAATGACGCAGGCATTATGTTCACACAGGTAAAAGACGCTGGAGGGTTCACCCGGTGTCCATTTGAACCCGAACGGGGTTTCTTTGTCGCCGAACTTAAGGTACTGCTCTTCACCACAGTGCGGACAGGCAACATGAAAGCGCATGAAATGCCCGGATTCGCTGGCAGCACGCTCAATCTGGCAGGTCCCCTTTGTTTTTGGCGTCGATCCACGAATAGATTTAGGCCAGACAGAGCCCTCAATACGTTTATCACCCAGAAATGTCGGGGAACCCTCTTTCTCAATATCCTCATCAAAAGCAGCGAGTTCGTCATAGCCGGCAATATCCACTGACTTTTCACGATAGTTTTTCGCCGCCTTACCACCCAGACACCAGAACCCGCGACCGTTGGAGAAGCGTTTCATACTGAGCGTATTGTCCCGGTTCTTTTTTCCATACCAGGGGGCCAGCGCCAGAAGTGACGGAATATCGCGAATCGTCGGCTCAACATGCGACTTCATGAAGTTTTCGGCGTCACCATCAGTGGGCAGCCAGATAAGGGAATTTCGCTGCTTGTGCTGAATAAAATACGCATAAACACCCAGCAACATTTTTGAATAGCCAACACGGGCAGACTTAACAACGTTGACCTCACGTATGTAATCGTTACCCATTGCATTCATGATCGCGCGTTGAAACGGCAACGTTTCCCAGCGCCCTTCCTGGTAGGCCGACTCTTTGGGGAGATAGTAATTATCGTCTGCCCATTCAACCGCCGTTTGCGGCTCAGGTCGGTACAGCGAAAGTAGACCCGCGCGCGCAGAGTGCTGCAGCCCCTTAACCTGACTGTTCGATATATTCACTCAGCAACCCCGGTATTATTTCATCCAG
Source organism: Citrobacter sp. R-1.5.2 (assembly GCF_035064245.1). NCBI lineage: Bacteria > Pseudomonadati > Pseudomonadota > Gammaproteobacteria > Enterobacterales > Enterobacteriaceae > Citrobacter > Citrobacter sp. R-1.5.2. Next base: position 312,081 of record NZ_JASEYC010000001.1, on the reverse strand, counting down.
CGCAGCTGCTTTGTTCATGGCTTTAATGATGTCCTTCTTGAGGAAATCAATATGTCGGTTTTCCAGCTCCGGGAAGCGCCGCTGAACAGACAGAGGAACTCCATCAAGAATGCTGGCTACTTCTCCGGCCATCCGCGACAGCACGAACGTGCAGAATGCGGTTTCCACCACCTCAGCGGAATCTTTTGCATTTTTTAGTTCCTGGGCATCTGCCTGCGCTCGGGTGAGGCGGTGACGCTCATAGTCAATCGTACCTGGCTGAAGGTCGGATTCCGATGCAAGACGAAGGTCTTCCACCTCCTTCCGTAATTTCTCATTCTCAATCGCCGCGTCGCGTGCGGAATACCATTCAATAGCCGCGGAAGATTCATAGAGGACCTCATTACCTTTTCCACCACCACGTGCTACAGGCATTCCCTGATCCTGCCAATTCTGAATGGTTCGCACGCTGACCCCAAATATTTCAGAAAGACGCTTTTTGTTGACCTCCATAGCTCACTCCATGCACAAAAACAGAGAAAGGAAACGCCCAATGGCTATTTAGCCGTTTTTTAGGCTTATCATTTCCTTTCTTTTCAGGGGGTGTTTACAGTTAAAACAATGAATTAGCGAGAAGAAGAACGGAAACGGCAAATGCCTGAAAATTTTCATAAATAGCGAGAATCTGCGAGGTCGCCGCCCCGTAACAGGGCGGATCGCCAGAAAGGACCCGTAAACGACAATAGTTATCAATTGCAATATTCATACTATTGTTGAGAACCGTTTTCAGAATTTTCCCAACAAGTTGAACGCATTGTCATAGAAGTAAACCGGAATTTCATATGAATGCGACATTGCTCTAAACTATGTTAAGAACACGTTGCACAAAAAATTATATAAGTGATAGTTATGCAACCGCATGAAGCGGTTTTAATCACAAGGATCAACAATGAAATACTCTCAACCGGAAAAACTCCAACTACTAATGCTATGTGAAGTTTTTCGTACTCTCGGTATAAAAAATAGCTTCGATGTAGACCTCATTGAAGAAGCTGTTACTACTGATAGTTCTTGGGCCATAGACTGGAAATATGACTCTTTAAGGTCTGGAGAAGAAACACCACAGCATGTGAAATTTGTGGCAGATACATTAGAAATGTATGACATTCTAAAAAATATCTATGACGACTTAAGCATATCTGACAAAACTGATGTCGCTAATGAAGTAGCTCATTTTAATGCAGCCACAACATTTATATTCCCTGGTTTTGATGGTAATAATGAAAATGAATACATGGGAGTTGCCAGCCTATTAAAAATGATGGGGCATTTCCCAGATCAAGATATAACAAAAAACTCTCATAGCCCTAAAGTAGAAATATATAAACGTATGCTATCTGTTTTTTTACCGGCTTATGATTCATGGATTGAAAACCGAGGGATCCCCAAGGAGAAATTTATTGAAATACTAAATGCAAGGTTCCAGCCTTCAATTTAGTTCTTGGTTTTAACATGCCCGGCTCTACCGGGCTTTCGGTATTTATTTTTAGAGAAATATTGTTCAACTCTGCTGTTTGACTCTATCACCGAACCGTAAACGCGTTGACATGTCATTCCAGCCCGGTAGCTTTCGTCAGATCTCTCAGCATAATATCGAGCTTCTTCTGCAAGGCGTCCGAGCATGTCGGCGAGCACTGCGGCGTCGGCTCCGGCTGTTTTGCTTCTGACGGCAGCGGCAAGATCTGCGGTGTGCTTTGCGGCGTCCAGGCGGGCGGCAAGCTTTGTTGCTTCGGTGCGCAGCTGGCTAACAGTAGCAGACAGACCAGCAGCAGTGGCAGCTGATTTAGCCGCTTGTGCTTGTGCATCTTTTACAGCCTCATCACGGGCAATAATACGCCCTTGTTCAATCATGCGGGCTGCGGTCTGTGCGTTCGCTGTTTGCGATGATTCTACGCTGTCACGCTCGGCCCACTTCTTTTCCCAACCGCGGCTGCTCCATACATTCCCAGCAATGAATGCAACGGCCACCAGCAGCAAAATGGCAATAAACCGATAGCGCAGGCTCACTGGTCTATCCCCCAGCACGTCAAAGCGCTTTCTTGGTCTCGTCTTTCTACCTGCCCATAGCAGCCATTTTTCTGGCCTTTGGTCAGGCGACAGTCTCGGCCACCGTCTTTAATCCACCAGCGGATCGCTTCACAGGCGCCTTCACGGTCGCCAGCATTTATTCGCTTATAAAACGTAGACGGGAAACATTTACCGGGGCCGATGTTGTAGGGACAAAAAGACGCGATCCCGGCTTTCTGTGGTTCTGTCAGTGGTACCTTGATATTGCGGTCCACCCAGGCCAGCGCTTTATCGCGTTCAATGGCGTTTACCTGGGCGCATTTCTCAGCTGACAGCTTCATGCCCTGCACTACCGGCTTGCCATCAACCATCGTGGCGCCACGGCAAATTGTCCAGATTCCTCCGCCGTCGCGATACGCCGTCAGACTATTACCCTCTTTCTCATCCAGAAACTGATCGAGAATAACGGGTGCGGAAGCCCCGGCAAGAATCAAACCAACGACCGCTGCGCTCAGTTTATTCTTCAGCTTTGGTGGCATAGCCATTGCGCCGATCCTCCCGTTCTTTCCAGCGGAAATACCAGTTCACTGCACAGGTGATAACAGTGCATGCGATACCGACAATAATTGCCCAGTCGCTCAGGCTTAACCCTGCAATTCTGTCGGCCAACATCCAGGACACCTCTTTTGCTGTTTTAGCTGTTTCGGCATACGCCTTCGCTGATACACCGCAGCCGGCAAGCGTGGTTCCTGATCCATATGAAAGTCTGCTGTAAATGGTGATCATTCTGGTCATAGCCTCACCTCCGATTCTTCGGATGGCGCTGTGTGTGATGAAAGGGTCAGGCTTCACGGGCTGGATTTATCAACAAAGCACGTAGCGGATGATTCCCGTGAGCCTGAAATGAAAAAGGCCGCCATGCGGCAGCCTCGAAGCAAGTACGGTTGTTTACATTGGTGGAGTGAGAGGACCTTCTAACACCTCTGCTTCACCGTTATGGCAAATGTCATCACCTCTGGTCAGATGCCAAACACCTGTGATTATTTTCCCCGTTTCCAGATCATCAACAGTGTCATTCGTGTAGTACGCTACCTGTACAACTCCGACATGCTGAATCCAGTAATACCCTTCTTTCATAAGCTCCTCCGAGATACTCAGCAGATAGTATAGAGCGGCACAAATAATGCTGTGGTGCAGGAAGCCACAACTTAACCTTTGCTAATAAAGTAATTTCGAAAAATGACGATAATGGGTAATAAATGTAAGGCCGGAGGAACCACCATGAGCATGACAGTTAGCACTTTGGGTCAGGACATACTGCAAAGCACAGCAAAACAAGCACCTTCAAGTACTGGCAACTCTGTTTCACAACAAATTCAAAACCTGAAAAAACAAATTGGTGAGTTGACAAAAGAGCTCAGCGCCATGGGTTCAAAAATAAATGAAGTAACCTCCGAAGATGAGGCAAAACTGCTTAAGCAGCAGATGGAGATGATTCAAAGGCAAATCGAGTCTATATACGCAAAAATTGCTCAATTACAAAAACAAGAAGCAGAAAAAAACCAAATGGAATCGGGAGCAATACCTACGGTAAGTGACAAATCAAGTTCAAACGTTGCAGGGAATAACACTAATAATATTGATGTCTACGTTTAGCAATTGCCCCCCTCTCATTTTTCCTCTGAGCCAGAAACGAAAAAGCATTGGAGCATTGTGAGAACTTGTTTTCAAGTTAACGATTTCAGCTCGGCGATATGACAGGGGTACTGGTGTAATACACCTCGCGAATACCCCTGTCGTATCGCCGGAAAGCAAAAACCCCGCACAGGCGGGGTTCTCGTTATATTCAAATTGTTTGCTTTTCTTTGCTGCCATCGTGGCGCAGCTCTGCCAAGCATGAATGGATTATCTGATTTTCTGGCCCATTTTCAACACCACAATCTAAAAATAGCACTAATAGCTAAAATTGATTTCAGTGAGTCTATTCAGATAACAGTTTGCGTGCTTCCAGAAAGACCTTTGCTCTGAATATTTCCAGACACCAGCGCACGCGCTTCCTCGCCTCCCCGTCAGTTAGCCATGGCGCAATAGCCTGCAATTCCCGGGTTATGTCTGATATTTTTCTTCGGGTGGTGTAATACTGAAGACCGACTATATAAACCGGATCATTTATATCCAGCGCCTGCAGTACGCATTGCTCAACAAAATCGACATCGTCATTATGCAGGGCCTCGTCAATCACACTGGCGGGTGACTGAGGCCAGAGAATGCTATGCGCCCTGTTCATTGCCTGTTGTCCACGGAATCCCTCTTCTCTCGCCTGATTCAACGCAGCAGTGAAACGCTCAAGCGCCTTATCTGACCAGTTCCGTCCCTTAAGCACATTCCAGCACGCATGGCCCCGCGGCATACGGGGTGCTGTTTTTCCTCCCACACCCTCGCCCCATGTAGTGAGCAGGGATTTAATCCATCCGGACTGAATCCCCGTCAGAAGAATGCATTTACCCAGCCAGCTTTTACGCGGCGCAGATGCAGCTTTACCAAGTGCTTCAAAATGATTGCGGCGTTGACGTGGTGTCATCCCGTTCTTCTCCTTACGCCAGAACGCCAAGCCTATAAGCCCGGTCCAGCACTCTGATTATCATTACCGGCTGAGGTGCATGGTTTCGCTCAAACTTCACCGGGTCGTTATGTAATTCTGTATGGCACTGGCGACACAAAGGGATCGCGAAAATATCATGCGCCTTCGTTGCCATACCTCCCTGCCCCCAGCCAATTAAATGGTGTGGGTCATCGGATGGTTTGCCGCAGCATTCACAGGGCTGTGTTTTAATCCATTCCAGATATCGGGGGGCCATCCAGCGGATTCGTTTTGGACGTTTCATATAGGTTTGCGGGGACTCAGGATCGACCAGAACACCAATTACTGGCTTTACCGCTGGAACCTGTGCTGGTTCCATGTTCACGGTTACTGCGCTGGCTTTGGCTGCAATGATGCTGGTGGCGGTTACACCGGGTTCGATATCGCATTCACGCATAACTGACTGATGCTCTTCCGAAGGAATATGAAGCGCCCGACTGGCTACTGTTTCGGGAATTGCGTCGCAAACCCCCATGCGCACAGCCCACCAGCAAAGCTCCGCCAGCGACAGCTCTCTGGAAGGGTCCTGATTCAGAGCCACCATAATGCTATTGATAATCCAGTTAATAACATTACGTCTCGCCAGCCCTGCAAGTTGTTCGCTGTAGTGGTCACGCAGATGGTTATCACAATGCCCACACAGAAGAACCGATCCTGGTTCATGGCGCAGAGTGGTTAACTCGTGATAATGGTAATCGCTGTGTGGCCACTGGCAGCGACTACCGCCATAACGCAGAAGCCAGTAATCAAGACCACTAAAACCACCAGCAGCCTTTATAACCTTTTCATCCAGGAAGAACGGCCACAGGGATTCATCACTGGCAAGCGGCTGGCGAACATCAGGAACACGGCCAACAGGCAGCCGTTCCATGTCTGCCGGCTGGCTTTCCACCAGCACACGCTCACAACTGAATAATGGCATCAGTTCGCTGCCTGGCTTAAGCAGCACAATTCCAAGCTCACGAGCCACCACAGGTTTAAGCAGCGCCCTCATTCTGCAATCTCCCCGATAATTATTTGTCCCTTCTCTCCCCATAATTTAGTGACGCGTGAATCCCAGATGTGAGCGTCATCTTCGTAAATGGCATCCATCAGGGCTTTCATCATGTTGTCGAAATCAGGTTTAGCCTGGTGTGGTTTACCGTTGAAATCAGTCCGTTTTTTTTTGCTCCAGCTCGCTGGCATCGGAAGAATAAAGGTGACATGCGAACCGCTTTCCGGCAGCTCAACACCCTGCAGACGAACTTCATCACAGAAAGCCCGGTAACGCAGAACCTCGGGGCGCTTTTTCCATTTGTCAGCCCGCGTCATTCTCGGCTTGCCCATGGGGGTGATATTGTAGATTTTCACATTCACCTCCAGATCCGTTGTTGCCAGGTTCTGTCCTGACGCGGAGGCCTAGATACTTCTGGCAAGAACGCGCTGATCGTCCAGTGAATGAAGTCATTATCCAGACTACGCTCGGTCTTAATCTGCTTTGCGCGATAGCGGGCTTCCAGTTCGTCAGCCTGCTCAGTGGTGAGTTGGGTATGTTGAAACCAGCTTTTCTTCATAACGCACCTCTGGATGCGACAAAAAGAAAATCGCTGGCGTTGGTTAACGTCAGTATGTGGGATTGCTTGAATTGATCTTGCGCCATGGGCTTTTCTCCTGTGGCGCAGCAGGTATAGGTTGTTCAGGCCTATGACGGGAGTGTAACAGAATTCTGGGTAACGCGATAACCAGCCCTTTCCAGCATCTGAGTAAACAACGTTGGTGTACCAATAATTTCATTATCCTGAAGAGGCATGAAAGACACCATGCTACCGCGGCGGTACATCAGGGCGCGCTCACACTCAGGAAATGATTGCAGTCTGGCAACGATGACCCCATCGTGACATCTGATGACTGCGTAGCCTTTTTTGGGCAATTCTACTTTTTCTTTCACTTAAACTCCCCCATGCAAACGGGATCAAAGTAACACCCAAAAAATTAATAAAACCAGTCGTCCGCACTTTCCCTGGTTTCCTGGAGGATAGTCTCTATTTTCTTTTTATCTTCCTTGTCGCCACCAAAAACACTTAAACCATCCGCACCAGCGCGGCGGATTGTGAGCCTGCAATTGTCATAGTGATCATTCAGACGCTTAAGCAATTCTTTCTCCAGCGCTGGTACCGCGCCTTTAGGAAGTTCTTTCATGCGATCAATGGTTAATTCAACTTTCATAATGGTCCCCATTGCATACACTGTGTTTTTATACAGTATACCGATACACGGAAATGATCAACGGTTTAAGAGCACAAATTGTTAATTTACTGTCGGTAGTAAAACAAGAAAACCCGCCGTAGCGGGTTGAATTAGCAATATTTTATTCTTTCTGCTGGCACAATCCCGTGAGATTCGCCCTTACTAACGCCTTATCAATGAGTAACTGTGTGACCATGAGGCAAAGCGTTATCCAACTTTCATCCGTATTTTCAATCAGCAAAGGGCTGGTTAGTGCCAAAAGCGGACCTTATCCTAACTGACCCCCTACCTGTCCGTTCACTATCTTAGCTGGGGAGATTCTGAAGCTCGAAAGTTATCGCGCAATAATGCTGCTTTTTTTGGGAGGCTTGACGGTCTCCTGGGGCCCAAATATAGTCATTGCAGTCCAGATTCATTGAAGTTTTAATTTAACTTAAATTTTCGAGGTTCAATATGACTATCCCCTTTATCCCTATATTAATAGGTAGCATCATTAACGCTATTCCGGTATTAGTGTTGTATTTTGCCGTGGGTAAGAGCATTAAACGACTGGCTCCATTAGTTCTCTTTTCAATCATATACACTGTTGGAACTTCCATATACCGGACTTATCGTCAGGTAGACGTGACGCTGATTATCATTTCTATCGTCATAGGGTTTGTAGGTTTGTTTTGTTTTGGGTTCATACACGGACGCGAAAATAGAAGACTAAAGGCATGGTTTCTCGCAAGTAGCGCCCTTATTCTATGTTCGGTTATTCCAGTCGTACGACTGTTAGTCTTTATCGGGCAAGTACCACCTGACTTTTTTTATCCGTTGATAACAGTGTTACTGGCTGTGGGGGTTCTGTCATTGGCTTACAACCGAGGTCTGGGTGGACCATTGACTAAAGGGAATGCATATCCAAACGGAACTACTTATAAGCCTTATTCTACCCTGACAGAGTCAAAAACGGATATAGCCATCCATGGCAGATCTGTTTTGTCAGATACAACGCGAAGTGGAGCCGAACGAGAAAACCTTCGTCAAATGATTAACGATAAGTACGACGATTAACTCAAGCCTTTCAGTCGCCACGTTGTTAACGTGGCGCTTTAAAAGCACCTGACCTTCCATCTGTTTTTCATACACCATATTTTTTATAATGTCCGCAGTTCACTCACGGAGAGCCTTTAGTTCAGTCAAATCGCCCGCTTAGTGCCAAAAGCGGAAGTTAACTACGTATAAAATTCAGCGCCTCACCCCCAGAGCCGCTGCATAACGGCAATAAGCTACACTTGTTCATTATTTCCAAAACAGGAAAGCCTTCCGCTGCTTCAACGGTGTGTGTTTGACATCGCGCTGTTGGGGCATTTTGATCAACAACGAGCATGGCCCGCTAACGATGAAATTGATACTTGTTCGACACGCAGAAACAGAGTGGAATTTGGAAGGAATTATTCAGGGGCACAGCGATAGCTCCTTGACCTGCCGGGGTTTGCGTGAAACATCCATCCTACTAGCAGCGTTTAGTGCAAGTGAGTATCAAATAGAGCGTGTTTACGCTTCTCCGCTTGGACGTGCCTGGCAAATGGGGCAAAGCCTGGCTGAACACTTTCGCTGTTCACTGACGGCTGAACCGGCCCTTAAAGAGCAGGCCTTTGGTCAGTTTGAAGGTATGCCGTTAGAACTACTCAGACAAAAACATCCGAACGATGCAAATGCGTTATTCAGGCTTGATGCAGAGTATTGTCCACCTGGGGGGGAGTCACTGGCGCATGCTTCTCAGCGAGTTATGCGTTTTTTACAAAACCTGGAAGATACTTCATCACATCAACAAACAATATGTATTGTGTCTCACGGGCATGTCAGTCAGGGCACTCTGGCAATTCTTAAAGAAGGGACTGTCAATAGTTTCCCTCGCTATGCTCACCCCAATGCAAGTTATTCTGTTATCGACCTGATTAATGGAAAATGTATCGGCCTAAAGTGGGGGATTGCTACACATTTACGTCACCTGAATTAGTGGTCACCTTGCAATCATTGAACACCCATCCTGCCAGAGCCATCATTATTTAAGCACAATGTCAGCTCCTCGCTCATAGCGGACCAAAATCAAATCTAAAAATGACGTGTTAAGCGGGAGTACATAGTGAATGACAGGATGCTCCGGGCAGCACCGTACTAAATCAGTTCCCGCCTGAGGTAGACGTTGTTTCATGATGGGATGAGCGCTCCCGCCAGACAATCCATGCTACAGTCGCTTCCCATGATATATATCCATTATTGCCATGTTTCGCCCTGCGGAGATCAACTGCATCACCAAACCTTTCAATGATGAATTTTTCAAATTCTATACGTTTTTCTTCGTCGTTCGTTGAATCCATGCCTTCCCCAGAAGTGTCCTACGAATCGCTCTTATTGCATAAAAAATAGCATATATAATAGAGAGTGAAAAACCCGCCGTAGCGGGTTTAAATAGAGAAATTGATTACTATGATGTAACCCTAAAGTTCTATGAAATTCTTCTATATCACCCGAACCACAGCCTTTTCATTTCTCCACGGCAGAAGAAGTAAAGAAAAAAACGTCATTTTTATAACCACACCTAACGTGATGAGAAGAGCCAGTTTTATGTTATACGCCCCAGTCACATCTAAGTGGCTCAAAACTTGCCAGGCATTTATTGCAGCCAGTGAGAGAAGAACCACGTAATATTTTAATAGTCGAGTTCTTTCCCAGCACCCTCTTGTTTTTGCCCAATCAATCAATACGGCATAAAACGCAATGCAGATGATAATAGCATCAGCACCCTTACCGTAAATGTAGACACTCAAGATACCCGCAAGTACCAGCAATGTGATTAACGTGCCACATAAAGCCTTAATTAAGAGCGTCTTAATATTCATTTTCACCCACTAACCAGCCAAAATAAGTCATTTTAATAACCATCACCCCACATCTCGTCTATTGAAGCATGCTAGCAACGTCTTTGCTATCCACCAGTAGCAAGATTTCCAGTTCGGCGATGCGCTTTGTAGCGTATTCCAGTTGAGGTTCCATCACTCCCCCTTCACGCCAATGCCAGCGGCCGCCGCTTCACGCTGTGTTGCCGGATTAAACCAGAGGCATTCAGTGCGCACTTTCGTACCGCGCCCTGCACTGATACGTGATGCCTTTTTGGTTTTGGTCCAACCCAGCAACATGTCGTTGTACAACTCGCAGTCATCTAAATCGCATTGAAGTAGTCATTCGACTGATTTGCTACATGCTCGCCCAGAAAGGCGACCCGTCTGCTGACCAACAGACTGCAGTTCGTTCATAACGAGTTTGACCAATGGCTGTTGCCAGCCTCATGCCCGGTGCACAGGGCATTGTGATGGTAATACCACCATCGTAACCAAACAGGAGACGAAGACCTGTTCTGGTTAAATTGGAAAAGTGTTCTTTGCCCGTCCCGTGGCGGGCTTTTTTCCGGAGGTTTTTATGTCAGCTAACGATCTGGCATTGCGCTTCAGCAGCGCACCAGCAGAAGCATTAATCGGAGTTTTGCCTGTTCTGGAAGTAAAAGAAGCATTACGCGAAGAAGTTGAAAGCGATGTGATGGATGAAGTCTGGACTGAGCACAACTTTGAAATGGAAGCGATGGGCGAACAAGTTGATGAAACAGCCAGGCTCGCTCGTAAGTTTGAATGTGCAGCTGAAGCTCTTGGAACGGCGATCAAACTTGCTCTGACTCTCCCACATAATGAGGCAATGCAGGTTTTGAATGACGCCTTAAACGATAACCCAGGATACGGTCGCGAACCGGCAAAGGATGCATGATGGAGTTTGGAATGAAACGCGTGGTGGCATCTGTTCAGGTGGTTGCCATCCTCAACAGGATTTACAACGGCAGCCCTGTTTCCATCGCATCTATCAGTAAGGAATCAAAGCTGTCTGTTTCTTACCTCGAGCAGATTTTCTCGAAGCTGCGCAGTAGTGAAATCGTCACCAGCCAGCGTGGCGCTGGTGGCGGGTACCATCTTAGCAAAGCAAACCCCAGCGTGGCTGACGTCGTCCGCGCCGTTACTTACACGCCTGATTCATTCGAACCCGTGCTGAATGCTCTGGAGTGGGTCCCCGTCGCACAGCTGGCGCAGGGAAAATCCCCTACCCCATAAAGCACAAAACCCGCGCAAGGCGGGTTAAGTACCCGGTCAGCCGACCAAAGCTTTCCGGAACGAGTTTTGACCAATAACCACTACCTTAGGCGGCGATCATCAGCTGCCGGGTATCTTACAATCCAATGGAGCCCGAACGCAATGTTAACGTATGCGTATCTTATTAAAGCCAAAGCGAAAGCAACTGAGGCAAAAAACCTGTTTTGCTGGTTCTCTGCGAAATCAGATTCCCGTGCAGAACGCGAAATCCTCAATATTCTCGAAGACAATGGTATTGCCGTCGGTCGTGGTGCCGATTATCAATTACCAGTTCGCACCAACTGGTTTGTTGTTGACGGTCTTCCTGAGGAAAGCACACTCGATGACACATGGTGCGATCGTTACGAACTGGCAGAAGACCAGCAAACGTGGCAACTGAAACAGAAGCCTGATAATGAAAATCAGGAGACTTGCAGCCAGCAAAAACCTGAAACTACCAGTGCCAATGTACCCACCAGCGATGCACAAGAGTTGCTCCGCCCAATATCTCGCCTGCGCCTGTCTCAGCGACTGATTGCGCACCTGGTCAATGACACTGAAGAGAAGGAAATCAGTGAAGCGCAGCACATCCAGATCGGACAAATGGAACTGGACGAAAATGATCTCTATGTGCAAAACCTGTTACAGGCCGTTGCGAATGTGCCAGCGGTGAAAGAGCTTTCTGCTCATGTCGAGTGGAAGCTGGCAAGCGCTGTAAAAGAAGTCTTTGCCCGTGAGCAGGTCTATACCGTTGCTTCATTTGAGCAATTTATTACCGAATGGATTGCAGAACCAGAAACGCGGGCTCTTATAGTTCAGGAGTGGGTTAATGATAAGAAGGCACGAGTTGTGGGTGATGAACAATCCACTCCTCCTGTAACGCCAGAGCTTATTACCGTTGCGACTCTGCCGCTACGCCAGCGCCTCTTAGCTCAGTTTATTTCTGAAGAATATGCTTACCATATTGATACTGAGCAGAAGAAAACCATTCAGGAACTCGAGCTGGATGTGGATAACAGCTATGTGCAAAACCTGCTACTTGCCGCAGAGAATGTAGAACCATTCAGGAAAGCGCCAGAGATCGATATCTGGAAGATTGTCAGTGCGCTGAAAACCGTTTTTCCGGTTGATGGAAAACGGGTTGATCTGGTCACCGTTATCCAGTTCTTTAAGGCCTGGTTCAATACTGGGCACATTGACCGTGGGCTGCTGGTTAAAGAGTGGTGTAAAGGCAATCATGTGTCGCAGATTCAGCGCACTGACTCCGGAACCAACGCTGGTGGAGGCAATAAGACCGATCGCAACCCGGAACTTGCCCACACGCTGGATACTCTGGACATTGATATTGCGCTGGCCACACTTCCAATGGATTTCAACATCTACGATATTCCTGGTGGCGTTTTCCGTCGTGCAAAAGAGATCATTTCTAAAAACGAAAGCCCGTTCAAGGAGTGGTCCGCCGCCCTGCGCAAACGCGCTGGCATCCTGGATTATTCCCGCGCCGCTATTTTCGCGCTTATTCGTAGTGCAGAAGAAAACACTCACCATTTCCCGGAACTGCTGAGCCGTTACATCAACAAAAACCTGACTGAAACCGACCACCAGCACCCAACTGAAGAAACCCTGGCGGCAGCCGGTCACGTACCAGAAAAAAGCTGGGAAAACGAGATTAAAGAGAAGTCCACAGCTGAACAGAAGGCAATAGCCGAACAACCAGAAATCGCCAACATGGGCAACGGTGTTTTCTCCATTGATGGCCTGATGGGTAACCAGCCGGCGCCAGCGCTTTCTGTCGTAGACCAGGTACGCCAGCGCGCCGTCGAAGAAAAATTACATCCAGCCAATACCGAGGAAACCACCAGCGATGTGCAGATGGAAAAAACTGACGACAGCGAAATCAAAGCTAATGCTGAAGTGCCTCAGGGCGAAGTAGCTGCTTTGCCAGTTGAAAGCACTGATGCAACTGGTGAGCCTCCAGCTTCCCTGAATAATGAACCCGTTCACCATATAGATACGGATCACCTGAACGCTTTTTATACTCACCTGATGGTTGATTTGGAAACTATGGGCAGCGGTCCGGATGCACCAATAGTCTCTATCGGCGCCGTATATTTTGATCCTTCAACTGGTAACACTGGTGCCGAATTTTACCAGGTTGTCAGTCTTGAATCATCGATGTCGTTTGGCATGAAACCGGATGCGTCAACAATTCAGTGGTGGTTGAAACAATCATCTGAAGCCCGTTCTGCAATTCTGGTTGATGAGGCCATGGGACTGCGTGAAACCCTTGAACTACTGGCTGACTTTATTGCTGAAAATGCTGCTAACGGTAGTCACACCGTTCAGTTGTGGGGTAATGGATGCTCGTTTGATAACGTTATTCTCCGCCGCGCGTATACGTTAACAGAAACTCCTTTTGCTGTTCCGTTCTGGAATGACAGGGACGTAAGGACCATGGTTGAACTGGGTAAATCTGTCGGCATCAACCCACGCTTCGACATCCCGTTTGAAGGCGACATGCACAATGCGCTTTCTGACGCCCGGCATCAGGTCAAATACGTATCTGCAATCTGGCAGCGCCTGACAAAAAACTGATTTTAGGTTTTCACTTACAGCCAGTTGCAGCATGTACTGTTGTGGCTGGCGGCATCGGAGTTATGTATGTCGCAACTCATTTTCAGCGAAGAGTGGATGGTTGAAGCGCGACTAACAGAAAAGACCGGCTTGTCTGAAAGACAAATTAAAAGTTATCGGTTGAATTTGTGGATCGAAGGAGTGCATTTCAAACATCTGACAGCTCTCGGCGAAACTGACAATTCTAAAGGTCTGCTTTGGTACAACTATCCAAAGATTAACCAATTAGTACAGGAAGCATGATGGACTTTCCAACCGGCGTTGAGCTGCATAATGGAAAAATACGGATCACTTTTACCTATCGCGGCAGACGTTGCCGCGAAGTCCTTCGGGGCTGGACGGTGAACAGCAGCAACATCAAAAAAGCTGGAAATCTTCGCGCGCTCATCACAAGTGAAATACAGCTCGGTAAGTTCGACTATGCGGAACGTTTCCCGGAATCCAAAGCGCTTAAGAAGTTCATCACAACCAAAAAAATCACCACGTTTAAAGAGCTGAGTGATTTTTTTATAGACACCAAAGCCTTAGAAGTATCTGGTGCAACACTGCTATCGCTTACTTCGGTCGTAAATACGTTACTACGTGTAATCGGAGAAAATACCCGTCTGGTAGATATTGAGCATGCCGACATTTTGCATTACCGAAAGGAGTTATTGACCGGGACAATTATTAACCCGGCAATGCCAAATCTGGCCAGGCAGGGTCGCGCGCCCTCAACAGTCAATAAACAGATGGCAGTTTTATCAGAAATGCTTAAGCTCGCAAACCGAAGCCAGTTTATATTGCACGCTCCTTATGAAGGCGTGTCGCGACTCAAGTTATCTAAAAATGATCCCGACCCACTTTTACTTCATGAGTATCAGGCACTGATAGCCGCCCTTCCCCGTAGCCAGGCATTAATCATCATTGTTGCCGTACATACGGGGATGAGGCCAGGCGAGATATGCGCCCTGGCATGGGAAGATATTGATTTGGCAAAAGGTGAAATCCACGTATCCAGAAGTTTGACGAATAAGCGAGTATTTGTACCTCCTAAGACAGATGCCGGAATAAGGACAATAACGTTGCTTAGACCTGCTCTGGATGCGCTGAAGGAACAATACGAGATCACCGGTACTAATCCAAAGCAAGAAATTCGCTTTCACCATCGGGAGATCGGAAAAACTGAGCAGCAATCTCTTCGCTTCGTTTTTTCACCGACAGCATATTCGTCAAAGAAAGGCAGTTTCTTTTCCAAAAACTCGATTGCCTATGGCTGGAAGCGAGGTACTAAACTTGCCAATATCCGCGAAAGGAATCCTTATCAGTCACGGCATACCTATGCCTGCTGGACGTTGATGGCCGGAGCGAACCCGTCATTCATAGCGAGTCAGATGGGACATGAAGATGCGCGAATGGTGTACGAGGTTTACTCCAAGTGGATTGGCGACATGAACCAGGATCAGGTCAACATGCTGAACAATCAGATGCCAACAGCACTGCCCCCAGGACGCCCCCACGGGCGAGGGAACATGAAAAAAGTTATTTAATTTCATAGCGCTGCTTACAATATACATAATCAGCGTTAAACTATTCGTACCATGAATTTAGGGAGAAACAATGATGCGCGTGCTGGTTGTTGAGGATAATGCATTATTACGCCACCACCTTAAGGTTCAGCTACATGACTTAGGCCATCAGGTGGATGATGCAGAAGATGCAAAGGAAGCAGACTATTTTCTTAATGAACACCTGCCGGATATTGCGATCGTCGATTTAGGGCTCCCCGATGAAGACGGACTGTCACTGATCCGCCGCTGGCGCAGTAATGACGTTTCATTGCCCATTCTGGTATTAACCGCCCGTGAAGGCTGGCAGGACAAAGTGGAAGTGCTCAGCGCCGGTGCAGATGATTACGTCACAAAACCGTTTCACATTGAAGAAGTGGCTGCAAGAATGCAGGCACTGATGCGCCGCAATAGTGGTCTGGCCTCGCAGATAATCTCGCTTCCGCCATTTCAGGTGGACCTTTCTCGCCGCGAACTGTCCGTGAACGATGAAGTGATCAAACTCACGGCGTTCGAATACACCATTATGGAAACGCTGATCCGTAATAGCGGCAAAGTCGTTAGTAAAGATTCGCTTATGTTACAGCTCTACCCGGATGCTGAACTGCGAGAAAGTCACACCATTGATGTCTTAATGGGACGTCTGCGCAAAAAAATTCAGGCGCAATATCCGGACGATGTGATCACCACGGTACGTGGACAGGGTTATCTTTTTGAACTGCGCTGATGAATAAATTACTGCGTCATTTTTTCCCGTTATCACTGCGGGTGCGCTTTTTGCTGGCAACCGCAGGCGTTGTACTGGTCCTCTCGCTGGCTTACGGCATGGTGGCTTTGGTTGGCTACAGCGTCAGCTTTGATAAAACAACATTTCGTCTGCTGCGTGGCGAAAGTAATCTGTTCTATACACTGGCCAAATGGGAAAACGGCAAAATCAATGTCGAGCTACCTGAAAATCTCGATATGCAAAGCCCCACAATGTCGCTGATTTATAATGAAAACGGCAAACTGCTCTGGGCCCAACGCGACGTTCCCTGGCTGGTACAACGTATTCAACCAGACTGGCTAAAGACAAATGGTTTTCATGAGATTGAAGCCAATGTCGACGCCACCAGCACATTGCTACGCGAAGATCATTCGGCGCAACAGAAGCTAAGAGAAGTCAGAGAAGATGACGATAACGCAGAAATGACCCACTCCGTGGCAGTGAACATCTACCCTGCCACCGCCAGAATGCCACAACTGACCATTGTGGTTGTTGATACCATTCCTATTGAGCTCAAACGCTCATATATGGTCTGGAGCTGGTTTATTTATGTGCTGGTTGCCAATTTGCTGTTGGTTATCCCGCTGCTGTGGGTCGCAGCCTGGTGGAGTCTGAGACCAATCGAATCACTGGCGCGCGAAGTCCGTGAGCTTGAAGAGCATCATCGCGAGATGCTTAATCCTGCCACCACGCGTGAACTCACTAGTCTGGTGCGCAACCTCAACCGCTTATTAAAGAGCGAACGTGAGCGCTACGATAAATACCGCACCACGTTAACGGATCTCACCCACAGCCTGAAAACACCGTTGGCCGTGTTGCAAAGCACGCTACGTTCGATGCGTAATGAGAAAATGAGCGTGAGCGATGCTGAACCCGTCATGCTGGAGCAAATCAGCCGTATTTCTCAGCAAATTGGCTATTATCTGCATCGTGCCAGCATGCGCGGTAGTAGCGCCCTTCTCAGCCGGGAATTGCATCCGGTTGCACCGTTGCTGGATAAACTGACCTCTGCATTAAACAAGGTGTACCAGCGTAAAGGGGTTAACATTAATCTCGATATTTCGCCTGAGACAAGCTTTGTGGGTGAACAGAACGATTTCGTCGAAGTACTGGGCAACGTCCTGGATAACGCCTGTAAATATTGTCTGGAATTTGTCGAGATCTCAGCGCAATTAACGGAAGATCATCTGCACATTGTGGTAGAGGATGACGGCCCCGGTATTCCACGCAGTAAACGTGAAGTGGTGTTCGACCGTGGTCAGCGTGTGGATACCTTACGCCCCGGGCAAGGTGTGGGCCTGGCCGTCGCACGTGAGATCACCGAGCAATATGACGGGCAGATTATCGCTGGCGACAGTCTGCTGGGCGGAGCGCGCATGGAAGTTATTTTCGGCCGCCAACATCCTGGACAAAAAGACGAGTAATCTTTACATGTAATAAATATGTACTG
Organism: Citrobacter sp. R-1.5.2; assembly: GCF_035064245.1. Taxonomy (NCBI): domain Bacteria; kingdom Pseudomonadati; phylum Pseudomonadota; class Gammaproteobacteria; order Enterobacterales; family Enterobacteriaceae; genus Citrobacter; species Citrobacter sp. R-1.5.2. The sequence goes on along the minus strand of NZ_JASEYC010000001.1, from coordinate 294,611 downwards.
ACTTCACGCTTGCGGTTAAGTATCCGTTATAATCGGTTGCAGATACCAGCCTGCGGGATGCTCATTATGGAATACCAACTCACTCTTAACTGGCCCGATTTTCTTGAACGTCACTGGCAAAAACGCCCGGTGGTCTTAAAACGCGGCTTTAATAACTTTATTGATCCACTCTCCCCTGACGAACTGGCTGGGCTGGCAATGGAAAGCGAAGTCGACAGCCGGTTGGTCAGCCACCAGGATGGCAAATGGCAGGTTAGCCACGGTCCTTTCGAGAGCTATGACCATCTTGGTGAAAACAACTGGTCACTGCTGGTCCAGGCCGTAAACCACTGGCACGAACCTACCGCAGCGCTGATGCGGCCATTCCGTGAATTGCCGGACTGGCGCATTGACGATTTGATGATCTCATTTTCTGTACCCGGCGGCGGCGTTGGCCCGCATCTGGATCAATATGATGTGTTCATCATCCAGGGAACCGGTCGCCGTCGCTGGCGTGTGGGTGAAAAACTGCCGTTGAAGCAGCATTGTCCGCACCCTGACCTGCTCCAGGTCGATCCGTTTGAAGCCATCATTGATGAAGAGCTGGAGCCAGGCGATATTCTGTATATTCCACCTGGATTCCCGCACGAAGGCTACGCATTGGAAAACGCGATGAATTACTCGGTAGGTTTCCGCGCACCGAATACCCGGGAGCTGATTAGCGGATTTGCTGATTACGTTCTGCAACGCGAACTGGGTAGCACGTACTACAGCGATCCCGATCTGCCACCGCGCGACCATCCGGCAGACGTGCTGCCACAGGAAATGGACAAGCTGCGCGAAATGATGTTGGGGCTCATTAACCAGCCGGAGCATTTTAAACAGTGGTTTGGCGAGTTTATCTCTCAGTCGCGTCATGAACTGGACGTTGCTCCGCCTGAGCCGCCTTATCAGCCTGATGAAATCTATGATGCCCTGAAACAAGGCGATGTCCTGGTCCGTCTGGGTGGGTTGCGCGTACTGCGCATTGGCGATGACGTTTATGTAAATGGTGAGAAAATTGACTCACCGCACCGTCCGGCGCTGGACGCACTCGCCAGCCATATTGCGCTGACAGCGGAAAACTTTGAGGATGCACTGGAAGATCCGTCTTTCCTCGCCATGCTTGCCGCACTGGTGAATAGCGGATACTGGTTCTTCGAAGGATAAACTATTGAGAGTGCGCCGGATGGCGCTTCGCTTATCCGGCCTACAAATATCGTATCCCGTAGGCCGGATAAGCGAAGCGCCATCCGGCATCCACCGACAAAAGCGGCTACTGTTTCGCCGTCAATTCCGCAATACGCACAATCACCTGTACGGCTTTTTCCATGCCTTCCAGTGTCACAAACTCATGCTTACCATGATAGTTATAGCCACCGGTGAACAGATTTGGGCAAGGTAATCCCATGAACGACAGTTGCGCGCCGTCGGTGCCGCCACGAATGGGTTTAAGATCCGGCTCAATGTCACAATCACGCATTGCCTGCTGGGCGATATCCAGCACATGCGGATGCTCGATCACTTTCTCGCGCATATTGTAGTAACTGTCTTCAATCACCAGCTCGATATAGCAGTCCGGATGTAACCCTTTACCGACCTTTTTGGCGATATCCATGATTTTGCGTTTACGCGCTTCAAACTGCTTACGGTCAAAATCGCGGATAATGTAGTGCATATCAGCCCGATCAACCGTCCCTTTCATGCTTGCCAGATGGTAAAAACCTTCATAGCCTTCCGTCGCTTCCGGGCTTTCATCGGCAGGAACTTCGGCATGGATGCGAGCCGCCAGCGACAGTGCGTTCACCATCACCCCTTTTGCCGTACCCGGATGCACATTGTTACCGACGATCTTGATATTGACCGACGCTGCGTTGAAGTTTTCAAACTCCAGTTCACCCACACCGCCACCGTCGACGGTATAGGCCCACTTCGCGTCAAATGCTGCAACGTCGAAATGTTTCGCGCCTTTACCGACCTCTTCATCTGGCGTAAAGGCCACGCGGATATCACCGTGTGGAATATCTTTTTGTATCAACACGGCCAGTGCGGTCATAATTTCCGCAATACCGGCTTTATCATCCGCACCCAGCAGCGTTTTGCCGTCTGTGGTGATCAACGTCTGGCCCAGAAGTTGATGCAGCACCGGGAACATTACCGGCGACAGAACCTCATCGCCAATACCGAGCGCAATATCGCCGCCACGGTAATTTTCAACGATTTGCGGATTGACGTTTTTGCCACTGAAATCCGGTGAGGTATCCACATGGGAAATAAAACCGATAGCGGGAATATTGCCGGCAACGTTTGCGGGCAACGTTGCCATCAACGTCCCCTTGTCGCTCAAGGTAATATTGACCAGCCCCATCTCTTCGAGTTGCTGCTTGAGCAACTGCAATAACTTCCACTGTCCTTCAGTGCTGGGTACCTGCCGCACGCCCGATTTTGATTGGGTGTCCAGCGACACGTAGTGTAAAAAACGCTCAAGTAGTTTATCCATGCAGTCACCCTCACTTTTTGTGACAACATTATCAATAAGCAACAAAAGACAAATATTGCGTCAGGTCACTTTTATCCCCGCAAGTGAGAATATTTCGCCATGACATCCTTCTGAATATAAAGCTAAGTCAGTAATTCGCAACAAGGATTGGCGATTACAACGCTTTGCCGTAGAATAACGGCCCTCATTAAGAGTCATCAAGGTGGTTAACCACAAACCCCGCATCGGTCAGCCATCCGTTGCGTTTACATGGGACAGAGTAAAAAATTGAATAAACAACCGCGTTCGCTTTCTCCACTGGTGCAACTAGCGGGAATTCGCAAGAGTTTCGATGGCAAAGAGGTGATTTCCAACCTGGATTTGACCATCAATAATGGCGAATTTCTCACGCTACTTGGCCCCTCTGGCTGCGGTAAAACAACCGTTCTTCGCCTGATTGCCGGTCTGGAAACGGTTGATTCCGGTCATATTATGCTGGACAACCAGGACATCACTCACGTTCCTGCGGAAAACCGCTACGTGAATACCGTATTCCAAAGTTATGCCCTATTCCCCCACATGACCGTTTTTGAAAATGTGGCCTTTGGTTTACGCATGCAAAAAACCCCCGCAGCCGATATTCCTCCGCGCGTCACCGAAGCCCTGCGCATGGTGCAACTGGAAGAGTTCGCTCAGCGAAAACCGCATCAACTCTCCGGTGGCCAACAGCAACGCGTGGCGATTGCCCGTGCAGTGGTCAATAAACCGCGTTTGCTTCTGCTGGATGAATCTCTCTCTGCGCTGGACTATAAACTGCGTAAGCAGATGCAGAACGAACTGAAAGCGTTACAGCGTAAACTCGGTATCACTTTTGTTTTTGTCACCCACGATCAGGAAGAAGCACTGACAATGTCAGACCGTATTGTGGTCATGCGTGATGGCAAAATTGAGCAGGATGGCACACCGCGAGAAATCTACGAAGAACCGAAGAATCTGTTCGTCGCCGGGTTCATCGGTGAAATCAATATGTTTAACGCGACGGTCATTGAACGTCTGGACGAACAGCGTGTCCGTGCTAACGTTGAAGGTCGCGAGTGTAATATTTACGTGAACTTCGCGGTAGTCCCCGGACAGAAGCTACACGTACTGTTGCGTCCGGAAGATCTGCGTGTTGACGAGATCAACGACGATAATCATATTGAAGGACTTATCGGTTACGTGCGTGAACGTAACTATAAAGGCATGACGCTGGAGTCAGTTGTTGAACTGGAAAACGGCAAGATGGTAATGGTCAGCGAATTCTTCAACGAAGACGATCCTGACTTCGACCACTCGCTCGACCAGAAAATGGCGATTAACTGGGTAGAAAGCTGGGAGGTCGTACTGGCTGATGAAGAACACAAGTAAATTCCAGAGTGTGGTGATCGTCACCATTGTCGGTTGGCTTGTGTTGTTTGTCTTTCTGCCCAACCTGATGATCATCGGCACCAGCTTTTTGACCCGTGACGACGCTAATTTCGTCAAAATGGTCTTTACGCTGGAAAACTATGCTCGCCTGCTCGATCCGCTCTATTTTGAGGTGCTGGTTCACTCCCTCAATATGGCGCTGATTGCCACACTCGCCTGCCTGGTACTCGGCTATCCGTTTGCCTGGTTTTTGGTAAAGCTGCCGGAGAAAGTGCGTCCACTGCTGCTCTTCCTCCTGATTGTTCCGTTCTGGACCAACTCGCTTATTCGCATCTACGGACTCAAAATTTTCCTCAGTACCAAAGGCTATCTCAACGAGTTTCTACTCTGGCTCGGCGTGATTGATACGCCCATTCGCATTATGTTTACCCCCAGCGCGGTAATTATTGGCCTGGTGTATATCCTGCTGCCATTTATGGTGATGCCGCTCTACTCCAGCATTGAGAAACTGGATAAACCGTTACTCGAAGCTGCGCGCGATCTGGGTGCCAGCAAACTTCAGACCTTCACCCGCATTATTATCCCGCTGACAATGCCGGGAATTATTGCCGGATGTTTACTGGTTATGCTGCCAGCCATGGGGCTGTTTTACGTATCCGACCTGATGGGCGGCGCGAAAAACCTGCTGATTGGTAATGTGATTAAAGTGCAGTTCCTGAACATCCGCGACTGGCCGTTTGGGGCCGCCACCAGTATTACCCTGACCATCGTCATGGGGCTGATGCTGCTGATCTACTGGCGCGCTTCCCGCTTGCTGAACAAGAAGGTGGAACTCGAATGATCGGTCGACTGCTTCGCGGCGGTTTTATGACCGCTATCTACGCGTACCTGTACATTCCAATCATCATTTTGATTGTGAACTCCTTTAACAGCTCGCGCTTTGGCATTAACTGGCAAGGCTTTACCACCAAATGGTACGGCCTGCTGATGAACAACGACAGTTTGCTGCAGGCGGCACAGCACTCACTGACGATGGCCGTGCTCTCCGCGACCTTTGCCACACTGATCGGTTCACTGACTGCGGTCGCTCTGTATCGTTACCGTTTTCGTGGCAAGCCATTTGTCAGCGGCATGTTGTTTGTGGTGATGATGTCGCCGGATATCGTGATGGCAATTTCGCTGCTGGTGCTGTTTATGCTGATTGGCATTCAGTTGGGCTTCTGGTCGTTGCTGTTTTCGCATATTACCTTCTGCCTGCCTTTTGTGGTGGTGACGGTCTACTCACGTTTGAAAGGCTTTGACGTACGTATGCTTGAAGCAGCAAAAGACCTGGGTGCCAGTGAAGTGACTATTCTGCGCAAAATCATTCTGCCATTGGCCATGCCTGCGGTAGCTGCGGGTTGGTTGCTGAGCTTTACGCTGTCGATGGATGATGTCGTGGTTTCGTCCTTCGTCACCGGACCCGGCTATGAAATTTTGCCATTAAAAATCTACTCAATGGTTAAAGTCGGCGTATCACCAGAAGTGAACGCACTGGCAACCATTTTGTTGGTTCTGTCGCTGGTTATGGTGATCGCCAGCCAGCTTATTGCACGTGATAAAACCAAGGGCCGTTGAGGCCCTTCATTCAGGGGACGTTAAATGAAAAAATGGTCACGCCACCTGCTCGCGGCGGGTGCTCTGGCACTGGGCATGAGCGCCGCTCACGCTGATGATAACAACACGCTGTATTTCTATAACTGGACCGAGTACGTGCCGCCTGGGCTACTGGAACAGTTCACTAAAGAGACCGGGATCAAGGTCATCTATTCGACCTACGAGTCGAATGAGACCATGTACGCCAAGCTCAAAACCTACAAAGACGGTGCGTACGATCTGGTGGTGCCTTCCACCTATTACGTCGACAAAATGCGCAAGGAAGGCATGATCCAAAAGATCGATAAGTCGAAGTTAACCAACTTCCACAACCTCGATCCGGAAATGCTCAATAAGCCGTTTGACCCGAACAACGACTACTCAATCCCGTATATCTGGGGTGCGACAGCCATTGGTATTAACAGTGATGCCATTGATCCCAAAACCGTGACCAGCTGGGCTGACCTGTGGAAACCGGAATACAAAGGCAGCCTGCTGTTAACGGATGATGCCCGCGAAGTATTCCAGATGGCGCTGCGCAAGCTGGGATACTCCGGGAATACCACCGACCCGAAAGAGATTGAAGCCGCGTATAACGAGCTCAAGAAGCTAATGCCTAACGTTGCAGCCTTCAACTCCGATAACCCGGCTAATCCGTATATGGAAGGCGAAGTTAATCTGGGGATGGTGTGGAACGGTTCTGCGTTCGTGGCCCGTCAGGCGGGTACACCGCTGGAAGTCGTCTGGCCGAAAGAAGGGGGTATTTTCTGGATGGACAGCCTGTCTATTCCGGCAAATGCTAAAAACAAAGAAGGTGCGCTGAAGCTAATTAACTTCCTGTTGCGCCCGGATGTGGCGAAAGAAGTCGCGGAAACCATTGGTTACCCGACGCCAAACCTGGCGGCACGTAAGCTGTTAAGCCCGGAAGTGGCGAACGATAAAACGCTCTACCCGGATGCAGAAATCATCAATAAGGGGGAATGGCAGAACGATGTCGGTTCCGCCAGCGCTATCTATGAAGAGTATTATCAGAAGCTGAAAGCAGGACGCTAATTGCCCTCCTCGTAGGCCGGATAAGACGCGCCAGCGTCGCATCCGGCGTATCGTCACTGCCCGATGGCGCGACGCTTATCGGGCCTACGCCATCCGTGCTCACAGCCCTTTTAATAACTTCTCAACAAACTCAGGCACCACCTGGCTTGCCGGGCCGTAATACTTCTCTTCAAACTCGCTACCCACCTGGCTTGGCTCAAGATTTAACTCCACCGTATGCGCTCCATGCAGACGCGCTTCGTGGACAAACCCCGCAGCCGGATAAACATGTCCTGACGTGCCAATGGCAATGAAAACATCTGCCATCGCCAGTGCCATATAAATTTCATCCATCCCCAGAGGCATTTCACCAAACCAGACAACGTGCGGTCGCAGTGGCGCTGGGAACTGGCAGCAATGGCATTTGTCTTCCGGCGTGACGTCCCCTGTCCAGTCTAAAATCTGCCCGCTTTGCGAACAGCGAACCTTAAGGAGCTCGCCGTGCATATGGATAACGTTCTGGCTACCCGCACGTTCGTGCAGATTATCGATATTTTGCGTTACCAGTAGAAAGCGATCACCCAGCTCGGCTTCGAGTTTTGCCAACGCGATATGCGCCGCGTTTGGCTGAATTTCGGGCTGCTGCAACTGGTGACGACGGGCGTTATAAAATGACTGAACCAATCCAGGATTACGGCTAAATCCTTCCGGCGTTGCCACATCCTCAACCCGATGTTCTTCCCAAAGACCATCTGCAGCACGGAAAGTACGAATCCCTGATTCAGCAGAAATCCCCGCACCAGTCAGGACTAATACCCTTGGTTTTTCCACCAGCTCAGGCACCACTCTGTCTCTGAAAAAGATCCGTTGACGCAGGCGATCGCGCAAATGGCGTTTATTTTTACGAAAACGGCTTAATCGATGACCCCGACGCGACAGCATAACAACCTCTTTGTATTAATCGGTAAGATGTAGGAAAGCGGCTCCGCGCATCCCACCCGCATCACCGTGTCGTGCCTGCTCAATACGCGGCACACGGGCAACGGGCAGCAAATGACGTGGCAGTCGATCCGCCAGTTGCGTCGTAATAGCGGTAAAGTTCGACAAGCCACCGCCAATCACCACTAAATCTGGATCGACGATAGTCAGGATATTACCCAGGCAAACGGCCAGCAAATCCAGATAACGCTCTACATGCGCACGCGCATGCTCATCGCCTTGCTCCCAGAGGGCGATAATTTCACGGGCATCCAGAGGTTGATGGTAGTAATGCTGGTACAACCATGCAAATCCGCCACCGGAAAGATAGCTTTCGATGCACCCCAGTTGACCACATCCGCATCGACGCAGTGGGAAATCAAATCCCATCAACGTCAACGCATCAACAGGCAAACGGATATGGCCGAACTCGCCGGTAATATAGCTACGTCCAGTGATAGACTTTCCGTTAAGCACCAGGCCACCACCGACACCAGTGCCGAGGATTAAGCCCATGACTAACGGATACTGGGTGAACTCATCGTCCCAGGCTTCGGAGAGTGCAAAACAGTTGGCATCATTATCCAGACGCACATCGCGATCCAGTCGTGCGCTGAGATCGGCCCGCAGCGGTTTGCCACTGGCGGCAGGAACGTTAGCCGCATACAGCGTGCCGTCTTCGGTCTCGGGCATGCCCGGAATACCAATCCCTACTGACCCCTTAACGCCAAAGCGCTGGTCCGCCTCTGTCACCAGAGCGCACACCGCATCAAGGAAAGCGTCATAGCTGTCGCGTGGCGTAGGGACACGTTTCTCCCACTGCAACCGACGGTGATTATCGAAGACGCCTAACGCAATTTTTGTTCCGCCAATGTCAAACCCGTAATACATCACCGCTCCTTGATACACGTCTTCCTTCAGGCTGCCTCTGCGTTGGCTGCACCCTCACACCCCGTCACATCGTTGTTTATGCGTCTGGTGATTTTCGGGCTTGCCGCCTTGAGACAGCATGAATGCCTTAGTGTATATCTTGTTGTTATTGGCCGCTAAGTACTCTCGCAGGGTCAATATTGCTGGCGCGACGCGCCGGATACCAACTTGCCAAAAGACTCAGCAACAATGCTGTCACCAACACATAAATCACATCCAGCCAGTGCAATTCAGATGGCAGGAAGTCAATAAAATAAATATCGCCCGAAAGGAACTGATGGCCGATAAGCGCCTCAATACCATTGATGATCGGTGTGAGCTGCAGAGAAACAACAACACCAATAACCACACCTATCAGACTACCGAACAGACCCGCCAGCAGTCCATACCAGACGAAGATAGCGCGGATCAGCCCGTCTTTCGCCCCCAGCGTTCTTAATACCGCAATATCACCGCTCTTGTCTTTTACCGCCATCACTAACGTTGAAACGATATTGAAACAGGCAACGCCAATCACCAACACCATGGCCAGATACATAATGGCGCGAATCATCTGGATATCGCGATACATATAGCCGTAAGTACCGATCCAGCTCTTAATGTAGACATAGTTGTTGGTCACTTCACCGGCGTCTCTGACCAACTTATTGGCGTTAAAGACATCGTTGACCTTCAGGGCAATCCCGGAAACGCTGGAGCCCATATCCAGATACTGCTGCGCGTCTTCCATTGGGATCATGGCAAAGCTGTGATCGAGCTGACCGCTCAGTTGCAGAATACCGGTAACGTGCAAACGCACACGTTTAGGCTGCTGTAGCTTGTGATCGGCGCTGGCATTGGGGATCATAATCGACACCCAATCCCCCTGCTTCACCTTCAGCGCGTCAGCAATCCCCTTGCCAATAATGACCTGCTGCTCACCCGCTTTGAAATTATCCCAGGCATGGTTTTGCACAAATGACGGTAGCGCACTTAAACGTTGCTCCTGCTTCGGATCCACGCCTTTTACCTGTACGGCACGCAAGTTCGCGCCACTCTCCACCAGCCCGGTGAAATTGATATACGGCGCAGCCGCGACAATACCCGGTACCTTTTGCACGTTGGCCAGCGCGTCCTGCCAGTTATTCCACGGCTGGTTCACCGCTTCTATCTCACCGTGCGGCACGACCGCCAGAATGCGGTTGTTCAGCTCGCGCTCAAAACCGTTCATGGCGCTCAAACCGACAATCAATACCGCCACACCTAATGCAATACCGATGGTGGAGATGACGGAAATCAGCGAAACCATACCGCCGCGCCGCCGACCACGGCTAAAACGTAACCCAATCAATAACGATAAAGGCGAAGCCATTACTCTGCTCCCATCAGGCTCAGTTCGGCCGTCAGGCGACCATCGCGCATTTCAAGCTGGCGGCTCATGCGCTTCGCCAGTTGCAGATCGTGCGTCACAACCAGAAATGCTGTGCCCTGAGAACGGTTCAACTCACCCAGAAGCTCAAAAATACTGTCCGCGTTACGCGCATCAAGGTTACCTGTTGGCTCATCTGCCAACACCAGACGCGGGTTATTCACCAGCGCACGGGCAATCGCAACACGTTGACGCTCGCCGCCTGAGAGTTCGGACGGACGGTGGCTGGCACGGTGATCCAGCCCAACCGCTTTCAGCATGTCACGTGCGCGCTCGGTAATTTCAGCCGGCTTCTTCTTGCCAATCAGTAGCGGCATCGCCACGTTTTCCAGCGCGGTAAAGTCTGGCAACAAATGGTGGAACTGGTAAATAAATCCGAGCTTCTGATTACGCAGTTCCGCTTTCGCCGCTGACGAGAGTTTGCTCATCGGTTGACCGCTAAAAATGACGTCGCCGGAAGTCGGCGTATCCAGCCCGCCGAGCAGATGAAGCAATGTACTTTTGCCGGAGCCTGAGCTGCCGACAATCGCCATCATCTCACCCTCGCCGACGCAAAAACTGACATCGTGCAGAACATCAGTCTGCACCGTGCCTTCCTGATAGCGTTTGCACAGGTTGTCGCATTGCAACAGGATCTTATTCATAACGTAAAGCCTCAGCGGGTTGAGTGGCGGCAGCGCGCCAGGAAGGATAAAGCGTAGACAGCAGTGCGATGGCCATTGCCACCAGTGCAATAACGATCACCTGCAACGGCTCAATAGCGACAGGCAACGCGGCACCGTCCAGCAGCACGCCGATAATCGGCATCAGGTTGTTCAGTTGGCTGGCAAGCAACGCGCCCAGCACGGCCCCCAGCAGCGCGCCGATAATCCCGGCACTGGCCCCCTGAACCATAAACACCATCATTATTTGCCGCGGCGTGAGCCCCTGCGTTTGTAAAATCGCCACTTCCCCTTGCTTCTCCATTACCATCAGACCCAGCGAGGTAATAATATTAAACGCCGCTACCGCCACGATCAGGCTCAGCAACAGCCCCATCATGTTTTTTTCCATTCGCACCGCCTGGAACAGCTCACCTTTACGCTCGCGCCAGTCCTGCCATTTGGTGCCTTGCGGTAACGTTTGTTGACTCAGCGTATCAACGTTGAGCGGTTCATTTAGCCACAGACGCCAGCCGGTGATATTGCCTGCCGGATAACGCATCAGACGTGACGCATCCTGGATGTTGGTCAACATCTGATAACCATCGACTTCACTATTGGCGGCAAAGGTACCAATCACCGTAAACAAACGCTGGCTCGGCAAGCGTCCCATTGGCGTAAACTGGCTGGCAGAAGGCACCATCACGCGAATTTGATCGCCGCGATTCACACCTAACTGTCCGGCAAGCTGCTCACCGAGGATGACATTATACTTACCCGGTTCGAGATCTGTTTGCTTCACATTGACCAGATACGGCGTTAACGGATCTTTTTGCGCCGGGTCGATGCCCAGCATCACCCCGACTGCCACGCTACGCGCACTCTGCAGGACCACATCGCCCGTTGTTAGCGGCGCAACACGGTTGACGCCGTTCAATACCACGGCTTTTTCCGGCAACTGCTGCGGGTTAAGAGAGCCTTGCTCAGCCGAGAGAATAGCCTGAGGCATCAGACCAAGGATGTTATTTTGCAGCTCGCGCTCGAAACCGTTCATCACCGACAATACCGTGACCAGCGCCATTACCCCAAGAGTAATGCCAATGGTAGAGAGCCAGGAAACGAAACGACCGAAGCGATCTGCTGCACGCCCACGCATATAACGCAGGCCAATGAATAGAGCGACAGGTTGGTACATGAAATCCGTCTGGTTGCTGTTAGCAAAGTCACGAGTATATAAGCGAAAGCGGGATGGGTAAATGACTGAACCGTAAGTGTTCGTCAGCATTGTTCTGAAAAGTATAACCAAATCAATTCGCTAAAGTTTCCACTTTTCCCTCATCCGTTGTTCCTGATCTTTATCTTAAAAAAATAAAAAGCAGACGGTTACGCATTACAGCGAAGGAAGGGTTTTGCAGGATGGCAGGCTATCTCACACACTATGGATACGCCACTGCAATGAATAAAAAAGAGTTATGGATTAATCAAATCAAAGGGTTATGTATCTGCCTGGTAGTTATTTACCACTCGGTCATTACCTTTTATCCCCATCTCACCGCCTTTCAGCATCCACTCTCACAGGTGCTAACCAAATGCTGGATCTACCTCAATCTGTATCTGGCACCGTTTCGCATGCCAGTCTTTTTCTTTATTTCGGGCTATCTGATCCGCCGCTACATTGCAAACATCCCGTGGACAACCTGTGTAGACAAACGCATCTGGAGTATTGCCTGGGTGCTGATACTGTGGGGAATCGTGCAATGGCTGGCGTTGACCACGCTCAATAACTGGCTGGCTCCGCAACGTGAGCTGGGCCATGCGGCCAATGCAGCCTATGCCGGTTCACTGGGAGACTTTACATGGGGAATGCTCACAGCCAGCACCAGTCTGTGGTATCTGTATGCGCTGATTGTCTATTTTGTCTTGTGTAAGATCTTCAGCCGCTGGGCATTACCGCTACTGGGACTGTTTGCATTGCTGAGTGTGGCAATCAACTTTTTCCCGACCCCATGGTGGGGGCTAAACAGCGTAATACGTAATTTGCCCTGGTACAGTCTCGGCGCCTGGTTTGGCGCAACGCTGATGACGTGGATCAAAGACGTTCCCCTTCGCCGTCACGCAGTCATCGTAACGGTGAGTACACTGGTGGCTGTCATCGCCTGGCGGGCAAATATTTCGCTATTACTCTCACTGGTTTCCATCGTACTCATCATGAAGTTGTTTTATCAATTTGAACAACGTTTTGGCATGAGTGCATCCAGTCCATTGAGCGTGATAGGTTCCAATACTATCGCCATCTACACCACCCACCGAATTCTGGTGGAACTGATTAGCTTAACGCTACTTCCCAAACTCAATCATACCGTCTGGTCCGCAAACGTAGAGCTGGCCCTGCTACTGATGTACCCGTTCGTCTGCTTACTGTTGTGTACGCTGGTCGGACTAATGGTTCGAAAAATTTCACAAAAAATCGTTGCCGATCTGCTCTTCTCACCGCCGTCTTTCTCCATCGTTTTCCGCTAAACCTTACGCGCTTTTTGCCCCCATTCGGGGGCGAATCAATTTGCTTATGAGAAACGATCACGGATAATAAAGAAACATTGCTTATCAGACGTATATCCAAACGAGATCCTGACAACCGAATGCCTGAACAACATCGTTACACGCTTCCAGCCGGCGCTTCCGATCAGCGCCAGTTGGGTGAACTTACCGGTGCCGCCTGCGCGACGCTGGTCGCAGAAATCGCCGAACACCATCCGGGACCAGTGGCGCTTATCGCGCCAGACATGCAAAATGCCTTGCGTCTGCATGATGAAATTCGTCAGTTTACCGACCAGATGGTGATGAATCTGGCTGACTGGGAAACACTGCCCTATGACAGTTTTTCCCCGCATCAGGAAATTATCTCCTCGCGACTCTCCACGTTGTATCAACTGCCTGCGATGCAACGCGGTGTGCTGATCGTACCGGTCAACACGTTGATGCAGCGCGTCTGCCCGCACAGCTATCTACACGGTCATGCACTGGTGATGAAAAAGGGTCAGCGCCTGTCGCGTGATGCCCTGCGTGAGCAACTGGACAGCGCCGGTTATCGCCATGTTGATCAGGTTATGGAGCACGGTGAATACGCCACACGCGGTGCGTTGTTGGACTTGTTCCCAATGGGCAGTGAACTGCCTTATCGCCTTGATTTCTTTGATGACGAAATCGACAGCCTGCGTCTGTTTGACACCGATACACAACGCACGCTGGAAGAAGTCGACGCCATTAATTTGCTGCCTGCCCACGAATTTCCTACCGATAAAACAGCCATTGAGCTGTTCCGCAGCCAGTGGCGCGATACCTTTGAAGTTAAACGTGACGCCGAGCATATTTACCAGCAGGTCAGTAAAGGCACGTTACCTGCCGGGATTGAATACTGGCAACCGCTGTTTTTCAGTGAACCGCTACCACCGCTGTTCAGCTACTTCCCTGCCAATACGCTGTTAGTGAATACCGGTGATATTGAAACCAGCGCAGAACGTTTCCAGGCAGATACACTGTCACGCTTTGAGAATCGGGGTGTCGATCCGATGCGCCCACTGCTGCCGCCAGAATCGCTGTGGCTACGGGTTGATGAGCTTTTTTCTGAACTTAAACGCTGGCCTCGCGTCCAGCTCAAAACCGAAAGTCTGGCAAACAAAGCGGCAAACACTAATCTGGGATTCCAGAAGCTGCCGGACATCGCCGTACAAGCGCAACAGAAGTCGCCGCTGGATGCGCTGCGTAAATTTCTGGAAACCTTTAACGGTCCGGTCATTTTCTCGGTAGAGAGTGAAGGCCGCCGTGAAGCACTCGGCGAACTTCTGGCTCGCATCAAAGTTGCGCCAAAACGTATTTTACGCCTTGATGAAGCCGCCGACAGCGGTCGTTATCTGATGATTGGTGCGGCAGAACATGGTTTCATTGATACCAAACGCAACCTGGCACTGATTTGCGAAAGCGATCTCCTTGGTGAGCGCGTGGCACGCCGCCGCCAGGATTCCCGCCGCACGATTAACCCGGATACATTGATCCGAAACCTCGCTGAGCTGCATCCGGGGCAGCCCGTCGTGCACCTTGAGCACGGCGTGGGTCGCTATGCCGGCATGACCACACTGGAAGCGGGCGGCATTACGGGCGAATACCTGATGCTCACCTATGCCAACGACGCCAAATTGTATGTACCGGTGTCATCGTTGCATTTGATAAGCCGCTATGCCGGAGGTGCGGAAGAGAATGCCCCGCTGCATAAACTTGGCGGAGATGCCTGGTCGCGCGCCAGGCAGAAAGCCGCCGAGAAGGTGCGTGACGTCGCGGCGGAGTTGCTGGATATTTACGCCCAGCGTGCGGCAAAAGAAGGTTTTGCCTTTAAGCACGACCGCGAGCAGTATCAGCTGTTTTGTGACAGCTTCCCGTTTGAAACCACGCCCGATCAGGCGCAGGCCATCAACGCGGTACTAAGCGATATGTGCCAACCGCTGGCAATGGACCGTCTGGTGTGTGGTGACGTCGGCTTCGGTAAAACCGAAGTGGCGATGCGCGCCGCATTCCTCGCCGTCGAGAACCACAAACAGGTGGCCGTTTTAGTGCCGACTACCCTGCTCGCTCAGCAGCATTTCGACAACTTCCGTGACCGCTTTGCCAACTGGCCCGTGCGCATTGAGATGCTGTCCCGTTTTCGTAGCGCCAAAGAGCAAGCGCAGATTCTGGAGCAGGTTGCCGAAGGTAAAATCGATATTCTCATCGGCACGCACAAACTGCTGCAAAGCGATGTGAAACTCAAAGATTTGGGTCTGCTGATTGTTGATGAAGAGCACCGCTTCGGTGTCCGTCACAAAGAGCGTATTAAAGCGATGCGCGCCGATGTCGATATTCTGACGCTGACCGCAACCCCTATCCCGCGTACGCTCAATATGGCGATGAGCGGCATGCGCGATCTGTCAATTATCGCCACACCGCCAGCGCGTCGTTTGGCCGTCAAAACCTTTGTGCGCGAGTATGACAATCTGGTGGTGCGCGAAGCTATCCTGCGTGAAGTGCTACGCGGCGGGCAGGTCTACTACCTGTTCAACGATGTTGAAAACATCCAGAAAACCGCTGACAGGCTGGCAGAGCTGGTACCGGAAGCACGTATCGGGATTGGACACGGGCAAATGCGCGAACGCGAGCTGGAACGTGTGATGAACGATTTCCACCATCAGCGCTTCAACGTGCTGGTGTGTACCACCATCATCGAAACCGGGATCGACATTCCAACCGCTAACACCATTATTATCGAGCGCGCTGACCATTTCGGGTTGGCACAATTGCACCAGCTACGCGGCCGCGTGGGACGTTCACATCATCAGGCCTATGCCTGGCTGTTGACGCCGCATCCGAAAGCGATGACCACCGATGCACAAAAACGCCTTGAGGCAATTGCCTCACTGGAAGATTTGGGTGCAGGTTTTGCGCTGGCCACTCACGACCTCGAGATCCGCGGCGCGGGAGAACTTTTGGGTGAAGATCAGAGCGGTTCGATGGAAACCATCGGCTTCTCACTGTACATGGAACTGCTGGAAAATGCGGTTGATGCGCTAAAAGAGGGACGCGAACCGTCGCTCGAAGATCTCACCAACCAGCAAACTGAAGTCGAGCTGCGGATGCCTTCGTTACTGCCAGATGACTACATTCCCGATGTGAATACGCGACTGTCGTTCTACAAGCGTATTGCCAGTGCGAAAGGCGAAAACGAGCTGGAAGAGATTAAAGTTGAACTGATTGACCGTTTTGGTTTGTTGCCTGACCCGGCCCGTACGCTGCTGGATATTGCCCGTTTGCGCCAGCAAGCGCAAAAACTGGGTATCAGAAAGCTGGAAGGCAATGAAAAAGGCGGGACGATTGAGTTTGCCGAGAAGAACCACGTCAACCCGGTGTGGCTGATTGGCTTACTACAAAAGCAACCCCAACACTTCCGTCTGGATGGCCCAACCCGGCTGAAGTTCATGCAAGATTTGAGCGAGCGTAAAACCCGTATCGACTGGGTACGTCAATTTATGCGTCAACTTGAAGAAAACGCCATAGCGTAGCGTTCCGGCCGGGTGAGCGCGGTGCTTACCCGGCCGATGAATTTACAAACTCTTTGCACTTCCCTGCACTTCCCGACACAGCAAACCGCCATAATTCCTGTTTACTTTTACATTATAAAAACCACGTAAAAACAATGGATTTATGGTGATGTTAAACAATAAACAACTCTCTCGCTGGCTAACGCTTTTTACGCTCGCGGCGACCGTCGCGTTAGCGCTTCCGGCTAAAGCGAATACCTGGCCGCTCCCGCCGCCAGGCAGTAAACTGGTGGGTGAAAATGCCACTCACGTTGTCGAAAACAACGGCGGATCGCTGGAAGCCATTGCGAAAAAATACAACGTCGGCTTTTTAGCGCTGCTGCAGGCTAACCCCGGCGTCGATCCATACGTACCTCGCCCGGGCAGTGTTTTAACCATCCCATTGCAAACTCTGCTGCCGGATGCCCCACGCGAAGGGATTGTCATTAACCTCGCCGAACTGCGTCTTTACTATTACCAGCCAGGGACAAAATCGGTGACCGTGTATCCCATTGGCATTGGCCAGTTAGGCGGCGACACCCTGACCCCAACAATGGTCACCACCATCTCTGATAAGCGTGCCAACCCGACCTGGACACCAACGGCGAATATCCGCGCACGGTATAAAGCCAATGGTATCGACCTCCCTGCTGTAGTACCTGCCGGGCCAGATAACCCGATGGGGCATCATGCTATCCGCTTAGCGGCTTACGGCGGTGTGTATTTGCTGCATGGGACCAACGCGGATTTTGGCATCGGTATGCGTGTCAGTTCTGGGTGTATTCGCCTGCGTGACGGTGATATTGAAACCTTATTCCGTCAGGTTACGCCGGGAACCAAAGTGAACATCATCAACACGCCGATTAAAGCCTCCGTTGAACCTAACGGTATGCGCCTGGTTGAAGTACACCAACCGCTGTCAGAAAAGATTAATGACGACCCGCAGTTACTGCCAATCGTGTTGAATTCATCAATGCAGAGCTTTAAAAATGCGGCACAGACAGACGCCGCTGTAATGGAGCATGCAATGGAGCTACGCTCAGGCATGCCGGTAGACGTGACACGCCACCGCGATGTTCCCGCACAAACGCTGTAAATTCAGGTCATAAAAAAACCCCTGCCGGTTTGTTCCCGCGGGGGTTTTTTATTGAATTCGCAGTGGCATGCGAGGGTTTACAACTTATTTGTAGATAACTGCAGTCCCGTGAAGGGTGTTAGGACCGGTAACAGAAGTAATACGGAATGACTTCGCACCCATTTCATCGGCTTTCTGTGCCAGTTGATCTTCCAGAGAACCTAAGTTAGTCCCGGCGTTGGCAGAGATAATACCGACTTTCTGTTGGCCTGCAGGTGTAGCCTGAACTTCAACAGCGGCAAAGCTTGCAAATGAAAGTGAGCTCAGGACAGCAGCGACAAAAAGAGTTTTTACGTTTTTCATGATAGTGACCTTTAGCAGATGAATGTATGCCGTAAGTGATTAACTTAACGATCGATAGGTAAATCATAGATGTGATCCAGGTCACACGTCAACATTTTTTTATAACGATTGTTATTTAAAACATAAAGGCCTTATTTTTCATATCAATAGCATTGAATTATTTTTATCGTGAATGCACTGGAGTGTCTGCACGATTATTTTTATAATGGTTATTCAATAAACCCAACCAGGTACAACGGCACCATGACAACTGAAACGACAAGTTGTGCAAAAAAAAGCCGTGGCCGACCAAAAGTGTTCGACAGGGAAGCCGCGCTTGATAAGGCCATGACACTCTTCTGGCAGCACGGATATGAAGCGACATCGCTCGCCGATCTCGTAGAAGCAACCGGGGCAAAAGCGCCTACGCTGTATGCAGAATTTACCAATAAGGAAGGACTGTTTCGTGCCGTGCTGGACCGCTATATCAGTCGCTTCGCGGCAAAACACGAAGCCCAACTGTTTTGTGAAGAAAAAAGCCTCGAATCCGCACTTGAGGACTATTTCACCGCAATAGCGACCTGCTTCACCAGCAAAGACACGCCCGCGGGATGTTTTATGATTAACACATCCGCTACGCTGGCCGCCTCCTCCCGGGACATTGCGCACACGGTTAAATCCCGTCACGCCATGCAGGAGCAGACGCTGGCTCAGTTTCTGCATCAACGACAGGAACATGGTGAAATACCGGCACACTGCGATGTACAAAAGTTGGCTGAGTATCTGAACTGTATTTTGCAGGGTATGTCGATCAGCGCCCGCGAAGGAGCCACATTCGAAAAACTGATGCAGATCGCGCACACCACGTTACGATTGTGGCCTGAACTGATTAAAGATTAACCTTCTCCACACTCCCCACGTCTTACTGTCATCACCGGGATCTTACGCCGTTCCCGGTGATAACGGCACTTCTTAACCCCTACATTCTTTATTGTTTTCATTGGGTTAATGCATTTCTTTTGTAAAATACATTGATAACGTCAATCATTATCAGCAATATTCGCATTTGTTTTAATGCCCATTTCATAATGTAACGATCGGTTTCTATCGCCGTAAAAATAAAAACAGACCAACAAATTTTATAAGGAATACAAATGAATAAGCATCTCTGGGTGCTCAATCCTCTGTTACTGTCTTTAACCCTACCGGCAATGGCAGCAGAAGAAGAAGATCTCATCGTCAGCGCCAACCGTAGTCAACGTACCGTGTCTCAAATGGCACAAACTACATGGGTTATCGAAGGTAGAGAGATTGAACAGCAGGTTCAGGGGGGGAAAGAGTTTAAGGATGTTCTTGCTCAGTTGATCCCCGGAATCGACGTCAGCAGCCAGGGACGGACCAACTACGGGATGAACATGCGTGGTCGCGCCATCGTTGTGCTTATTGACGGTGTTCGTCTCAACTCTTCCCGCACTGACAGCCGTCAGCTCGACTCCATTGATCCGTTTAATATTGCACACATTGAAGTCATCTCCGGGGCAACATCGCTGTACGGCGGCGGAAGTACCGGTGGTTTGATCAACATCGTCACCAAAAAAGGTCAGCCTGAGCGTGAAGTTGAACTCGAGCTGGGCAGCAAAAGCGGATTCAACAACAGTAACGATCATGACGAACGGGTTGCCGCCGCAGTTAGCGGAGGAACCGACCGCGCATCCGGACGCATGTCTGTCGCTTATCAACGATTTGGTGGTTGGTATGATGCCAACCACGATGCCTTAATGCTCGATAATACCCAAACCGGGCTGCAGCATTCCGATCGCCTGGACCTGATGGGTACCGGGACGATTGAGCTTGATGACGACCGCCAGCTGCAGCTGGTTACGCAGTACTACAAAAGTCAGGGCGATGACGACTACGGACTGGATCTCGGCAAGAACATGTCCGCCGTGACGGGAACCGGTAACGCGAATACCAGCAGTGGTCTCAATTCCGACCGAATCCCCGGCACGGAACGGCATCTGATCAGTCTGCAATATTCCGATGCTAATTTCTTCGGTCAGAATCTGGTCAGCCAGATCTATTACCGTGACGAATCACTCAAATTCTATCCTTTCCCTACGCTGAGCAAAGGTAAGGTCACCAGTTTCTCCGCATCACAACAGGATACTGACCAGTTTGGTGCCAAAATCACCCTCAACAGCCAGCTGATGGAAAACTGGGAACTGACATGGGGGATCGACGCCGATCACGAAACATTCGATTCCAATCAAGAATTCTTCGATCTGGCTTATTCTCTCCCCTCCGGCGGTATGGATAACCGAACGGCCTACACCACCGGGCGCTATCCCGGTTACAGCATCACCAACTTTGCGCCTTTTCTGCAAAACAGCTACGACATTAATGACATCTTTACGCTCAGCGGCGGTATCCGCTACCAGTGGACTGAAAACCGCGTTGATGATTTTGTCGGCTATACGCAGCAGCAAGGCATCGCCACGGGCCTGGCGAACTCTGCTGATAGTATCCCGGGTGGCAAAGCAGATTATGATAACTTCCTGTTTAACGCGGGCATCCTCGCACACCTGACCGACCGCCAGCAGACCTGGTTCAACTTCTCTCAAGGTGTGGAACTTCCCGACCCCGGAAAATACTACGGCAACGGTACCTACTCGCTGGTTGGCGATCATTATCAGCTCCAGCGCAGCGTTAACGTAGCGGATTCACGCCTGGAAGGCATTAAAGTTAACTCTTACGAACTGGGGTGGCGCTACACCGGCGATAATCTGCGTACACAGCTCGCCGCTTACTATTCCACGTCTGATAAATCGATCGTCGTTAACCGCGACGATATGACCATTAACGTAAAGCCCGACGATCGCCGGATTTATGGCCTTGAAGGCGCGGTGGATTATTTCATTGCTGATACGGACTGGAGTCTGGGAAGTAACTTCAACATCATTAAATCGGAAGTGAAGCAAAACGGTAAATGGCAAAAATGGGATGTCACTCTGGCTTCGCCATCTAAAGCCACCGCATGGGTTGGCTGGGCACCGGAACCGTGGTCGCTGCGTGTACAGAGTCAGCAGACATTTGACCTAAGCGACGCCAGCGGCAACAAGCTGGATGGGTACAATACGATGGACTTTATCGGCAGCTATCAGCTCCCGCTGGGTAAACTGACCTTTAGCGTTGAGAACCTGCTGAATGAAGAGTACACCACCCTCTGGGACAGCGTGCACCGTTACTCTACAGCCCGACCTATGGCAGTCCATCCTTGTATGAATACAAAGGCCGGGGTCGCACCTTTGGTTTGAACTATGCCTTAACCTTCTAATAAAAAAAGCCCCCCAGCCTGAGCGATGGGGGGCTAATGTTCAGGATAACGCTATTTTACGCCTTGTTATTCAGAACCAACTGGCCGTTGTTATCCAGCGGAATTTGCGTACCGGGATCTTTATCCATACGGATTTTGCCCTGCTGATCGCCAATTTTATACGTGACGTCGTAGCCCAGCATTTTTTCTGATTTGTCATACACTGTTTTACAACGTTGTTGTGTTGTCGTGTACGTATCGTTTTCCTGCATTGAACCCTGAATCTGGTTACCTGCATAACCGCCACCTAACGCACCAGCAACGGTCGCAATGTCTTTTCCGCGTCCACCACCAAACTGATGACCAATTACGCCCCCGGCAACCGCACCCAGCACGGAACCGGCAATACGGTTTTCATCCTGTACAGGTTTACGGTGAGTAACCGTCACGTTACGACACTCCTGGCGCGGTGTTTTTACCGTTTCTTTAATCGGTGTTGCAGAGACGACTTGTGCAAACTGTGGGCCACGCTCAAAAACGTTTAGACTGGCCACCGCTGCCACACCCAGCGCAGCAGCTACGCCAATCCCTATACCCGCCAACATTGATTTATTCACGGGACTTCCTCCTTTTTTGCTATTAGCAACAACTTTGCAACAGAAGGTAAATAATGCCAATCAGATTACGGATGAAAATCGCGGGGATAAGGGGGAAAGCAGCATGATTCAGAGAACTCTGAAAGAAAGTGCCGGATGAACCTTTCCATCCGGCATTACAAGCCAGTATTAGTGCAGTTTAAGACGCGGACGAATCACACGGTTGATGCTGCCAACCAACATCATCAGGCCGGTTTTGAAGTAACCGTGCAGCGCAATCTGGTGCATACGGTACAGTGAAATGTAGACAAAGCGCGCAATACGCCCTTCCACCATCATTGAGCCACGCGTCAGGTTCCCCATCAGGCTACCCACAGTAGAGAAGTTGGAGAGAGAAACCAGAGAACCGTGATCTTTATACTGATACGCTTTCAGCGGTTTACCGTTCATCTGTGCCAGAATGTTGTTCATCGCGCAGGATGCCATCTGGTGCGCAGCCTGGGCACGCGGCGGCACAAAACCCCCTTCCGGACGCGCACAGGAAGCACAGTCACCAATCGCATAGATGTCCGGATCACGCGACGTCTGCAGGGTCGGTTCAACCACCAACTGGTTGATACGGTTGGTTTCAAGACCACCAATTTCTTTCATAAAGTCTGGCGCTTTGATACCTGCTGCCCACACCATCAGATCGGCTTTGATGTACTCGCCATCTTTGGTATGCAACCCACCTTCGTCAGCGCTGGTTACCATCGTCTGAGTCAGTACACGTACGCCCAGTTTAGTTAACTCGTTATGCGCAGCACTGGAGATCCGTGGCGGCAACGCTGGCAGAATACGTTCCCCGGCTTCCACCAGTGTGACGTTCAGCGCTTCGTTGGTCAGCCCTTTATAACCATAGCTGTGCAACTGTTTTACCGCATTGTGCAGCTCAGCGGAGAGTTCTACCCCCGTTGCACCACCACCGACGATGGCAATATTGACTTTGCCGTTCGCGCCCAGATTTGCGGAATACTTCAGGAACAGATTCAGCATTTCCTGGTGGAAGCGACGCGCCTGGTGCGGGTTATCGAGGAAAATACAGTTTTCTTTGACGCCTGGCGTGTTGAAATCGTTGGACGTACTGCCCAGCGCCATCACCAGCGTGTCATACGGCACTTTACGCTCGGGGACCAGCAGATCGCCCTTCTCATCTCGCAGCTCAGCAATCGTGATAGTCTTCGCTTCACGATCGATATCCATCACCGACCCCAACTGGAACTGGAACCCGTGGTTACGGGCATGCGCCAAATAGCTCAGCGCATCAACACCTTCATCCAGCGATCCTGTTGCCACTTCGTGCAGCAACGGTTTCCACAGGTGGCTGTGGTTTCTGTCTACCAGCGTGATTTTTGCCTTTTTCTTACGACCCAGTTTTTTACCCAACTGCGTCGCCATTTCCAGTCCGCCAGCACCGCCGCCGACAATCACGATCCTTTTCAATGGTGTAGTCAACGTGACCCCCTCAAATTTATTAACCAATTGTTAATTAAAAGTTATGCGCATAGCCTTTAATTAACAACAAGTTACGACAATGAAAATGTTCTTCGAGACTGAGAATAACACGAACGGTGCATTGGTCATACCAAAATTGATATGTATCAAGTTTTGATGCTGAAAAGATAGACAACGCAAACTTTTAGGACAAAAAAACCAGCCCGAAGGCTGGTTTTTTAAACGTTCATTGGAGATTAACCCAGCGTCTTGAACGCTTTGATTCGCTGCAAATGCGGGGAGATGTTTTTGAATTTATGGGTTTGTTCTTCATCCCATACAATTTCATAGTAATGATGCAGTTCCTCCGACGAACGCTGGCTGTTCAGGGCTTCATCATGGCGTGACAGAATAACCAGGCAGCGATCGCGATTCTTCTCGCGGAAGTTGGTCACACATTTTGTAGCGATATCAGCATACTCTTCCGGCCTGTCGATTTTCCCTTCCATATTCTCATACGGAAACAGGTTAGGGTTAAACACCACCTGACGAATATCACACAGGAAACCAATCCGCTCAGCCCAATACCCTCCCAACCCAACGCCGCAAATCAATGGTCGATCATCCACATTAAGCTGCAACATTTTGTCCACTTCTTTCAGCAGATGCTGCATATCATGTTTAGGATGCCGCGTACTGTAGCTAATCAGCCTGACATCCGGGTCAATGAATTGCAGTTGCAATACTTTCTCGTGGTTGCCCGGACTGTTAGAGTCAAAACCGTGTAAATAGATAATCATCGCATCCTCGCCAAACTTGCGTTAATGACCTGCTTTCTCTTCCTGCCAACGCTCATGAAGCTGGTTGAGCTGGGCGCTTACTGTCTTCCAGCGAGCCGAGTCCATCAGTTCCTGACGTGAAAATGAACCTTTATGATACAAACGTGTAACACGTTCTGCATTGATCGGCGACAGATTATCTAAAACACTGACCGCACCCTTACGATTATTGCAGACCAGGATCATATCGCAACCTGCATCCAGTGATGCCTGCCCGCGCTCTGCGTAGCTCCCCATAATTGCTGCGCCTTCCATCGACAAATCGTCGGAGAAAATCACGCCATCGAAACCGAGCTCCTGGCGAAGCACTGTTTTCAGCCAGTGGGGTGAGCCGCTCGCGGGTCGCGGGTCTACATCACTGTAAATAACGTGCGCCGGCATAATTGCATCCAGTTTGTTTTCAGTGATTAACGTCTGGAATACCGACATATCTTTCGCACGGATCTCGGCTTCCGGACGCGGATCGGTTGGCGTTTCTTTATGCGAATCCGCCGTCACTGCACCATGTCCTGGGAAGTGTTTACCGGTCGTTTTCATTCCAGCCGCATGCATGCCATCAATAAAGCGGGTTGCCATCGCCAACGCTTTCGCGGGTTCGGCATGATAAGAACGTTCACCAATCGCAGCACTGATATGTCCCACATCCAGAACGGGCGCAAAGCTAATATCAATATCCATTGCGATCATTTCACTGGCCATCAGCCATCCAGCTTCCTGAGCCAGTTTGCCCCCCTCTTCCAGCCCATGCAGTGCAGCAAAAGATTGCGCCGCAGGCAGACGGGTAAAACCTTCACGAAAGCGCTGGACGCGTCCCCCTTCCTGATCCACTGCCACTACCAGATGATTGCGCGACGCGGCACGGATCTGGCGAACCAGTTCACGTAGCTGTTCCGGGTCATGATAATTTCGGGTAAAGAGGATTAACCCGCCTACCAGTGGATGCGCCAGAATCTCACGCTCTTCAGCGTCCAGCTCATACCCTTCGACATCCAACATTACTGGGCCCACACTGCTCTCCTTATCCTTTTATTGTTAGCTGCCGCCAGGTTTCATCGGCCAGCCTGATAAATTGCCGATCGCCGGTTTGTTGCCAGCGATACTCAAACCATCCCACCTTCAGCATCATCACCCACAGCTGCCAACGTCTGACCTGCCGCCACAGGGCATCGGGTTCAATATGCGCATGTTTGGCATAGGCATCGACCAACTGTCGGTGCTGGGATTCATCCGCGGCCCACACTGCCGCGAGTTCAAGAGCAATATCACCGTCTCCGGCGTATTCCCAGTCGATTAACCGCAGTCCCGACGCCGTGCGTACAATATTGTCGCCGTGAACATCCATATGCAATGGTCCCAAACGTAAGGGATGCGGCTCACCTTTGGTTCTTAGTCGCTTTAGCAGTTGCAACCAGCGCGGCGTTCGGCGCGCCGGATCGCTACACTGCCAGTACTGTTCGAGCAGTGGCAACAGGTTGATTCGCCAGCCCAGACGGGGTTGCTGATGCAAATAATACAGCAAGCCTGCGAGTTCGTCGGCTTCCGGTAATCTGGATTCTACCTTACCGTAAAAAAAATCGACTGCCATCCATCCCCGTGTATAAAAACGGGGTCTGGGGGCAAGATTCTCAGGCAGATGTTTTAACGCGTGATACTGACGTAGAAAATGCGATTCTGGCGCGTAAGGATCGTGATGACAGCGCAGCACTAAACGGTGGGCTTGATGTTCGATGATGCAGCTCCCGCCGCTCAAACCGCTTTGGCTGGAGACGACGGGATGATACTGCGGGAAATAGCGCGACAGAACTTCATCGCGCGTCAGTCTGTTATTGTTGCTGAACGGCACCTTTACCTGACCAGATTATCTCGCCAGTTTGTACCAGCATTAATTGCATTTGCAGAGCAGGTGAATTGACGTTACCAGAAGCGCTGGAATAGAGCACATACTGAGCGCCAACGTTACGGGCAATACCAATCGCTTTGCTGCGTGTTCCCAGGCTGTCGTTCGGCGACAGACCTAACTGCTGCTTGGCTACTGCCAACTGCTGCGCAGAAACCAGGGTAAATTTACCATTATTCGCCAGTGCATTTCGCAAAGTCTCGGTGGCTTCACCCGCGTTTAACGAGCCGTTGGTACGGTTATTTACGCTATCAACCAGCAATACGCCCCCAGCTTTCACACCCTCAGCCTGCAGCATTTTGCCGACCATCGGCTGCATTGCCCCGTTCCAGTCATAATGACGCTGACGTGGAGTTGGCTGCGCCGTTTGGTCCTCGTGTTCAATCGGCCCCGGCTGCTGCGGTATGGTTGGCACCGTTGGTACAACCGGAACTGGCTGTTGCGGTTGTACGGGTTGTTCCGGCACCGGCTTCACTTCCTCTACTGGCGCTGGCTCACGTTGAACCACACAACCAGAGAGAAACATCGCCAGCGCGGCAATCAATGCGTAGCGATTCATTTTGATCTTCAAGATTCACCCCTTACAAATAAAGATAAAGCCTAACCTTGTGCGCCCCCAGATAATTGGCGCTGCCGTACAGCGTTACCGACGAACGAGCCGGAATAGTGATGCTGCGTGGCGCTTCCAGAGGGTGCATCTCCAGCCCTCTGGCGTCATACCAGTAAAACCGATAATGAACGGTGACAGGTTCTTGTCTTTCGTTATAGAGTCGTGAGGATGCAGAGGCCTGAATATCAGACGTTGTTAACTCAGGCGGCTCTGCGGTGATACCCGCCGCCAGTATTGTTGATTCCATCACCAGAGACTGTTCATCACTGACCGGAATTTCCGGGTGTGAACGGCAGCCAGCCAGCAACAGCAGACCCAACGTAAGCGCAATGCATCCTCTGGTCATTATTAAAGACCTTTATGCGCGAGCATTGGACCAAGCGCACGTCCACCCAGCAGATGCATATGAATGTGATACACCTCCTGACCGCCGTGACGGTTGGTATTCATAATCAAACGGTATCCATCTTCGGCAATGCCTTCCTGCTCAGCGATTTTCGCCGCCACTGTGATCATTCGTCCCAGCGCCTGCTCATGCTCTGCCGTCACATCGTTGACGGTTGGGATTAAAACGTTAGGGATGATCAGAATATGCGTTGGTGCCTGAGGTGAAATATCACGAAACGCAGTGACCAGCTCATCCTGGTATACGATGTCCGACGGAATTTCACGACGAATAATTTTGCTGAATATAGTTTCTTCTGCCACGACGTTTTCCTTTTTCATTAAGAGCCCATGCGTTGTGTCATGCTACGCCGGGTGACTCTGCGAGTATAGAGTATGAGCGAGTTACTCACGCTCTTTCAACTTTAACCCTCGATTTTTTAAGCAAAAAGCCCTGCCAGTGCTGTTCTTATAACCATTTCCCGGCGCTATGGCTCAGACATAGTACTGAAACAATATTTCATTTATGCGTAGCATTTGTTTACACATTGAATGTGAATGCGTATATTTCGCATTTGCATTCTCATGCAAGAAAAATAATTAACAGCCAAAGGGTTCATTACGCACTCACGTGATTCGAACTTAATATTAATAATTATCAAGGACTTTCCGATGTCTTTCACAACACACTATAGGGACGAACAGCATCGTTCTGCCATTGTCCCATCCCTCCTGACTGCCTGCATCGCGGCTGCGTTATTGCCTTGTACCAGCCTCGCCGCCTCCGCAGAAGAGACGGTGATCGTTGATGGTTCAGCCTCCGCCACATCCAGTGATGAGCAGGATTACAGCGTTAAATCGACATCCGCAGGCACAAAAATGCAGATGACACAGCGAGATATCCCGCAATCCGTCAGCATCGTCAGCCAACAGCGTATGGAAGATCAGCAGCTCCAGACACTGGGCGATGTGATGGACAATACACTGGGGATCAACAAAAGCCAGGCGGACTCTGACCGCAGCAGCTATTTCTCTCGCGGATTCCAGATCGATAACTACATGGTCGATGGGATCCCGACCTATTTTGAATCCCGTTGGAATCTCGGCGATGCCCTTTCTGACACGGCTTTGTTTGAACGTGTAGAAGTGGTTCGTGGTGCAAACGGGTTAATGACCGGCACGGGGAATCCTTCGGCATCGATTAACATGATCCGTAAACATGCAACCAGCCGCGAGTTCACGGGGAATGTCTCCGCGGAATACGGCAGTTGGAATAAGCAACGCTATGTGACGGATTTGCAAAGCCCATTGACGGCAGACGGCAACGTGCGCGCTCGCATCGTGGCAGGTTATCAAAATAACGATTCCTGGCTTGACCGCTACAACAATGAAAAAATGTTTTTCTCGGGGATTGTCGATGCCGATCTGGGCGACACCACCAGCCTGTCGGCAGGTTACGAATACCAGCGTATTGATATCAACAGTCCAACCTGGGGCGGCTTGCCACGCTGGAATACCGATGGCAGCAAAAACAGCTACGACCGCTCGCGCAGCACCTCGCCGGACTGGACCTACAATGACAAGGACATCAACAAGGTCTTCGTGACACTCAAACAGCGTTTCGCGGATACCTGGCAAACAACCCTGAATGCCACACACTCCGAGGTCAAGTTCGACAGCAAGATGATGTACGTCGACGCTTACGTTAATAAAGCTGACGGCACACTGATTGGTCCCTATGGCAACTATGGACCGGGCTATGATTACGTTGGTGGAACAGGCTGGAACAGCGGAAAACGTAAAGTCGATGCCGTCGATCTCTTTGCCGATGGTGGCTACGACCTGTTTGGTCGTCAGCATAACCTGATGCTGGGCGGCAGTTACAGCAAGCAAAATAACCGTTATGAAAGCTCGTGGGCAAATGTATTCCCTAACGAAATAGGTAGCTTCTATACCTACGACGGTAACTTCCCGGAAACCAACTGGAATCCACAATCGCTGGCCCAGGACGATACCACGCACATGAAATCGCTGTATGCCGCGACACGCATTTCGCTGGCCGACCCATTGCATTTGATCGTCGGCGCGCGTTATACCAACTGGCGTATCGATACCCTGACCTACAGCATGGAACAAAACCACACTACGCCCTATGCGGGTCTGGTTTATGACATCGATGATAACTGGTCCACTTACGCCAGCTATACCTCTATCTTCCAGCCGCAAAACAAACGCGACAGTTCCGGTAAATATCTCGCCCCGATTACCGGCAACAACTACGAGGTTGGTCTGAAATCAGACTGGATGAACAGCCGTTTAACCACAACCCTCGCTGTATTCCGCATTGAGCAGGATAACGTGGCGCAATCAACCGGCGTACCAATCGCCGGTAGCAATGGCGACACCGCCTATAAAGCGATGGATGGAACGGTCAGCAAAGGCGTTGAATTCGAAGTAAACGGTGCGATCACGGATAACTGGCAGATGACTTTCGGTGCAACGCGGTACGTTGCGGATGACAACGAAGGCAATGCCGTCAATCCGAACCTGCCGCGTACTACGGTAAAATTGTTCACCCGTTATAACCTGCCTGCCCTGCCGGCACTGACCGTGGGGGGTGGAGTTAACTGGCAGAATCGCGTGTATAGCGATACCGTGACGCCATACGGCACGTTCCGTGCAGAACAGGGAAGCTACGCGCTGGTGGATTTATTCACTCGCTACCAGGTAACGAAGAACTTCGCCATCCAGGGCAACATCAACAACCTGTTCGATAAAACCTACGATACCAATGTCGAAGGCTCTATCGTCTATGGTGAGCCGCGTAACGTCAGCCTCACCGCCAGCTACCAGTTCTGATAATACCCAGTCTGTAAAGTATCCACCTGCATGTCAGGTGGATTTACCGAAAAGCTAAAAAGCAAAAAGCCCGCTCAAGTTTCCTTAAGCAGGCTTCTTAAATATGGCTCCTCTGACTGGACTCGAACCAGTGACATACGGATTAACAGTCCGCCGTTCTACCGACTGAACTACAGAGGAATCGTTGTGGAGGCTTATCTTAGCGGCGAAAAAACTTTTGTCAAACCCCAATTCCTACATTGGGGATCAATTGATGCTTCTCTCGACAGTTTGTTGCATTTACAGACATTTTAAATGGAAAAAACTTTGCAGCTTTTTTGATTCTCCCTCATCATTTGAAATGAGGTTTCAACTTTCTTCATTAAGGTCCACTTTGAACGTCTCCGCAGCCTTACGCCAGGTCGCATCCCGCACGCCCTGGTATGCCAAACGCAAGCGTTATAAAGTTCTCTTTTGGCGCGAAATTACCCCGCTTGCTGTCCCCATTTTTCTGGAAAACACCTGTGTACTCTTGATGGGAGTACTGAGCACCTTCCTGGTGAGTTGGTTGGGTAAAGAAGCGATGGCAGGCGTCGGGCTTGCCGATAGTTTCAACATGGTCATCATGGCATTTTTCGCCGCCATCGACCTTGGCACGACGGTGGTGGTTGCTTTTAGTCTCGGAAAGCGCGATCGCCGACGCGCCAGAGCCGCAGCCAGACAATCACTGGTGATCATGACGATATTTGCTGTCGTACTGGCGGCGGTGATTCACTATTTCGGTAAGCAGATTATTGATGTCGTTGCAGGAGAAGCCACCCCTGATGTAAAAGCGCTGGCGCTAACCTATCTGGAATTAACCGTGCTTAGCTACCCTGCTGCGGCAATCGCGTTAATTGGCAGCGGAGCACTGCGCGGTGCCGGGAATACCAAAATACCGTTATTGATTAACGGTGGTATGAATATCCTGAACATTATCATCAGTAGCATCCTGATTTACGGAATTTTTTCCTGGCAAGGGCTGGGATTCATCGGCGCAGGTCTGGGGTTGACGATTTCACGTTACATTGGTGCCATCGCCATTGTATGGGTGCTGATGATTGGATTTAACCCCGCGCTGCGCATTCCCCTGAAGAGCTATTTTAAACCGCTGAATCTTGCCATCATCTGGGAGGTCATGGGGATTGGTATTCCTGCCAGTATAGAGTCCGTCCTGTTTAACGGTGGCAAGTTACTTACGCAGATGTTTGTTTCAGGTATGGGTACCAGCGTCATTGCCGGTAACTTCATTGCCTTTTCGATAGCGGCACTGATCAACCTGCCGGGAAACGCTTTAGGTTCCGCGTCTACCATCATTACCGGCAGACGTCTGGGAAATGGACAGATTGCTCAAGCGGAAATCCAGCTGCGGCATGTATTCTGGCTCTCCACAATCGGATTAACCGCCATCGCCTGGCTAACCGCCCCGTTTGCTGGCGTGATGGCTTCGTTTTATACCCACGATCAGGATGTAAAAGAGGTCATTGTCATCCTGATTTGGCTGAACGCGGCATTTATGCCGATATGGGCAGCATCATGGGTTCTTCCTGCTGGATTTAAAGGTGCACGTGACGCCCGTTTCGCTATGTGGGTCTCCATGTTGGGGATGTGGGGCTGTCGTGTTGTCGCCGGCTACACCCTCGGGATCGTATTAGGATGGGGTGTCGTAGGCGTCTGGATGGGGATGTTCTTCGACTGGGCAGTACGGGCCGCGTTATTTTACTGGCGCATGGTCACAGGCCGTTGGCTGTGGAAATACCCACGTCCTGAACGTGAAAAGTGTATAAAACAACCGTCTGCGTCTGAATAAGCGACGAAATGAAGAATATTTCAGCAAACGATCGCAAATATCCATTCAGGCTTTGACAACGCAGACAGGCATCGCTAATATTCGCCCCGTTCACACGATTCCTCTGTAGTTCAGTCGGTAGAACGGCGGACTGTTAATCCGTATGTCACTGGTTCGAGTCCAGTCAGAGGAGCCAATTTCTTGTTTTCATGCCTCTTTGCGAATTCTTATGTGATTCAGATTCAATAAGTTAGCGTGAAAAATCTTCCCGATGCGTTTTCAGTTTTCCCTCTGCATCGGGAAAAATTGGTGGTCAGATTTGGGGTCAGGTTGGTTCGATAATGGAGTGACCCCCATATGTCTCTCAACGACACGAAAATCCGCAGTTTCAAGCCTTCTGATAAACCTTTCAAAATCTCCGATTCACACGGTTTGTATCTTTTGATCAATCCAGGCGGTTCACGTCTCTGGTATCTCAAGTACCGTATCAACGGTAAAGAATCCCGTCTTGGTTTAGGCGCTTATCCCCATGTATCCCTGTCTGGCGCACGACAACAGCGCGACGGTATCCGCAAGCTGCTGGCGCAGAATATTAACCCTGCCCAACAACGTATCGCCGAAAGGGCAGCTCGCTCGCCGGAAAAAGTCTTTGAGACCGTGGCACTGGGCTGGCATAAAAATAATAAGAAGTGGTCGCAGAATACTGCAGACCGCCTGCTTGCCAGCATGAGAAATCATATCTTTCCGGTAATTGGTCATCTGCCGGTAACAGAACTGAAACCCCGTCATTTCATCGATCTGCTGAAAGATATCGAGGCGAAAGGTCTGCTGGAAGTCGCGTCCCGCACGAGGCAGCATCTCTGTAACGTCATGCGCTATGCCGTGCATCAGGGGTTAATAGAAAACAACCCGGCGGCGAATCTGGATGGCGTGACAGCCCCACCCGTTACGCGCCACTACCCAGCCCTGCCACTGGAGCGTCTGCCGGAACTGCTGGAACGCATTGATGACTATCAGCAGGGACGGGAATTAACCCGTCTGGCCGTTCTGCTGACGCTTCACCTGTTTATCCGCTCCAGTGAACTGCGTTTTGCCCGATGGTCAGAGATTGATTTCAGAAACCGAATCTGGACCATTCCCGCCACCCGCGAAGCTCTTCCTGGTGTTCGCTACTCCGGACGGGGAGCAAAAATGCGTACGCCACATATCGTACCGTTGTCCCGGCAGGCCATCGCCATTTTAGAGCAGATTAAAGCAATTTCCGGCCACCAGGAGCTGGTGTTTCCCGGTGACCATAATCCGTATAAGCCAATGTGTGAAAATACAGTCAACAAAGCGCTGCGTTTGATGGGGTATAGTACGAAAAATGATATCTGCGGCCATGGCTTTCGGACAATGGCCTGTAGTGCCCTGATGGAATCCGGTTTGTGGTCACAGGATGCAGTGGAGCGACAAATGAGCCATCAGGAGCGCAACGGAGTACGTGCGGCTTATATCCATAAAGCAGAGCATCTGTATGCCCGGAAAGCTATGATGCAATGGTGGTCGGATTATCTGCATACATGCAAAAACACATATGTCCCGCCTTATCGTTGGGAAAAGAATAAGGATAGTTAAATTCAACAACCGATAAAACGCCGGGTACAAACCCGGCGTAAGATGAGCTATTCCAACGACAAAAACAAGTCAACCAGCGCTTTCGCAACAGAGCGATGATAGCTCGCCACACTAATACTGTAGCGCTGAACACTTACGGTATAGTAAATTTTTATATCATGGATCCATTCAACTTAGATGGAGACGATTCCGTCTGGATAAAAATATGATTCATAGTATCTGGCGCTGTGCAAGCAATGCAGCCATGATCCCGCCTTCTAATTCGCTGAAAGCGACAGATGCCGTTTCTCCACTCATGGAGAGGTCCGGGTCGAGACCGTTACCAAGCCGTTCAAGCTGCATGTTGTTCCAGGGAAGGATGTGGAACAGGTTCAATTTCGCTTCCGGGGACGGAAGGCGTTCGATTGCGCCAGCAAGCAGACGACTCGGTGCTTCCGGATCAGCGATCAATGGACGACCTATACCAATGACATCAAGTTCACCCGCTTCGAGTGCTTCGAGCATGCCCGTGACACTGCGGAAGTTACCGGTCACCATTATTGGCATTTTAGCGACGTTGCGCACCGCGCCGGCGAAGGCCACAAAATAGGCTTCACGAGCGCTACTACTGGCAAGCACCCCATCCTCCCCTTCATCTTTGACTGCAATACCGACCACTTTGGGTTGTTCAAGTGAACCGCCTGAAAGTTCCAATAGATCAAGGCTGGAGTCATTGAGCATTTTCACCAACTCGATGCATTCGGCGTTGGTGAAGCCGCCACGCTGAAAATCTGATGCGTTAAGCTTGATACCAATCGGGAACGCCGGTCCGACCACGCTGCGGACCGCGGAGATGACTTCAAACAGAAAACGTGACCGATTTTCCAGGGAGCCGCCCCACTCATCAGTTCGGCGGTTGGAGAGCGGACTCAGAAACTGCGAAATGAGATAGCCGTGCGCGGCATGCAGAGATAGCCCCGTGAAGCCTGCATCCTTTACTTCCCTGGCAGCAAAAGCAAATTGGTCGATTGCATGACGGATCTGCGCTTCGCTCATGGGTCTGGGTTTGGCAAAGCTGAAACCCGCATTCCTGATCACATCGATCTCTACGTCCGAACACGAGAGCGGTGCGGGATTGATTATATCGCTGACCTGGCGTCCTGTATGACCAAGCTGAGCCCAGAAGTGCGCGCCTTTCGACGTCCCGGCTCTGGCTAGATCGGCAAGTTGGTGGCGCCCGCTGGTATCATCGATCACGATATTTCCTGGACGCTCCAGATGCCAACGATCGACCTGAATATTACCAGTGAGCAAAAGCCCGGCACCGGAACCAGCCCAACGTCGATAGAGCGTTTCCAATTTAGGTGTGGAATGGTTGAACGAATCGGCCAGACCTTCACTCATCGCCGACTTGGCGAGACGATTGGGAAGCTTAGCGCCGCACGGGAGAACGAGAGATTGAGCAAGGGGGTTAGTCATAAAAACTCCTGGTAGCTTGATCGCCACACAGACAGGCAATCTGGTTCTGAAAATAACGATACACGACAGTGATCACTGTCGTTGACACGACAATGAGCGCTGTCGTATGATTTGTCAACTCAAGAGTGAAGGAACAGAAACAGATGGCGAAGACGTGGTCAGCCGACAACCCCAAAGCGACATTGATGGCACGCAAGCAGGCTCTTATCGTCGATGCTGCCCTCACGGCCTTTTTAAGTTCCGGCTATGCGGAAACATCGGTTAATCAGATTGCAGCCGATGCCGGGGTATCTATTAAAACGCTGTACCGGCATTTCGAGAGCAAGGACGATTTATTCAGCGCGGTTATGCAAGCCGCATGCGGCAATATGCCAGGTGCTGATGCCAGCGGAGAGGAGAGCACACCAAGCTGGTACAAGGATGCGCCGTCTGTAGCGTTTCCCATGATCGGAGAAGAATACCTTCGCCACGTCTTGTCCCGCGATCAGTTGGCGCTCTATCGGGTTGTCACCCGCGATGCGCTTCGCTTTCCTGAGTTAGGCCGCCGCTATTTACAGGAAACGACCGGAAGACGCGATGCTAAGTTCGCTGGCTACCTCAACATTTGGGCAGACCATGAAGGCTGGCAGGTTCACGACAGGAACGCGGCGGCTCAGATATTTGCCGGGCTATTAAAGGCGCGTATTTACGACGAAGCACTACTGGGGGTACGCCTGCCCTCAGAAGATGAGATTGTCGAGCAAGCGCGAGACGCTGCGCAACACATGCTCCAGCTTCTTCGCTCGGGACATTTCATTGAGGGCGCAAATCCGGATGCGTAGCCCGCCGGGCACGTCACGGTATCAGCGAACCATCGCAACTGGAAAGGAGCGAAGTAGATGTCAACTAACAGCAATGAACTGACAAGCGAGCTCATCGGCACCGATTATGAGGGCTGGAACGATGAGCTTCGGCAGGAGTTTAAGACCAACGTATTCAATGGCCAGGTTGGTGCCCGCCTGCTAAGCGAAAACCAACGTGTCCGGTTGTGGGAAATCCGGCTAAGACCAGGCGAGCGTTTGCCCGCTCACCGGCACGTCCTGGACTACTTCTGGGTCGCGATCGAGCCGGGCCGCAGTCTACAGCACGCTTCAGATGGGACAACCCGAATCGTTGCTTACGCCGCGGGCGACAACAAGCACTTCACCTTTAGCGCAGGCGAGTACCTGCTGCACGATCTTGAAAACATCGGCGATACCGAGTTAGTTTTCAGCACAGTTGAGTTCCTGGACAGCGTTAATACTTCGTTGCCGCTGGGATAAATTTCGATTGACCACAAAACTAATCGGCTCGGATTGATCTGACGGTGGCTGTTGCCATCGCTGGCCCCTGCTCTACCAACTAATCAGATTTGGAGATATCGATGAAGATCCTCGTTACCGGCGCAGCCGGATACATTGGAGCGGTAGTATCCCGCACGCTCGCAGTTCACGGACACCACGTAATCGGTCTGGCACACAGCGCCCGAAGCGAAAAAGCAATCCTCGCAATGGGCATTCCTGCTCAAGTCGGCAACCTTAATGATCGCAACAGCCTGAGTTCCGCATGTGAGGGAATCGATGCCGTTGTCGACACCGCCTCAGCCGATCATGCGGAATCAGCAGAACACTTCCTTGATATCCTCTCTGGAACAGGGAAAATTTACGTACGAACCAGCGGAACCGGCATATATATGGGCCTTGAAGGTGGAACCCTTAACGAGGTTGTTCATCACGAGCAGGATGGCTGGACACCACTACCACCGATGCAGCACCGATTCTCGATTGATCAAAAGGTTCTTCAAGCGGATGGGGAAGGCCTCAGGACCGTTATCATCCGCCCCTCGATGATCTACGGTCAGGGCGCCAGCGAACAGCTTCCCGTATTGTTCCGTGCCGCACTCAAGCATGGATTCGCTGGATATTCAGCACCTGGGCTCAATCGTTATGGCAATGTTTACATTGATGACCTTGCCGCGGTTTATCCCCTTGTTATTGACAATCCGCAGGCGCGGGGGGCATACAACATCGCTGCATCGGAGTGTGACTTCAAGACAATCAGCGAAGCCATCGGCAAAGCTCTCGGCGTGCCGTCCCGCCCCTTCACGGATTTAGAAGAAGGCGTGTCCACACTCGGTCACATCTGGACTGCCGCCATGGGCTGCAACAGTCGCGTTGACGCCAGACGGGCTCGCGAAGAATTGGGTTGGGAACCGAAAGGCCCCGATTTGATTTCGGAGCTCATCGAAGGCTCTTATCGCCGCCTGTGGGGACCGAAAACCATCACGGTTAATACCGGCTCTGAAACTGAACCAGCCTGAGGAATAAATTGTTCAATCAATAGGGTCAGCCGCGTGGAAATTTATCAGTTCGGATTTGTGACGTCGTTCCTTTAACCTGATGCCTCCTTGAATAGCCGAACATGGAATTACATGCAAGCTCAACAACATGTTTAAATAGCTGCAGGATCTAAGCGTTGTAAACATCTGCAGGCTACTTCTCAGCAGTTACAGGTAACGCATCAGGTTAAATATGAGGTGCCTTGCGTCGCTTAGAGGCAAATGAATAAGAGTAGAGAACAAACTGGTAAACCAAAGCCCGATCATCCTCATGGGGTGACCGGGCTTTCAGAGGAACTGTATTAGCAATAGATAGGGAAATAGCCAATATTATTTTTAATAATTTTACACTGACAATCCATGATTTCGATGCCAGGGTTAAATCATTATTTTCATTCCGAAAGCACAACAACAATCCTTATTAAATTAGGAGCAATAATTTCACTATTTTTATTTATGGAACAATATTATTTACACATTCCTGCGTGAAGAATGGGCAGCCACACCTGAAAGCTTATTCAAAACTGGCTGTGAATCTATTCCCCATTCTTGATCCAGGGATAATGGTCCTGCTGTGTTAGGAAGAATAAAGGGAATTGTGACCATGAAGAAATAAAAGGGTAACTCCCATCCACCTCCGGGGAGCATCCATGTGTACCCCACCCCAAAATGCCCGCTCATGAGTTCAATCGCAACAAGGTAAATCGCACTGATAAAAGCACCAGCCCTGGTCAGAAAGCCAAATCCAAGTGAAATAGCAGAAGAAAATTCGACCAATCCACCGACGATGATCATCGAAACGGCAAACTGCTCACTGAGTACCATCCCGAAAGTATGAACACCAACAACATTCTGGAAAAAACCAACCAAACCAGCATCATGATGGGAAAGGAACAACTTCTCTGTACAGTGTGTCAGCCAGTTAAATCCGATAACCATTCTTATAAAAGAAAGTGCAACCGCTTGGGTGCCATACTCTCTGATTCCATCTCTGAAAATAATGATAGCCTCAATCAGAAGCGGGATAAAAGTTAGGGCTGTGATCCAACCAACAAGTAACCAGTTATGCTGACCAGCATTTCTAACCACAATAATGGTAAAAAACAAAGCCAGCATAAAGCTTATTAAGCGTTTTTTACGCCATAATAGTGCGGAAAGAGGAATGAATAACGAAAACAAAATCATGACCACAGCTGACCAGGTTCCATCATAATTCTTCGTATACAGCACCGATGAAATCAATGAAACAAACCCCAGTAAAAATGTTAAATAATAAATCTTAACTTTCATTTCCGTGTCACCTTGTTTCAATAATAATCCGGACAATCAAATATAAAACAATAAACAAAACTTCCGCCCCCCTAGCATTTATGGCTAGAAAATGCCTAACGACAAAGATGATTTACTGAGCAGTATTTACTCTAAGGATTTAAACTCAACGTTTTATCTTTTTCTATCAATCTCTAATTAATTCACCATTCAATAAATCCGAATAATAGAATGAAAAAATATTGATTAAAATCAAAAAACAAGTGCAATGATATTTTTTTGATTTTAAGTCTTTTACTTAGATAACTATTATTTTCGTTAACGCATTATCTGGAATGTCGTTGATAATAATACTTGCGGCAGAGGTATACGACATTGACACTGGAGTGAGACTTCAAGGCAATCAGCGAGAGCATCGGTCAAGCTCTCAGTATACCCCCCTCTCTAAGGGCTTTGATGAAGAGGACGTGTCCATTTTATGTCGCTTCTGCCCTGCCGCTATGGGTTACAACAGCCGTATTGACGCCAGACGGGGCGCTAAGAAGTTTTAGAGTAAACAGCGCGACAGGCATGAGGGAAATACAGAAAGTTAACCGAGGGGTGACAGTATGTAAGTTTTATATTTGCAGATTAAGACATATATCAGTCAAATTCTTTTGATTTGATTTGATTTGATTTCAATGATGAGAGTTGCTGCAGCCCATCGGCTGCAACTCTATCCATCTGGCCCTACACCCGGACTATCACCAACTCTTTCCCCTCTTCTCGTCTTTGGTCCCTCGCCACATGACTTTCCTTCAAAGATAAGGGACTGAATTGTACATTAATGATAGTACCGGGTGCGGCGCACACATTTACTTCTTCTGTATGAACTCGATCTTGTATCCATCCGGATCTTCAACGAACGCAATTACCGTTGTCCCGTGCTTCATCGGGCCTGCTTCTCGCGTTACTTTTCCTCCCTGTTCCCGTACTGAGTCACAGGCTTGATAGGCATCCTCTACCTCCAGGGCGATGTGGCCATATCCTGTGCCGATTTCATATTTTTCTGTGTCCCAATTATGAGTCAACTCGATTACGGCTGTATCGCTTTCCGGCCCATAGCCCACAAACGCAAGGGTGAAACGTCCTTCAGGATAATCATTGCGTCGTAATAGACGCATGCCCAAGACATCTGTGTAGAATTTAATTGAGGCGTCAAGGTCGCCGACACGAAGCATCGTGTGCAAAAGTCGCATAAAAACTCCTATAAATGATGATAACGGGAATGTTTAACCCCCAATTGGCAGGCGTGAGGTGTCGTCGAGGAAAAGTATACAGCGTCTTTTGATGAGTCAGATTCAACGTAATAGTGATTTGCACGCAAAGACACGACGTGATATTGGTTTGCACATGAGGACCAGTCTTGGAAAACCGGCTCACGTCGATGCAATTATTCTCTTGAAATTAATCACGACCGATCGACTTCGGCAGGCCGATTTACACACCAGGCCAAGATATCTGGCCCGAGTCTGATAGCCTTACCCTGTTGAGTAAGATTCAACTATTAGGTGCCTTTTGATACCCGAGGAAAACCGCATGCCCGCACATAATCGTAATGACCTGGCAACGCTAAGCGCGTTCTCGGTAATCTGCCGTCGCAAAAGCTTCCGACTTGCCGCGACAGAACTGGGGGTAACGACCTCTGCGCTAAGCCACGGCATGCGGACACTGGAAGAAAAGCTAGGGGTCAAGTTGCTAAATAGAACAACCAGAGCGGTATCAACGACATCAGCGGGCGCAGTTCTGGCGAAAGGACTTGAGGTGGGCTTTGAGCAGATTAATAGCGCTCTGGCGGAGCTTTCCCAGTTCCGTAATGCGCCCACAGGCTCGATTCGAATTAACGTCCCGCGCGATGCATCGCAGTTGCTTATCAGTCCTGTGCTGGGCCAATACCTCACTCGGTTTCCAAAGGCCCAGATAGAAGTGGTCGTCGACGACAATATGGTCGATATCATTAAAGGTGGATTCGATGCCGGCATTCGCTATGGGCGCAGCGTCCCCAAAGACATGGTCTGTATTCCCCTTACCCCTGATTTAAAATGGGTGGTCGTCGCATCTCCGGCTTATCTTGGCGCACACGGTACGCCAACCTCTCCTGAAGACCTCAAACAGCACTCTTGTATCCGCATGCGTATTGGCGATGAGTCCATCTATCACTGGGAACTGGGACGAGGCGCTGACGCGTGCACAATTGATGTCCCCGGCCGGGTCGTGCTCAACGAGACCGATGCCGTTGTGAAGGCGGCGCTTGCGGATGTAGGTATCGCCTATTGTCTGAATAAGCGCATCGAGCGGCATGTGGCTGAAGGCCGGCTCGTTATCGTAATGCCCGAGTGGACGCCTCCGGAAGAGCCTTTCGTTATGTATTACCCGAGCCGCCGCCAGCTTTCAGCCAATCTCACACATCTGGTGCAGATGATTCGCAAGAGTAACGGCTTGCCGGACCTAAAACGATAAGGGAATGAGAGCCAGTGTAACTTTTCCTGGCTCCATGACTCGAAGTGTTTACCTTAACTCGCATTGGCGTGTCCTTCACAGGCCGTGGTGATGTCTGCATAGCCCTCTGGCCGTTCAATCAACAAGTCAGCGCCCGTTATTGACCAATCATTCCAATACATCTACTATCGAATCTATGGCAAGACCTAAAGAGTTCGATACAGACACAGCGCTTGATGCAGCAATCGAGGTATTCCGCGAGCATGGCTTTGCCGGGACCTCCACGCAGATGCTGACCAAGGCGATGCAGATCGGAAAGCAAAGCCTCTATGACACCTTCGGTGACAAA
Organism: Citrobacter sp. R-1.5.2; assembly: GCF_035064245.1. Classification (NCBI taxonomy): domain Bacteria; kingdom Pseudomonadati; phylum Pseudomonadota; class Gammaproteobacteria; order Enterobacterales; family Enterobacteriaceae; genus Citrobacter; species Citrobacter sp. R-1.5.2. Next base: position 253,257 of record NZ_JASEYC010000001.1, on the reverse strand, counting down.
TGGCAGCTTTACTGTTCTGCGCTTCAGAAATATGCCCGCGCGGAAACGGCTGAACATATTAAGCTTCTGCAGGAGGGTGTGAAAGCTATTGAAGGAGTGGAGCGAATGCTCGAACGTATTGTGTCGCAAGCACATCGCCCTTGCCTTGGGGTGAGTTCCATCAATGAATTTGCTGACAGCCAAGCCGATCTCGTTAACATTCGCCTATCTGCCGGGCGGCCTCTACGCGCTGCGCTCTTAAGCAAAATTGCCGGGGCGAAGCTGGAAGGCGATATGGGTGCAGATCTCAATCCTGAACATGGGGTCGCCTTTTTGCTCGCAAACGTGACGGCGATTCGTCTTGCAGCGCGTGGTGGAGCGAGCCAGGCCGAGCTGTCCGGCTTGGCACGGTTAGCTTTAAAGGCACTTAAATAAATTTTTTTGCTTAATTCTGGACTGAACGTTCAATAATAGGAGTTGTTAATGAAAGCAATTGTCATGAACAGGCCGGGGGGTTATGAAGTGCTTGAGCAGATCGAGATGCCTACCCCGATTCCAGCCGCAGGGCAAGTCCTCGTGAAGGTTCACGCCTCTGGCATAAACTTTATGGACATCGGCGTCAGGCAGGGTAATTTCTGGACCGAGCCCAATCCGAAGGTCCTGGGCGTCGAAGGAGCAGGTCAAGTTCTGGCGGTCGGCGAAGGGGTAGAAGACATATCGCCAGGGCAACGCGTGGCCTGGGTTTATGCGCCAGGAAGTTATGCAGAGAACGTTGTCATTCCCGCCTCATCTCTTGTGGCGATACCTGATGAGATTGATTACCGAACCGCAGCCTCTGTGATGATGCAGGGCCTGACCGCCAGTCATTTCGCCACGGATTTTTACCCGATACAGCCCGGTGATATTGCTCTGGTTCATGCGGCGGCTGGCGGCGTCGGCCTGCTTTTAACCCAAATCATCAAGCTGAGAGGGGGACATGTCATTGGGCGTGTCTCTTCACCTGATAAAGTTGCTATCGCCAGGGAAGCGGGCGCCGATCATGTGATAGTGGACACGGAAGGACATTTCGCGCAGGAAGTGATTCGCCTTTCAGGCGGTGAAGGTGTGCATGTCGTCTATGACGGTTCGGGCCCGAAGACATATCAAGCCTCGCTGGATTCGCTTCGGATATCGGGCACCTTCTGCTGGTTTGGCCCGGTACTCGGCGGGCCAGGCGCGCTGGATATAATGGCGCTCCCCAAAAGTATCAAAATCGGCTACGCCGTCTTTGCCCATCACGTCCGTACACCTGAACTACTGCGCTCACATTCAGCGCAACTCTTTGACTGGATTCGTACAGGCCAACTCAAGATCAGAATAGGCGGTGAATATCCTCTGGCTGAAGCGGCCAAGGCACATGCGGATATAGAAAGCCGGACCACTAGTGGAAAACTACTACTAATCCCATAATGGCAAACGGTATCAAGCGACGCTTAGCGCATCAGTACCGTTACGCGTCGCCCATTCCCAATGATACTTTAAACACAGCTTTACTCCTTAAACATTCGTTGCGTCTCACTGAAAAAACAAGCGCCCGGTCTAACTGTGCACCAAGTATCTCTTCAATCAAAACCTTCAGTGCGGGATGTGCGACCAGCATTTCGACTACTGCGTATACAGGATCTACGCGCAGTCCCAAGACCTCCATGCCGCATCTGAGATGGCAATTTGGATCTTGCTAAACGCATCAGAGAAAGCCGTAGATTATGTGGGTCTATTATTCAATAATTCCGAAATAAGCATTCTGATAATGCTGAATTATATAATTTAACCTTGGCGTTTAATATTCCTGGTGTGATTACGCTGTACACCACCTGAGGTTATAGAAGTAGCCGCAATCCCCTTTTCTCTCCGTCAAATGACGCGGGAAGTCGATCCGGCAACCGGCTTAGGTGCTTTGGTCACCTGCCAGACGCCGCGCACGCTGACCATCCTGGAATCAAGGCTACCGGTGAGGGCCCTTGCCGCCCGACTCGCCCTCGCGATCCGTCCGGCACTCTTTCTCGCCTCGTCAATGGGGGGTAGATTTTAATGAACATCAAATCATGGAGTATCGTTGCAGTCGTCGCACTCATTTTCTCGAAAGCGGCTTTCGCCGAGGAATTCATGTTGCATAGTCGTGATATGAACGAAGGAAAATTTACGGCTACGCAGACGTTAAGTGCGTCCTACGGCCTCGGTTGTAGCGGTGGCAACATATCTCCTCAACTTAGCTGGGAAAATGCACCTAAGGGTACGAAAAGTTTCGTCCTGATCATGAGTGATGAAGATGCACCTACTGGCATAGGCTGGACACACTGGGTTGTCGCCAACATACCTTCTACAACAAGTGAAATTAACGCTGGATCAGGTGGTCATCCTCAAAAGTTACCAAATGGCGCACAGGAAACCCTCACTGATTTCGGAGAACCAGGATACACGGGTCCATGTCCGCAAAAAGGGCAAATACATCGGTATGTAATGACCTTATATGCATTAAACGTTGAAAAATTAAATGTTGAAGCCAAAACAATGCCCGCACTAATGAGACTTTTAGTTAAGCAGAATAGTATAGGGCTCACTTCTATTACCGCACTACAGTCCCGATAATTATTAGATATCAAGCCATAACGTATATTCAACAACATTCTGAGAGGAAATTATGACACAAACAATTATACCGGGGCGGCCAGTAGCCATTGCTCCTCCCCGGACTTCTCCTTATATCACGGCGGGACTAACAGCACTCGGTCTAATAGGGGCCATCTACGCGGTGGCCACCGGGAAAACACCAGGGATTTCGCCACTGGGCCAGTTCTTTCTGATCGCCTGGCTGGCGGTATCGACAGCAATCTCACTTATTGTGACACCACGCAACTTCGTTATTGGCTTTCTCTCAGGGCTACTCACCTTGCTGATCGGTTGGCGCATCGGCGGCTTTGTGTTGATAACCTGGGTCTGGATACCTTGTCTTCTCGCATTCCTTTCGTATCTGGCGCAGTTTGTTGGCACCATTCGAGTAAATAGTACTGCCAGCGACTCGTCGGCTATAAGTGCCATTGAGTGGCAACTCATATTCCTGAGGATGTACGTGGGCTTTGATTTGGTCCCCCACTTCACAGAAAAACTGTTTGCCGGTTCGGTACCTTATCTGGCCGATGTTAATGCTTTTGCCGATTTGTGGCATGTACCTATGGCGTGGCTCGTCGTAATCATAGCGGGATGTTGCGAATTAGCTACTTGCATCGGCATCGGCATGGGTTTATGCACTCGCTTAGCAGCCATAGGCGGCGCACTTTATTACTTCTTTGCCACGCTGATAGGAGGCCATTTCTCCACCGGCTTTATCTGGCTTGGGGGAGGCTGGGAATACACGGGGATCATGATGGCATGCATTGGTAGTTTTGCTTTCGTTGGCGCGGGTCGTTTTTCATTAGACAGTCTACTGATCAATAGTGGTCGCTTCCCTAAATCGCTTCGATTCCTTGCAATCCGGCATTAACAATGGAGCACAGCATAATTATCGGCCACCTGTATTAGCTACGGAAAAAGGGTTGGTCTGTAAATATTCCGGTAATCAAGATCATTCCTTATTAACGATCTTCCTCAATACCTATTATTGCCACCAGAGGTGAGCGCTATGTACAGAGCCTGATTCACTGAACTTATGATTATCGCTGTCCTTAGTTCTTCGAAAACCGGATGCAGCCTGTAAGGCGTTTTCCGTAAGGTCAGAATATCCCTGACCACTTAGCACAATCGTAAAACGAAGTATGGCGGCATGGAAGCCGCTAATATCTAAATAAACGCTGAACGTCTGGAACAGATATTTCCCGTTCTGCATCCGGATAATTGAACGTTGGAAGATGTTATTAAAAAATACTTTAAATTATTGCCAGCGCGTGATTTTAGCAGCTCTTAGGATGAGATTTATGATGAGTAGATGCCTGGCAAAAAGGACATTCTCGTATTACCGTTAAGCAGGGTGATTTATCTTTAACTGTGAAATGACTCGGCACCAAAATACTCATGGCCTGGCGATAGTTCACTCCCTACGTCCATCCCGTTAGAATAAGGATTTATGTAATGACTCACTCGGGCACCCCAGAAAAAATCAAATTACCGGAAGGCATTCGTTCCAGACACATTCCTGGCGTCAACGGCTTGAACATGCACGTTCTTGAAGCCGGCTTTTCCGATCCGGGCCGCCCCTGTATTTTGCTTCTTCATGGCTTCCCGGAGCTTGCCTATAGCTGGAGAAATGTCATGCTCGGGTTATCCCGAAAAGGCTTTTACGTCATTGCACCTGACCAGAGAGGTTATGGACGCACGACAGGGTGGCGTAATGGATATGATTCAGATTTACGGCCTTTTTACATTTTGAATCTGGTTCGGGACGCCGTCGCTCTTGTGAATGCAATTAACCTGAACGCCATCACGGCGGTTGTGGGCCATGACTTTGGCTCACCGGTCGCTGCATATTGTGCCTTGATTCGTCCAGATATTTTCCGCTCAGTTGTTCTGATGAGCGCGCCATTCAGTGGGCTGCCTCATCTTAGAGGCGATAGCAAGGAAGCGTTAAACGAGCCTGATATGGCAAAACTTCTTGCCGCCCTTTCCCCTCCCAAAAAACACTACCAGAACTATTACTGCACACGTGAAGCTAATGATGACATGATCAATTCCAGGATGGGATTATCCGTATTTTTACGCACGTATTTTCACGTCAAGAGTGCGGATTGGGCAGGAAACTCACCCTTTATGTTAAATTCATGGTCTCCTAAGGAACTGGTCAAAATGCCATCCTATTACATCATGGGATTGAACGAAGGGATGCCGGATGCAATTGGAACCTGTACCCCAACGTCTGTCGAGATAGAAAACTGTGAATGGCTCACCGAAGACGACCTGGAATTTTTTGTGCAAGAATTCCGCAGGACCGGATTTCAAGGCGGGCTGAACTGGTACCGGTGCAGTTTTCTAGCCGATCATGAAAACGAATTGAGCCTGTTTGCAGGGCGTACGATTGATGTACCTTCGTGCTTTATCTATGGAGAGAAAGATTGGGGAGCATTCCAGTTACCGGGGGCCTTACAAAAAATGCAAAACACTGCTTGCTCCCATATGAAGTCCGTTGAGACGATATCAGGAGCAGGTCATTGGGTTCAACAAGAGCAACCGGAAAAAGTCGTCATGACTATATTGAGTTTTCTTAAATAACAGAAGAATGAGCCACTCACCCGAATACATTTCCATAGTCGGAAAACCTTCCGGAAAACTTCTCCTGTTCCAATAAATTCAGGATGTAATCTATACGATATTTTATTCGTTCTTGAGCCACTCGATAAAGAACGCGCTAAATGCCGTGACCTGCAATGGCTGGAAGCGCCTCTGCGGATAAACAAATTGCAGACCGACCTTTTTTTTATCGTGGCGGCTGAAGCCAATAAAGCTATCCTCCAGCAGAACCTTGAGCCTTCCCTGCTCAATATCACGTTTTACATCCCACCAGGACTTGCTGGCAATACCAGCCCCAGCAAGGACCCACTGGCGTAACAGTGCACCATCCTCACAAATCATTGCTGGCGAGACCCTAACTACGCTGGATTCCTCCTGGGTCTCAAAGCGCCATTCATTCATTAACGTACCGCGCTGTTCCAGCACAAGGCAACGGTGCGCGTGTAGATCCTGCGCTGTTTGCGGTACGCCATATGTTTCCAGATAGGCGTTTGATGCGACAAGAACCCGGTGATTAGGACGAATGAATTTCGTCACCAGATTACTGTCGGGGAGGTTGCCAAAACGAATACTCATATCTAGCCGGTTGGCAATTAAATCCACCACGTTTTCGCTCAGATAGACGGAACTTCTTACCTCTGGATATTGGCGGGAAAACTCCAGGAGCGCAGGAGAGAGATACTGGCAGCCAAAATCTGTTGGTGCGGAAATGCGAAGGCTGCCGCTCAGCATCCCATCCTTTTGGGTCAGTTTTGATTCTGCTTGCGCCATCTCTTCCAGCACCCGGAGCCCCGCGTGATAAAACTCCTCCCCGGCCCGAGTCAGCGCTATGGCGCGGGTGGAGCGATTAAATAGCCTGGTCTGATAACGTTCTTCCAACGCTTTCAGTCTGGCAGTCATAGTCGCTGGAGAAAGGTTCATTCGCCTGCCTGCAGCGGCCAGCCCACCAGCTTCCACTACTGCGACCAGCAATGCCACATCTTCGAGTTTTCCCATTATTCATTTTTCCTGAATATACCATCAATTATTATCGTCATTATCAAATCAGCCTACGGGACGTAAAGTCAAGATAGAACGTATTCCATTGGAGAATAAAAGAATGCAGCAACGTACGATTTTTGATGCCGTCCATATCGGGTCTGTTGATTTAAAGAATCGAATTGTCATGGCGCCCATGACACGAGCACGGACAGCTCAGCCGGGCAACGTTCCTACAGCGTTGATGGCAGAATATTATCGCCAGCGCGCCAGCGCCGGTTTGATTATTACCGAAGCAACGCAGATTTCCCCTCAGGGGCAGGGTTATTCCTGGACCCCAGGTATTCATTCTGCTGAGCAAGTTGCAGGATGGAAACTCATCACGAGTGCCGTCCATCAAGCTGGCGGCAAAATATTCTCTCAACTATGGCACGTGGGGCGTATGTCTCATGAAAGTTTTCACCCTGACGGTAAACCTGTCGCGCCCTCTGCACTGTCACCGAACGCGCAGGTCTGGGTGGTCGACAGCGAAGGTATTGGGCATATGGTCGACTGTCCGGTACCCCGTGCATTAACTCATGATGATATTAATCATGTGATTGCAGATTATCGTCAGGCGGCTATCAATGCCATTGAATCGGGTTTTGACGGGATAGAAGTACACGGCGGTAACGGTTACCTCATCGATCAGTTTCTGCGTCGCACTTCCAATAAACGCACTGATGAATACGGAGGCAGTATGGCCAACCGAGTGCGTTTTGCTCAGGAAGTACTGGAGGCCATTAGTGACGCCATTGGCGCCAATCGCACCGGGATCCGCCTGGCCCCCTTCATTACCCAGCGCGGCATGGATGATCCGCAGGCTATCGAAGCCATTCTGGTACTGGCGGCCTGGTGCGAGAAAAAAGGTATCGCCTTCATTCATCTGGCAGAAGCCGACTGGGATGATGCGCCACAGGTACCTTATGAATTTCGTGAAACGCTGCGTGCTACCTTCAGCGGTACCATTATTGTTGCGGGGAATTACACCAAAGATAAAGCCGAGAAACTGCTGATGGCTGGCGTAGTAGATCTTGTCGCTTTTGGTCGTCCATTTATCGCTAACCCAGATTTACCCCGTCGGCTGAAAGAATGCTTGCCACTGGCAAGTATCGGAGATGCGGCCACGCTGTTTGGCGGCACCGAAGTGGGGTACACCGACTATCCGTACTTACCTGTTGCAGTGGTATAAATTATGACTCAACGAACATTGATTATCGGCGGCGCAACGGGAATTGGTTTTGCTGTTGCGCAGTTAATGGCTAAACGAGGCGACAATATTATTCTTGCCGGTCGCAATGCTAATAAACTCAGTAATGCTAGCCAGAGACTTCAGACAATCGACTCAACAGTAGACGCACTTGAAATTGATATTGCTGATGAGGAGCAGCTTAAGAATTTGAGCCTGACGTTGGGCAAAGTGGATCACATTGTCGTTACAGCGGGTTCTCAGGCTCCTGGCGGGATTTTTACCTCCCTTGATTTTCAGAAAGCGAAACAGGCATTTGATATCAAATTTTGGGGGGGCCTGGCCGTCGCACGCTATTTAAGCGATAACATTAATCCAGGCGGCACGCTGACTCTGACTAGCGGGTTCCTGGCCCGGCGGACGGTCCCTGGGACAATGGTCAAAACCACCATGAATGCGGCACTGGAAGCGGCAGTTAAAATACTGGCAAAAGAGCTGTCGCCACTGCGCGTTAACATTATCAGCCCAGGTCTAACAGACACCGAGGCTTATGCCAGCATGGCTCCGGAAGCTCGTCAACAAATGCTCTCAAGGGCAGCGGAAAATCTGCCGGCAAAAACATTTGGTCACGCGGAAGATCTGGCAAAAGGTTATTTATTCGTTATTGATAACCCTTTCGTGACTGGGTCGGTCGTGGATATCGATGGCGGGGCCTTGATTAACTAAGTCATTCACCTGCGAAGATGGGACTCTCTGCGTAGCAGCTAAGCATTTTTTGGGCATTATTTAAATGCCCATTTTTTTACCAATAAAAAATTAACAGCAAGAATAGCCCCTCGATATCTCGTTTCGGGTCTGTCGCCGTCTCTACTCTCTTATTCGTTTTAGTGAACCATATTTCATTCTCTGATCAGGAATTGGTTGTATAAAAATAAGGGTGCCGCATTCGTATGCTCAGCATCATCATTAATTAAAAAAATGAGCAGCACTCCTCCTATATACAGCCTCAAATGTTTCGCACTGACAAAATCAACAAACAACAATAACGACGTCAGTATTCAGCGATATTTCTTCTTGAAAGGAGATATATTATGCCAAAAAATAACAATGGTTTCAATTGTCAGAATCGCATGCAAGACTGGCTCACTATAAATGAGGCTGTTCAAATAGCTAGGCGGAGAACAAATATGGATTTAACGCACAGCGGAATTTACCGCCACGCATTATGTGGCGACATTTCTCTTTCCATTTACTTCCAATCTCCCGTTATATTACGTAAAGTCAGAACCTCTGATCTCAAAACAAAGCTAAGACTGATACCCCCTTCATTTATCAACCGGATTTGTCTACTTGAAAAGAATTGTTTTCTTAATGGGAGGAATTTAATCCTTAGCACTGAAGGGAAATACATTTATCCTACTCAGCGGATTATTGATACAACGTTAACAGGATATGAATATGTACTTACTCAACGCTTGCTGGCTCGTTCTCTAGGTATTCCGCAACCTATCACTGGTGCTAATAAGATCAACTATGGGATTACAGTAACTTTGTCAGGAGAAACATTTCAGGTATTAGAAAAAACAACATGGGAGGAAAGAATAAAACGACAACTTGTTCACTTCCCGAAAGAAATTACAGAGAAAATTCATGCGTTCATCACATCACAATCGATCAACAGACTTCAACGTGAAGGATATTTTCCGATTCATACTCTTCCCAAAGATGCTTGTTTTGTCATCCGATATGCGGAGTTAGAGAAACTAATCGAAATACCTTTCGCGCATAAAAAAACACCCCCCTCTTCAACGCGAATATCTACGCCATTATCTCGCCTGTTCTGGCTTGCCTGCAAACACAACCATACCATTAGTCCATTAATCAGACAGCCTTATAAGCTGTTGTCAATTTTCGAACAATGGGCATCAGATGACGGCATCACTGATCGACTGAGTGGCGACACGCTGAAAACGGCACTTGAACGTGGCTCCCCCACAACTTCTGCATCCAGTTAAATAACTCCTATCTGAAAGTCCGTATTAATGACGCTGAAATCCGTAATACGGACTTATAAACTTCCTTCTTTGCCCTTCCCTATGTTTTTTGTTATCTCCGGGCACTCCCCGTTTTTGTACTGGAGGAAGTTATGACATCTCATCAGTTATTGCGTTTGAAGCAAGTTGAAGTAAAAACTGGCCTGAAACGCTCACAAATCTACCTGTATATGAAAAATGGAATTTTTCCTCACTCAATAAAAATCGGCCCAGCCAGTGTAGCCTGGCTCGAATCTGAAATTGATGAATGGATCAACCTCAAATTAGCTAACCGCTTAACGCGCTGAAGGGAGAAACCGCCTTATGATCCCCTCACTGAATTACGCTGTATTAACAAACGCTCTATGTGCGCTAAAGGAAGGCAATTTTCGTTATTGCGAAACATTAGGATTCACATTTGACGAACTGAATGCTCTCAATCAGCTATCCCTCGATGAATTGTTTATTATCAGCCGGACGTCGATACAGTTTATAACTGTCACTGTCCGCCATGACGCGTTACGCCAGATCCTGGCGCTGTCCAGTCAGGAAGTTTTACGCCAACAACAAATTAACCGGGCCATCAAATTGGGAGGATCTATTGCACTCCTAAACCACTATTTCGGCCTCACCTCTAATGAAGTCTGCGCTCGACGCCGATTGATAGGGGTCACAGTTCCGTATGGCAGAACGCCTATTCCGAATGAAGCTACCGACATCGAAATCTGGCAGTTATGGCAGAAAAGTCGCCCGGAAAACATCGAATCATTTGACGCGCTGGAGGTAATGATGCAAGTCACCGAAGCTCTTGGTTCATTGGTGGATGGTCTATCTCTTACCGCCGTCTGGAACCGCATCACGCTTTGCGAAACGGCAGCATCAGAAAGGAGGTCATCCCATGCCTGATGAGATCGACCGCGATCAGGAATTTAATGAACAACGTCTGGAAGAAATGATTGAACAAAACCGTTTCAGACCGGCTCCGACGCCATCCTTGTTCTACTGTCGCTTCTGCGGTAAGCCTATTCCCGATAAACGGCGTCAGACACTGCCGGGCGTAACAACCTGCACGACATGCCAGACCACACTTGAACTTCGACAGCGCTGAAAATATGACGTTATGAGTGCGGAGAACTTATTTTCTCCGCACGTCTTTTATTATCCGCATAAATCACTATACCTATTTTCAACATCCGGCATACACATTCAAACTGATACAACGTTATTTAACCTGCCGAATAAATTAATATCTATCGCGCTTTTTCTCTTATTTCGCATTTGATTTTTCTGTTCCCCGTCTGATTCAGATAGCGCACCCTGACCACGTCATCTTTCACTGGCGAATTTTATGGAAATTTATTCGTCCGAGCAAGATACTGCTCTTTAAAAACAGGGTTCGGGCTATCACGTGACCATAATTCAGGGTGCCGCTGAATGTTCTCGCTGACCCGTTAAAACCGGAATGCAGAATCGGGATGTGACCTATTTATTTCATCGACTGCTGTTATTCATGAAAGGAAAACACTATGCGAAAACCTGTTTATCACGCGTTTGTCACCCAAGAAGGTCAGCCCGATCCGCAGGGCGAAAAAATCACCTACTGGACCAGGGTCGGAGCGGCCTTCCCCCATCATGGCAAACCCGGGCTGAACGTAGTACTGACGCCCGGTATCGCTGTCACCGGCAAACTGGTACTCCTCGAACCCAGAGACGACAGCGAGGCGGCTAACGGGCCCGCCTGACTCCCAACGCAGCCCCCCTTACCTCTGTTTCCGGTGATGTGCCACCCGAAGGCAGCATACATTGCCTGTCTGACTATTCTGAGACCATCATGCTTTCTCCTTCCGTTTTTCTGGCGGCGGCCATGCAGTGTGCCGCCAGCGTTCATCCGTCCACGGCGTTTGATGTGGCACGAGTTGAATCCTCATTTAACCCATATGCCATCGCTGAGATTGTGCCAGGCGGTAAAGGTGTTATTTCCCATCGGCCCGCCAGCAGGGAGGATGCTGTCGGTATCATCCGGCGACTGGCGGAACAAGGCCGACGCTATTCGGTCGGGCTGATGCAAATCACCAGCACTAACTTCCACCATTACGGCGTAACGGCTAGCGACCTGCTTAACCCCTGCATTAATCTTTCCGTCTTTGAACGCATTCTCAGTGACTGTTACCGGCGTGGCGGAACGCTGAAACGGGCGCTCAGTTGTTACTACTCCGGCAATTTTGAAACCGGTCAGCGACCGGAATCCGCCTTTAACCAGACCAGCTACGTGCAGCGTGTTGGTTATGCCGTTCCGTCCACGCAGCAAGATCGCCCGCGTGACCCCGACCGGAGCACGCCGCCGTCTGTCCATTATCCCGCCGTTGTCCTGCGCGGCGAACCTTCCGGTGCCACTGTGCCGGTCCTGGCTTCTCGGCATTATCCCGGTGTCGTCATTCGCGGCGCGGTTCCTGTTATCCCTGATGAGGAGAAATGATCATGCGTAAACGCCGTTACTCCGCTGTTGCTTCCGTCCTGCTGTCTGCCCCGGTGCTGGCGGCGGACAGTGGTTTTAACAAAGCGAATGAAACACTGAGCAATACCTCAACCGGACTGCTGGGACTGGCCGCCGTCACCATCACGCTGGCAACCATGTGGGTAGGCTACAAGGTGCTGTTCGATGGCAAGAGCCTGCATGACATGCGTAACATCATCATCGGCGCGATCCTGATTGTCGGCGCATCCGGCTTCGGTGCCTACTGGGCGTCATAAGGGAGGCAACGATGGCTACGCTGAATAAAGCACTTACGCGGCCTGCCGCCATTATGGGTATTCCTCTGGTGCCGTTCGTTCTTGTCAGCGGGGCCATCGTCCTGCTGGCAGTCTATGTCAGCTATTACCTGGCGGTTCTGCTCATTCCTGCCTGGGCGGAAATGAAAAATAAAACCCGAAAGGACATTCATTATTTCAGTCTGCTCTGGCTGGCGTTTAAAACCCGTGGACGACTTTTCACCAATACCCATTTTGGCGCGAACGCCCTTCTGGCAAACCAGTACGATAACGTTGATGTCTCGGAGTTTATTCAGAAAATGAAATTAAACGAGCGTATCACGCTGGATAAATATATTCCGTATTCCTCCCATATTCACCCTTACGTCATCAGAAACCGTCACCGTGATTTGGTTGCTACCTGGGAGCTGGGCGGCACAGTCTTTGAATGTGAAGACGAACATCACCTGACCCTGATGGCTACGCACCTGAATAACGTTATTCGTTCGTATGAGGGTCTGCCGGTAACATTCTATATTCACCGGCTCCGTGAAAAATACCATGATGCTTTTGAAGCCTGTTCGGGTATTCCCTTTTCCGATGACGTCACCCGGCGGTATTACCAGCCGCTAAAAGAAAAACCGTTCTGGCGGCACCGGCTGTTTTTCACCGTCTGCTACGCGCCGTTCTCTGCAATTGAGAAAAAAACCATGAAAGCGCAACCACCCGGTGAACGGCAGGTAGCACTGGATGTCGCGCTCAAAATCATGCTGGAATACCGTGAAGCACTGGGATCCTCATTATCCCGCTATATGGCAACGCCGCTGGGGATATATGAAGAAAACGGTCGAGTGTATTCCTCACAACTGGCGTTCTTCCATCGTCTGCTTACCGGTCAGTGGCAGAAGGTGGCCGTAACGCGCTCACCATTTTATGAAACGCTCAGTACGCCAGATGTCTTTTTCACCACCGACACCGGTGAATGCCAGACGGTCAGCGGTTCCCGCTTCTTTCGCAGTCTGGAGATTAAGGATTATTCCCCGGAAACCCATACCGGTATGCTGGATGCGCTGCTGTACGCTGAAAGCGAGTATGTTCTGACGCAATCCTTTTCCTGTATGGCACGGGATGAGGCGCAGAATCATATCCGGCTGGCGGAAAAACGGCTTAACTCTACGGACGACGACGCGATTTCCCAGCGCGAAGAGCTGATTGTCCTGCGCGACCTGCTCCAGTCCGGACATGTGTCGTGCGGTAAATTCCACTTTTCCCTGCTGATCTCCTCAGACAGTGCCGGACAGGTGGTGAAGGACACTAACGTTCTGGCCCAGCCCTTCGCCGATCTGGGTATTATGACGACGCTCTCCACCCTGTCACTGCCCGCCGCGTATCTGGCGCAACTGCCGGGCGTCTATACGCTGCGTCCCCGACTGGTGGCCGTCAGTAGCCAGAATTTTGCCGATATGGCCTGCCTGCATAACTTCCATCACCACAAACGCAGCGGTAATCCGTGGGGGGAAGCCATCGCCATCCTCACATCTCCCGGCGGTGGCGGGTATTACCTGAACCTGCACGACAGCCAGGCCGGGAGGGATGACACCGGAGAGAAAACGCCGGGGAATACGGCGATTATCGGAAAAACCGGCTCCGGTAAAACCCTGCTGATGACCGTCATGCAACAACTGATGCAGAAGTACCGTAACCCGGCGTCGTTTGCGCCTTCTGCCACCATCAAACGGCTGACTACGGTGTATTTCGATAAGGACCGGGCGGCGGAGATGGCGATCCGCCAGGTGGGTGGACGATACTTCCGCATCCGTACCGGCGAGCCCACCGGCTTTAACCCGTTTGCGCTGGAGCCAACCCGCCGGAACATCAGTTTCATCAAACGGCTGGTGCGCATGCTGTGCCGCCGCAACGGTAAGCCGCTCGATCCACGCGATGAGGAGCGGATCAGTGCCGCCGTGGATACCATCATGCTGGACTATCCGCCAGAGTACCGCCGGTTCGGGATCACCCGGCTGCTGGAAGTGCTGCCGGAGCCGCCGACTACAGATGCCCGCACCAACGGGCTGCGTATTCGCCTGAAACAGTGGGCGCAGGGGGGCGAGTTCGGCTGGGTGTTTGATAACGAGACCGATACATTCACCATCAGCGATGTCGATAACTTTGGTATCGACGGCACCGAATTTCTGGATGATGACGATATTCGCGGCCCCGTGACCTTTTACCTGCTGTATCGCGTGACCAGTCTTCTGGACGGTCGCCGCCTGGTGATGTTTATGGATGAGTTCTGGCGCTGGCTGGCCGATGTCGAATTTTCCCGCTTCTCGCTCAATATGCTGAAAGTCATCCGCAAGCTGAACGGTATCTTCGTTCCGGCAACACAGTCACCGGACGAAATCGTCAAACACCCCATCGCCCCGGCAATTATTGAGCAGTGCGGTACCCAGATTTTCCTCGCCAATCCGAAAGCCAGTCATGCAGATTACGTGGAGAAAATGAAAGTGCCGAACAGCGTTTATGAGACGGTCAGAAACCTGGATCCGGGCGAGCATTATATGGTCATCCTGAAAACACCGTTGCAGGCCGGAGAAACCCGCCCGTTTGTGGCAATGGCGAAAATGGATCTGTCCGGACTGGGTAAGCTCACCCGGCTTCTCAGCGGCAGTGAGGACAACCTGAAAATATTCGATGCCATTTATCAGGACGGTATGCGACCTGATGAATGGAAAGATACGTTTCTTGACCGGGCAATCTGAAAGCCAACCGGAGGTAATATCAATGCGTTCCAAGAATCACCTTCTGGCGTTATCGTTATTTGTCTCGACACAGGCGTTCAGCGCCGGAATACCGGTTTTCGACGCCGTGCAGAATACCGAATCCATTAACCAGTGGATGCAGAAACTACAGCAATGGGAGGATACGGCTACCCATTATAAAAGTGAACTTGATGCGTATAAGAAGCAACTGGCTACAGCAACCGGCGTGCGGAATATTCAGGGTTTTCTCAGTGATGCCCGAAGCCTGAAAACCGATATTGATAATCTCCGTAAGGACGGTATTTCACTGGATGATCTGCTGACCACGCAGAACAGTTCATTTTCTGCTGAACTGCAAAACCTTTACAGTAAATACAAATCGTTCAGCGTATGCAGCCCGGAACAGGAAGGAATAAAATCTCAGGCTCTGGCCGACAGTTGCAAACAGATAATCCTCAATCAGGCAATGGCGATTGAGAATACCACTGACGTTGAAAACAGGATTAACGGCACACTCAGCGATATATCAGACTTATCTGACCGTATATCGAATGCGCAGGACTCTAAAGAGTCTCAGGATCTGGCTAACGCCATCGCGGCGAAAAGCGTACAGTTAAATGCGCTGACGAATCAGTGGGAGATGTCTGTCAGACAGGCTGAACAGCGAACGACTTTGCTGGAACAGCAAAGACAGAAAGCCTTTGAACAGCAGCAGCTAACGGCACCTGTTGCTGACCTTAATAATTTATAAGGAGGTTATACGTGCTCAGACCCTTATTCACCTTATGCACACTCTCAGGCGTTATCGTGCTCTCCGGCTGCAAGGAAACCAAATCCGAAGCCTGGTATAAACAGCATCCTGACGAAACTTATGAGGTTTATACGCAATGCCTGAAGGATGGCGAGGCAAGCGATAACTGCGAATTTGCCCACCGGGCAGCACTTATGTTTGCACAGGAAGGCCAGCCCGGGGTTAAGGAGAAATTTGAGGCGATATTTCAGCAGGAAGCTGAAAAACGAAATGCAGTGACACAGTAATTTCTCCTCCAGCAAAACAGGGAATCTTCCCTGTTTTCTATTTCCTTTCTTTATATATCAGGTGAGGCACCATGTCCGGTGGTATTTTTGTTGGTATGGACAAAAACATCATGGATGGACTGAATGCCGTACTGGAAGGCCAGTCTTCCACTTACGGCACGATGATCAGCGTCATCATTGTCAGCTCTTTTACCTTATTTATACTGTTTCGCGGTTATCAAACGCTGGCTGGCAAACTCCGGACCCCGGTTGAAGATGTCGCCTGGGATGTGGGGCGAATGTTGCTGATCACCACCTTTGCGTTAAACCGGGATGGCTGGCTGGATTTGGCGGTAGCGGCTATCCAGGGACTCAAAGACGGTATCAGCGGCGATGATAACGTCTGGGCGCTGCTCGATACCGTCTGGGAAAAGGCACAGGCGCTGGGGCAAAAGTTATTTAATATGGACACCTCAACTTACGTCAAACTGAATGGCGGCCTTGCTGAAGTCCTGGTATGGAGTGGCGCAATCGTCCTGCTACTGGCTGCAACCTTTGCCAACCTGCTCGCTGAAATTACCATCCTGTTAATGACCATCACCGCGCCGCTCTTTATTTTCTGCCTGCTGTACGGTTTTCTTAAACCGATGTTTGATAACTGGCTGAAAACAATTTTCGCGGCAATATTAACGATCATGTTTTCTGCCTTATCCATCCGTATCGCCATTAATTACCTGAATAATATACTGGATGCTGCAACAAAAACATCCGCTGAAACCAATATGGTCACGCTGGCGGCGCAGTGCCTGCTGGCCGGGATAGCGGCAGGTGTGGTGGTCTGGTTCTCCGCGAAGCTCGCCAGCGCACTCAGCGGGGCCGCCGTACAGGCGGTGCTGCAGGGTGCAGCCATGAGAGGCCTGAGCGGACTGGCGAACAAATCCGCCGACCTCGCCGGGCCGGGGGTAAAGGGCGGTGCCCGCCTGGCTGCGAAAGGCGGCATGGCCGTCGCCGCGGCGACCGGCAGGCTCACCGGCGCAGGCGTGGGTAAAACCGTGAGCGCCTGGCAGAAACGCGCCGCCGCCATCGAAAGCATGAAACGCCTGAACCGGCAGCGTCACCGTTAATCCTTCCGACTGTTAATTTCCTTTCCCCGTCACGCCGTGGCCTGCGCCACCGGTGCGGCATTCCTGCATCCATACGATAAGGGGCTTCCATGAAATTCAGCATCTTCCTTCTGATGCTGTGCGCACTCACGGGCTGCGCACGGCATCAGGGCGACCTCCCGCAGGTATCCGGCGAACCCGAGCCGGTGAATTCCCCCACCATCATTCGGGAGCTGACTCACCATGTCTGATATTCAGAACGTTGTTAATGTCTCCCGCTCTTTTGAATCCATCCTGCTGGAAAAGGAAGAGCGTTCCCGAAAAACCGCCTGGCGGGTGGCCGTTGCCGGACTGATTCTGGCTGCAATGGCGATTGCGGCCATTATTATTCTGCTGCCGCTGAAAACCACCGACACTGAATTATGGTCAGTGGATAAACAGACCGGGCGCTATGAATATATGACCCGCGTGAAGGAGCGGGATATTTCTTCTGAAAAGGCACTGGCGCATTCACTGGCAGCACACTATGTCAGACTCCGCGAGGGATATAATTATTTCTCCCTTCAGCATGATTATGATGACGTGCAGTTATTTAACAGCGACAGCGTGAACCGGGACTATCTGGACGGGTTTAACGGCGACCAGGCACCGGACGTGATTTTTAACAAGGCGGAATATGTTGTTGATATCGCCATTATATCCAATGTACACGCGCCTGGCACCGGGCCGGATAATCTGGCAACCCTGCGTATCAAGCGCACTATCCGCCGTATTGCTGATAATTCCGTGAAAACGGATGTCTGGAATATCCGTCTCACTTACCGTTACGTTCCGCACCGGCAACTGACCGACAGCCAGCGTGAAGTGAACCCGCTGGGCTTTATCGTCACCAGCTACCAGCGCGACAAAGAGCTGAGGGGGGAATGATGCTGAAACACATTCTGCTCCTCACGGGTTTACTGGCGTCATGCGTGGCATGGAGCGCGGCGACACCGCGCGGCAGCGCGTATGACAGCCGGATGCAGAACGTCACGTACAACAGCCAGAACACCACCGTCGTCAGTACCCGCCCCGGCTATGTCACCATGCTGGTGTTTGACGATGATGAAGCCGTTATCGATGCGCAGGCGGGTTTTCCCAGAGGCTGGACCGTGACGAAAAGCGACAACCGGGTGGGTGTCAGCCCGAACCCGATTACCCAGCCGGTCACGGATGCCAGCGGCAACAACGTCAGCCAGGTGTTTCTGCCGACGGCAAAAGACTGGAAAACCAACCTGTTCGTGGTGACATCAAAGCGCGATTACAGCCTGGAGCTGAACGTGCTGGATAACGATTCTCCCGCCCAGGCCTTTGTTATCCGCTACCGCTATCCCGACGAACTGCGGAAAAAGTCTGCCGCCGCCAGCGCCGCCCGTCAGCAACATCAGCAGGAAGCACTGGACCGGCAGCGGATAGCGGCGGCATTCGGGCAGACCACCACGCCGCGCAACTGGCGCTATACAAAACGGGTGGCCGCCGGTTCCGCCGCCATCGCCCCGGACTTTACCTGGGATGACGGTCGTTTTGCGTATATCGGTTTTTCTCCCTCGAAAACCCTGCCTTCCGTTTTCCGGGTGGTGAACGGCCAAGAGCAGGCAGCCACGCCCCGGACGGGTAAACAGGGCAACTACACCGTGATGGTGGTTCCGGCATCGCCGCAGCTGGTACTGCGCTACGGTACCTCAGTGGTGGGGATCGAAAACGACGGATTCGGGCGTATCCCGCTGACCAACAGTGACACCGTTTCGCCGTCCGTTACGCTGGAGGCAAAATGACCGACAAATCTTTCCCGGACGAACCGGAAAAAACCACCGCAGAACGGGAAGCAGAAGCCCGCGAACGCGCCCGAGCGGCAATGGCATATCAGGAGCCGGAGCAGAAAACACCGCCGGGTCAGCCGGAAGTGACCCGTTTCCGTAAAGCTTCTGGTCGCCGCACACTGATCGTCAGCCTGCTGAGTCTGGTCCTGGTCATCGCGCTGGCATCCGGTGGCGATCGTCTTCTCAGCGCCCTGAAAAGGGGTGATGAGAAAGAATCTGACACCGCGCCGCCGCCTTCCTCCGGGGCGGTGCAGCAGGAGCGTAAGAATCTGGGCATGGACAGTAACCCGTTTGGCCTGTTCGGCCCAGGGAAGCAGGAAAGCGCAGGCCCTGCCAGTCAGAGCGCCCCGGCCACTCCAGCTCTGCCGCTTGGGCCGACCGCCCTGAACAAGGCGGCAGCACTGGCAGGCGGGCTGAACAGCAGCAGTACAGGGTCAGGCGACGATATACGCACGCCCCGAAGCGGATCGCGCAGCAACGCGGAAACGTCGGGCAGCCCGTCAGCCTCCACGGCGTACACGTCCTGTCAGTCGGTACTGGTCAGTGGCGAAGATGGACGCCTGCGCTGTCCGGATACGACAGCACCGACAGGCAGCAATAACAACGATAATCCGGGCGTTGCCCGCATCACCGGTGTCAGGCCGCTTGGCCTTAATCCTGATCTCTATATCCCGGTGGATCGCTATATTCCGTGTTCGATGATGCGGCGCTTCGTATCCGATGTTGGCGGTCATATCTCCTGCCTGATCGGTGAGAATGTCTGGAGCGCCAGTAACCATGTGAAGCTGATCCCGGCAGGAACGGTCGCTCGTGGTGTCTACCGCACTGGCGCACTGCAACACGGGCGCAGCCGGATGTTTGTGCTGTGGACGGAGCTGCGCACGCCGGAGCCCGGCAGCCTGCAAATCCCGCTCACCGATACGCAGGCCACCGGCCCACTCGGTGAGGCGGGGATCGCGGGCTGGATCGACAGCCATTTCTGGGAGCGTTTCGGCAACGCCCTGATGCTGAGTACCGTGCAGGACGTGGCGGCAGCGGCATCAGATGCCGCGCCGGGTAAAGACCGCAATACCGACTATACCGAAAACACCCGCGCCGCCACGGCGGAAATGGCGAAAACGACGCTGGAAAACAGCATCAGTATCCCGCCCACAATGTACCTGAACCAGGGCGATGTGATCGGCATCATGACCGGCACGGATATTGATTTTTCCTCTGTTTATCAACTACGGCTGAAAAAGAAATGGTATGAGCGCTGAAAACCTGTCACTGGATTTTATGAAAAACCGGCTGTTTGGTGATTTTCTTGCTCAGGATGGCCTGACAGAAATTGCTGTTAACCGACCGGGTGAGCTGCATACAAAAATTCGGGGAAAATGGCAAAAACAGGCATCCCCCATCACGTTGCGTCAGTGTCGTGCTTTTGCCAGAGCGCTGGCGTCCTGGCATGACGATAATATCGACGATACATCACCTATTCTTTCTGCAACATTAGGATCCGGCGAACGTATTCAGGCGATTATTCCCCCGGCCTGCGAGCGTAATACGGTGTCCATTACGTTACGCAAACCCTCGTTTGAGCAGAAAACACATCAGTCATGGATTGATGCGGGATTTTATCAGCGCGTGGCTGGTCAGAAAAAAACTGAAAGCCAGAATAATGCACTGATCCGGATATATCATAGCGGAGATATTCCCCGCTTTATGGAAAAGGCGGTGGAATACGGCAAAACGATTTTTATCGTGGGTGAAACCGGCTCCGGCAAAACCACCTATATGAAAACGCTGCTGCATTATATTCCGTTGCATCTCCGGCTGGTAACGATTGAGGATACTCCCGAAATTCGTCTTTATCACCACGGCAATTATGTTCATCTTTTTTATCCGGCGGATGCTGGAGATAACGCCATTGTCACGCCCGGCAGACTGATCCGGGCTAATTATCGTATGAACCCTGACCGGATATTACTGGCGGAAATTCGTGGGCGGGAGGCGTGGGATGCGCTGAAAATTATCGGATCAGGACATGAAGGATTAATTACCTCCATGCATGCGGGCAGCCCGGAAGAATGTATTGAAGGGATCATTGACCGCTGCTATGAAAACCCGGACTGCCGGAACATTCCTTTTGATGTGCTGTTACGCAAGGTACTTAAAAGCATTGATGTCATCGTCAGTATTGATATACACGGCGATGTGCGCCGGATGAGTGATATTTACTTTAAGCCAGTCCATTTAAATAGCATTAAAGAGACATTCAGAAAATAACTCCGGCAAATAACATTACCCAAAATACGTAATCTTTCATTAATCATAACGGTGACTGAAATGAAGATAGTAATACTATCCGTATTATTTCTCTGCGTTATAGCGTCATATTCAACATCTGTAATGGCTGCGGACGCCTGCGAAGTGGTGTTATGTATGTACGGTAAAGCAACCGGAAATGACGGCGGCAGTGAATGTCATTCTGCTGAACGTGTATTCTTTAATATCGTGAAAAAGAATAAACATGGCTTTCTTCCTGACCATACGGCTGATGCCAGACAATCATTTTTAAGAGAATGTGATTCGGCAGACCCGGCGACTATCATCCAGATTATCGCTAAATTTGGTCGAATCCGGGGGTAATACTGACAAACCGGGCATGGGGCATGACGGTTTTCAGGTTTTTACGGCTTCTGTTTTTCGCGGATTAAGGAGCGAAGAAACAGGGGCCGTAAAAATGAGGCAGCGGACAGAAATATTTTCGCGGGTTAAGGAGCGAAAATAATTCAGGCACCGCGCCTCACCTGCAAACAACCGCGCCCACGCGGATTTTGCAGGCCGGGGGGAGCCGGATAAATTTCGCCGCCCCAGCGAGCGAAAAGCTGTCGCCTACGACAGCGGTTTATCTGGGGGGCACAGCCCCGCACACCGTCGCGGCTAAGTCTCCGGCCCAAAGCCGGTAGCGTGGCGCGACCACCCTCTTTAAAGGTCAGCTTCCCTTTTATTCCCGCTGCGAGGAACGAGCAAAGGGAAGAAAAAGGCCAAAGCGACCGTCTTAAAGGGGGTGGTCGCGCGTAGCGTGCGACGGTGTGCCGCCGTTGACCCTGGGGGTTTTGACGCGGCGTTCAGCCGCGACATTACCCCCATGCAACAGGCAATAAGGGCGTCCAGCCCGCATGTACTGGCGCACGCCGTGTCGTGCAGGGAAGCATGCTTTCCGGCACATGGCCGCACAGCGGTCACCTTCTTCGTCCCTTACGTTCGCCCCGTCTTTTCGCCCGACACCGTGGGGCGAATTGATGGGGCGATGTCATGGGGCGAATAGCTGACGAAGGAGGCATCATGATTTTAAATAAGCTTGCCGCTTCACTGTCACCGATAGTGAACGGGATGCTGGCGCTGCTCGCTTTTGTGCAACAGCAGCAACTAATACTGGCGCTATTAGCGGGGCTGACGATGCCGTTTTTTGCATCAATGAAAAGCGATGAACGGCAGAAAGCTCCGCTCTGGAAAAAGCTGATTATGGCTTTTTCCATGGTGTGTTTCCTCTCTGGCACACTGGCCCCGGTCGTTATCGGCTTTTTTCAGTGGCTGTATAAGACCAGACTCACCAGTGATAATTCAGCACTGGCGTGGTCAGTACGGATTGCTTTCACTGTAACCGGGATTATTTTTCATATTATGCTTCGCCGGGTATTCACGCCGGAACTGGACAAAATAAAGAAACGCCTTGTTAAAAAAACCACCCTTGAACGGGAATTGCGCACCGATGTCCGCACCGTAAAGTCCCTGCTGCCCGAAACACTGCATTATGATCCGCTGGATTATATCGATCTGAATAAAGGCATTTTTACTGGCATGGACAGGGAGAACGAACCAATGTATCTCCCGTTAAAAGACTGGCAGAAACAGCACGCGGATATTATTGGCACCACCGGAGCCGGTAAAGGGGTAGCTGCCGGGATATTGCTATATCAAAGTATTATTGCCGGTGAAGGCGTTTTTGTTGTGGACCCCAAAGACGATGAATGGGCACCACACCTTTACCGGAAAGCCTGCGAGGATGCAGGAAAACCCTTTGCCTTAATTGACCTGCGAAAACAGCAATACCAGCTAAACCTGATTGAAGATATTACGCCAGATGAACTGGAAGAATTGTTCGTTGCCGGTTTCAGCCTGGCAGAAAAAGGGCAGGAATCGGACTTCTATCGTATTGATGACCGAAAAGCCGCCCGTATGGCCGCGCAATTTGTCAGTGATAACCCATCGGCAACTCTCCGTGATATTTATAACGGTGATTACGTTCAGGGTATTGCCGAAAAAATCAAAGCGTTCTTTGGGAAGATTGAGGAACTGGCATTACTCAATGCCATTAACTCACCAGAAGGCTTTTCGCTTAAGCACATATTTGATGAGGGCGGCTGCTGTTATGTAGTCGGCTCCATGCGAAACAGCAAAATTATTACCGCCCAGCGCATGCTGCTGGTTCGCCTTTACCAGTTAGCAGAAAGGCGCGACCGTGTAACAGACGTACCCCGCCCCATTGCTGTTTATCTTTCCGAACTGAAATACCATTTATCCAGGCCAGCGCTGGAAGGTTTAGGCGCGGCGCGGGATAAAGGCGTACACATTATTATGGACCACCAGTCCATCGCCGATTTAAAAGACTGCCCGGCAGATTTGAAAGGTGACGCCGTTGTCGGTGCGGTCGTTGAAAATGCCAAATTCAAACTGGTTTACCGGGTTATGGATCCGGATACGGCGGAATGGGTGGCAAGAATGTCAGGCACGATTCTGGTGGATGACGAACTCCGCAAGGCTAAGACGGATAATATGCTGACAGAAACCATCGACAGTGAGCGCACAATCCGCCAGGCCGAACGTTTCTTTATTGACAGCAATATGATCCTGAACCTGCCCGATTTTGTCAGCTTTATCTTTACGACAAAAACGCTACCTTCTGCCTCACTGATTTCGCCGATAAAGGTCAGAAAGCGTCAGCTAAAAATCTTTTCGGTTTCCCCTGATATTGCCGCAACGGCAGTCCCGGTGAAGATCATGCTTGATTTTAGCGACGATGATAAACCTTCCGCACCGGAGGTGACGACATCGCACCCGGATCTTTTCTTCGGTGAAAGCGAAGTAAAACCAGTAAAGCCGAAACATGATGATGAAGAACACCTGTCCCCGCTGGATTTTTAAGGAGCGGTTATGCTGATTTCGTCCTTTCACGAACGCCAGACGCGTAACAACGAAAAAATAAAACAACTGCTGAACTTCCTGAAAGAAGAAACCTACAGTGATTTTAAAACGCTGATGCAGTTATTTAGTTTCCGGGATCATAAGTCGCTTTATTCGCTGCTGGCAAAAACAGAGCGAATGGGGTTAATACAGAAGCATGTGCTTGAATCACGAACACTGAAGATTTCATTATGGGGGATCACCAGCGACGGGCTGGCCGTGGTGCTAACCCCGAATGATAAAATCTTTCCCGCGAGGTTTGAACCGTCCAGAATTACCGGCTGGACGCTGGAGCATCATCTTGATAATCAGGCCGCCAGGCTTATTCTGGAGAAGAAAGGCGCATCGGGATGGATTAACGGCGACCGTGCCAGCTTTCTCAGCCAGTATCAGGTGAAACATCGCCCGGACGGGTTACTGACTCTGCCTGACGGTAACGTTATTGCCATTGAAACCGAGCGCCGCCTGAAAACCCGGGCCCGTTATCAGTCGATCATGGCAAGCCACCTGCTGGCCCGTACCCGCAAGCAGTGGATTTACGTATTTTATGTTGTGCCCGATCTACAGAAGAAGCGTGCGCTTGAACTACTGTTTGACAGCATCAGGCATGTCATCATCAATCATCAGCATATTCTGCTGAAAGAGCGTCATCGCCATGTTTTCCACATCTATACTCTTGCCGAACTTCAAAAATTGGATTTGAAGCACTATGCCTAAGCTGCATAAGTTATAGTCATCTAAACAACTGGGTCTGATCGGAGCGGTCATTACAATCAATGAAGAAAGCAACCTTATCGTTTGAGGGGCATTCTTGCTGAGGCTAGCCAGTACTGGTAGGCTTTTGCTTATGTAAATATGGTTAACGACAGCAACTACATAAAGATAAAGTGGACTAAGCGGCGGGGAAACAAGAGCGCACAAGTGGTGGAAATAGCGACAAAATTGATTTATAAGGTATTAAAAATTCTATTGGTAATCTTATGACAGCACTCTATGAGGTCGCAGAACATCTGACGAAGCAGGCTAAAGCTAGTCATAGAAAAGGTGCGCAAACGATAGTTCTTGCTGATGCTTTTGCCCGCTCAGCATTTAACCGATACTATTATGCGTGTTTTTTGTGCATAAGAACCTTTGTCAGCAGTATAGAGGCCAAATGGTCCAATGTTGCACACCTCGATGTTCCTAACTTACTCAGAAACAATGTCAAACAAAAAATTGATGCAGAGTTAAAGAAAGGGGAAAAAATCGGCATTCTTACACCTGGTGGATATCAGTCAAAAAAAAGTATGGTTCTTACATCCCTTGAGATCATGGCATCTACAATGTCGTTAGCTTATATTGTGAGGGGTATAGTTGATTATGAACCTGAGATAAAAATAATGTTTAATGAAGGTGCATTTTCAATTAATGCCACATCAGTGGCTGAAGCTAAAGGATGGTTAATTACTATAAAAACTGAAGAAGCAAAGATAAAAAGAATCTTACAGGAGGTGGGGATTGTATAGCAAAGAGATGCTAGAATATATCTTGGGCAAATACCCAATGATTTCCGTAAGGGAAGTGAATGACTTTAGCGAAACTATTTTATTAGACATCCCTATTAATAGATTATCACCAGCAGCAAAAAATGGCTTCATAACGAAGCGACAAGTGTCAAATATTACAAAAAAAATTGAATCTGAATTATCGGTTAAAGTACTCGTTTCTTATTCAACATCGCAGAGTAAATTAGATATAGAAGCAGGTTTAAAAGCTCTTGCAAAAGCTAATTTCAAAGGAAAGAAGATTATCGATTTAGACGTCTCATTTGAAGATGTTAAAAATGCCAGCGTATATATATTTTCTATGAATATGTCTGATGAGGAAAAGGAAAAATGGGGATTACTAGCGGGAGATTATTTTAGCAGTCTAAATATAAAGTTAAATGCATTAATGTATGAGCAGAAGAACAATCCAGAACCTACATTAATGAGCATGTTGAGAACAATGAAAATATTATATCCATGCGATTTACCCACAATGAAAAAGGCATTGGAAGATAAGGAATATCATATAGAGTCGTCAGACTGGCTAAATAAAAAACTAGATTCATTGAGAAAGAAAAATCTAATTATAAGAGATCGTGAAGGCACCTACAGAATGACATATCTGGGTCTAGAATTAGTTCCGGTTACAAGATCTAAACAAAGTTCCGATGTCGATAGAATTCTGTATCTTGCAAAGAAACACTTATAATGTTATTTTTAACGTTGGTAGTGGCGTTCACGAGGGTGTGTATCATACCCATTTGTGAAGGTCGCGTACAGAATGTGCGCCTGTGAAGCAGCAGGCGCTCCTTCGAAACGCCTGCTGCTTCACAGGCGTCATCAACGAAAGCTCCATCAGCTTTGCTTAAGGACTGACCTGGATGAAAACGCCACTACCGCTTCTATTCTCATATAATGATGCTCAACAATTTCTTGGCGCATTGTCTCCTGACGTTCGTGACGTATATTCCCCTGAAATTAATAGATTGTTTGACAGGGGATTACCACCTGTCGTGTCATGGGGCGTACTATCAGTAGCTATTGGTGTTAGCCCACATTTTATTAATTCAATTATAAAGAATAAAGATAAATATTATCGTATTTTCCCAATCGCAAAGGGGAAAGGTAAAAAAGTAAGAATCATTGAATCCCCAAAGGTTGGGTTAAAAATCATTCAGTCATGGTTAGCACATCACTTGGCGACTAATGATAATATTCCAGTGAGTGATTCGGCATATGCATTCATACCTGGTAAAAATGGAATTTATGAAGCGGCTTTCAGGCACTGTAATGCAAAGTGGGTTTTATCAATTGACTTACGTGATTTCTTCCACTCTATAGATTTTGACAGGGTTATCAATGGGTTGGAAAATACCGGGTATACTTTTGAACAATCCGGTAAAATAGCAGCTATTGTCACTTACAAAAATAGATTGCCACAAGGTGCTCCAAGTAGTCCAGTATTATCAAATATAGTATTTAAAGATACTGATGATAAGATTAATGATATTATTGCGGATAAGAAAATTATCTATACACGTTATGCAGATGATCTAACATTCTCTAGCGATGACCTTAGTATTGATGTTGAAAATTTAAAGCAAAATATTATTAACTTACTGGAAAATGAAAATTGGACCATCGCAACTGAAAAGTTAAAAATTTCCAAGTTACCAAATAGACTTAAAGTTCATGGTTTTCTTGTTCATGATGTCAAACCGAGATTGACTAAGGGGTATAGAAACAAATTGAGAACATATGAGCATCTTCTTCGCAATGGAAAGATTATCGAATCTGATTTAAATCGAATTCGTGGACACGTAAATTATGGAAAGCACATTGATAAGTTAAATGATGAAAATTAAGCCACTGGTTTATAGTTCACTCTGAATGTAACATTCGAAATTATAATACAACCAGCTCCCTCTTTATAAACATTATACTAAAGCCACCACCTACATAATTAGGTTAATTATTAATGATAGATTTGCTACTTTTTACGTCCTTGCCCATTTTAGCACGAACCTGCAATTGAAAATCACTCACAGCAGCGATAAGAGAGATGGATGAAAGTAAATCACCACCAGTCTATAACCTACATAAACAATCGATAGGCATATGCGCTTCCAGGCAATGAGGGGACATTAGCTATAGTTTTTGCTAAACGTTGTGAATACCGAATAGTAACAGGAACAGGGTCATATAAAGCATCATTATTCCAATCCATCTTTGTCAATGCAAGTGCCTCGAATGCGGTTAACTCAATCGGCCCCACCCCCGTGTGCCGTACAATATTGAGTGGTCGAGGAATACTTTTACCACCCTGGTAATAGTCTCCATGCGATGCGGCACGAGGTGCATTGCCCGCAACCCAAACGAAGGCTGATTTCCCTGAACGTTGTAGCATAGTGCCACGCGGCACAGGGTAACCATCAGGTTCACTTCTTTTCTGAGGTGTAGGATTACGGCTTTCCTGGAGCCAAACCCCTCGCCATCCAGCATTACTCGATACTTCCACGCACTCAACTTCACGAATAGCAGAAAGCGCGTCTAAGGCTCCTTCCAATTCATCTGATTTAAACGATGTTGTCTTATGAATAACTAAGCGTCGAGGGAGCAAACCACCATTACGGCTTTGGTAAAGAGCCAAGCTGCGGGCCAGTACTGCCCTCATGTCACTTCGACTAAGAAAGGGGTTTCGACGCGCATCTTCAATATCCTTGACAGGGTCCCGTGCTTCAAAAGCAACAAACTGCATACCACCACCATCGGCATCAAAAACCTGCGAACAACAGGTCACATAGTGGGCATCTTTTGGGTCCCCTCTTAGTGCATAAGCCAATCCAATGTATGCCGTATTCTCTGGTACACCTTTCAATGGTGCTAGCTTCCATGGAATTCCTCCAGCCTTTACATAGAGTGCAATTGACAAACGCCATGCTAACGATGCTTTATAACCAAACGAGAATACCCGATCATTGATAACCTGAGTCGGAATACTATAACCTGCACCAATTGCCTTAAGTGTATCGTGTACATCAAAACCGGGAGAGCGAAATGCGGTCTGCCAATCATCGGGAAGATGCACTAACACAACATCGAAGTGATCGCGTACTAATGCCAAGCGTTGCATTCCTGTTCGTAACGCATTTAACAAACGGATATGTGGTGGACCTTCCGCTCCTAAAGCTCCAAGATCATCCGGCAATCTGATGTGTGCTTCACTGATTTTGGCAGCGACCAGCGGAACATTAAATGTGTTCTCAAAGCCGCGAAATTCTGGTACATACTGTTTTCGATCAGTTGGAGCGTGCTTTGAGCGCAGAGTATCGACCAAAGTACGTAAGTTTTTCCATCTACTTACAGGCCCTATCGTCGCTATTCGAAGTTCTGGAGTATAAGTTGGAAAAATCGAACTGCTGTACGCTCCGTTCTGAACAATTCCCCTTAAGGGGTTCACGTCTAGTAGCGTATCTTCTGAATTAAAAGTAAGCAGAGGCTCTTCCAACAAAGAAAAAGGTGGCAGTTTCGACGTATTATAGCTCATATTCATCGCCCGCTCCGTTGGAAGTAATCATGCTCATGGCTGGGCCTACTCCATGCTGTAATGGGAGACAGCTGAAATTCTGCGTCCAAACTTGATCCAGAATCATCTTTAAAACCAATAGCTTTAATAAGACCACCGCTATTTCCAGGCAAAATTTTTGCCCATCCAGCAATAATGCGTGACCATTCCTTATTGCGTCGACCAGCCCACCGTTCCCTTTGCCAATCAATTGAGGGATTTGCCACATGGACAAATGATGAAACGTTTTCACCAGGGCTTGATTCTCCACCACGCTCTTGGCGAGGTAATTCAACGCAAGTAAAAGGTTCGAATACACACCACCAACGCTCTGCCATAAAATCCAATCGAATCTGCACTCCTTCGTTGAACGGATAGCCGTATCCATCCACTTTCCCTGTCAATGGTGCTGAATATGCTTGTCGAAGAGAAGATAACTCCTTTTTACGCGATGCAACATGTTCTGGTTTGTCTCTGGAAGAGCCATTTGTCACTATAATTGCATGACCTTTTCGCCGCAAACGTGGTAACAGCGGCCTACCTCTGCTAATAGCCCAAACCAAAGCATCGTACAGCAGGCCCAAAGCCCAACTGTCATTTTCGGGTTGAAGATCGACGGTACCTGCAAGCCGTCCTCCAACTGATGAGAATGCGCTAAGTAATTCTGCATCGTGACCAAAGGCGACAATTTCGCTACCAATACTAGCTACAATAGCCTTTATTTTCGCGTCGCGAATCAGTTCTCGAGCACGAACCGTCGTTATTGCAGTATTGATTTCAATACGACGGGCTTGCTGCGGCATAGAGAGGATTGGTAATGCAGAGCATTGCAACACAGGGAAGTTGCGTTGTTCCTGCACAGGAAGTGGTATCTCTGCTAAAACCTGAGCCGCACGAACCATCTGAACATGCTGAAATAAAGATGGCGGCAAACTTATTTCATCGATGATATATCCGGCTAACTCATCGAACGTAGGCGATTCGACAATCGCTGCCGTTACTCCTTTCTGAATAGCTTTATCAAGTAATTCGCTAACAGCAGGTAGAACGGAATGGGCAGAAGGGGTAACCCAGTAGATACCTCCAGGAAAGGCATTTGGTTGTTCTAATACCTCATTTAGCACTGCCATAATCGATTCGTCTCGGCCACTATAGCCCACAATCACTAATCCAAAACGAGCGCAGACATTGCCAAAAACACGACGCATTCGAACATCCTGCTCTCTTAGTTCATCTGTTGTATTCTTCAACTCAACCGACTGGAAATCACCATGCATTTTAGCCAGAAATGGCCAATTTGATTCGCGTAAACAACGTTCTGCACGTTCTGCATTATCGATTGCAGCAGTTGTTAGGTTCGCACGCTCAGTAGTTGGAACTAACTGATCAGTCAATGTGGTTGCTATTTCGACCAATTGGTCAAAATTGGTTGTAAAGACACATGGAATACGACGAGTAGTCAGTAGCGAGGCGAGCGCTCGGTGAGCATACGATGGCGTACCCATCGTAACCGCCTTTTCTATATAGATACGGCGACCTTCTGCTGTCGGGTACACAGCCTCGAAGGCTTTTGCATATTCAGTGGGATCGTTTGGCGCAGGTAATTCCGAACGCTTACTGAAGAACATATCAATTCTCTGTTGCCACAAAGGATCATTGGCATCTACTTCACGTAAGCTGATTTTGGTCAACTGACAGAACAAACGTTTTTTGAAGTCTAAAATCATCGAGTAACCGGTTGGAATACCTGCTGACGCCGAAGCCCCAGCACCGAGAAACCAGGAAAATTGTTCAGGCCTCAAGCAGAAGGTATTTGCAAACTGTGGTCCTGTGAATATCTTAATCAACAAAATATCCTCGCCAGGTAATTGAATGATTTCCAACGATTGCAGATTCAACTATACTTAGAATCTGTTGCATGTTATCTCAATTAATACGTAATGGATTATATTTCAAGCCTTATCCAAAATGACATACCCCGGTGGGTTAACATGCTTTAAAATTAGTGTCAGCTGCGATTGCCATTTCCCGACATCAAAGCTGATTTGACCCAATGAAGTAAGTGCACCCGATTTAACACATGTCAGTATAGTATGATTAGCATTGACAATATTGTTTTCCAAAGCGCGGGGCGTACTGTTCGTACTCGCTATGCTGCGTCCAGCCTCAATCTGTGCCTCGCAACGCTGCCGTTAAAACCTTATAACCGCATTCCCTTGCGGTTATCCAGCTCTGGCCTCAGAGTTTATCCATCAGATAACGATGCGCTTTCGATGCCGCGCTGGCGGCTTTGAAGATATAGCGTTTATCGTTCTTCAGTGCTTTCAGCCAGGAAGCGATATAGCTTTCATGCTGAACCTCTCCAACAATCCCCAGATCCGCCATCAGGAACGCACCTCCCAGCTCGGCGATCAATTCTTCAAACGCATAACCTTCACTGCCAAACTTCCCTTTTATTTCACGGTTCATACGGCTTTTTGCGCCGCTCCAGTGTACCAGCTCATGCAGGCCGATAGCGTAGAAATTGGCGGCATCAGCGAAAAGACTACGCTCCGGCAACCAGACTTCATCGGTAGACGGTCTGAAAAAGGCATTTTGTCCTTTTTCGATGATGTTCGCGCCGCTCTTCCGGAACAGATTTTCAGCCTCCGGCAACGGGTCAAAGATTGCTGCCGGGCTGACTGTTTCAGTTGTCAGCGGAAGGCCATCAATTTGTTCAACATTGAACACATTGAAGGTTTTCAGCATCGGGATCTGGTCGATGTCACCGTCTTCGTTTTCTTTCTCTAAAGTCGTATAGAAAATAGCTGTCGTACCGTGCTCGCCTTTACGAACCTGCCCACCGACTGCCTGTGTTTGTTTGTAGGTCATCCAGCGTGAATCACCAAAGCCCTGTTTTGACGCGCTGCACCACAACAGCATGATATTCATTCCGCTATACGCGATACCGGTTGCGAAGTTGGAAGGCAACCCAGACATACCCGGCACTCGTTGCCACGGGCAAGACCACGGTTTTACACCGGCTTCAAGCGCTGCAATGATATTGTCGGTGACGGTCTGATAAATATCAGTTCTGGTTTGAGAAAATTTCGTTTTTGAGGAGTCTGACTGCTCCAGCGGGGATACGCTGGTCGCCGCTGCGGTGTTAGGGGCGCTAGTCTGGGTGGTATGCAGGGAAATCGTCATGGTTTTTTCTCCGTCAGTGTGTGATTTTCGTCTTCGTATCGCCTGACGGTTCGCTTTCCCGGCAGCGTTCTGGCCCGCAAGGGCGCAGCATGCGTGCCATTTACCCTTGCGGGACGGGTTGTGTTGGGAAACGATTAACCGGAAGCAGATAAGAAGAACGAAAAGCGCACGGGAGAAAAAACTGCCCCATGCATAGCCGGGCGTAGCGCCTCTTGCTATGCAGCGGTGAAAAGGGTTTGGGGTTTGGGGTTTGGGGTTTGGGGTTTGGGGTTTGGGGTTTGGGGTTTGAACTATTAAATGAATAACTGCACCGTGGTAATAGGCATGCAATTAAAACCATCATAATATATTGATTTTAAAGACCTTTTCACCCACTCTTTGAGAGTGAAAATTCTGATTGATTAGTGAAACAATTGGTTAGAGAATGT
Source organism: Citrobacter sp. R-1.5.2 (assembly GCF_035064245.1). Taxonomy (NCBI): domain Bacteria; kingdom Pseudomonadati; phylum Pseudomonadota; class Gammaproteobacteria; order Enterobacterales; family Enterobacteriaceae; genus Citrobacter; species Citrobacter sp. R-1.5.2. Next base: position 220,360 of record NZ_JASEYC010000001.1, on the reverse strand, counting down.
AACTATTCACACGGAAATCCTACTGATAAAAATAAAGAGACAGTAATGAGTATGTTAATCTGGAAGAAAAAAAATAATGCTAAACACTTAATCTTGTTTATACACGGCTTAAAAGGTGGAAGTGATACGTGGGCAGTTGATAAGATCACATCCTTCCCACAGCTTATATGTGAGGATGAAGATTTTTGTGATGCCTTTGATATAGCTTGTTTTGAGTATTTCACTAATTTCACGAATACCTACGGTAAAAGTAGAAATCTACTCGCCAGATTGTTCACATCACTAACAAAAAAAGAAGTCAATCTTCCTGTCGATGAATTATCAGAGTTACTTGTTGGTGAATGTCAAATAAATTTATCCGATTATAGTAATATAATATTTGTTGCCCACAGCATGGGAGGCTTAATAGCAAAATCATGCATTATTAAAATGCATGAAAGAGATCTTTCTCACAATATAACTGGATTTATTTCACTTGCTGTACCTCATTCTGGGTCAGAAACTGCTTCATGGGCTAGTATGGTTTCATCAAATGTCCAGCTTGGTGATTTAAGTGTATTTAGTAAAGAAACAGATTCGCTAAATCGCAGATGGGTAAAATTGCCCAAACTCCCTGAGTTAAAGTTTTTGTATGGAAGCTACGATAGTATTGTAGTTAAAGCCAGTGCAATTCCTGTTCAAGTTTCTGCTAAAGAGTCTATAGCTGTTCAGGAGGATCATTTGACAATTTGCAAACCAAAGGATAGGGATTCTAATGTTTATCTTATCGTTAAGAAACTAGCTCTTGAAATACATAACAAAACGGAACTAATTTCATCTTCACCAGAATTTAAAGATGATAAGCAATATGACAAAGAATTTTTTGTATTGAAAATGATAGTAGCTGATGTACATAGTGACATATCAAAACATGCTAAGGAGTATTATTATAATGCAGAATTGGCCAGAAATATTTTCACTAACGATCGAGATAGAGAAACCTTAAGTATTTTGTATAGAAAAATAAGGGAGATATATCAAACACAGTATCATAACTCTATAGCAAATCATAATACAGCAAACCAACTCTTAGCTGCGATACACAAAAAGATAGAAGATGAAGATATGGCCAAATTATCGTCTCTTCTTGATACACTTGATAGTGTACATAAAAAAGGAATGCTGCATCAGCTTGCTAATAAGTTAGATAGAGATATAATTTGGTCCCCAGACACATCTCTTGACTCTTTAAATAGTTTAAGGGGTCAAAAATGAGTTCATTACCTTATATTCCTCTTGATGAAGATTTTAATTTAAATATTGCTCTTCTGATTATTTTAATTCACACACTAAGCAAGAATAGAAATGATGTTCTATTGTTGGATAGAAATAAAATTCAGATATTTTTATATTTAATTAAAAACCCATCAAAACTTGAGGCTGTAATGATTTTGGCAGGTAAAAAAAACATATCCATTGATATGACAGAAACTTATACAATTAAAAGTCTATCATTAAACGTTGACATTCTTTTCAGCAATCAAAAAATAAAAACACTTTTGAAAAAATTGTCGATACTGGGATGGCTTCGTGTAACAAAGTCTGATGGCGCATCTTATTTTAGTTTAACAACTCAGGGTGAAGGCGCTTATGATCAGTTTGGCGGCGAATACTTTAACTCAGTGAAAACTTATACCAAATCACTGGATAAAATAAAGTCACTAACCTCAAACAAATTAAATTCCATTCTGAATGAAGTATTCAAGGTGTCAAAATGAAATCCTATTTAAGAATTGAACGATTAATCCTTGTTGGTGTACGTAAGAATTACATTATTAAGTTTGAAGATGGACTTAATATTATACATGGTGATTCAGACACAGGAAAATCTAGTATTTTAGAGTTTATTAACTATTTACTTGGCGCCAGCAAAATAGAGTTGGCTGATGAGATTATATCATCTGTTAATTATGCGGCGTTAGAGGTCATTATAAATGATGATGCTTATACCATAGTTAGAGATATTTACAAACCACAAAATTTCATTGAGGTGTATCAGTGTCCTTTCGAGCGGAGGGAGGTATTCATTTCTAGAAAATATGCTCCTAACTTCTCTAATAACAATGCCCCTGATGGATTCTTTTCTGATTTCTTGATGGATGCCTTAAATTTCCCCAAATTAAAATTGAAAGTGTCACCCACTCAGGCAACCAGTCAATTTAAGCGGTTAAGTTTCAGAAATATCATTAAATATTCCTACGTCAATCAAGATGATATGGGAAGCAAGTCTCTCTTGGGAATGACTGACTGGGCTAAATATACGTATACTAAAGAAGTTTTCAAATATATATATAACGTACTAGACACTGACATATCCGATATTGAACAACAAATATCAGATAAAAGATCTGAACTAAACAACTTGCGTAAAAAGTATGAACATGTTTCGGAGTTTTTGCGAGAGACAGGTTATGAAAGTATCCCATCAATTGATGATGCAATAGAAGAATGTGATTTAATCTATGAATCGTTAGACATTGAGCTTCAATCATTAAATAATAGTATGATGGCAAACTCTAACAATTACAATCAGCTTAAAACGTACCATTCAGAATTCAGCCTAAAAATAAAAATGATCGTAAGAAGCATTGAAGAAATAAATTTAAAAAAAGATCAATACATTAGACTTAAAAACGATTATATTAATGACATAAAGAAAATAAAAGCAATTCATTTGGCTAATGAAAAAATTGGCCTTACTCAAGACATTAAATGTAATTGCCCTATTTGTGACAATATAATTACCATTGAGAACGGTGAAGGTGGATTTATCAAATCCAAACCTGAGTCTCTCGATGAAGAATTATTATCATTAGAAAAAAGAGAAAAATCCATTAGCGATCTAATTATTAACCTGACTCATGAACATAGGATTTTGCTGGATGACAAAATTCAACTTGAAGCTGATCTGAACAAAGTCAGTGGAATGATAGATACAGAATCAAAACAGTTTGTTACTCCATTTCTCACTCAACGTGATTCTTTATTAAAAGAAATAACATCTGTAAGTAAAAAAAGAGAGACTTTAGTATCAAGCTTGAAAGTTAGAAACCGTCAAGAGGAACTTTTAACTAAGCAAAAAAGCCTTGCAGATAATATAGAAACTCTTATAGAAAAACTTAACGATTTAAGAGTTAATGCTCCTAGCATAGATGGTATATTATCTTCTTTAGGGGATGATTTGATGACATTCTTAACCGGCGTGAAAATAAAGAACAGAACTGGGATAAGCATAAGTAAAAAACATTTCTCGCCCATTGTAAGAGATAGAGACTACTTTAATATCACATCTGGAGGTTTAAGAACTATAATTTCTATAGGATATATGTCATCAATATTAAAGAGTTCTATTGACTCAGACATAAATCATCCCCGTTTTTTGATGCTTGATACTATAGGTAAGTATCTCGGAAAAAACTTGAAGCCGAAATATGCATCCGAGACTAATGTAAAAGATGATATTGATGAAGGAATTTCTGATCCAGAAAAATATGAAAACATCTATAATGCACTCATAGAAATAACCAATTATGCGCAGAAAAAAAGAAGCCCATGTCAGATAATTGTTGTAGACAATGATGTCCCTGATAAGCTTTCTGACAGATTAAAAGCTATAACTGTTGCTCACTATAGTGCAAGTAAGGAAAACGGGTTACCTGTCGGACTAATTGATGATGTCATTTACAAACATTAACTACTTTAGATTGAGGGATTCTAAACTTTGGTTTTCACTGTGAAACTTACAGAGAAACCACCGGGATGCCATCATTCCATTACCGCATCCCAGCTCCAGAATATGGCTCCCCGGCACGGGTAACAGGCCCGCAGCTGCCAGTGAATCGAGAGTTTCTGTCAGTTTTGCCCATGCCCGGTGACCTGCTCCCCGTTGAATAACACACTACGCCGTTAGCAACGCCTGTTGCTGTCACACAGCGGATAGTACAGTTACCTGTCAGGTCCGCTTGCTTTGAGCGGAAGCGGACGTTCAAGTTAAGTAACAGCATTTTTAAATTATAATTTCTGACGTATCCTCCATTATAGGGAGCCTGTTAAACTCTGCAATCAGCTTGCCATTAGTTACATGATAATGGGTTGCGTTTGGCAATATATATATTGGGAAAGGATGTAATGCATTAGGGTTGTGATAAACGATTAAACCTTCATCCCAAGTTTCCCTATATTTTCTGGCAGGGACTATTTTTGTAATACTTTCAATTTTCCAAGTATGAATATTTGGTGACTTTACCGTGCGCTTAATTTTGTATTTATCGCTATTAAATCCATCTTTCAGCCCCATCCGGTTAAACTTGTCAATATCATTCGATGGAGAAAAAAATATTGCACTAATATTTTCAGCACCTTCAAGCTCAAAAAAACCTGATGGAACTTCTTTTGTACCCCAGATATGGCAACTAATATTTTTACGCTCTTCAACACCTTTGGATGTTACTTTTTGTTGAAATCCATAAAGATATAATGGCAATGCGTCATGACTAACATTGCCAGCGCCTTTGAATTGACAATCAGCTATAGCGATTGCAAATGGCTTTCCTGAAACATGTTCTTGCTCCCAATATTTCTTTTTTAGTTTTGCAAGCAAAGGTCCTGAATATCGAGTTGGAAAATAATTAACCAAAAGATTATTATATTCATCTATATTTTCTCTGTTTACTTCTGGCATTGGGATTGGTTGACCTGTACGATCCACCGGTCTATTAACAGTAGTGGCCTCGATTGAGAATGGTATGTTGTTGAATCCATTAACATAGGACAAATTAAAATCTGGAGCATTGAATGAGGTATCAAACACACAGTCATTTTCAGTAAATATACAGTAAAGAAGTACTTCCCAGATCCTTTGATTAAATCCGGTTGTTTGAAATTGCTCTACAAAATTGCCATCTATATCAGCGTACCATCTCATCAATGGTTCTATAATATTTTTGGCTGCTGAATATTCCGGTGAGTTCTTTACTAACATGAAGTCGGGGTTGATGTTTTTTTTATCAATATCAATGAAAAAGTCCATTGTTTCAGCACTTTCATCACCTTGTACCCCTTGTTCATCAGCCGATGGATGTAGTTCACGTATTTTATTTAATAAACTTCTCTTTGTTTTAGCTCTGTTGTCGTCAAATTTAGTCATATCAATAAAACGATATTTTTTATTTAAATCTCGAGCAAATACAATCCCAACATAATCGTCATCAATTGTATCTAACAACAACATACCTAATACTTTCCCATCGAAGGTTTCAAACCATTCTAACTCATTTGAATGAGATTTAACTCGTGGGTTTCTAGCATAAGTAGCTAGTGCATTGAATCTTGAATAGCTTATTGGATTGATGACTATTGACGCCATGTAAAACCTCGGAGGTATAAAAACTCAGCAAATTATAATTATTAGCAAATTTAGCATAAAAATTATTAAATTTATTGTTTAACATCAGATAAACATACTATTTGGTTATCTGGAGGGCGTACACGCAGTTAAATTTAAGAACATGTCGGCTTCTGGCACAGAACAGACTGCCCTTATAAATGTGACAATAGTAGCGATCACCAAATGCACGAGACAGCTCAAATCAGTTTTATTTAACCAGTTTTGATTGGTGGTCATTCTGGTGGTCTTGACAGACCTTGGATTAAGGTTTAGCTTGTTTATTAGCCACCTACTGGCAAAGGCGATCCCAGTCAGAGGAGCCATATTTAAGAAGCCCGCTTAAGGAAACTTAAGCGGGCTTTTTGCTTTTCTGCCACTGCTCATTGCGCATATTAAAGCATCAGGCCAGGCTGGCTTTCGTCTGCAGATTGTTAATCTACTCTCATCTGTCTTTTTCGAAATAGAACCATTGCAGGTACGGTATGAATCAGCAGCATACGAATAATATGGTTAGCCATAACAAAACTCGCGTCTGCTTTTAACGCCAGCGCTGCAAATGACATCGATTCCACGCTGCCAGGCACCCAGGAGAGCATTAACACCGGGAAAGGATAGTCCAGCAAACGCGCGGTGATAAATGCCATGAATACCGTCACCCCTACCCCTATCAAGACAAGCTGAACCGATGACCAGAGATGACGACCAAATTCAGCCATCGAAAACGTCGTAAAATGGTGCCCCAGCACGATCCCCATTAACACCATGCTAAGCTGGTTAAAAAGATCGGGAAAAGTGAGCGGTTGCGAGGATAACGTGTGCAACGCCGCCGCGCAGATCAGCGAGGTGATCATATAGGGCGCCGGAAAATGTAAGCGCGCCAGGAATTTCCCCGTTATATATCCTGCTACTACCATTCCCGCTAACCACAGCAGATTGTGGCCGGAGAAAAAAACGGCTGGAGTCGATGCCAGAACATCTGTGGATGCGCCACGGGTGAAATAGCCGGCCAGAAACGTCAGGGTAATGAGACGCAGAGAATGCGAGATAACAATCTTTTGTGGCGGAGTCTTAATATGGGAGGCCAGCGCCAGTACCGCCGCCATCGCTCCGGGCACCGCACCCAAAAGCGCCTCCTCTTTACTCCAACCCAACCGCCGCACACACCAGAAGTAGCTCAAGGTAAATTGTAAAGATAAGCAGAGTAATAACAGAGCAAAAAAAAGACTGAGCTGATGATGTTCACCATATGAAAAATCCCTAAACATCATCCCGATTGAGATACCGAGAGAAAGCTGGATAACCGTTATACTCCCCGGCATTGAGGCTACGGAGATCCCAACCCGCTTAAGTATAATTACGGTAAAGAGGGCACCAAACATCATACCCAGTGGAACATTACAGAACGTGAATCCCTGCCCGACAAGAAAACAGAGGATAATACCTGCCAATACTCTCATCGACGCCCTCTCCAGGCCGATTGCTCAATCACAAACTGATATCGGGCGTGGAACCCACGTTCCCCGCCATCAGATTCACCCTTTACTGGCTTTTTTACGCAATTCAGTCACCGGTACGCCACCAATCCCCCAGTTATCGGTTTCGACTTCGTCAATAACCACAATAGTTGTATTGGGATTTTTGTTAAGCACATCCACCAGTAACTGAGTTACACCTTCCATCAGCTGTTTCTTTTGTTTATCGGTAGCACCTTCTTTGGTGATCTTAATATTTACGTAGGGCATAGAAACTCCTGTAAACCAGATAATTATGGGAAATGCGCACAGATAGAACAGCACACACGTTAAACAGCAGAACAGAGTCATAATGCTTTTGAAAACGAGTTCTGCCGGAAGAACTATTAAGGTCACTAGCTAAAATATAACTATTGTCATTATTTTCCAAAATAACCAGAATATTTAACTTTGTTGTATTGTAAATAACTCATCGCTGCGGCGATAAATAACGAGGCGGCCCCCAGCAATATGGAGTAAGTCATTCCATTTTTATTATTCTGAAAGACACTGACGACTAATGGGCCAAGGATCTGCCCCACCCCATATGTCAGCGTAACAAGACCGAGGAGATTAATCTTTTTAGGCGCGCTTATTTTTCTAGCCATCGGCATGACCAAAGAGCTTGTACCCATAAATGTGCCACCAAATCCAATACAGCTAATGGTTAACAGCAGTGGCGAGTTAATAAATATGGCCATGACTACGCAGATCGCTTGCACACTTAAGTTAACGCTCAGGCAGGATAATATATTCCATTTGCGAGCAGCCCATAGCCAGCCATAGCAGCCAGGAATAACGGCAAGACCGACAATAGACCAGATATGGTCGGCTAAAAAAGTGTTGCCAACACCCCGGGCCATTAACGGCAAATACGTGGCGACAATGATATAACCGAACCCCGCCAGGCCATACAGTAAGGCTAAATTCCACCACTGGATATCCGACTCCGCGCCTGCGGCAGCTTTTACTGGGGAGATCATATGCTTATCTTTCGGCAAAAGCATCGTCAGTATGACGAAAAGTATCGCTGAAACGATGGCTGCGCCAATCCACAACACATGTGAATTTAAGGCGTAGGATACGCCAGCAATGACATATTCATTGCCGATAAATATGCCCATTCCTACGCCCGAAAACAAAGAGGCGATAACAAAAGGGTTATGGGTATGCTGCAGGACCAGCATTGAACCAAATATCATCATTCCCGCGCTTGCCACACCGGCGAGGAACCTGATTAACAAAACAATTTCTGGCTGGGTCACTTTTGCCATCAAAAAAATCAGCATGACGGTAAGTAGTGCTGAGGCCAGTAACGACACTCTTAATTTATTGACCGCGCTAAAAATACCAAAAGAAAAAAGGAGGCTGCCAACAAGGTAACCTGCGTAGTTGGCGCTGGCAATTATCGATAATTGTGAAAAAGTGAGCAGTCCTTCATGAAGCATAACCGGGAGCATAGGCGTATATAAAAAGCGCCCAATGCCCATGCCTAAGGTCAAGACGATCATACCAAATACAGCAGTACGCAACTGACGGAGGCCAATAGCACTGTGATCGAGATCCATATTTTGGCCTCAAAAGACGAATTAAGTTTGATTGTTATCTTACACAAGGAAATGATAATAAAAAGTTAATAAAAATGACGAAAACATTCACTTTGAGTGATGCTTCTATGAACAGTACCTCTCTGAATTTGTTTAAAACGGTGGCGGAAACGGGCTCCATATCCGCTGCTGCACGCAGTCTGCACTGCGTTTCTTCGAATGTCACAACCCGCCTTAAACAGCTGGAAGCCAGCCTTGATGTCTCTCTGTTTGTACGCGAGAAAAATCGACTCTACATTACCCCTGAGGGCGAGCTGCTTCTGCGCTACGCCAACAAAATTCTGGCGTTGCTAGAGGAAGCGGAATTGTCGATGCTGGGAACAAAAGTGGCAGGGCCATTGCGTATTGGTGCAATGGAAACGACCGCAGCAGTACGTCTCCCTTCGATCCTGGCGAATTTCCACCGCGAAATCCCTTCCATTGAGTTAAACCTGAAAACCTCCCCTACTGAGGCGTTGGTGCAACACATTCTGAATAATGAACTGGAAATCGCATTCGTTGCCGATCATCAGGGGCTGCATATGGAAAATTCGCCCCTGCAATCACACGTGTTATGTCAGGAAACGCTGGTACTGGTAACGGCGGCAGAGCACCAGAATGTCATTACTGGCGCTGACCTCCAGGTGACAAGGCCGCTGGTCTTTGTTAAAGGGTGTAACTATCGCTCCCGCCTGGGAGAATGGCTGCACCTACAGGGGGTCGATTACGCCGATCCTCTGGAATTTGGCTCTTTTCAGGCGATCCTTGGCTGTGTGAGTGCCGGGATGGGGATTGCGCTGTTGCCGGAAAGTGTTGTCAGACAGTATGAAAATAACTTCCCTATCCGAAGTCATACGATTACGCCACAGATAGGTAAAGTGAACACCATGATGATATGGCTAAAAAGCCGCGAAGTCAGCCGGGTACTTAATCACTTTGTCTCGTTTATTACACGGGCTTAAGCGATTGCATCTGGTAACGCCAGGCAGACGGCAACCCAGTGTATTCATGGATGCTAAATATCTTATCCATAACAGGGACAGGCACTTCACACCGTTGATTAAAGTTATGTAAATGTAAATTATTTACACTTTGCAATGATTGTAATTGCTAGTGATTATCATTTATTGTACGCAGGCAAAAAAATGAGCCCCTGCTCGGGTCACTGTACGTTCCAATTACGCTGGGATATAAACGATGAATGCTCTGCCTCGCACTGGACTGCGCCGTATCACGCTTGCTTCTGCTCTGGTCCTCTCTGTCAGCCTGCCGGCTTTCGCCCAGGATGCGTTAACGCTGTATACCACCCGTGAACCGGGCCTGATTCAGCCCCTGCTTGATAGCTGGACGAAAACCAGCGGTATAAAAGTCAGTACGGTCTATATCAAGGATGGCATGCTTGAGCGTGTTAAAGCGGAAGGCAAAAACTCCCCTGCCGATCTGCTGATGACTGTTGACGCCGGGAACCTTATCGATTTAGTCGAGGCGGGTGTGACACAACCCGTGGAGTCAGAAGCACTGAAAGCGGCGATTCCGGCCAATCTCCGCGGTGCAGATAACCAGTGGTTTGCGCTGTCAATGCGTGCGCGTGTGTTGTACGCCGAGAAGTCAATGCCAATCGATAACTGGCATTACGAGCAACTCGCCAACCCTGAGTACAAAGGTAAAGTCTGTATCCGTTCCGGACAACACCCGTATAACACTGCATTGATTGCCGCCATGATCGCGCATCATGGTGAAGCAAAAACGGAAGAATGGCTGCGTGGCGTGAAAGCGAATCTGGCACGTAAAGCGACTGGCGGCGACCGTGACGTTGCCCGCGATATCCTCGGGGGTATTTGCGATATTGGCCTGGCGAACTCCTATTACGTCGGCCATATGAAAAATGCCAAAGAAGGCAGCGATGCACGTCAGTGGGGCGATGCAATTAAAGTCGTTAAGCCAACCTTTGAAAATGGTGGCACGCACGTCAATATCAGCGGCGCTGCAGTAGCACGCTATGCCCCCAATAAAGCCGATGCCGTTAAGCTGATGGAATATCTGGTTTCCGCACCAGCCCAGCAGCAGTACGCGAAAGCGAACTTCGAATACCCGGTACTGAAAGGCGTCACTCTCGACCCAGTGATCAACGCGACAATTGGTGAAATCGACGTCGATAAAATTCCGTTAACCGAAATCGTGAAATACCGTAAACAGGCAAGTCTGCTGGTAGATAAAGTTGGATTCGATCAATAAACTTCTGCAGTTTCCGACGTTACGCGGCCTGGTTTCCGGGCCGCAGTCATTATTAACGCCGTTGCACCTTGGGGCGCTTTGCATTGCGCTTGGCGTTCTGACTCCCATCATTGCGCTTATCTGGCAAGCTACCCAGTCGGATTTATCGCACTGGGACAATCTCATTACGTTTGTGCTACCTGCAGCATTAAAAAATACCGTGCTGCTGTTAGCCGGTGTTGCCGTGTTGGTTGGCGTGATTGGCGTAGGCAGCGCCTGGGCCGTCACAGCATGGGACTTTCCTGGACGTAAGACCCTCAGTTGGGCGTTGCTGCTGCCGCTGGCGATGCCAACCTACATCGTCGCCTTTGCCTGGCTCGATCTGCTGCATCCGATCGGCCCTCTGCAAACCTTTATCCGCTTCCTGCTGGGCTTTGACAGTCCACGACAGTTCCGGCTACCGGATTTGCGCTCGCTTGCCGGCGCGATTATTTTGCTCGGTTTAGTGCTCTACCCTTACGTCTATCTGACGACCCGCGCCACCTTTATCAGTCAGCCGGCCCATTTACTGGAGGCTGCCCGCACGCTGGGATGTAGCGCTACCGGGACGTTCTTCCGTGTCGCCCTGCCAATGGCGCGCCCGGCACTGGCTGTCGGCATCAGCCTGGCACTTCTGGAAACGCTCAACGATATTGGTGCATCGGAGTTCCTCGGCGTACAAACGCTAACCGTCACCGTCTACACTACGTGGATCTCTCGCTCTGATTTATCCGCCGCTGCACAAATCGCCTGCATGATGCTGATGTTTATCTTCTTCATTCTGACGCTGGAATTTTACGGACGCAGAAAGCAAGGATTCAGCAGCCGCAGCCTGCGGGAAATCCAACCTACTCGCGTGCACGGCTGGCGTGGCTGGCTACTTGGCGCTGTCATTTCGCTACCCGTTATATTGGGCTTTGTGGCCCCGGTTCTCTTTTTGATGTGGGAAAGTGCCAAACGCTTAGGGGACACGAGCCCACTGTCCGCCTCGTTGCTTTCAGCATTACAAAATACGCTCTTGCTGGCAGCAGGCACCACGCTGGTGGTGATTTGCGTCAGCTTGCTGGTCGCCTGGAGCGCACGCCATAGCGCGGCAGACAACGCGATGCCAGGCTTTCGTCGTGGCGTGATGCGTCTGGCCTCCCTCGGTTATGCGGTGCCCGGAACGATTCTGGCGATTGGTTTTTTGCCCCCAGCGATGGCTGTCGATCGTTGGCTGGCCGACTTACTGGATATTCGCGGGTTACCGCTGATGTCTGCCGGTATTTTGTTGGTCATTTGCTGCGCGATGCGCTTCCAGGCAATTGCCATCGGTGCACTGGACTCCGGTCTGGGCCGCATTCCGCCGTCGCTCGAACAGGCTTCACGCTTGCTCGGCGAAAACGGTGCCGGAACATTTGCCCGCGTTCATTTTCCGTTACTGCGTCCGGCATTAGTGAGCAGTGCATTGCTGGTTTTTGCCGATGCGATGAAAGAACTGCCAACAACGCTGCTGTTGCGCCCGGTAAATTTCGAAACGCTGGCCACTCTGCTGTATGCAGAAGCCGCCCGCGGAACCTATGAAGAAGGCGCGATTGCCGCGCTGCTGATTGTTTTAGCAGGTACACTGCCCGTTATATTGTTGGTGCGTCACCAGATGACTCGCCGTGGTTAAGAGAGCAACAATGTCAGAAATCGCATTACGACTCCAGGACGTGCACGTTGCCTACGGCAACAGTCAGCAACCGGTCCTGACCGGATTCTCAATGTCGGTACACAAAGGGGAAATTGCTTGTCTGCTTGGCGCTTCAGGCTGTGGGAAAACAACGGTGTTGCGTGCAGTTGCCGGTTTTGAACGACTGCAGTGTGGAGAAATCTATGTCTCAGAGCGGCGTATCGCTGGCCCCGGCGTTCATTTGCCGCCGGAAAAACGTCATGTCGGCATGGTCTTTCAGGAATACGCCTTATTTCCCCATCTGACAGCGCAACAAAACGTGGCCTTCGGTTTACGGCGTATGCCACGTGAAGTGCAACAGGCCAGAGTGACGGAGCTGTTGAAAATGGTGGAATTGCACAGTCATGCTAACCATTACCCTCATGAGCTTTCTGGTGGGCAGCAGCAGCGCATCGCGTTAGCCCGCGCGCTGGCGCCACACCCGGAAATTTTACTGCTGGATGAGCCCTTCTCCAGCCTGGATAAGCGCACACGCGAACGCCTTGGTAATGAGGTTCGGGATATTTTACGGGCTGCCGGCCAGACCGCGCTGCTGGTTACCCACAGCGAGCATGAAGCTCAGTTGATGGCGGACCATATAGGTTTTGTGAAAATGGGTCAGTATCAGCTTAAAAAGGCGGCCCACCATAGCCAGGGCTAAGAAAGAGCCGCGTGGTGACATCGCTAATGTGTCTGCATCAGACTGATATTCACCGGCATCCCGGAACGGCGTTCCAGTGCCTGATTCCCACGATTTACATCCACGTCATTCCCGCTGATAAAAGTACGCAAAACGGGGGTGACGGGCAGCGGAACCTTTCTGTCAGATTCATATTCGGAGCGATTGCGGGACAGCGGTTCATGAACTTCAACCCAATGGCTACCGTCTGGCTCGGTGCTGAATTTTATCGGTCGGTCAATAATCTGAACACGCGTGCCAACCGGCACAGTATCAAACAGATATTTGATGTCGTCATTACGCAGACGGATACAGCCCTGGCTCACGCGTAGCCCAATACCGAAGTTGGCATTAGTACCATGAATGGCGTACAACCTGCCGATATAGATAGCGTACAATCCCATCGGATTGTCTGGCCCGGCAGGCACAAACGCCGGTAAGCTTTCCCCACGAGCAGCATACTCCCGCCGGGTATTTGCCGTGGGCGTCCAGCTTGGTGCTTCCTGTTTACGTTCGACCGCCGTGACCCAGTTGCGCGGAGTTTCTCTTCCGGCCTGCCCAATACCAATAGGTAACACCTCTACCGTATTAGCACCCTCAGGGTAATAGTACAGCCGCATTTCTGCGACGTTGATGACGATGCCTTCACGTACGGTATCAGGCAATATTAATTGTTGTGGCACCACCAGTGTGGAACCCGACTTCGGCAGAAATACATCCACACCAGGATTGGCTTCGAGCATGTTGCTCAATCCCTGTCCATACTGTGCGGCAAAAGCCTCCAGGGGCTGAGTGTTACCAGCGGGAATCGTTATCGTCAGAGGACTTCCCACCAGACGGCTGCCCTCAGGAGGCAATGGGTAGCTCACCGCCTGCGATCCCTGACTCGCGAGCAGCATAACAAAAGCACACAGCAGTTTTACACGACGCATCTTTTTCCTTTCCTTCGTCGCAACAGATATCCGTTAAGTATAGCTTTTTTATCTGTTTTAGGGGGTTACGACGAGAATGCACATAAAAAGCCCCGCCATAAAGCGGGGTCGTGAGCGACTACGCTTCTTTGCCATCCGGTAATACAATATTACTGGCAGCTAACTGCCCCATATTGCTGTACATCGCGCAGGCAGCTTCAACAATGGGCATCGCCAGCGCGGCACCACTGCCTTCGCCTAAACGCATTCCCATGTTGAGATACGGCTCCAGTTCCAGGTGCGCCAGTGCAGTACGAGCGCCCTTTTCGGCGGAGAAATGCGACGGGATCAGATAAGGTTTAATCTCCGGCGCTATCTGACAAGCAGCCAGTGCCGCCGAATAAGACAGGAAACCATCCAGGATGACCGGCAGACCGCAAGACGCCGCACCTAACATCACCCCCGCCATTCCGACAAGATCAAAACCACCCACTTTTGCCAGCACATCAATACCATCACGGCTGTCCGGCTGGTTGACGGCAATAGCCCGGCGAACAACATCAACCTTATTTCCTACCCTCGATAGCGGAAGGTTAGCACCAATACCCACCACATCCTCTGCATCGCTACCGGTTAACACACTGACAATCGCAGCCGCAGGAGTGGTATTTGCCATGCCAAGCTCACCGACGCCAAACAATGTTACGCCATCATCCGCCAGTTCTCGGGTATACCGAATCACTTCCAGCAGCAGCTCTTCGGCTTGTGAGCGACGCATTGCCGGCCCTTGTGCAATATTGCCGCAACCGCGTGATACGCGCATGTTCACTACGCCAGGAATGAGTTCGGCGTCAATTCCCACATCAATCACATGCACCTTTGCACCAGCCTGAGCGGCCAGCACGCAGACACCGGTCGTTCCGCTCGTCATATTGGCCGCCTGAATCGCTGTAACGATCTTAGGCGAAACAGCAACACCTTCATCCCACACGCCGTGGTCGGCGCACATCACCAGCATCGCTTTCCCCCCGACATGCGGCACGCCTTTCAGGCCTGGCATACCGGCCAGTTGCACAGCGAGAGATTCGAGTCGCCCAAGGCTTCCCGGCGGCTTAAGCAGGCCATCAATATGTTGCTGCGCGCGCAACATTGCAGCGCTATCGGGTGAAGGGATCGCGTGAAGTAAAGAGGATAAAGTCTGCATAAGGGTTCCAGTATGTTGACTGACTCAAAGCAGAGCCAGCAGGAAAACCAACTCGCCAAGTTCAATGGCCGCACCCAGCGTATCGCCGGTTTGCCCACCTAACGTGCGTTTTAATAACTGCCCAAGAATGAAGATCGCCACCAACGTAACAACCAGTGCTGCCACACCGCGCATGCCCGGAAGCAGGACGGCCGCCAGGATCGCCGTGAACCCCAACGTGACACAGGTTTGTCGTCCGGTAACTTTGCCAATAAAGACATTTCCCAGCCCTTCTTCGCGGGCATAACGGTGTCGATACATCAGCAAAACAGCACTACCCCGCCCAGCGACGCAGGCTGCAGCCAGTGCTGCCAGCATCGGCGTTCCGCGCAGCGCCAGTTCGCTCACCACCAGCACTTTGGCCAGTAGCACAAAGATCAGTGCCAGTCCGCCATGGGTCCCGAGTCGACTGTCGCGCATGATTTCCAGCATCCGTTCGCGTCGACGTGCAGAAAAAATGCCGTCACAGGTATCCGCCAGTCCATCAAGGTGAAAGCCACCGGTTAGCAGCGCCAGCGCCAGCACGGCAAACAGGGCGGCCAGAGGAATACCACACCAGGATTGCAGCACCATAAAGACCAGTCCCGTCAGCCCACCCAGCACAACACCTATAAGGGGGAACATAACGATACCGCGTGAATAATGCTCAAAATCCAGCCCTTGCGACCAGCGCGTTGGAACGGGCAACCGACTGATAAAAGAGAGCATTGCCCAGAACAACTTACTCATTTAATTTTGACTCCAATTCCTGATACCACCAGCCAGACCTCATCCGCTGCCGCCGCCAGGCGTTGGTTAACACGTCCGGCAATATCGCGAAAATGCCGTGCCAGACGGTTCTCCGGAACGATCCCCATTCCCACTTCATTTGTCACCAAAACAACTGTAGCCGGACAGCGCTGACAGGCCTCAATCAGCGTACGGATCTCCGCCTCAATGGCGCGTTCCATCGCTGCGTAATCCCAGCCGTCAGGATCGCTGTCACCGCCCAGCGCAAACAACTGGTTGGTCACCATCGTGGTGATGCACTCCAGCAGAATGGCTTCCTGCGGATCGTTCGCCGCCGTGATCAGCTCATCAAGATGTTGCCAACGCTCAGCAGTACGCCAGTGCGCGGGACGCCCATCGCGATGGTGCTGAATACGTGCTGCCATCTCCTCATCAAAAATCTGCGATGTGGCGATATACAGCACCTGCGGGGAATCGGCAATTAACGCTTCCGCATGTCGACTTTTTCCGCTGCGGGCACCGCCCGTCACCAGAATCATCATACGGGCTCCCGGTGCTGTTGCATGATGGTATAAATTTTCTCAATATCGATGTGTTGTCGCATCGCATCCGCCAGCAGATCAAACTGCTGCGATTTATATTGCGCGTATTGGAAGGTGGAATCCAGCGCGGTTAGCCCTTTGCGTTCACGCAGACCGTTGACCAGCGCACGGGTGAATTCATCACTGTCAAACAGACCGTGCAGATAGGTACCCAATACCAGTCCGTCTGAGCTCACCGCACCGTCAGCCATAGCGCCACCGCTTTTATGCAGTGTCATGACGGGCTGGCAGTCTTCTGTTAATTGTGTTTCACCCATATGAATTTCATAGCCGCGTACGGATAGCTCCGCAACACCCGCTAGCCAGTCCGGCAGCGTGGAAGACATCACCCCTGCCACCTGGGTCGTCGTTTTATGCTGGGCAAAATGGGTCACGATATTCAGCAGCCCGAGCCCCGGCAGCGTGCCGAGTCCTGACTCCACATCATCAATGATGGTGTCCCCAAGCATCTGATAGCCACCGCAAATTCCGATTACCGGTACACGCTGACGGTGTAATTGCAACACGCCGTGGGCTATACCGCTCTCACGTAACCAGACCAGATCGCCCAGCGTATTTTTACTGCCCGGCAGAATCACCAGATCGGCTCCCGCCAGCTCCTCCGGGTGGCGCACATAGCGCACACGAACATCCGGTTGAGCGGCAAGCGCGTTGAAGTCGGTAAAGTTTGAGATATGTGGCAGTTGGACTACGGCTATCTCAATATCTCGCTTATCCGTGCGTACGTACTTCCCTTTTTGCAGTGCGACGCCATCCTCGTCTTCGAGGTCCACATCCAGCCATGGCATCACGCCCAACACCGGAACGCCGGTCAGCGCCTCAATTTGTTCAATGCCGGAGTGCAACAACGCCACATCACCGCGAAACTTGTTGATGATGACCCCTTTGACTCTGGCGCGCTCATGGTCGTGCAGCAGCGCCAGTGTGCCGTAAATGGAGGCAAATACCCCTCCGCGATCGATATCCGCCACCAGAACGACCGGGCAGCGCGCCATCTCCGCCATCCCCATATTGACGATATCGCGATCGCGCAGGTTGATTTCTGCCGGGCTGCCCGCCCCTTCCAGCACGACAACGTCAAACTCCTGCGCCAGACTGTTATAAACTGAAATAATCTGTTCACGCAGCCGCGGTTTGTACTCGTGGTAACTGACCGCATCCATATCGGTTGCCACTTTGCCCATCAACACGACCTGTGCTTTACGATCGCTGGTCGGTTTAAGCAGCACAGGGTTCATACGCACATCCGGCGTTATCCCTGCCGCCTCCGCCTGAAATATTTGCGCACGCCCCATCTCCTTTCCCTCCGGCGTAATGCCAGAGTTCAACGCCATGTTCTGCGATTTGAACGGCGCGGTACGCAGTCCATCCTGATAAAAAATACGACACAGCCCGGCGACGAGTACGCTTTTGCCAACATCAGATGCCGTTCCCTGCAACATTATTGCCTGCGTCATGACGCCTCCTTCAGCGCGTTCTTTCGCATACAGCTAAAAAATTCAGCCTCTGTTTTACACAACGGGAAACCCAGCTCGGTGTGCAATTTCACCAGCCATGGCGGAGTTAACCCGGCTTGTTCAATAAGATCGGTACGGGCGAACACGTCACCCGGCGTACCGTGCGTCAGCACTTCTCCGCGACGTAAAACGTACACCGCATCGCTGACTTCATAGATGAGATCGATATCATGGCTGGAAATAACCACATGATTTCCCTGCGCCACAATGCGTTTGATAATCTCGATCATCTGCGTGCGCCCTGATGGGTCGAGACCGGCGGTGGGTTCATCCAGTAACAGATACTGCGCTTGCAGCACCAGCGCCCCCGCTATCGCCACGCGTTTTTTTTGTCCGTGGCTGAGACACTGAATGGGCTGATGGCGAAAATGTTGAGCATCGACCAGCGTCAAGGCATCGTCCACCCGACGGGCAATTTCAGCCTCGTCCACGCCCAGATTACGCAGGCTAAACGCGATGTCACTGTCGATATCGGTATAAAAGATTTGCTGATCGGGGTCCTGAAATACCGTTGCCACCTGCTGACGTAACGCCAGCAGGCCGCGCTTGCTGTAATCCAGTGGTTTTCCTTGCCACATCACCGCCCCCTGTTGTGGGCGCAGTAAACCGCTCAGGTTCATAAACAACGTGGACTTCCCGCAGCCATTGGCCCCCACCAGTCCGGTGACGGCATGTTGAGAAAAGTCCAGCGTTAGCCCTTTAAGAATCGGGTCATCCTGGTAGCGAAACCAAAGCGCTGAGGTGGCAAGCATACTTTTCCTTACAGGTGAAAATCACCCTGATACAGTTTGATATCCAGTGTGGTGGTCATTTGCTGATAACGGATCAACACGCGGGTAAACAATAATCCCACCAGCATCGCCAAAGAGCGATAGCCCAACGGCAAGCTACGATAACCAAAACGCAGCGTTTGTGCGCGATGAATGGCGAGTGCCTCGTCTAACAGGATAAAAATAAATCGCCAGGTCAGCAGAATCAGCTCTGTCATCAGCCGTGGGACATGTGCACGTTTGAGCAGAATAATTAACTGCGGAAACGGTAAATTCAGCACCAGCCAGAACGTAGCAGCCAGCGCAGCAAGGCTTCGCCAGAACGTTTCATTGGCCGTGTGAATGCCCGATGAAGTGATCCCCAGCCAGAAACTGCCCACGGGTACGCTGGCCAGTAAGGTATGCGGGTCGCGGCTGACGCTAAACAAAATCGTCACGACGCCCACCAGCAAAAAGCCAAACGGTAACGCCATCCAACGACACCAGCGCCAGAAAGAAACCCGCAGCAGCCAGCAACTGAGCGCCGCTATCAGCAACATCTCGATACCCTGCCCCAATGGGGGCAGAGTAAAGGCCAGAACCATCATCACCAGCCAGAGCAAGAATTTTCGCTGCGGTGAAACATGAAACCAGCGGCTCTGGTAGCTGAGTCTGTCAAGCCCGGTCATCACGGCGCTGCCTGCCCTTGGTATAACCCAGGATATAGAAAATCACGGCAGCCCCCAGCGAACCCTGTAGCGTAAACAGCAGGCTTTCAATTTCGCCACTTGCAGGTTCATACAATGGCTGGAACCACGGCTCATAATGTGGCGCGATAGCCTGAATCTGGCTTTCCGCTTCACCGTCCGAACCACCGTATTCTCCACCATGGTTGATGAAAAACGGCAGGACCACCAGCGCAACGACCATCCCTAATAAAATCAGCGTCTTTTTCATCGTTAATGTCCTTGTGCGGTAATCAACTGGCGTTTGGTTAACTGGTCATAAATCATCACGGTTAGCAGCCCCTCTGCGATCGCAATTGGAACCTGCGTCAGACAGAAAATACCCATGAATTTGATAATTGATCCCATCGCCCCCGCAGAGGGATCCGGGAAGGCGACACCCAACTGCACAGAGGTGACGAAATAGGTCACGAGGTCTGCCAGCATGGCGCACAGGAAGACGCAAACATCACGACGCAACCCCGCGCGACAGGCCAACTTCCACACCATATATCCAACAACCGGGCCGATTACCGCCATCGACATCCCGTTCGCGCCAAGCGTTGTCAAACCGCCGTGGGCCAGTAACAGCGCCTGGAACAGCAAGACGATTGCCCCAAGAATTGCCACCACACCCGGTCCGAACAGGATAACCGCCAGCCCCACCCCGGTAGGATGTGAGCAGCTCCCGGTAACGGAAGGAATTTTCAGCGCTGACAGGACAAAAATGAAGGCTCCGCACAGGGCTAACAGGACTTTCTGGTGGTTATCTTCCTGCACGATCTGGCGCAGACGCACTAACCCGTACCACAGACAAGGCAGAAACAGCAGCCACCAGGCCAGCGCCCACATCGGTGGCAAAAAGCCTTCCATAATGTGCATCGCAAATGCCTGCTCAGGAACAATCATCAGTAATAGTGCCGCAGCTAACCCGCTGAAAGACAGCTGTTTGAGCTGTTGTTCAAGCTTCATTGTGCATACTCCCACTGTTTATTAACCAGAATGGTTGAGAAATAAGGTAGCGGCTGATCGTCGCTCACTTCATTCAGATGGTGCCAGCACTGCTCACCTGGCAGCGTGGCTTCAGACATCATCAATGCGCAGTCCAGCAAACCTTCTTGTTGCAACAGCGCTTTGATGCGAGCAAAACGACCGTACACCTTCATCAACACCAGGCTGTCATGCTGTGTTAATGCGTGCTGGATTTCACTTTCCGGCGCGGTACAGGAGACCACCGCCAGGGACTGTTGCTCCATGGCAAGCGGCGTTTTTGAACGTGCTGCAATCGCGGCAAACGAGGTGACGCCGGGGACAATTTCTAACCAGTCTGGATGACCAATACGCTGGAGTAAAAAGATCCAGGTACTGAATAACATGGCATCGCCGAGGGTAATAAAACCAACCTGTTTACCCGCTTCCACTTCCTGTACCAACGCAGCAGCGACCTCATCCCAGACAGCCTCTTTTTCAGCACTATCGGCACTCATCGGGAAATGACAGCAGCGAACTTCAGTTTGCTGACCGATATACTCACGTACGATCGACAACGCCAGACTATCGCCACCTTTACGCCCGGCCGGCGCATAGAGAATATCCAGCGTCCCAAGGGTGCGTGCTGCACGCACGGTGACCAGATCGGCAGCACCGGGCCCGGTGCTCAGTGCATACAATTTGCCACTCATGCTGCTTCCTCCAGCGCTACGCTCAGCGCTTGCTGTAAATGGGCGACGAACATGGCACGAACCGCCGGATTCTCACCCAGACCGCTGAGCCATGGCGTAGCCGGAATGCCTGCTGCGTTAAACAACGTTTTCCACGAATCCTCTTCATCAGAGGCCATATCATTGATAGCGTGGTCGCCTGCAACCAGCATTAACGGCATAAGATGAACCGCCGTCACACCTTCCTGGCCTAAGCTTTCGATCAGCACCTCAACTTCCGGGTAGCTTTCTACTGCACCTACGCGAGCCGGGAAGCGCTGCGCTGTCATCATGTGATCGAGACAGGCATAAGCAGCAAAGGCGTGATGACTGGCACCGTGGCCCATAAACACGACTTTTTCACGCTCACCTAACTGCGGCATCTGCTGTTGCAGCGCCAGCATCAGTTGTGCGTAATCATCGTGACTGCTCAACAATGGCACCCCCAGCGTCAGACGTGAAAACAGCGGGCGCATACTTTGGACTTCACGAACAATTTTCTCGTATTCGTCACCATTAATGATGTGCAGCGACTGAATAGCCACATCCTGATATCCCTGCTCCGCCAGCTTTTGCAGCGCCTGCAGTGGCGTGTCGATCTCAATGCCGTCCCGCTGTTTGAGCTTGCGGATGATCATCCCGGAGGTAAATGCCCTGAACAGATCACGGTCGGGACAACTGGCCGCAAGATCGCGCTCGCAGGCCACAATATTCTTCTCACAGGTGTCGTGATAGCTGGTGCCAAAGCTGACCACCAGAAGCGCCTTTTTCATCTCTTACTCCTTAAGCAGCGGCCAGCCAGCGCGTTAAACGCGCCCCAAATGCGGCCTGACTTTCCAGTAATTCTTCTCCCGTCACCAACGGTGCCGGGCGTGTAATCACGATGCAGGGAATACCTGCATCCAGACAGGGCTGAACTTTTTCCTGATAACCCCCTTCCGCGCCTGACGCTTTGGTGATCATCACATCCGCCCGACACTGGCGATAAAACGCGGCATTGAACTCGGCGCTAAACGGGCCACACAGCGCGAAGATCTCACCGACGCCAAACCCCAGATCCGCGCACTGTTGAATCACCTCTGGCACAGGCAGTACGCGTGCCAGCAGCGTTTTTTCAGGCAAGCCTGCACGCCAGATAGCCAAATCTTTACTGCCGGTCGTCAGCAACACGCGTTCGCCAAAACGACGTGCTGTTTCACATGCTTGCTGGATGCTCTGTACGGTGTGCAGATGCGGGTGAGTAAAATCACTCAACTGTTCAGGCCGCTGATAGCGGCTCAACAACACGCCGGCCGCTTCACAGGCGTTCATGATGTTGCGGCTCACCACCTCGGCATAAGGATGTGACGCATCAATCACCCAGCGCGTCCGGTTTTCCTGCAACCAGGCAATCATTTGTTCGCGTTCCAGACGCCCGCAGCGAACCTGACCTTTGATGTCACCTGCCAGTTGCTTACCTGTCGGCGTCGCCACCGACAGGGTGTAAGCGACATTTGCCGCATCCAGTTGCTGGCACAGCATGCGCGCATCGCTGGTGCCGCCCATAACCAGCACATCACCGTAATTCACAGCACATAACCCCGTGGTGTAATCATCAGCCCATCCTGTACATAGGTGGTTTTGTTGCCGACAATCACCAGACTGGTCATATCCACCGGTTCAAAATCCATACCACCGAGCGTAGTCAGCCATTTTTCCTGTTTTTTACGACCGGCCGACTTCACGATACCTACGGGTGTTTGTGCGCTCTTGCTGGCGGAAAGCAGTTCAAATGCACGCGCCAGATGCCCTTCACGACCGCGACTGCGCGGGTTGTAGAAACAGATAACGAAGTCAGCTTCACCTGCGGCAATAATGCGTTTTTCAATTACCGGCCACGGCGTTAGCAGGTCACTCAGGCTGATATGGCAAAAATCGTGCATCAGCGGTGCGCCAAGCAATGAGGCGGCGGCAATACTTGCCGTCATCCCAGGGATCAGCCGAACCTCAACATCCAGTTTTTGCTTGCTGACCAGCTCAAGCACCAACCCGGCCATACCGTAAATCCCGGCGTCGCCGCTGCTAATCAGCGCCACGTTGTGGCCAGCCTGCGCCAGTTCGATTGCGGCCTGGCAACGTTCAATCTCTTTGCACATCCCGGTTTTGATCACCTGCTTATCGCCGGTGAACGCCTTTACCAGATGGGTGTAGGTTTTATAGCCAACAATGATTTCCGCCGCCTGGAGAGCTTCAACGGCTTCCATGGTCATCATTGCCTGCGAGCCAGGGCCAATTCCAATTACGCTTAACATCAGTGTGAAACTCCCAAAGTGATCGTGACGCCCTGTTCGCGCAGGGTCTCGCCTAACAGTTGTCCGTGGCTCAGCAGCCAGGCTGCAGGACCGGAAACGCTTCCTGTCCCCACCGTTTTGCGAACAAACGATGAGGCCGGAAAACGGTGTTCATGCTCACGCAGCGCGTCAGCGGTAAAGGTTTCGAAAGGCACGCGGCAACAGGAGGCCAACTGGATAAGCCCCTGTTCGTCTTTTTTCAGCGTGATGCTGCCAATTGCTTTTAACGCCAGCGGGTCGAGGCGCTGGGCTTCGAGTTGGCGTGCCAGCAGCGCAGCTAACAGTGGGAACGGCGTATCCCGACGACAGCCAATTCCGGCAACCACTCGCTGCGGTACCAGCTTCCAGTGCACAACGGGCAGCTCAGGCAGATTGTTGCGCAAGGTAATACAAATCAGCGCATCCAGTTCAGGCAGCTGATTGAGATCGGTCACCGTGATAAATCCACGGCGGTCGCAATGGCTGACGTCCTGTGCCAGTTCGTCGTCCCACCACAGACCAACCCGTTTGTTGCTGACCAGCATCTGGTTAACGATTTTGACCGCCGAGCGGAAATCATTCATACGGGCATTTAACTGGAACGCCAATGTGTCCAGCGCCGCCATATCGTTAACATCCGTCGCGGTGGTAATGACAGGATCGGCCCCCAGCATTCCCGCCAGATAACGCGCCAGTGCGTTAGCGCCCCCCGCATGACCGGAGAGCAGGCTAATGACATGCTGGGCACGTTCATCAATGACCACCACCGCCGGATCGCAAAATTTGTCGTTGACCAGCGGGGCCAGCACACGCACGGCAATGCCGGTTGCACCGATAAAAATCAGCGCGGAGTAATTCGCAAACGCATCACGCGCGGTGTTAGCAAAACCGTTGTCGAAAGGAATAAATCCCTCCTCCAGCAGTTTTTCACTGGTGAAACAGGTTACCGGCAACATCGCCGCCAAACGTTTAGCAAGCACAACGCCGCCGGGGGTCAGGCAAAATAGCGCGAGTGATTCAGGCTTTACGGTATTCATGGCTAAAATCCGCCGCATAGAGTTTGGAGTAGTGATACTCCGAGCCCAGGAAGTTACCGACCAGAATGAGCGCCGTTTTACGGATCCCTGCGTCGCGAACTTTGTCGCCAATATCTGCCAGGGTACCGCGCACGGTCTGACTTTCCGGCCAGGTTGCCTTGTAGATCACCGCCACTGGCGTGGCCGCTGGGTAACCGCCTTCAATCAGACGTTCAGCAACCCGGTGGATGCGTTGGACGGAAAGATAAATCGCCATCGATGTCTGGTGACTGGCAAACGACTCCAGTTGTTCACGTTCCGGTACCGGCGTACGACCTTCCAGACGGGTAATGATGAGACTCTGCGACACTTCCGGTACGGTATACTCGACGCCCAACTCCGCAGCCGCGCCCAGGAACGCGCTAACGCCAGGCACCACCTGCCAGTCGATCCCGCGTTTGGTCAGCTCTTCGCCTTGCTCGCGCACAGAGCCATACAAGGAAACATCACCGGTTTGCAGACGCACGACGGTTTTACCGGCTTTCACACCCGCTTCCATCAGATCAAGGATCTGCTCCAGATGCAGTTCGGCGCTGTCATGGCATTCCGCTCCGGCCGGGCAATATTCCAGTAATTCAGTGTTAATCAGCGATCCGGCATAGATAACCACCTGTGCCTGCTGGAGCAACCGGTAACCTTTGAGGGTAATCAGCTCGCGATCGCCAGGACCTGCGCCAACAAACCACACACTACGGGGATCAAAAATCTCAGACATGGGTTCCTTCCTTCTGACAGGCGATAACAAATACGGGGTTATTCGGTTTGAAATAGTGACCACTACCCAGCGTGGCAAGTGAGGAAACCTGCAGTTGCAGGCAATCCACACCCTGAATGCCAAGGTGGTCCAGATGAGCCAGAGCGGTGTTCAGGTTTTCCTGAAGGATAAATGTCATCACCAATCGCCCTGCGGGATGTAACTGACGCATTGACCAGTCGATCAGATCGGTCAGATGGCCGCCGCTACCCCCCATGAAAATGGCATCGGCTTTTTCCGCAATCGTCATCGGCGCGATACCGGGAAAAATATCGATGTTTGCACAGGCAAAATGCTGACGGTTTTCGTCCAGCAGCCTGAGTGCATCCGGATTACGCTCGATCGCCGTGATACGCAGCCCCGGATATTGCAACGCCGCCTCAATCGACACGCTGCCGGTTCCCGCGCCGATATCAATCAGATGGCTGGCGCGGTGTAATTCAAGTTTTGAGAGGGCGAGTGCACGTACCGCTTCTTTGGTCATCGGCACTTTCTCTCCACGTAGAAAAAGCTCATCTTTCATCGAGGATCACCACTGCATTCATGTCATAGTCGGCTGTAATTTTGCTCACAGGCAGGCAGTGGATACGCTCATTGTCCATCGCCAGGTTTTCGCCAATCACCATCCAGCGATGTCCTTTGCCTCTGGCCACCAACTGCTGTGCAATTTCACGCGGGCCACACAGCGCATCAGTCACCATCGCAACCTTGTTGTGTCGCGCCAGTTCATCAAAACAGACACTGCGACCGTGACTACTGGTGAGCCACATGTCGTTCATATCAATACCAGCTTGTGCACACAGATACTGAACGGCGCTAATACCGGGAATAATGCGCACATTTTCAATACCAAAATGCGCCACCATCCGCGTGCCAATGCCGTAGAACAGCGGGTCGCCTGAGGCCAGTACCACCACGTTTCGCGCCTGATGTTCGCCTATCCAGTTCAATAGATCCGGAATATTGGCGCCAAGAGCAAACCGTTCACCGGCAAAATCCGGGAACTGCTGCAGATGCCGCTTACCACCGACCAGCACATCGGCCTTTGCAACCGCGTCGCGCGCCACCGGCGTCATCAAATGCAACCCAGCGGGTCCCATCCCAACAACAGTTAACATTCCATCTCCTCTGCGATCTCCGCGACCGGACGATTGCTGCCGAGGACCTGATTATCAAAAGAGAACATGATGGCGTCGCAGGTCGGGGGATTTTTCGTAAAACGCAGGGTTTGCAGGACGCGCATACAAATACGCTTCGCCAAATGGTTGTAAATGTGTTGAAAACCGTATGCTTCGATATGTTCCATCGCAGCTTCGGTCGTGTCACAGTCGCTGACCAGCGTCAGCAGTTCCAACGGCGCGCCAAGTAATGCGAGGTGAGCCACCAGCGTTTCCATGCGGGCATCAGCGATATGACTGTGGGTATGGAAGATCCCTGCCGCGATTTTGATAAGTTTGCCAGGGTGGCCAACCAGCACGATCTGGCGGAATCCCAGGCGCACCGCTTCTTCAATCATGTAACCGACAAAGTTGCTCATAGTGACTACAACCTGTGTGTCGATCCCCATTTGTTCACGCACAAAACGTTCACCGTGGTTACCCGGTACCAGTACGACGCGATCCAGTCCTGCCGCGCGTTTGATCTCCAGTTCCAGCGATAGCGAACGTTTCCAGCTCTCTTCCGACATCGGCGTAACAATGCCCGTGGTACCAATGATCGAAATACCGCCCAGAATCCCCAGGCGCGAGTTGTAGGTTTTTTGCGCCCGTTCTTCACCTTCAGGCGCAAAAATCTCGATGTTTGCCCCACGATTTGGTCCAATCGCTTCACGTACTGCGGACTCAATGGTCTGACGAGGTGTCCGGTTAATCGCCGAACTGCCCACCGGCAAACCAATCCCTTTACGGGTCACCGTACCGACACCTTCACCGCCCTGTAAGACAATTTCTTTGCTATCGTCTAACGTCACGCGGGCAAAGATCAGCATCCCATGCGTGGCGTCCACATCATCACCACCATCTTTGCGGATGGCGGCAATCGCCTGTTGCCCTTCGATATGCGGTGACTCCACGTTCAGGCATAACGTCACCCCGGAAGGCGTCACAATGGAAACCTGATGGATCAGATGCTGGCGCAGCACCATCAACGCAGCGACTTTTGCCGCCGCCGTCGCACACGATCCCGTGGTGTACCCTTTACGCAGCGCTTTACCGTTGTGCCACACTGGCGTATCGAAGGACTGGTCGCTCATCGCGCCCCCTGCATGTGATAAAGCATGGCGTTGACGATGGCGGCAGCGACGTTACTGCCACCTTTGCGACCTAATGCGGCAATAGCGGGCAGATGACTTTGTGTCAGTGCGTCCTTCGACTCCGCCGCGCCAACAAATCCTACCGGTACGCCAACCACACCGCTGACAGGTGCATCATGTTCCAGCAGGCGGAACAACGCGGTTGGCGCGTTGCCAAAGACAAACAGTTTTTCGCCCTCTTCCTTCACGGCAATGTCGACTGCAGCCATTGAACGCGTGATCCCCTGTTCTTTTGCTGCCCGCACCACGCGTGGGTCGCTGATGTAACAGCGGCATTCGCCACCGAATTTTGCCAGCAGGGTTTTGTTGATCCCGGAAAGCGCCATCGTGGTATCGGTATAAATCACGCTCGGGCGACTCAATGCTGCGCAAAATTGTTCCAGTACACCGCTGG
Source organism: Citrobacter sp. R-1.5.2 (assembly GCF_035064245.1). Lineage (NCBI taxonomy): Bacteria > Pseudomonadati > Pseudomonadota > Gammaproteobacteria > Enterobacterales > Enterobacteriaceae > Citrobacter > Citrobacter sp. R-1.5.2. Next base: position 192,193 of record NZ_JASEYC010000001.1, on the reverse strand, counting down.
AAAACCACAGAATGTCCAGCCAGTCGAAATCCGCGGTTGTGTGGATCACCCGCTTGATGATGGCTTCATGCAACGGACTGGCAAACTGATAATCCGGGCGGGTTTCACTGATAATCTCACCAATGATGTCGAAACTTTTGGCCTCAATCGCTTGAGGTTGCTGGATATAGTGCATTTTGTTGTCCTCAGGCGACACCGACCCACAGCCAGCGCAGCGCAATAAAAAGCGCCAGTGCCAGGGTCGATGCTACCCACATCAATCGAATCGTTTGGGAAATGTCGTCTACAGAAATGTCTCGTTGTTGATCGCCAATCCACGGTTTCTCAACGCGCTCGCCGAAGTAGTCATTGGGTCCCCCGAGGCGAATACCTAATGCGCCGGCCACAGCAGCTTCCGACCACGCGCAGTTTGGGCTGCTATGGTTGTAGCGATCACGCCAGCCAATCTGCAAAGCGCGTGCGCCGTCCTGGCGGCATAAAAACGCCGCCACACCCAGCAACAACCAGCTCAGTCTTGCCGGAATAAAATTAGCAACATCGTCCAGACGGGCGCTGACCATGCCGATAGCACGGTACTTTTCATGTTTGTACCCCACCATTGAATCGAGGGTATTCACCGCTTTGTAGGCCATCGCCAGCGGCGCACCGCCCAGTAAGAGAAAGAACAGCGGCGCGATGATGCCGTCAACGGTGTTTTCCGCCACGGTTTCCACCACGGCGCGGTTGATCTGTTTTGGTTGCAGCTGTGAGGTATCACGTCCCACAATCCAGGAGAGTTTTTCCCGACTTTCGGCGAGATTATTGGCACGCAATGGACGCTCAACATCCAGCGCAGCATTCGCCAGACAACGCCCCGCCAGCACGGTAAAGATCATCCACACCTCTACGCCCCATCCCAGCCACGGATAAATGGAATTCGCCAGCGTCAGCACTCCCCAGGAAACGCCCCATGTCACACCGACCACCACGATCCACATCACGGCACCGCCGATTCTCAGCGTGCTATCACGATGGCAATAACGCCGAATGACTCGCTGGACTGCGGAGATAAGGTTGCCAATCCAGCGCACCGGGTGAGGCCAGTTCTGCGGATCGCCAATGATAAAATCCAGCAGCCAGGCAACGCACCATGCAAGTATCGTCATAGCGCGTTCCTCGCAGCGGCCAGCCAGTGATTGAGCATTTCGGGGCGCTGGGCAAAATGAACGTGCAGGTAGCTGGCGAAGGTATTTCCGACCTGCCATCCGCCTGACCAGGCCTGCAGCGTTTTGCCATCACGCACCTTGCGGCAACTCATTACCGCCGGAGTTTCAGGGGTAAAATCGGAATAGTGGAATTCATGCCCGCGCAGGACTTCACCGGCCGTTGCCAGCAATGTTTGCTGTGTGGCTTGCGCCTCGCAGTAACCAAACCGGGTCAGCCGTTTGCCCATTTTGCTGTGCCCCGGAATGATATCTACCATTTGCCAGCGATCGCCGTTGCTGTCCTCCAGCGAGCTACTGAGATACATCAACCCTCCGCACTCTGCATAAATAGCGACGCCACGCTGATGTGCCGCTCGCAATTGCTCCAGCATGGTGACATTACGGGCCAGGGCCGCAGCATGCAGTTCCGGATACCCACCGCCTAACCAGATCATCTGGCAGTCCGGTAAACAGGTATCGTGCAGCGGGCTAAAACGAACAGTGTTGAGGCCCGTACGCGCCAGTAACGTAATGTTATCCGGATAATAAAAGTTGAACGCCTCGTCATCAGCAATGGCCAGCGTTAACCCTGCGCCTGCGTCTGCAGCAGGCAGGGCGGGCCATTCACCAACAGGAAGGTTGTCTGACGCACTTAAGGCCAGCAGCGCGTCGATATCCAGCGTCTGTTCCAGCGTCGCGGCAAAATCCTGCCACGGCTGCTGGTTGATAACTGACTCACGAGCGGTAACCAGACCCAGATGACGCTCAGGGAGCGCGACGCCCTCCATGCGAGGAACATAGCCCAATACAGGCACGGAGCAATAACGCTCAATCGCAACTTTGAGTAGCTGGTAATGTGTTTCGCTGTTGACCCGATTAACAATCACGCCTGCAATGTTCAGACTGGGATCAAAATGCTGGAATCCCATCACCGTGGCGGCTATCGAAGTAGAAACAGCCTTACCATCAACCAGCAAAATGACCGGGCAACCCAACTGTTTCGCCATCGCCGCAGTACTGCAGTAATCAGGGTCTGTGCCATAGCCGTCATATAACCCCATAACGCCTTCGATAACGGCAATATCCGCGTGCCGCATCTGCTCGCAAAATAAGGCATTCAGTGTAGGGGTGGGTAGCATGAAGCTATCAAGATTGCGGGAAGCCGTACCGCATACCGCGGTGTGCCAGCCAGTATCAAGGTAATCAGGACCGACTTTGCATGGCTGGACGCGTAAACCGCGCTTTTTCATCAGGCTCAACAAGCCCAGCGTTACCGTGGTTTTGCCACAGCCGCTACCGGTACCTGCAAGAACAAATGCGTGAAAACTGGCCGCCATACCCTGATCCTGTTCAGGGTGGTAGGGGTGTATAGATACCCAGTCTCTTGACTGTATGCATCTGCGCAACCCACTTCCCACCGAAGTTGTTGGTAGTCACCGACAGGCAGGTCTTCTGGCTTAGCGTCGTCCTCGCCCGTCCTTCCCAATCTTGCGATCAGTGGTCTATACGGGGTCGTCAGCATCACAGCAGCGGGGGCTGCGGGGGATTCTCACCCCCTTCCCTACCACAAATGTGGCAAACCTGTCAGTTCAAGAGCCGATTTAATTTGGCTCTGTGTCTTGAGGCAAATTCACGACCTCATGACAATAATTCAATTTAATATCTTGCCGGGTACATTCAACCAATGTTATGGCCTCAACCCGTTTATTCATATGTTCATTTTTTGAATGAAAGCGTCATTAAAGAATAAAGAAAGTCTTTCACACAGACACTGTATCTCATCACAAAAATAAAAACTGGTGCAGTTTATCCTTCAAATACCATTATTTTGTTGCGCTATGACAATTTATTGACTGCTGTAGTTATTTTTCATTTTATAATGACTGACATAGCATACAATATCAAAAATCGGCAATAGCAAATTATTGCTATTTAAGCTGTCTCTTCAGATGAGATGACATTTATTTGCTGACGGAAAGCCTGCGGCGTAACCTGGTACGTTTGACGGAAAACTTTGCAAAAATAACTGGTTTGTGAGAAGCCTAAATTTCGCGCGATACTGGCAATGCTCCAGTCGCTATGACAAAGTAACTCTTTGGCACTCGCCATTCGCTGTTGATTTACCCATGCGTTAAATCCTATCCCCTGATATTTTTTGAACAATTTGCTGAAATAGTAAGGGCTGAGATAAACATGAGAGGCAACATCTTCCAGACGAAGCTCGTCCGATAAATGCGCATCAATATAACGCAAGGCTTTCTTCATTTTACTGTCATGAGGGTTCGGACTACGATTAGCCCGCACCGGCTCTGACTGTTGCGGATTGTCTTTAATCACGACGAAATTCAGTTGTTTTTTAAGACAATTTTCTACAATGAGCTTTAGCAAATCAGCAGAGGCAATAACCCGCGAATAGTCCATTTCCGGTACATTACGAAATTCACTCACCAGTTCAGGATCGGTTTGCCAACGGTCGTCCACGTTCAGAATATCCACCAGCCCCACGTCATTACTTAAGCGCACCTGACCACATAAGACAAACCCTACCAGATGTCCCGCAATGACCAGCGGAATGGAGAAGTCAGTAAGCCCGGCATGGCAGCGATAAATGCAAGGTTGATCGGATTTTGAAGCTTCCAGTCCCCCACAGCGATCGCTCATACGACATCGCGTACTATGTTGAGGATGCTGGCGCATCAACTGGCAAAAAGGGGTGAAATTAAAAAGCTCAGAAATTTCATCACCGTGAATATTGACAACCACAACAGCCAGACTGGTGGCCTGCGCAAAATCCTGTGCGATTTTATTAATGAGTTCTGAGTTCAGGGCACTCGCAGAAATCATGATAAAACCTCTCAGTTAATTTATTGTTATAAATAAAACATATTATTTACATCCGCTTTTCATCTCGCTATCCAAAGCAATGATAAAAGGCGTATTCGAACATAACAAAAGTCTCCCATTCTTGGGAGACTTTTTAAGCGGTTCAGGAAACCTGATCACGAAAACAGTTATTACATTTCAAAAATAAACATTTTCCGTGAAGCTAACGCTCATTTTCCTCCAGCTTACAGCTATTACACGGTAAGTTTTTGCCAATAAAGTAACGATAAATTGCTGCCCCCGCACAAGCACCAATGATAGGTGCCACGATCGGGACAATAAAGTAAGGAATATCACGCCCCCCAGTCATCGCGACATCCCCCCAGCCCGCCATCCATGCGAACAATTTAGGCCCAAAATCACGAGCCGGATTCATGGCAAATCCGGTAAGCGGCCCGGTAGAAGCCCCTAGAACAGCAACCAGAATACCGATCAGTAGTGGTGCTAACGGCCCCCGGGGAATCCCATTGCCATCATCGGTGAGCGCCATGATCATTCCCATCAGAATGGAGGTAATCACAACTTCCACCAGTGCAGCCTGCCAGACGCTGAGTGCAGCGGCAGGATAAGTACTAAATATGCTGGCAAGCTGCAAACTTTCGAGGCTGCCCCGCACCATGTGGTGGGCGGTTTCGTACTCGATAAACAAACTGCCATACAACAAATAGGCGAGCAGAGCGCCACCAAAGGCACCAGCCACCTGAGCAATGGAGTACGGCAACACTTTACGGCTAGGAAAACAGGCAAACAGCCACAGTGCGATGGTGATAGCGGGATTGAGATGTGCACCCGAGATCCCTGCAGTCAGATAAACTGCCAGTGAGATCCCCAGCCCCCATATAATGCAGATTTCCCACAACCCTAAACTGGCACCGGCTACTTTCAAGGCGCTCAGGCATCCAATGCCAAAAAACAAAAATAGCCCGGTACCCAAAAACTCGGCAATGCATTGCGCTTTTAGTGAATCGTTCATTGTGACACCTTCTAAGCAGAGTTCGTGTCTTTACCAGCGGTCTCCTTGCTGGCTCGTAGAATACTTCGAGACTTACTATAAAAAGCGGTGTCGGCAAATTGTTGGCAACCTGAAGGCTGTATGTGCGTCAAAATCGTGTTGTGATAGCAAATTCTTGTCATCATCTTTATAAAAACACGCCGCCGAATGGGCCGAATTCTTATTAAATGCATATTTATAAAATAATAAAATATTGCTTATGGCAGATTTTAATTTTCAAACAATCATCACAATTTCATTTTCATCGCATAGCAAATGATATTTATCTTGTCACCTCAAAAAGTGTAAATATGGAATTAACATAACTAATTTGTCATATTGACAACATTCAATAAATCATTTAAAAACAATGAATTACAACAATTCTCAGCAATTTTATATCACCATATCCTCACTATTTTTTCACTCACACTTTCAAGTCAGCCATTCTTTTTCCTCGCTTCTTTTTATAGTCATGAAAATCGGGACAACCCAGGCGAGGTCTTTATGCAACAAGAAGCGTTAGGAATGGTAGAAACCAAAGGCTTAACTGCAGCCATAGAGGCCGCAGACGCAATGGTGAAATCAGCCAATGTGATGCTGGTCGGCTACGAAAAAATTGGTTCAGGGCTGGTAACAGTCATTGTTCGCGGTGATGTCGGCGCGGTTAAAGCAGCAACAGATGCCGGTGCCGCCGCCGCACGCAACGTGGGAGAAGTGAAAGCCGTACATGTGATCCCACGCCCTCACACCGATGTCGAAAAAATCTTACCGAAGGGAATTAGCTAATGAGCAGCAATGAGCTGGTTGAACAGATCATGGCGCAGGTGATTGCTCGTGTGGCAACGCCAGAACAACAGGCTATCCCTGAAAATACTCACCCAACACGAGAAACGGCTATGGCAGAGAAGAGCTGCAGTTTAACGGAGTTTGTCGGTACTGCGATTGGCGACACCGTCGGTCTGGTAATCGCCAACGTAGACAGTGCCTTACTGGATGCGATGAAGCTTGAAAAGCGCTATCGCTCCATCGGTATCCTCGGCGCGCGCACAGGCGCAGGCCCACACATCATGGCCGCCGATGAAGCGGTAAAAGCCACAAATACTGAAGTCGTCAGCATTGAACTTCCTCGTGATACCAAAGGCGGCGCAGGTCACGGCTCGCTGATTATCTTAGGCGGTAACGACGTTTCTGACGTGAAACGCGGGATTGAAGTTGCGCTGAAAGAACTGGATCGCACCTTTGGCGATGTATATGCCAACGAAGCCGGACACATCGAAATGCAATACACGGCGCGCGCCAGCTACGCGCTGGAAAAAGCCTTCGGAGCACCAATTGGTCGTGCCTGTGGCGTTATCGTCGGTGCCCCTGCCTCCGTTGGTGTACTGATGGCCGATACGGCGCTGAAATCCGCCAATGTTGAAGTGGTGGCCTACAGTTCTCCCGCTCATGGCACCAGTTTCAGCAACGAAGCCATTCTGGTCATTTCCGGTGACTCTGGGGCTGTACGTCAGGCCGTTATCTCAGCCCGTGAGATCGGTAAAACCGTGCTGGCGACCCTGGGCTCAGAACCCAAAAACGACCGTCCGTCCTATATCTGATATCAGTGAGGCTGATTCATGAGATCGAAAAGATTTGAAGCACTGGCGAAACGCCCTGTGAATCAGGACGGCTTCGTTAAGGAGTGGATCGAAGAAGGCTTCATTGCGATGGAAAGCCCGAACGACCCTAAGCCGTCGATTAAAATCGTCAACGGTATCGTCACTGAACTGGACGGCAAATCCGTCAGTGAATTTGATCTGATTGACCACTTCATCGCGCGCTACGGCATTAACCTGGCCCGCGCTGAAGAGGTGATGGCGATGGACTCGGTTAAACTCGCCAATATGCTTTGCGACCCTAACGTCAAGCGTATGGACATTGTTCCTCTGACCACTGCAATGACGCCAGCGAAAATTGTGGAAGTGGTTTCGCACATGAACGTCGTTGAGATGATGATGGCAATGCAGAAAATGCGTGCCCGCCGAACCCCTTCTCAACAAGCGCACGTGACTAACGTTAAAGACAACCCGGTACAGATTGCTGCCGATGCCGCCGAAGGCGCATGGCGTGGGTTTGACGAACAAGAAACCACGGTTGCGGTAGCACGCTATGCGCCGTTCAACGCCATCGCGCTATTGGTTGGCTCTCAGGTTGGTCGTCCGGGCGTACTGACGCAGTGCTCCCTGGAAGAAGCCACCGAGCTGAAGCTCGGTATGTTGGGCCACACCTGCTACGCCGAAACCATTTCCGTTTACGGCACCGAACCAGTCTTCACCGATGGTGACGATACGCCATGGTCGAAAGGCTTCTTAGCCTCTTCTTACGCCTCACGTGGCCTGAAAATGCGCTTCACTTCTGGCTCCGGTTCAGAAGTTCAGATGGGCTACGCCGAAGGCAAATCGATGCTTTATCTGGAAGCACGCTGCATTTACATCACCAAAGCGGCTGGCGTTCAGGGTTTGCAAAACGGTTCCGTAAGCTGCATCGGCGTACCGTCTGCCGTGCCATCAGGCATTCGCGCGGTACTGGCGGAAAACCTGATCTGCTCGTCACTGGATCTGGAATGCGCCTCCAGTAACGACCAGACCTTCACCCACTCCGATATGCGTCGTACTGCTCGTCTGCTGATGCAATTCTTGCCGGGTACAGATTTCATTTCATCTGGTTATTCCGCTGTTCCGAACTACGACAACATGTTCGCCGGTTCCAACGAGGATGCCGAAGATTTTGACGATTACAACGTCATCCAGCGCGATCTGAAAGTCGACGGTGGTTTACGTCCGGTGCGTGAAGAAGACGTTATCGCCATTCGCAATAAAGCGGCTCGCGCACTGCAGGCCGTATTCGCCGGGATGGGATTACCGCCAATCACCGACGAAGAAGTCGAGGCCGCAACCTACGCCCACGGTTCAAAAGATATGCCAGAGCGTAACATCGTTGAAGACATCAAATTTGCGCAAGAGATCATCAATAAAAACCGTAACGGCCTGGAAGTGGTGAAAGCCCTTGCTCAGGGTGGGTTTACCGATGTTGCTCAAGACATGCTCAACATCCAAAAAGCCAAGTTAACCGGAGACTATCTGCATACCTCCGCCATTATCGTCGGCGACGGACAAGTGCTTTCCGCAGTGAATGACGTCAACGATTATGCCGGTCCGGCAACAGGTTATCGCCTGCAAGGCGAACGCTGGGAAGAAATTAAAAACATCCCTGGCGCACTTGATCCCAACGAGCTTGGCTAAGGGGTGAACAATGGAAATCAATGAAAAACTGCTGCGTCAGATAATTGAGGATGTGCTGGCTGAAATGCAGACCAGCGATAAACCCGTCTCTTTTCGCGCATCGGCCGCGACCAGTGCACCACAGGCTGCAACGGTACAGGGCGACGGCTTTCTGACCGAAATTGGCGAAGCCAAACAAGGTCAGCAGCAGGACGAAGTCATTATTGCCGTAGGTCCGGCGTTTGGACTCTCACAAACCGTCAATATCGTCGGTATTCCGCACAAGAATATTTTGCGCGAAGTGATAGCCGGTATTGAAGAAGAGGGAATTAAAGCACGCGTAATCCGTTGCTTTAAATCTTCCGATGTTGCGTTTGTGGCTGTGGAAGGTAACCGCCTGAGTGGTTCCGGGATCTCAATTGGCATCCAGTCCAAAGGCACCACGGTTATCCACCAGCAAGGGTTACCGCCGCTTTCTAACCTGGAGTTGTTCCCACAGGCGCCGCTGCTGACGCTGGAAACCTACCGTCAGATTGGTAAGAACGCCGCACGTTACGCCAAGCGTGAGTCTCCGCAACCGGTCCCGACGCTAAATGACCAAATGGCGCGTCCGAAGTATCAGGCGAAATCAGCCATTTTGCACATTAAAGAGACCAAATACGTCGTGACGGGCAAAAACCCGCAGGAACTGCGCGTGGCGCTTTGATAAAGGATAACTCCATGAATACCGACGCAATTGAATCGATGGTTCGGGATGTGTTGAGCCGGATGAACAGCCTGCAAGGAGAAACAACCTCTCCCGTTACGGCGGCAGTTCCAACACATACCGCAAAAGTTACGGATTACCCGCTGGCGAATAAGCATCCTGAGTGGGTCAAAACCGCAACCAACAAAACGTTGGATGACTTCACGCTCGAAAATGTTCTGAGCAATAAAGTGACCGCGCAGGATATGCGTATCACACCTGAAACGCTGCGTATTCAGGCGGACATCGCCAAAGACGCCGGCCGTGACAGACTGGCGATGAACTTCGAACGTGCAGCCGAACTGACTGCTGTACCTGACGACCGCATTCTTGAGATCTACAACGCGTTACGGCCTTATCGCTCAACGAAAGACGAGTTGATGGCCATCGCCGACGATCTGGAGAGTCGCTATCAGGCGAAGATCTGTGCCGCGTTCGTTCGTGAAGCAGCAGCGCTGTATGTAGAGCGCAAGAAACTTAAAGGCGACGACTAACATCAGGGTGAAACGATGCGATATATAGCTGGCATTGATATAGGCAACTCATCAACGGAAGTCGCACTGGCAACCCTGGATGAGACTGGCGCGCTAAGCATTTCCGGCAGCGCACTGGCGGAAACCACCGGAATTAAAGGCACATTGCGTAATGTGTTTGGTATTCAGGAGGCACTTGCACAGGCGGCAAAAAATGCCGGCATTAATGTCAGCGATATTTCGCTCATCCGTATTAACGAAGCCACACCGGTTATCGGTGACGTGGCGATGGAAACCATCACCGAAACCATCATCACAGAATCCACCATGATCGGTCACAACCCCAAAACGCCTGGCGGTGTCGGGTTAGGCGTTGGTGTAACCATTACGCCGGAAGACCTCCTGAGCCGTCCGGCGGATACGCCTTATATCCTGGTCGTTTCATCGGCTTTCGATTTTGCCGATGTCGCCACGATGATTAACGCTTCCGCACGCGCCGGATACCAGTTGACTGGCGTTATTTTGCAACAGGACGACGGTGTGCTGGTTAGCAACCGGCTGAATACGCCTCTGCCCATCGTTGATGAGGTCCGCCATATCGATCGTATCCCGCTGGGTATGCTGGCCGCTATTGAGGTCGCTGTTCCAGGCAAGGTTATCGAAACCCTTTCTAACCCGTACGGAATCGCGACGGTCTTTGGCCTTAGCGCAGAAGAGACCAAAAACATTGTCCCGATGGCCCGCGCGCTGATTGGCAACCGCTCTGCGGTAGTGGTGAAAACACCATCAGGTGATGTAAAGGCTCGTGCAATCCCTGCCGGGAACCTGGAACTGCAATCGCAGGGACGAACCGTACGCGTCGATGTCGCGGCAGGTGCAGACGCGATTATGAAAGCGGTTGGTGAATGCCCGAAGCTGGATAACGTCACCGGAGAGGCGGGAACCAATATTGGCGGCATGCTGGAGCACGTTCGCCAGACAATGGCTGAATTAACCAACAAACCCAGCCATGAAATCTTTATTCAGGATCTGTTGGCCGTTGATACTTCAGTTCCAGTCAGCGTGACCGGGGGACTTGCCGGCGAGTTTTCACTGGAACAGGCCGTTGGTATTGCTTCTATGGTGAAATCAGATCGTCTGCAAATGGCGATGATTGCCCAGGAAATCACGCAAAAACTCAACATTGATGTGCAGGTTGGTGGTGCTGAAGCCGAAGCCGCTATTCTGGGCGCCTTAACCACACCGGGTACCACACGTCCACTGGCTATTCTGGATCTTGGGGCCGGGTCTACTGACGCCTCTATCATTAATCCTAAGGGCGACATTATTGCCACACACCTGGCGGGCGCAGGCGATATGGTCACGATGATTATTGCCCGTGAACTGGGTCTGGATGACCGCTATTTGGCGGAAGAGATCAAGAAGTACCCGCTGGCGAAAGTAGAGAGCTTGTTCCACCTGCGTCACGAAGATGGCAGCGTTCAGTTCTTCCCTACGCCTCTCCCTCCTGCCGTTTTCGCTCGCGTATGCGTTGTAAAACCTGATGAACTGGTGCCACTGCCCGGCGATCTGGCGTTGGAAAAAGTGCGTGCTATTCGTCGCAGCGCTAAAGAGCGTGTTTTTGTTACCAACGCGCTGAGAGCGTTGCGACAGGTTAGCCCAACCGGGAATATTCGGGACATTCCTTTTGTCGTTCTGGTTGGAGGTTCCTCGCTGGACTTCGAAGTTCCGCAACTGGTTACTGATGCACTGGCTCATTATCGCCTGGTCGCGGGTCGCGGCAATATTCGGGGCACGGAAGGTCCGCGCAACGCAGTTGCGACGGGGTTAATTCTCTCCTGGTACAAGGCATTCGCTCATGGAAAGTAACCTCACGGCACCCGCTATCGTGATAGTCGCCATGGGTGACTGCGCAAACATCTGGAATGACGTTCTGCTGGGCATTGAAGAAGAAGGTATCCCCTTCGTTATTCAACAGACTCACTCGACTGACATTATCCATAACGCATGGCTGGCCGCCTGTCAGTCACCGTTGCTGGTCGGCATTGGATGTAGCCGGGAAAAGCTGGTTGTGCACTATAAGAATCTACCCACCTCAGCGCCACTTTTTACGCTGATATATCAACAAAATAGCCACGCTCGCCGGAGCATCGGTAATAACGCTGCGCGACTGGTAAAAGGCATCCCCTTCCGGGACTGCCACTCATAATCCACAGGAGAAAAGCAGTATGAATAACGCACTGGGACTGGTTGAAACAAAAGGGCTCGTCGGCGCTATTGAAGCCGCTGATGCCATGGTGAAATCCGCAAATGTGCAGTTGGTTGGCTACGAAAAAATCGGCTCAGGACTTATCACCGTGATGGTCCGCGGGGATGTCGGTGCCGTAAAAGCGGCAGTAGATGCAGGAAGCGCAGCAGCGAGCGCTGTTGGAGAGGTGAAATCCTGTCACGTTATCCCACGTCCACACAGCGACGTTGAAGCCATTTTACCTAAATCCGCATAAATCGCCGTAAACAAGGAGCACAGCGTGAAGCAATCACTGGGATTACTTGAAGTTAGTGGTCTGGCATTAGCCATCAGTTGCGCGGACGTCATGGCGAAAGCCGCTTCCATCACGCTGGTGGGCCTCGAAAAAACCAACGGCTCAGGCTGGACGGTGATCAAAATCATCGGGGATGTGGCCTCCGTTCAGGCGGCTATATCCACCGGTGCTAATTTAGCAGAGCTGCGAAATGGACTGGTCGCGCACAGGGTCATTTCCAGACCCGGAGAAGGCATTCTTTCCCACAGTGTCCCCGTGCAGCCAACGCCAGCAGCGATACCTGATGTATCGCAAGAGCAAGAAGAGATGGCTACAGAAATTGCATTACCTGGAGCAGTGCAACAGGCAGAGTTGATTAGCTGCAATCTGTGTCTTGACCCTGCCTGCCCTCGCCAGAAAGGCGAGCCACGCGCTCTCTGCCTGCATTCAGGCAAACGAGGTGAAGCGTAATGGATAAACAGCAACTGGAAACAACGGTCAGTAAAGTACTGGATGAAATGCGTGAACGCCCTATTCCTCTCGGGATTTCGAACCGCCACATCCACCTTTGCGCCGAGAACTACACTCGGCTGTTCCCTAATCAGCCGATTAGCGAGAAAAAGGGCCTGTTGCAGCCCGGACAATATGCCGCAGATCAGACCGTCACACTGGTCGGACCGAAAGGTCAGTTAAAGAATGTGCGTCTGCTTGGTCCACTGCGTAGTACTAGTCAGGTGGAGATATCTCGTACCGACGCTCGCACATTAGGCATCGCTGCGCCGCTGCGCATGTCCGGTAATATTCAGGGAACGCCTGGCATTCGTCTTATCAGTCCCTTTGCTGAACTGGAGTTACCCTCCGGGGTTATTGTTGCCCAGCGACATATCCATATGTCGCCGCTGGATGCGCTGATACTGCGCGTATCTCATGGAGATAAAGTCTCCGTGGCTATCAATGGCGATGAACGCCGACTGATTTTCGATAATGTCGCCGTACGCGTTTCACCGGATATGCGCCTTGAGATGCATATCGATACAGACGAAGCCAATGCAGCAGGCGCTGATAATCCGCAGGCATTTGCCACATTGGTGACCCCACGATGAACAACGAACTGCTGCAACGCATCATTGAGGAAGTTGTTTCCCGGCTCAAAAAACGCGCGGAAAGTACCATCACGCTGAGCGTCGCACAGTTACGGGAAATCGATTCCCGGACATTATGTTGTCAGTACTCGTCACTACACCTCCTGCAGGCAGACCTGCCTTTACTGGAGAAAATTGCAGATTGCATTCCGTCCAGTGTCGCGGCAGTAACAATCCACGAGGCGCTGGCATGCGGGCTTCGCGTAAAAATCACTCTACAGCATCGGCTGCTACCGGCACTCCCCGTGAAAAAGCTCACGCGACTGCCGCTGGAGTTCAGTAATGAACTGGGGCACATCGTCATGCTGCATCCTGAAACGCTCTTAAGTTATGCCGATGTTGCCCAACTTAACGGTGGCATCCTGGTGTTGCGTCGTCGCTGTGTCGTGACGGCACTGGCCCGGGAAGCCGTTAGTGCGCGAAATATTCAATTAATTAAGCAGGAGTGAACCATGTATCTGGCAAGGGTTACAGGTGTTGTGGTTTCTACGCAAAAATCACCATCGCTGGTGGGGAAAAAACTGTTGCTGGTACGCCGGGTAAGCACTGACGGAGAGCTCCCCGCCTCCCCCGCTACCGGAGATGAAGTCGCGGTTGACTCAGTCGGTGCAGGGACTGGCGAATTGGTGTTACTCAGTAGCGGCTCCAGCGCCAGGCATGTTTTTTCCGGCCCCAATGAGGCCATCGATTTGGCGATCGTCGGCATCGTCGACACGCTTTCTCGTTAGGAGGAACTATGGCGATTTATACCCGCACTGGCGACGCTGGCACAACAGCGCTTTTTACCGGACAACGCGTGAGTAAATCACATCCGCGCGTTGAGGCCTACGGTACGTTGGATGAACTCAATGCTGCATTGAGCCTGTGTGCCTGCGCGGTAAAAAGTCAGCAACATCGTCTCTTACTTGAAGATATTCAATTGCAGTTGTTTTGGTTCAGTGCCGAACTGGCCAGCGAGAGCGAACAGCCCACACCCGATCAGCGCTACATCAGTTCGGAAGAAATTGTGGCGCTGGAAGCCGCCATTGATACCGCAATGGGAAGAATGCCGCCCCTGCGCAGCTTTATTTTACCTGGCCGCTGCGAAGCCGCCAGTCGTCTGCACTTTGCCCGCACGCTGGCTCGCCGCGCAGAGAGGCGACTGGTCGAGCTCTCCACCGAAATCTCCGTCAGACACGTACTGATGCGTTATATCAACCGCCTGTCTGACTGTTTATATGCGCTTGCACGCGCAGAAGATCATGACGCCCATCAAAACGACATTATCCAGAAAGTGGCGGAGCGCTATCTTGCGGCCACTCGCACAGCAGTCACCAGGGAGTCGACTATGCCTTTGTCTTTTCACGAACTCCATCAACTGACACGCGCGGCAGTAACGCGCGCTGAAGAGCTCCAGGTCCCTGTCGTTGTCAGCATAGTGGATACCAATGGTACGCCTACAGTGACCTGGCGCATGCCAGATGCCTTGCTCGTCAGTAGTGAGCTGGCACCGAAAAAAGCCTGGACCGCCGTCGCAATGAAAACTGCCACGCACGAACTGACGCCCGTGGTTCAGCCGGGCGCCGCACTTTACGGTCTGGAAAGCCATATGCAGGGAAAAATCGTCACCTTTGGAGGCGGCTACGCATTATGGCGCGAAGGTTTACTCCTTGGGGGTCTTGGCATCAGCGGAGGAAGCGTTGAGCAGGATATGGACATTGCAGAAACGGCCATTGCGGCGATTAACGTGAGAACACATCAATGAATACTTCAGAACTTGAAACCCTTATCCGCAACATTTTGACTGAGCAACTCACCCCGGCAAAAATAGACGTTAAGGGTAACGGAATTTTTCCGTGCGTCGGTGAAGCGATCGATGCCGCTCATCAGGCTTTTTTGCGTTACCAGCAATGTCCGCTAAAAACCCGCAGCGCCATCATAAACGCCCTGCGGGAAGAACTGACGCCTCATCTGGCTTCTTTGGCCGCTGAAAGCGCAACAGAAACGGGAATGGGTAACAAAGAGGATAAGTTTCTTAAAAATAAAGCTGCGCTGGATAACACCCCTGGCATCGAAGACCTTACCACTACTGCACTTACCGGTGACGGTGGCATGGTGTTGTTTGAGTACTCTCCATTTGGGGTGATTGGCTCCGTTGCGCCAAGTACGAACCCCACGGAAACCATCATCAATAACAGCATTAGCATGCTGGCCGCGGGAAACAGCGTTTACTTCAGCCCGCACCCTGGCGCAAAAGTGGTATCACTGAAACTGATTGCCATGATTGAAGATATTGCCTTCCGCTGCTGCGGGATTAGGAATCTTGTCATCACGGTCACAGAACCTACTTTTGAAGCTACCCAGCAGATGATGGCTCACCCTAAAATCGCAGTTCTGGCGATTACCGGCGGCCCTGGCATTGTTGCTATGGGTATGAAAAGCGGGAAGAAAGTTATTGGTGCTGGCGCAGGAAACCCGCCCTGTATTGTGGATGAAACTGCTGACCTGGTTAAAGCAGCTGAAGATATCATCAACGGTGCATCGTTTGATTACAACCTGCCCTGTATTGCTGAGAAAAGCCTGATTGTTGTCGATGCTGTTGCTGAACGACTGGTCCAACAAATGCAGTCTTTTGGCGCGTTACTTCTGCACAACGAAGACATCAACAAACTGCGCGCCGCCTGTCTGCCTGAAGGCATAGCCAATAAAAAACTGGTTGGAAAGAGTCCAGCAGCCCTGCTTGAAGCTGCGGGCATACCGGTTCCGGCAAAAACACCTCGCCTGTTGATTGGCATCGTCAATGCTGACGATCCATGGGTCACCAGCGAACAGTTGATGCCAATGCTGCCCATCGTGAGCGTAAAGGATTTTGACAGTGCACTGGCGTTGGCACTGAAAGTTGAAGAGGGACTGCATCACACTGCCATCATGCATTCACAAAACGTGTCACGTCTGAATCTTGCTGCCCGAACCCTTCAGACCTCTATCTTTGTGAAAAATGGCCCCTCTTACGCCGGTATTGGTGTCGGTGGTGAAGGCTTTACCACCTTTACTATTGCTACTCCCACCGGTGAAGGCACAACGTCAGCGCGAACTTTCGCACGCTCTCGTCGTTGCGTGCTCACCAACGGTTTTTCTATTCGCTAATGAGGCCGTTATGAATAGCTTTTCACTGCAAACACAATTGTACAGCGGCCAGGGAAGTCTGGATGTGCTTAAGCGCTTCTCCAATAAGCATATCTGGATTATTTGCGACGGTTTTCTCGCACGTTCCCCCCTGATTGAAAAGCTGCGAAATACGCTGCCCGCGGATAACCGCATCAGCATTTTCAGTGATATAACACCCGATCCCACCATCAGTACGGTAGTCCAGGGGATTGCACAAATGCAGTCCCTGCAACCGGATGTCGTGATTGGTTTTGGCGGTGGCTCCGCACTTGACGCCGCCAAAGCTATCGTCTGGTTCAGCCGTCAGTTTGGTATTGAAATCGAAACCTGTGTGGCAATTCCCACCACCAGCGGTACAGGCTCGGAAGTGACCAGTGCCTGCGTGATCAGCGATCCAGAGAAAGGTATTAAATATCCACTCTTTAATAACGCGCTCTACCCTGACATGGCCATTCTTGATCCTATGTTGGTTGTCAGCGTACCACCCGCTATTACTGCGAATACCGGACTGGACGTCCTGACACATGCACTGGAAGCCTATGTATCGACAAAAGCCAGTGATTTCACGGATGCGCTGGCGGAAAAATCCGCGCAAATTGTCTTCCAGTACCTGCCTGTTGCGGTTAGCAAAGGTGATTGCCTGGCTACTCGGGGGAAAATGCACAATGCCTCTACGTTGGCAGGGATGGCATTTAGCCAGGCGGGGCTGGGCATCAATCACGCTATTGCCCATCAGCTCGGTGGTCAGTTTCACTTACCCCATGGGCTGGCCAACGCACTGTTACTCACTCGTGTCATTCAGTTTAATGCACGCGACCCGCGGGCAGCAAAGCGCTATGCCCGTTTCGCTAAAGCCTGCCATTTATGCCCGGATAGTACGAATGATACGGCGGCACTCAATGCGCTCATTCATCATATTGAACAACTCAAAAAACAGTGCGCGTTACCGTCATTTGTTGATGCACTGAAAGACGAGAAGCATACCTGGTCGCAACGTATACCGTCGATGGTTCAGGCCGCACTGGCTGATGTCACGTTGCAAACCAACCCCCGTGTAGCCGATGCCAGTGCCATTCAGGAACTGCTTGAGGAATTATTATGAGTACAGCCATGACGGCAGAACATGTTCTTTATGACGCACAAACGATACGCGATCGCGTGCGTGCAGCAGGCGTGGTTGGGGCCGGTGGTGCAGGATTTCCTGCTCACGTTAAACTCCAGGCGCAGGTTGATACGTTTCTGGTGAACGCCGCAGAATGCGAGCCAATGCTGAAAGTCGATCAACAATTAATGGCGGTGCAAGCGGCAAGGCTGGTACGTGGCGTTCAGTATGCTATGACAGCAACAGGGGCCAATGCAGGCATTATTGCCCTCAAAGAAAAATATCAGAAGGCCATCAATGCGTTAACACCACTTTTACCGACCAACATCAGGTTACATATTTTACCCGATGTGTATCCGGCCGGTGACGAGGTGCTGACCATCTGGATGGCAACGGGACGACGGGTTCCTCCAGCCGCGCTGCCCGTTAGCGTAGGCGTGGTGGTCAATAACGTCCAGACCGTGCTCAATATCGCCAGAGCGGTTGAACAGCAGTACCCCGTTACCCGTCGCACGCTAACCGTCAACGGTGCGGTCGCCAGACCGTTAACGCTGAGTGTTCCCATCGGTATGTCTTTACGCGAAGTCCTGGCACTGGCGGGTGGCGCCACCGTTGACGATCCTGGTTTTATCAACGGCGGTCCGATGATGGGTGGCCTGATTACTTCGCTCGATACTCCCGTGAGCAAGACCACCGGGGGGCTACTGGTATTGCCCAAATCCCATGCGCTGATTCAACGACGAATGCAGGACGAACGCACCGTGCTTGCGGTTGCAAAAACCGTTTGCGAGCAATGTCGTCTGTGCACTGATTTATGCCCAAGACACTTAATCGGTCATGAACTATCACCGCATCTGCTGGTTCGCGCAGTGAACTACCAACAGGCAGCCACCCCGCAGCTGCTGCTCACTGCCCTGACCTGTTCAGAATGCAATGTCTGTGAAAGTGTGGCTTGTCCGGTAGGCATTTCGCCGATGCGCATCAACCGTATGCTCAAACGTGAACTACGGGCGCTTAATCATCGTTATGAGGGACCACTAAATCCTGAAGACGAAATGGCGAAGTACCGTTTGATTCCGGTTAAACGACTCATCACCAAACTTGGCCTCAGCGACTGGTACCACGACGCGCCCCTGTCTGAAGCCGATTACGCCACAGACGAAACAACACTGCTGTTACGCCAGCATATTGGCGCCAGCGCTATCCCCTGCGTGCAAAAAGGTGAGCGTGTTGTTCGCGGCCGATGTGTTGCTGATGTACCCGAAGGCACGTTAGGCGCACCTGTCCACGCCAGTATTGACGGTCTTGTCAGCGAGATAACCGGGCAATCCATCACGGTAATAAGAGGTTAATCATGTCTCAGGCTATAGGGATTTTAGAACTCACCAGCATCGCCAAAGGGATGGAAGCCGGTGATGCGATGCTTAAAAGCGCAAATGTGAATTTGCTGGTCAGCAAAACCATCTGCCCTGGAAAGTTTTTACTGATGCTCGGGGGTGACGTAGGTGCTGTACAGCAGGCCATTGCAACAGGGACATCTCTTGCAGGCGATATGCTCGTCGACAGTCTGGTGCTCCCAAACATTCATGCCAGCGTTCTCCCGGCAATTAGCGGTCTTAACAGTGTGGATAAGCATCAGGCCGTCGGGATTGTTGAAACCTGGAGCGTAGCGGCTTGTATCTGTGCCGCCGATCGTGCAGTTAAAGCGTCCAATGTCACGCTGGTACGGGTGCATATGGCATTCGGTATTGGTGGTAAATGCTACATGGTTGTCGCGGGCGATGTTTCCGATGTCAATAACGCCGTGACAGTCGCCAGCGAAAGCGCCGGGGAAAAAGGTCTGCTGGTTTATCGCTCCGTCATACCACGCCCGCATGAAAGCATGTGGCGACAAATAGTGGAGGGATAATGGACAGACAACCGCCGACGGATCGCATGATCCAGGAATACGTACCCGGCAAGCAGGTCACACTGGCGCACCTTATTGCTAATCCTGGTAAGGATTTATTCAAAAAGTTGGGGTTGCAGGACTCAGTCTCGGCCATTGGTATTTTAACCATTACGCCCAGTGAAGCCTCAATTATCGCCTGTGATATCGCCACGAAATCTGGTGCGGTAGAGATCGGATTTCTCGATCGTTTTACCGGTGCAGTCGTACTGACGGGTGATGTTTCAGCTGTTGAGTACGCGTTGAAACAGGTAACCAGAACGCTTGGCGAAATGATGCGTTTTACTGCGTGCCCTATTACCCGGACGTAACCACATGAAACGCATCATGCTAATTGGCCCCAGCCAGTGCGGTAAAACCTCACTCACACAATGTCTGCGTGGAGAAGCACTTCATTACCAGAAAACTCAGGCGATTGTCTGGTCGCCAACGACAATAGACACGCCGGGTGAATATCTTGAGAACCGCTGCCTGTACAGTGCGTTACTGGCCAGCGCCTGCGAAGCCGACATTATCGCTCTGGTACTGAATGCCGACGCCCCATGGTCACCTTTTTCTCCCGGCTTTACTGGCCCAATGAACAGACCTGTTATCGGCCTCGTTACCAAAGCCGATTTAGCTAACCCTCAGAGGATTTCACTCGTAGAAAGCTGGTTGGTTCAGGCAGGAGCGCAGAACGTGTTTATCACCAGCGCGCTGGAGAATACCGGGGTCGATGAGATGTTCATTTTTCTGAATGCAAAGGAACCGTCATGTCTCACAAAATAATGGCCATAAACGCGGGTAGCTCTTCACTTAAGTTTCAGTTACTGGCGATGCCGCAGGGTGAAATGATCTGCCAGGGACTGATTGAACGTATCGGGATGTCTGACGCGCAGGTCACGCTTAAAACACCCGTACAGAAATGGCAGGAGACGTTACCCGTTGCCGATCACCGTGAAGCAGTAACGCTGTTACTGGAAAAACTGCTTAGCCTGAACATCATCAAGAGTCTGGAAGAGATCGATGGCGTCGGTCATCGCGTCGCACATGGTGGTGAGTCTTTTAAAGACTCCGCCCTCGTCAACGATGAAACACTGGCCGAAATCGAGCGTCTTGCAGAACTGGCACCACTGCATAACCCGGTTAATGCACTGGGGATTGCAGTTTTTCGTCAGCTATTACCCGAAGCACCCGCCGTCGCAGTTTTTGACACTGCTTTTCATCAAACGCTGACTGAGCCGTCTTTTGTTTATCCTCTGCCCTGGCGCTATTACTCAGAGCTGGGAATTCGGCGTTACGGTTTTCATGGTACCAGCCACAAATACGTCAGTACCGCGTTGGCTGAAAAGCTGGGCGTCCCGCTCAGCGCACTGCGCGTCGTATGCTGTCATCTTGGTAATGGCAGCAGCATCTGTGCCATCAAAGGTGGCAAATCGGTGAATACCTCGATGGGCTTTACACCACAATCAGGCGTGATGATGGGTACGCGCAGCGGAGATATTGACCCGTCTATTTTGCCGTGGATTGCCCTGCGTGAAGGCAAAACACCGCAGCAACTTAACCAACTCCTCAACAATGAATCGGGATTACTTGGCGTTTCCGGTATCTCATCAGACTACCGTGATGTTGAACGCGCCGCAGACGAAGGCAACTCACAGGCTGCACTCGCGCTTACGCTGTTTGCAGAACGAATTCGTGCCACCATAGGCAGTTATATTATGCAGATGGGCGGTCTGGATGCTTTGGTATTTACGGGTGGAATTGGTGAAAACTCAGCCCGAGCACGCGCTGCGATTTGTCACAATCTGAATTTCTTAGGTCTGGCCGTTGATGATGAAAAAAATCAGCGCAACGCAACCTTTATTCAAACTGAAACTGCGCTGGTCAAAGTGGCCGTTATAAATACCAATGAAGAGTTGATGATCGCGCAGGATGTTATGCGTATAGCGATATCAGAAACTGTGACATTGGGCATTCCTGCTTAATCCTGCCGCACCGCAAATTGCGGCAAATCATGGTAATAGCGCGATCGCCATGACACTATGCGCCGAGGATTGCTGATCACAAAGGTGAAGACGTGGCTGTTGCGCAATGTCCCGCATCGTGCGGAGAACTTATCCAGGGCTGGATTCTGGGCAGTGAGAAACTAGTCTCCTGCCCGGTTGAATGGTATAGCACCGTCGAGGTCAGCTCTGGTTCACCACAGGTGGATGAACGGCCACTGTCGCGAGCGATGGTTGACCGGTTATTGCAGCACTGGCACTACCCGGCGCATATCAGTCAGGATATTCGAATAGATATCCAGTCAACGATTCCCATTGCGAAAGGAATGGCCAGTAGCACCGCGGATATTGCCGCCACCGCGCTTGCCACCGCTCATTTTCTGGGTCATCAGCTAGATGAACCTACACTGGCGCAGCTTTGCGTTTCTCTTGAACCTACCGACAGCACCGTTTTCCGTCAGTTAACCCTTTTCGATCATAACGACGCCTCTACGCAAATTCCCTGTGAAGCGCAGCCCCAGCTTGACCTGTTGGTTCTGGAAAGCCCGGAAACACTACGTACCGCAGATTATCACCGCATTCCGCGCCAGCCCGGGTTACAGGCAGGTGCTCCCGCGCTTAAACGCGCATGGGAAAAAGTACAGGAAGCCTGTATTAGTCAAAATCCCTATCGAATGGGAGAGGCGGCCACGCTTAGCGCAATCGCCAGCCAAATGTTGTTGCCAAAACCAGATTTCGATTCGCTATTGGCGCTGGTAGAAGAATGTGATTTATACGGGGTGAATGTTGCGCACAGCGGCAGCGTGGTGGGCCTGATGCTGGACAGAAAACGTCATGATGTTGATTACATCAAATGGATGCTGGCACAGAAAAAACTGACAACTCACTGGCCTGAGCAGCATTTACTGCGGATGGTAACTGGCGGGGTAAAACTACAGTAGGGGCACCGCTTAGCAGCGCCCCTACTGTCATAAAACGTTACTCTGCTTTCGCTTCGCCGTTTTTCACTTCACCCATGGCTTTCAGCTTTTTAGAGATATCACGACGCTCTTTAGAGATCTCTGCATTTTTGATGATGTAATCATCTACACGATCTTCATAGTCGCTTTTCATGCTGGCGATGATACCCTGGATAGCATCAACGCTCATGCCCGGCTTGATGTAGTCGCTCAGGTTGTCCAGCAGCAGGACGCGTTTCTGGTTGTCACGGATCTTTTTCTCAACGTCCTGGATTTCACGTTGCAGTTTGTTTTTACGACGGAACAGACGAACAAATTCCAGCACGTCCTGGAAAGAAGGCTTGGTAGTTTCCATTTTTACACCCCTGATAATGTGAGATTCGGATTCGTTAAAACAACGGCTAAAGTGGGTCAACATTACTTTCATGCCCGCCATACTTCAAGTTGCATCTGCATTGATAATGCATGGCTGAAACCTGAATTATCGAGGGTAAAGCCATTGTAGTTACCAATGGTTTTAGCCTTTTTCAATATCATACCCTTAATCTTTGCTGAATCGAAGCAGCAGTAGAACCAATCCCCTCATCTGCTCTTTATTTGCGCAGCGCGCGACAAATTAAATGTGAGAGCAATTCCAGTTGTCGCGCCATCTCCATATTCAACCAGACATAGCCGTGAATAGGTGTTTCAGCAACATTATCGCCTTTATGCTCAGCGATGAGTTGGCGTAACTCCTCCACGGTGTCGTTGAGTTTTTCCGTATTGGCAAGTATCGGCTGTGGATTACCTTCATATAGCGCATGAGTGATCGTGAGTAACGCCTGTTGCGTTCTGAGCTGAGTTTCACGTAGGGTATGCGCGTTCAGCATCACAAAGTGACTGGTACGTGTTGCCCACAGCGCGTTGATCTGCAGCTCAAGCATGCACACCAGGTTGCGGTTAACCGTCTGAATAGCTTCAAAGATTGATTTTTGGATGTGGGTCTCTTTACTGGCGGGAACAATTAGTCCGCGCATTTTGACAACGTCACTCAGTAGTTGTTGTAAATGCTTCTCCAGTCGGGGCTGTTCGAGCAAGTTAGGTGACAACGCAGCCTGATATACCCGGTTATAACCCGTGACACAATGCGCAAGTTGAATACGCCAGTGAATAAATGCCCGCTGCGGCCAGATGCCGGTAAACAGCATCGCCAGTAACGATCCCAGAATCACGTCGCCACCGCGCCACAACGCTGTATTCATGTCACCCGCGGGAGCCCCGACGACGACGGCAAGCGTTATGCCAATCAGCAATGCCTGATAGGGTTTTTTACCTAATGCCAGCCAGCCGCAGAGAAACATCGCCACTGCGCACCATATCAGCATAAGCGGAAGTGACAGGAGTTCGAGACGCAGAGCAACCAGCCCAAGTACTGAGCCCAGAATCGTCCCGCCAATGCGTTCAAGCGCTCTTGGGACGACGTTACCCCAGAATGAAATGGGCCCCATAATCACCACCAGCGTGATCAGAGGCCATGTACCTTCAGGAATATCCAGCAGGCGAACCAACAGAAAAGTAAGAAGAAACGCCAGCGCAATGCGAATACCGTGCACCACGCGATAATGACGATACAAACGAATTTCAAAAGGACTCAGCGACTTATCGGCACGCACTCATCCACTCCGTCAGGGAATAGCAAAGAACAGAATTGTACCTGCTTTTTTAGTGAAAACATCACCGTTATCAGCAGGACTTTCACCCTGATTTACGCAAAAAACAGCTACTTCGGCTGTACTGGCACATACATTTCGATGTCCCAGTAACCGTCTTCCATGCCATTATTCATATAAATCTCAAAACAGGGTTTGGCTGCTATCTGGTATGTTGCGTCCTGCAGCAGAAGATTAAAAAATTGATACCATGGCGTCGCAAAGTCATGATTTTCAACACGAGCAACAGCAATAGCATACTCACCACCGGCCAGTTCAGTCAGTATCACTCCTTCGCTGTTCTCTGGGATCTCGAAATTCTCTGCGACGGAAACCACAGTATCGCAGCGCAGTTTGTCAGCAGGCACAACATCCGGGTTGTCGTAATAAACGGCGATCCATTCCAGCGGCACTATCTGCTTGTCATCCACCCACATGACTAACTGCTCAAAACCCTGCTTTACCGTTTGCTCCCACGGTCCAACCATGTGAAAACCGGCAATCCTGCGTTTATCGACCTGCTTTATCTCGTACTCCATATAACCTCCGTCATTACACTGTATTTATATACAGTGTAATTTTTGTGTATTACGGCCACAAGGAAATAGTGATTATTATGTGAGCAGTTTCGCACTCTTGCCAGTCAGTAGCATGGGTGAAAAATTACACCTTATGGTGGAAGTAATCGCTCAGACGCGAAAATACGCCGCCTTTACTGATCGATTCAAGGGTGACCAGTGGCCAATGCGCCACCAGCTTATCCCTGTCATAGAGTTCAATTTCCCCCACGCGTTGATGCGCGGCAATAGGCGCTACCAGTTCTTTCTTATCAAGAACATATTTTGCTTTGATATTCTGGACTTCAACCTTAGGCAGTGCCATCCAGAAATCCTGCTCGGTGCCGAGGCTAATGTTTTCTTTATCGCCATACCAGATTCGTTCGACGCCGACTTGCTTACCGCTACGCAACACCTGCACCGTATCAAAATTTTGTTGCCCCCACTGCAGCAGTTTGCGTGCCTGATCCTCGCGTCCTTTCGCGCTCTCGGCTCCCATCACCACGGCAATCAGGCGACGCTGTCCATCAACTGCGGAGGCAATCAGGTTAAATCCTGCCCCGGATGTGTGCCCGGTCTTCAGGCCATCGATGTTCATCGTTTTATCCCACAGCAGTCCGTTACGGTTTTGCTGCGTGATACCGTTCCAGGTAAGACTCTTCTCACTGTACATGTGGTAGAACTCAGGTTCCCCGTGAATAATCGCCCGGGACAACACGGCCAGATCGTAGGCCGAGCTATGCTGGCCTGGCGCGTCCAGCCCATGCACCGTTTCGAAATGTGTATCTTTAAGCTTCAGCTTCTCAACGTAACTGTTCATCATCGCAACAAACTGTGGCTGTCCACCCGCGATGTAATCAGCCAGCGCGACGCATGCGTCATTGCCGGAATCAACAATCAAGCCGCGACTTAAATCACGTACCGAAACGCGATCGCCTTCTTTCAGGAACATTAATGATGAGCCGACAAACACCGGATTATCTTTCGCCCATGCGTCACGCCCGACAGTGACGATATCCGTTGGGCTAATGCGATGGCTATCAATCGCACGATCGACAACATAGCCGGTCATTAACTTGGTCAGGCTGGCGGGGTTGCGTTGCTGGTGTTCATTACCGGCGGTCAGGATTTGGCCCGTGGTGTAGTCCATAAGCACCCACGCGCCAGCATTGATGGCAGGAGGCCGGGGTGCAAAACTGGCGGCATCAGTCGCATAAGCGGACGAAAAACTAATCGCGAATAGCGAAGCGGCAATAAACAAACGGCGTTTCAACAGCATGTCCTCATAAGCAGGAGAAATAGCCGTTCTTTTTACGGAAGTTCTGCCGAACAAACATGGATAAATTGCAAGAAAATGTGACATAAGGCACATTTTCTTGCTGTTAAAGAAAGAATATCAGACGGGCTTCCCCTGCAAAATACGCGCAGAATTAGCCTTTATGTGATGCTGTTTCTGCATGATGGCTGCGATGACGGTGATAGCCGTCAATCATGCTGCGAAAGATTTGCCCCGGCGTATCACCCAATGTACACAGGTAAATATGTGCACAAATGAACAGAATGCCAACAATCGCCAACACCATATGCAGCACCAGTACCACCGGCCCGGCGCCGATAATCTGCGGGTAAAGACAGAGCAACCCGGTAATGATTAACAGCGGAACCAACGCATACATGATGGCCAGATAGGCTAACTGTTGCAGGGGGTTAAATTTATTCTCCGCTGTTGCCGCAAACGGATGTGCCTCACCTTTCATTATCCCATACAGATAAAAACGCGTTTGCAGCAGACAACGCTTTATCAGCCCGCTGAATTGCACACGATAGTGGCAACCGTTGCCGCTGGTGGCATTGATCATGACGAAGCCAATCCAGAAAGCCAGTAATGCGAATCCACACCAGGTGTGCACCTGCACCATCAGCGCTACCGGTCCGATAGAAAAATGGCCGAACAAACCGCTGAGCAGAAGCAGGATAAAAAGCAGCGCATTTCCCCAGTGCCAACGGCGGACAGCCAATGAGTAGAGATAGTCACGGTGCTCTTCTCCAGCAGCCGTTTTAGGTGCCAGCATTCGACGCAGCAGTGCATGTACCACCAGACCGGCAATCATCAACAGAATGACTACGCCTGAATAAATGAGCCACAGCGGCCAGTAGTCTGGCGCATAGTTAAGCTCTGCTCCCCAGATAGAATTCATACTTTTCCCTCCTGATGAATCTCTTTACGCCGGAAAATACTCACCGCACCGCTACGCGTATCCTGCTGACGGTAAACCTCTTTTTGATGAATCCAGTGCTGAATTTCAGGGTCATCACGGCGACCAAACTTCAGCGCATCCGTAGGGCATACGGAAACACAGGCAGGCGATTGTCCAGCGTCCAGACGGGTGTCTGCGCAAAAGTTACATTTATCTGCAATTCCTGTTTGTGGGTTCAGATAGCGCACATGGAACGGACAGGCGGCAACGCAATAATCACAGCCAATACAGCGGGACTTGTCCACCTGCACAATGCCGTTTTCGTCCCGAAGCGAAGCGCCAGTCGGACAGACGCTGACACAAGGCGCATCTTCGCAGTGCTGGCAGGAGACGCGGACAAACTGGAAGTGAGACAGCACCTCAGGTTCATTTTCCGGTGAGCGGATCTGCACCTGCAGCCGGCTAAAACCTTCTGGCACGTCATTCAGGACTTTGCAGGCAACCGTGCACGCCTGACAACCAATACAGCGTTTCTCGTCATGCAGCATGACATACGGATTTGTTGACTGATTCATGATGTTCTCCTTTCTCATGCCCGACGAAGCGTAACGCCAGCGGTGTGGACCACCGTGCCGGATACCGGACTGGTCACATGTGGAAGCAAGTTGCCACAGTGGATCCCATGCGTTGTCGCTGCGGTTTTTGCGCCGGCCTTGGCGCCGAATCCCATATAGACGAACAGCGTATCGGGTCGAATACCAGCAGTGACCAGCGCTTTGCCTTTCTCCTTACCCGTCGCATTTTCAAGCCAGATGTCATCGCCGCTTTTAATCCCTTTTTCTCCAGCCGTTTTCGGGTGGATCCACACCGCGTTATCCCACATCAGCTCGCTGAGTAATGGAACATATTGCGTCGCGCCATTGGTGTGAACCGCGACTTTGCCTTGAATGAAATAGAGTTCATTGTCGGCCTTGAGCGCAAAATTGCGTGCACGAGGAATACCATAGCCCGGCAGGAGTGTTTCCAGTTCTTCAGAATAAAGTTCGATTTTTCCGGATGGGGATTTGAAGCGCAGTTGTTCGCCATACGTACCGTCATTGTCAACGGCCACTGCTCCCGGATACTGCGCAGTAAACTGGCGTACCGATTCAGGTTCGCGCAGCAACAGTGGAACGCCCCACTCCCGATACCCTTTCTGGCGCAGTTCAGCAGATAACGCATGGTCACCATTGAGCTGATACAGCTGGCGTACTTGCATATCTTGCCACGGATAGTACTGCCCAAGACCCAGTTGCTCGCCCAGCTCTTTCCAGATTTGCCAGCTTGGGCGCGCATCACCAATAGGCTCGACAACCTGCTGGCGCAGCGCATAGGCCGGATTCAGCCCCGACATATCAGAGACTTCTTCATCGCGTTCGAGGTAGGTGCATTCAGGTAGCAAGTAATCGGCATAGGCCGCGCTTTCGCTTAAATAGACATCGCAGCTTACCACCAGATCCAACTGCTCAACGGTTTTGACCAGATCCGGCCGACAGGTCACAGTTTGAAAAGGGTTATGCCGGGACATAATCCATCCTTTCACCGGATAAGGCGTCTGGTTTAACACAGCATCGATAATGCTCTGCACCACCCCACCACCCGCAGCGATGTATTTGAATTGTGGCGCGACCAGGTCAATACGCTGCGCCGTTGGCTTAGGGAGTTTGGCATCCGGTTTCGCCAGCACCGGAGCCACCTTCTCTCCCGCCAGCTTATTGTAGGTTGCAGCGGCTTTTTTCTGGTACATGCCGCCTTCGCGCTCAATATTTCCCAGCAGCACGTTGAGGGTGAAAATCATGCGCCGCATGTCGATCTCTTCCTGCGAAAAAGTCGCACGGTGACCAGGACTGACAATAGCATGGGGTGCGCAGGCCGCCATTTCACGAGTCACCCGGGTAATAACATCTGCAGGCACGTCGGCCAACTTTTGTGCCCATTCCGGCGTGGCCTCTTGTACCGCCTCTGCCAGTTGGTCAAAACCTGTTGTATAGCGTTCAACGAATCCCGCGTCATACAATTTTTCAGTAATCATGACGTGGCACATCGCCATCAGCACCGGTAAGTCTCCCCCCGGTTTAATCGCATGCCATTCATCCGCCTTACTGGAAAATACCGACAGTCGGGGGTCGAAGCTGACCATCTTCGCGCCCTTCTCTTGTGCGGTCATCAGTTCATGAGTATCGGCAACCTCAATTCCTTCATAGAGGTTATGTCCAAAAGAGACCATATAGCGGGTATTGGCGATATCCATTGCTAAATCCCCGCCCATCATTACTTTGGCGGCTATGGCTTTACCTGCTGGACAAGTTGAAGCGTGCGTGAAGGTATTTGGTGAGCCAAAAGCCGTCGCCAAATGAAATAAATGGCTGGAAAGCGAACCGGATTTAGAGGAGAAGACAACGCCCTGCGGCCCGTATTGATTTTTTATTGCCGTCATCTTTTCGGCAATTTCTTGATACGCCTGTTGCCAGCTAATGACCTGCCATTCGCCACTGCCACGCGGCCCGGTGCGTTTCATCGGTTTCACAATCCGGTGCGGGTCGTTTACCAGGCTAACGCCGCTGCCCCCGCGAGCACAAACGCGCGTGCCTTGCTGAGGGGCATTAGGGTTTCCCTGGATAAAAACTGTTTTATTATTAATCACCTGAGCCTGAATTGGACAGCGAAAGGAACACATTTCACACAGACTTGGCGTCAGGGATGTTTTCCCTTTAATACTCGCTGGCGAATTTCGCGCCAGTGCGCCAGGTGGGAAACTTCCTATTGCACAGGCCGAGCAGCCAATACCCACGCCTCGCAAAAAATTACGCCGACTAATGCTCATATAACCTCCTGTTATTAGATATATCCAATAATTATATGGCCTTTAAATTATTAATTTTTAACCTCACTCACATTTCATTACAATAAAACCACGTTAACCAGCAAGAATAAAACCCATTGTTTATAAAAGAGTTTTAAAGTTTCCAGAACACACTAACAAACGCAAAAATAATAATAATAGTTATCAGTTAGCTTATTTATAAACTCTCACGATAACGTAACTTTATTTCATGAAATATCCTTAAAATCCCAAACCTATTAATTCGTTTTATTTTAATCACGTTTATCTCAATTTTATTGCGGCCATCGCCGAGCATTGATAATCCCATTGCTGATTACCGCGCTATTTTTTGGTATTCTTAGATGAGCGCTAAATTGATCCCGGACATAACTGAACAATGAATGACGGCAAGCAGCAACCTGGTTTTCTCTTCCACGATTACGAGACCTTTGGTACCCATCCGGCACTGGACAGACCCGCGCAGTTTGCGGCCATCCGCACAGATAGCGATTTCAATATCATTGGCGATCCCGAAGTCTTTTACTGCAAGCCCGCCGACGACTATCTGCCACAACCTGAAGCGGTGCTGATAACCGGTATTACGCCGCAAGAAGCACGTGATAAGGGTGAGAACGAAGCCGCATTTGCTGCCCGCATCCATGCGCTGTTTACCGTGCCGAAAACGTGTATCCTCGGCTATAACAATGTGCGCTTCGATGATGAAGTGACACGTAATATCCTGTATCGCAATTTTTATGATCCCTACGCCTGGAGCTGGCAGAACGACAATTCTCGCTGGGATTTGCTGGATGTGATGCGCGCCTGCTATGCGCTACGACCGGAAGGGATCAACTGGCCAGAAAACGACGACGGGCTACCCAGTTTTCGCCTTGAGCATCTGACCCGCGCCAACGGAATTGAGCATGCTAATGCCCACGATGCGATGGCAGACGTGTATGCCACGATTGCCATGGCGCAACTCGTAAAGTCACGTCAACCTCGTCTGTTTGACTATCTCTACAGTCACCGCAATAAACACAAGCTGGCTGCGTTGATTGATGTCCCGCAAATGAAGCCCTTAGTGCATGTATCTGGGATGTTCGGTGCATGGCGAGGTAACACCAGTTGGGTTGCCCCGCTCGCCTGGCACCCGGATAATCGTAATGCAGTTATTATGGTCGACTTAGCCGGTGATATTTCTCCCTTGCTTGAACTGGATAGCGACACCCTGCGCGAGCGTCTTTACACCGCCAAAGCCGATCTGGGAGATAACGCCGCGGTGCCGATTAAACTGGTGCATATCAACAAATGCCCGGTTCTGGCACAGGCTAATACATTACGTCCGGAAGATGCCGAACGTCTCGGTATTAACCGCCAGCATTGTCTGGATAATCTTAAAGTCCTGCGTGAAAACCCACAGGTACGCGATAAAGTGGTGGCTATTTTTGCCGAAGCAGAACCCTTTGCGCCATCGGACAACGTAGATGCGCAGTTATACAACGGTTTTTTCAGCGATGCTGACCGTGCCGCAATGAAGATCGTTCTGGAAACCGAACCTCGCAATTTACCCGCGCTGGACATCACTTTCGTCGATAAGCGCATTGAAAAACTGCTGTTTAATTATCGCGCACGCAATTTCCCCGGAACACTGGATGAGGGGGAGCAGCAACGCTGGCTGGATCATCGTCGTCAGGTATTCACACCGGAGTTTTTGCAAAATTACGCGAATGAATTGCAGATGTTGAGTCAGCAATACGCTGACAACAAAGAGAAGCTGATGCTACTGAAATCGCTCTGGCAGTATGCACAAGAGATAGTCTGAAGATGAAATGCCCTCCGCCAGACGGCGGAGGGATCGTGTTTACGCTTTCTGCACCGTAATGCTCCAGGCGGCGTCACCCACCTGTTGATAATCAGTAATCACGTGCCCCTCTTCGGCGGCCCATTGCGGGATTGCCTCAGTTGCCTGGGTACAGTCAAACTCGATCACCAGTTCATCACCACTTGCCATTTCTGCCAGTGCCGCTTTTGCTTCAATCAGTGGAAACGGACAAACCTGCGTGACCACATCCAGTTTTTTAATTGCCATCATCAAATCCTTACGCTTAATTTGCCGCAGCAGCGGTTAGTTTTGCCTTACGCTGCGGTCTGATATACACAATCCATGACGCAGTCCAGACGCCGAGAATCATAAAGACCAGGCCAACCCATCCCTGCCAGGTCATCATCGCCGTCATAACCAGACCGTTGCCAATCGAACAGCCCCCCGCGATGCTGGCACCAAAGCCCATTAACAGACCGCCAAAACCGCTACGCAGCGTGGTGGGTGCGTCGGCCGCACGAACGCGAAATTCGCGACTGGATTTCGCTGCAATAAATGAGCCGAGAAAAATGCCCAGCACCAGGAACACTCCCCAGTTAATAAACTTACTGTCGCCTGCGACAAGGAATTGCAAAATATTGGCGGTTGGTGACGTGATACCCAGGCCAAACATTCGTCCGGTTGCTTCGCTCAGCGGCCATGCCAACAGCGCAATCAGCCCGATCAGAACCGCAGTAACAAATGGATGCCAGCGCTTCTCAAACAAAATATGCGCAAGGCCGGTACGACGAGGCGGTAGCGTAGCGACTTTCAATTTTGGTTTTCTCAGCTCTTTCGCCACCACCCACAATGTAACCGCCAGCAGAATAGCGATCAGTGGCCATACGGACAGGTTCAACGTATCGGCAATGGAGTTATGCTCAGTACTGTAGGTTTTCAGCGCCTGATTCAGCCCACTCGCATGCGTAGAGCGCATCACCGCACTCATCACCATATAGGTAAACAGCGCAATCCAGCTACCGATAAGCCCTTCTCCTGCACGATACCAGGTTCCAGTAGCACACCCGCCCGCATAAACAATTCCGATACCAAAGACATAGCCACCAACAACGGTTCCCAGCCATGGGAAGGTGCCGGCATCATAGCTGAGTACACCCGCCTGGATCAGCGCAAAGACACCCACGCTTTGCACAGAAATGGCTATCAGTAGCGCATAGAACATACGATTGTTTTTCGCAATATACATATCGCGAAAGCCGCCCGTCAGACAGAATCGCCCACGTTGCATGACAAAGCCAAGCAGCGCGCCACAGATGAGCCCGCTTAAGATCATTGAAAACATAAATTAATTAGCCAGAAGTATATTAGTCAGGAAATTATTCATGACTAACTGGTTCAGAACCAATAACCAAATTCTCTAATTTAGAACTAACAGTTATTAATACTGGCTGGAAATAAAGCACAGGAATAAAAAAACCGGAGAACATGTCTCCGGTTTTTTCGATATCAGATTAGGTGATTACGCGATATCTTCATCGTACTGCGGTACCGGGTTGCGGAAACTCTTGGTCACACAAGCCAGGTAGATCAGGCCAATACCAGCCCAGATCAGCCCCAGAACCATAGAGCTCTCTTCCAGGTTCACCCACAGTGCACCCACGGTCAGCGCACCGCACATCGGCAGGAACAGATACTGGAAGTGGTCTTTCAGCGTCTTGTTACGCTTCTCACGGATCCAGAACTGGGAGATTACCGACAGGTTAACGAAGGTAAACGCCACCAGCGCACCAAAGTTAATCAGCGCCGTCGCCATTACCAGGTCGAAGTTGATTGCCAGCAGGGCAATCGCGCCAACCAGGATGATGTTCATGGATGGAGTACGCCATTTAGGGTGTACATAACCGAAGAAACTTTTCGGGAATACACCGTCACGCCCCATCACGTACATCAGACGCGCTACGCCTGCATGCGCCGCCATCCCGGATGCCAATACGGTAATGGTGGAGAAAATCAGCGCGCCGACCTGGAAGAACTTACCGGCTACGTACAGCATGATTTCAGGCTGTGAAGCATCCGGATCCTTGAAGCGAGAGATATCCGGGAAGTACAGCTGCAACAGATAGGTAGAAACAATAAAGATCAGGCCACCAATCAGTGCGGTCAGGAAAATTGCACGCGGGATCACACGCTCAGCATCCTTGGTCTCTTCAGAGAGGTTGCTGATACCGTCGAAACCGGTGAACGAGAAGCACAGGATAGTAGCACCCGTGATCATTGGAATCACGTGCGCGTCACCTGACCAGAACGGACGGCTGCTCACCAGCGTACCCGCACCTTCCCCTTCGAACACGCCATAAACGACCATGCCGAGGATCACCGCAATCAACACGACCTGCAACAGCACGATCACGGTGTTGAAGTTCGCGACAGATTTGAGGCTGCGCAGGTTAAAAGCAGTCATAAAGGCCACCAGTGCTACCACGAACATCCATGACGGTATCGACGGCACCAGGGCTTCAAAATAGATTTTCGCCAACAGAATGTTGATCATCGGTGCGAACAGGTAGTCCAGCAGTGATGACCAACCCACCATAAAGCCAACGGTCGGGCTAATGGATTTCTGGGCGTAAGTGTAGGCAGAGCCTGCAGACGGATAGCGACGCACCAGTTTACCGTAGCTCAGTGCGGTAAAAAGGATGGCGATCAGTGCAAAGGCGTAAGCTGTCGGGACGTGACCATCGGTCATTCCTGATACGATACCGAATGTATCGAACAGCGTCATCGGCTGCATATAGGCAAGGCCCATCATGACAACCGGAACCAGCGTAAGCGTTTTACGTAATTCCACGCGAGAGGTGTTTGGAGTAGCGTTATGCGACATGGTTATCCTCCATTACGGCGGAAACCGTCGCGTAAGCAAAAAATTGCCCCATTTTTTGTTAATCCTCAGCGACAACAACTGTCGATTTTTAAGTAAGTATCTATCCGGTACGAAGCCCGGCCTCTTTTATGAATGATTGGTTTGATGCAAAAAAATAACCGACGCGTATTAAAACGTCGGTTAATCTCATTTTTTGCAAGCGGCGCATTGTGCACTAAATTAGGGCGAAATGACAAGAGAATGAGAGCCTTGTCAAAAAATATTTTTTCCTAACCGATTGATTTATCGACAACCGTTTTTACATAGACACCCGCGATAGCACTATTTGCTAAAATTTCATCCCGCCACCATGCACTGGCTAATCCCGCGGTCTGCTCGTTCCAGCCAATCCACACGGGTTCAAACAGAATTTGCGCGACAACTTTCTTCTCAATCAGTGCCCCGCTATCCAGAAATCGTTGTGCCAGATAGCGCGGAATATAACCACATCCCAGACCACTTATCTGCAGTTCCAGTTTGGTTTTGAAGTCAAAAACGGTGATGGCTTCCTGATCGTCGAGAAGCTGAGAAGCCGATACGTTCGCGGGATGCGCATTATCGCCGACCACAATGGCGCGAAAACGTTTGATCGTCCGGCGACTCAACGGTTCCGGCTCCTGCGCCAATGGATGATGGGGAGCAACAACAAAAGCCTGTTCAAGCACACCCAGGCGCGCAAAACCAAAGTCACTCGCTGTTGGTGGATCACGCATGGCACCCACAATGATATCAGCCCGGCCCTGAATCAGGGCATCCCAGGAGCCGCCCAGTACGCCATTGATAAATTTAAGACGCGTTACGCTGTGGTGTTGATAGAAAGATTCGATGAGCGGGGCAAGAAGCGAAAAGGGAAAGGTATCGTCTACGCCGATAACCAGTTCATTCTCCCAGCCTTCATGCAGTTTGATGGCCTGCTTTTCGAGTTCGCGCACGGTATGTAGTACCTCGCGTCCCTTTTCCAGCAGCATTTGTCCGGTACGAGTAAATTTGGCCCGGTGCCCACTGCGATCCAACAACTGAATATTAAGATCGCTTTCCAGTTTGTGGACGGTATAACTCAGCGCTGACGGCGTCTTAAACAATTTTGCTGACGCCGCAGCGAAACTCCCCTCTTTCTCTAACGCATCAAGAATAATCAGAACATCCAGCAGTGGTTTCATACTCGCCCCCTGGCGGTATACAGCGACACTCTGCTGATCTGTCACTCCATCGGCATCACCAGCGGATCGGGATACTGGTACTCAAACCCAAGCTCATTACAAATTCGGTTGCCATCAATGACTTTACCTTTACCGTTATCCGCTCCGTCCCGGAAATCCGGTGGTTCCATCCCCAACAGACGAGCCATCTGAGGGTAGAACACATTGCGCGCCGGATGCATAGGCGCACATATATTATAGATGTGTCCCCCTTTAGGCGCTTGTAGCAGCAACGTGATAGCAGAAACCACGTCATCCAGATGCACCAGATTGACGCCATGCTGCCCATCAGGTGCAGTTTTACCCGCAAAAAAGCGACCGGGATGTCTGCCCGGTCCCACCAGGCCTGCCAGGCGCAGAATATCCACCGACGTTCCCGGCAGATTGTGCAGCCAGTCTTCGAGTTCTTTCAGGACTCGACCACTTGCCGTGACCGGATTGCGTGGTGTGCCCTCTTTCACTGTCCCCTGCACATCACCATAAACCGAGGTAGAGCTGGTAAAAATAATCCGTGGAATGCGATACGCCAGCGCACTGTCGACCAGTTCCTGCATTGCCTGTAAATAAAACGTCTCACCCGGGCCACTACGGCGTGCAGGCAGGGTGATGACCAGCGCATCCGCATCCATTAGCGCATCGAGATCGTCAGGTTCACAGACCAGTTCAGGCTCCAGGCGCAGCGAGTAGCTTTCAATACCGCTCATTCGGGCCGCTTCCACCCCATCCAATGTGGTTTTGCTGCCGGTTACCTGCCAACCCCTGGCCGCCAGAGACATGGCTAACGGCATGCCTAACCAACCTAATCCGACAATTGCGACCTTTTTCATGCCTTTTCTCCTGACTTTTGGCCTATAACCCAAGGCTACGCCAGCCCACGGTGGCTGACAATTCATAGTATCAATATGAAATGAATTAATGATCAAAAAAAGCCCTTGCTTTCCGTGGCTAAAGTGGTTTAGGTTAAAAGACATCAAATGAATAAGCATTCATCGAGAAAATTTATGACACGCGCTCAATTTAATCACCATCATCACCATCATCCTGACTAGTCTTTCAGGCGATGTGTGCTGGGAGACATTTAAATCTTCCAGCGGTGCATGAGCGTATGAGAAAGCCCCCGGAAGATTTCTTCCGGGGGCTTTTTTTTTGTGCGTGACCCAAACCGATTCAGACAGGATAACGAGGAATAAAGAATGTTAGACAACACCCGCTTACGCATAGCTATGCAGAAATCAGGCCGTTTAAGCGATGACTCACGCGAATTGCTGGCCCGCTGTGGCATTAAAATTAATCTTCACACCCAGCGCCTGATTGCGATGGCAGAGAATATGCCTATCGATATTCTCCGCGTACGCGATGACGATATCCCGGGTCTGGTCATGGATGGCGTCGTTGATCTCGGCATCATCGGTGAAAACGTGCTGGAAGAAGAACTGCTCAATCGCCGGGCACAGGGTGAAGATCCTCGTTACTTTACGTTACGTCGTCTGGACTTCGGCGGCTGTCGTCTTTCGCTGGCGACCCCGGTTGACGAAGCCTGGGACGGTCCGTCTGCACTGAACGGCAAACGTATCGCCACCTCTTATCCGCACCTGCTCAAACGCTATCTCGACCAGAAAGGGGTTTCGTTCAAATCTTGTTTGTTAAATGGGTCTGTCGAAGTTGCTCCCCGTGCGGGACTTGCAGATGCAATCTGCGATCTGGTCTCCACCGGTGCAACGCTTGAAGCCAACGGCCTGCGTGAAGTGGAAGTCATTTACCGTTCCAAAGCCTGCCTGATTCAGCGTGACGGAGAAATGCCGGCAGCTAAACAACAACTAATTGATAAGCTGCTGACCCGTATTCAGGGGGTTATTCAGGCTCGCGAATCTAAATACATCATGATGCACGCGCCAAGTGAACGTCTGGACGACGTTATCGCCTTGCTGCCAGGCGCTGAACGCCCAACGATTTTGCCACTGGCCGGCGATCAGCAGCGCGTGGCAATGCACATGGTTAGCAGCGAAACCCTGTTCTGGGAAACGATGGAAAAACTGAAAGCGCTTGGTGCCAGTTCCATCCTGGTGCTGCCTATTGAGAAGATGATGGAGTAATTCCACTTATGCTGCCCGGTGGCGCTTCGCTTACCGGGCCTACAAGACCCGTAGGCCGGATAAACAACGTGCCATCCGGCAAAAAAAGGAAGACGATTATGAGCTTTAATACCATCATCGACTGGAATAGCTGTACTGAAGAGCAGCAAAGTGAATTACTGATGCGCCCGGCAATCTCGGCGTCAGAGAGCATCACCCGTACCGTGAGCGAAATTCTGTATAACGTAAAGTCGCGCGGTGACGCAGCACTACGTGAATACAGCGCAAAGTTTGATAAAACTAACGTGAATGCGCTGAAAGTCAGTGCCGAAGAGATCGCCGCCGCCGGCGCACGTCTTGGCAATGACCTTAAACAGGCCATGGCTGTCGCCGTGAAAAACATCGAGACGTTTCATAACGCGCAACAACTACCGGTCGTCGATATTGAAACGCAGCCTGGTGTACGCTGCCAACAGGTTACCCGCCCGGTAAATTCTGTTGGACTGTACATTCCCGGGGGCTCCGCGCCGCTCTTCTCAACGGTGTTAATGCTCGCCACCCCGGCCCGCATTGCAGGCTGTAAAAAAGTGGTGCTGTGCTCTCCGCCACCTATCGCCGATGAAATTCTGTATGCCGCACAGCTCTGCGGCGTACAGGACGTGTTTAACGTTGGGGGCGCACAAGCGATAGCCGCGCTGGCATTTGGCAGCGAATCCGTGCCGAAAGTGGACAAAATTTTCGGCCCCGGTAATGCGTTTGTGACCGAAGCCAAGCGTCAGGTTAGTCAGCGTCTGGACGGTGCTGCCATCGATATGCCAGCAGGCCCGTCTGAAGTGCTGGTGATTGCCGACAGCGGCGCCACGCCGGATTTCGTTGCCTCTGACTTACTCTCTCAGGCCGAACACGGCCCCGATTCTCAAGTGATCCTGTTGACGCCGGATGCCGGTATGGCCAGCCAGGTTGCTGAAGCAGTAGAACGCCAACTTGCCGCGCTGCCACGCGCTGAAACCGCACGGCAGGCGTTAAGTGCCAGCCGTCTGATTGTCACCCGCTCCCTTGCGCAATGCGTAGCGATTTCTAATGCGTACGGCCCGGAGCACTTGATCATTCAGACCCGCAATGCTCGCGAACTGGTCGATGACATCACCAGTGCGGGCTCTGTCTTTCTCGGTGACTGGTCACCGGAATCTGCCGGTGACTATGCCTCTGGGACTAACCACGTGCTACCTACCTACGGCTATACCGCAACCTGCTCAAGTCTTGGACTGGCCGATTTCCAGAAGCGGATGACCGTACAGGAATTATCGCCGCAAGGTTTCTCTGCCCTGGCCGCAACCATCGAAACGCTGGCCGCCGCTGAACGACTGACTGCCCACAAAAATGCCGTTACCCTGCGCGTTAACGCCCTGAAGGAGCAAGCATGAGCACTGACAACATTCTCAGCGTTACTGATTTAGCCCGTAAAAATGTCCGTGAGCTAACACCGTATCAATCTGCCCGCCGTCTGGGCGGAAATGGCGACGTCTGGCTCAATGCCAATGAGTTCCCCACCGCCGTTGAGTTCCAGCTGACTCAGCAAACACTGAACCGTTATCCGGAGTGTCAGCCGAAGGCAGTGATCGAGAACTACGCGCAGTATGCGGGCGTTAAGCCAGAGCAGGTATTGGTCAGCCGTGGTGCTGATGAAGGTATCGAGTTGCTGGTCCGTGCTTTTTGCGAGCCGGGTAAAGATGCGATTCTCTACTGCCCGCCGACCTATGGCATGTATAGCGTCAGTGCTGAAACCATTGGCGTTGAATGTCGTACCGTACCGACTCTTGCTGACTGGCAACTGGATTTACAGGGTATCGCTGACAAGCTTGATGGCGTGAAAGTGGTTTACGTATGCAGTCCCAATAACCCGACGGGTCAGTTAATTAACCCGCAGGATCTGCGTTCACTGCTCGACATGACGCAGGGCAAAGCCATCGTGGTCGCCGATGAAGCGTATATCGAGTTTTGCCCGCAGGCCACACTGGCAGGCTGGCTATCGGAATACCCAAACCTGGTGGTACTGCGCACCCTGTCTAAGGCGTTTGCCCTTGCCGGTTTGCGCTGCGGATTTACGCTAGCTAATGAAGACGTTATCAACCTGTTGTTGAAAGTGATCGCGCCTTACCCGCTCTCTACACCGGTGGCAGATATCGCTGCTCAGGCACTAACGCCGCAAGGCATTTCCGCGATGCGCGAGCGCGTGGCGCAGATTCTACAAGAGCGTCAGTACCTGGTTGATAGCCTGAAAACCCTCCGCTGTGTAGAACAGGTTTTCGACTCTGAAACCAACTATGTTCTGGCGCGCTTCACAGCATCAAGTAGCGTATTTAAATCTTTGTGGGATCAGGGCATTATCTTACGAGACCAGAACAAACAACCTTCATTGAGCGGCTGCCTGCGTATTACTGTCGGAACCCGTGAAGAGAGCCAGCGCGTCATTGACGCCTTACGTGCGGAGCAAGTATGAGCCAGAAGTATCTTTTTATTGACCGTGATGGAACCCTGATTTCCGAGCCGCCCAGTGACTTTCAGGTTGATCGCTTTGACAAGCTTGCCTTTGAGCCGGAGGTTGTCCCGGTCTTGCTAAAACTGCAAAAAGCAGGTTTTAAGCTGGTGATGATCACCAACCAGGATGGACTGGGAACACAAAGCTTCCCGCAGGCGGATTTTGACGGTCCGCACAACCTGATGATGCAAATTTTCACCTCGCAGGGCGTCATTTTTGATGAAGTACTGATCTGTCCGCACCTGCCGGCAGACGCGTGTGATTGTCGTAAACCCAAAGTGAAGTTGGTCGAACAATACTTGATTGAACAGGCGCTGGATACCGCGAACAGCTACGTAATCGGCGATCGCGCAACCGACATTCAGTTGGCGGAAAACATGGGTATCACCGGGTTACGCTATCACCGCGACACGCTCAACTGGGCAATGATCGGTGAGCAGCTAACCAAACGGGATCGTTACGCCCACGTTGAGCGTAATACAAAAGAAACGCAGATTGACGTTAAAGTCTGGCTGGACCGCGAAGGCCGCAGCAAAATTAATACCGGCGTCGGCTTCTTTGACCACATGCTGGATCAAATCTCGACCCACGGTGGTTTTCGCATGGAGATAGCCGTCAAAGGCGATCTGTATATTGACGATCACCACACCGTTGAGGATACCGGGCTGGCTCTGGGCGAAGCCTTAAAACTGGCGTTGGGCGATAAACGAGGCATCAACCGTTTTGGTTTTGTGCTGCCGATGGACGAGTGCCTCGCACGCTGCGCCCTGGATATCTCCGGGCGTCCACACCTGGAGTACCGGGCTGAGTTTACCTATCAGCGCGTCGGCGATCTGAGTACGGAGATGATCGAACACTTCTTCCGTTCGCTCTCTTACACCATGGGGGTCACGTTACACCTTAAAACCAAAGGTAAAAATGACCACCACCGCGTGGAAAGTCTGTTCAAAGCCTTTGGCCGCACGCTGCGCCAGGCTATTCGCGTAGAAGGCGACACGCTTCCTTCTTCAAAAGGGGTGCTGTGATGAACGTGGTGATCCTCGACACCGGCTGTGCCAATCTGAACTCGGTGAAATCTGCCGTCGCACGCCACGGCTATGACCCGGTGGTTAGCCGCGATGCGGATGTTGTGCTGCGTGCCGATAAACTGTTTCTGCCTGGTGTGGGTACCGCACAGGCGGCAATGAATCAGCTACACGAGCGTGAGCTGATTGAACTGATTAAAGCCTGCACACAACCTGTACTGGGGATTTGCTTAGGTATGCAGCTGCTTGGTCGGCGCAGTGAAGAAAGCAACGGTGTCTCCCTGCTGGGGATTATTGATCAAGACGTACCCAAAATGACCGATTTTGGTCTGCCGTTGCCGCATATGGGCTGGAACCGTGTCTATCCACAGGCCGGAAACCGCCTTTTCCAGGGCATTGAGGATGGGGCGTATTTCTATTTTGTACACAGCTACGCCATGCCGGTGAACCCATGGACTATTGCGCAATGCAACTACGGTGAGCCCTTCACCGCAGCGGTACAAAAGGATAATTTCTTTGGCGTGCAGTTCCACCCGGAGCGTTCAGGTGCCACTGGCGCGAAGTTGCTGAAAAACTTTCTGGAGATGTAATGATAATTCCGGCATTAGATTTAATCGACGGCACGGTTGTGCGTCTTCATCAGGGCGATTACGCAACGCAGCGTGATTACGGTAACGATCCCCTGCCCCGTTTACAAAGCTATGCCGCACAAGGCGCAAAGGTGCTGCACCTGGTGGACCTGACCGGTGCAAAAGATCCGCAGAAACGGCAAATACCGCTGATTAAAACACTGGTGGCTGGCGTAAACGTACCGGTGCAGGTAGGGGGCGGCGTACGTACTGAAGAAGACGTCGCCACGCTGCTGGATGCGGGCGTTGCACGTGTGGTTGTCGGCTCGACGGCGGTAAAATCGCCCGAACGTGTTAAAACCTGGTTCACGCGTTTCGGCGCTGACGCGCTGGTGCTGGCGCTGGATGTGCGGATTGACGAGCACGGGAATAAACAGGTTGCGGTCAGCGGCTGGCAGGAAGACTCCGGCGTTTCACTGGAAGAGCTGGTTGAGGCCTATTTACCCGTCGGTCTGAAGCACGTGCTGTGCACCGATATCTCCCGCGACGGCACGCTGGCTGGCTCAAACGTTGCACTGTACGAAGAAGTGTGTGCGAAATACCCCCAGGTGGCATTTCAGTCATCCGGCGGGATTGGTGGGATTGAAGATGTCGCCGCCCTGCGCGGAACCGGCGTTGGTGGCGTCATTGTGGGTCGTGCTTTGCTGGAAGGTAAATTCACCGTTGAGGAGGCCATCCAATGCTGGCAAAACGCATAATCCCTTGCCTTGATGTTCGTGACGGGCAGGTTGTCAAAGGGGTTCAGTTCCGCAATCACGAGATTATTGGCGATATCGTTCCTCTGGCAAAACGCTATGCCGATGAAGGCGCAGATGAGCTGGTTTTTTACGATATCACCGCATCGAGCGATGGTCGCGTGGTGGACAAAAGCTGGGTATCACGCGTGGCAGAAGTGATCGACATTCCGTTCTGTGTCGCCGGTGGAATTAAATCACCCGAGGATGCCGCAAAGATACTGTCTTTCGGCGCAGA
Organism: Citrobacter sp. R-1.5.2; assembly: GCF_035064245.1. Taxonomy (NCBI): domain Bacteria; kingdom Pseudomonadati; phylum Pseudomonadota; class Gammaproteobacteria; order Enterobacterales; family Enterobacteriaceae; genus Citrobacter; species Citrobacter sp. R-1.5.2. The sequence continues at coordinate 149,365 of NZ_JASEYC010000001.1, read as the reverse complement.
TAAAATTTCTATCAACTCCCCTGCTCTGGCTGACCCAACGTTGATCACCCGCCTGGCGGATCGCTTTGGTGTGCAGTGCATCGTGGTAGGTATCGACACCTGGCATGATGCACAAACCGGGAAGTATCACGTCAATCAGTACACCGGAGATGAAAACCGTACGCGCGTTACACAGTGGGAAACGATCGACTGGGTAAAAGAGGTGCAAAAACTTGGCGCGGGTGAAATCGTTCTTAATATGATGAACCAGGACGGTGTGCGTAACGGCTACGATCTTGAGCAATTGAAAAAAGTGCGCGAAGTTTGCCATGTTCCACTGATCGCTTCTGGCGGTGCAGGAACGATGGAGCACTTCCTTGATGCCTTCAGGGATGCAGATGTCGATGGTGCGCTTGCCGCCTCCGTTTTCCATAAGCAAATTATCAATATTGGCGAATTAAAAGCGTACCTGGCAACACAGGGCGTGGAGATCAGGATATGTTAACGAAGCAACAATGCCGCGAGCTGGACTGGGAAAAAACCGATGGAATGATGCCGGTCGTCGTACAACATGCGGTTTCCGGTGAAGTGTTGATGCTCGGGTATATGAACCCGGAAGCGCTGGATAAAACGATCGAAAGCGGGAAAGTAACCTTTTTCTCGCGTACTAAACAGCGCCTGTGGACCAAAGGTGAAACCTCTGGCAATTTTCTTAATGTCGTCAGCATTTCCGCTGATTGCGACAACGACACCCTGCTGGCGCTGGTTAACCCGATTGGGCCAACCTGTCACAAAGGCACCAGCAGCTGTTTTGGTGATTCCAGCCACCAATGGTTGTTCCTGTATCAACTGGAGCAACTCCTGGCTGAGCGCAAAACGGCAGATCCCGCCAGCTCCTATACCGCAAAATTGTACGCCAGCGGTACGAAGCGAATTGCCCAGAAAGTTGGAGAGGAAGGTGTTGAGACAGCACTGGCCGCGACCGTGCATGATCGTTTCGAGTTGACCAATGAGGCATCGGACCTGATGTATCACCTGCTGGTTCTGCTGCAGGACCAAGATCTCGATCTAACGACGGTGATTGAGAATTTACGCAAACGCCATCAATAATAGACTGATACCGGCATCATGCCGGTATCTTTATTTTGCAGGACCTTTAATCGTTACCGAATAAATCGCGGGTATACACTTTATCAGCGACATCCAACAGTTCTTCAGCCATCCGATTTGAGATAATAACATCGGCCTCACTTTTGAATTTAGCCAAATCACGTTCAACCCGTGAATGGAAAAAACTCTCTTCGGCCATTACCGGCTCATAAATTATGACCGGGATACCTTTCGCTTTAATGCGTTTCATGATGCCCTGAATAGACGAGGCTCTAAAATTATCCGAGCCGCTTTTCATAATCAGGCGATAGATACCGACAACTTTGGGTTTACGCGAAAGAATAGCATCAGCAATAAAATCTTTTCGTGTACGGTTAGCATCAACGATGGCTGAAATAATATTATTAGGTACAGATTGATAGTTGGCGAGTAATTGCTTCGTGTCTTTTGGCAGACAGTATCCACCATAACCGAATGAAGGGTTGTTGTAATGGTTCCCAATGCGCGGATCCAGACAAACACCTTCGATGATCTGTCGTGCATTAAGCCCCAGGCTTTCGGCATAGCTATCAAGCTCATTAAAATAGGCAACCCGCATTGCCAGATAGGTATTTGCAAAAAGCTTAATGGCTTCAGCTTCAGTAGAATCGGTGAACAGCACCGAGATATCCTGCTTTATTGCCCCTTCCTGTAACAAGGCAGCAAAACGTTCAGCACGAGCAGACCGTTCGCCGATGACAATTCGTGATGGGTATAAGTTATCATACAGTGCCTTTCCTTCGCGCAGGAACTCAGGAGAAAAGATAATATTATCCGAGTTAAACTTCTGTCGCATAGTCTGAGTAAAACCGACTGGCACCGTTGATTTAATCACCATGAGCGCATCAGGATTTATTGCAATCACATCGCTGATAACTGATTCAACGCTGGAGGTATCAAAATAGTTTGTTTTCGGGTCGTAATCTGTCGGCGTTGCGATAATAACAAAATCTGCATTCTGGTAGGCGTCGTACTTGTCCAGCGTGGCGTTGAAATTTATCTCACTTGATTGTAGATACTGTTCAATTTCTTTATCGACTATTGGAGATATCCGATTATTTAGCATCTCGACACGTGAAGGGACAATGTCCAGAGCAATGACCTGATGATGTTGGGCGATAAGAAGACCATTTGACAGGCCAACATATCCGGTACCAGAAATGGTAATTTTCATTTCATGCTCTCAGTATTAACTTAATATTTAATCATGATGTCGTACATCCTGATAAGAGAATAATGTTTTAACGTTTTGTCGAATATTGTGTCAACGAAGGTTAAAACAATTCAGATTTTCTTGATCAGGGTACGCCAGAAATATTAAGTAAAGATTAAGCAATCAACGTAAATCAATCAGATTTAAGATAAAAAAAGCCCGGTTAGAGAACCGGGCCAGTGACTATCAGAAGACTTATTCCATCCATTCGGTATGGAAAACACCTTCTTTATCAGTACGTTTGTAAGTATGCGCACCGAAGTAATCACGCTGTGCCTGAATCAGGTTAGCGGGCAATACTTCTGCACGATAGCTGTCGTAATAAGCAACAGCAGCAGAGAATGTCGGAACCGGGATACCATTCTGCACGGCATACGCTACGACATCACGCAGTGCCTGTTGGTATTCATCGGCAATGTTCTTGAAGTACGGGTCGAGCAGCAGGTTCGCGATACCCGGATTTTTAGCGTAGGCATCGGTGATTTTCTGCAGGAACTGCGCGCGAATAATACAGCCCGCACGGAAGATTTTTGCAATCTCGCCGTAATTCAGATCCCAGTTATGCTCGTCGGACGCGGCACGCAGTTGTGAGAAGCCCTGAGCATAAGAAACGATCTTACCGAGGTACAGTGCACGACGTACTTTCTCAATAAATTCTGCCTTATCACCCGCAAGCTGAGCTTTAGGCCCAGACAGGACTTTAGAGGCAGCGACACGCTGATCTTTCAGCGAAGAGATGTAACGCGCAAACACAGATTCAGTGATCAGAGACAGCGGTTCACCAAGATCCAGAGAGCTTTGGCTGGTCCATTTACCGGTACCTTTGTTTGCCGCTTCATCCAGAATGAAATCCACCAAATATTTACCATCTTCATCTTTTTTGGTGAAGATATCTTTGGTGATGTCGATCAGATAGCTGCTCAGCTCACCGTTATTCCACTCGGTAAAGGTGCTGGCCAGTTCTTCGTTGCTCAGGTTCAGACCACCTTTCAACAATGAATAGGCTTCGGCAATCAGCTGCATGTCACCGTATTCAATGCCGTTGTGCACCATCTTCACGTAGTGGCCTGCACCGTCGGCACCAATATACGTCACACACGGCTCACCATCTTCCGCAACCGCTGCGATTTTGGTCAGGATTGGCGCGACCAGTTCATAAGCTTCTTTCTGGCCACCCGGCATGATGGATGGGCCTTTCAGCGCACCTTCTTCACCACCAGATACGCCAGTTCCGATAAAGTTAAAACCTTCAGCGGAGAGCTCACGGTTACGACGGATAGTGTCCTGGAAGAACGTATTACCGCCATCAATGATGATGTCACCTTTATCCAGATAAGGTTTCAGGGAGTCGATAGCAGCATCAGTGCCAGCACCCGCTTTCACCATTAACAGGATACGACGAGGTGTTTCAAGGGATTCAACAAACTCTTTTACCGTATAGTAAGGAACCAGTTTTTTCCCCGGATTCTCGGCGATAACCTCTTCCGTCTTTTCACGTGAGCGGTTGAAAACGGACACGGTGTAACCACGGCTTTCGATGTTGAGCGCCAGGTTGCGCCCCATCACAGCCATACCAACGACGCCGATTTGTTGCTTAGACATTATGTACTCCTGGGTGTTAAGAGCATTAACATTTTGATTGACTATCATACGCTCAAAGTTTGCTAATCGGAAATTTTACTACAATTAAAGCGAGTAAACACTAAACCATCTCGACTAGCAAATATATACTATGTATTTTTAACTTTCTCAATTTTAACTGCCTGTATTGACGCATTATGATTTTTGAATATAAAAACTCTTATCTCCACTGGGGTATTTTCCTCAGTACCTTCTTTAATAGTGAAGTTACCTGACAATGTCGAAAATTCACCATTTGTGCCTTCTATCTGTCCTGATACTAACACTACCCTATTACCGAGAATAGCATCGTAATTTCCAATTATCTCATTCCCTGGAGAGTTACTAAAGATCCTTATTTCAAACTTATAATTGCCATGTGGTAATTTCTGGTATGGACCAAACGAAAGGTAACCCTCTGAATCCTTCGCATCCTTATTAATGGTGCAGTTACTAGCACGGGTACCAATTTGAGTAGGTAATTGGCATCCATTCCAAGTATAACGTCCATATTCACCATTAAAAGTAGGCCATATTGGTTTTGCCAACCAAATATCAGTACCACCAACATGATCCAGAAGAATACCATTGCTCCTTTTAATATTATCGACAAACCGACCATCTTTATCTTCATCAGGTTTGACAAGATAGAAAACATTCTCATCTGGAGATACATCAAAGTAAGAAGGTCGAGAGAGCCATTTCATTGGTGAAAAATGCCCCGTATCATTTATTTGTAACACACCATAGCTAAATTCTGGAATAATTACATTGAACGGCATAATACTCCAATAATTGTTTCCATATACATTTTTGATGTTGTACTTTTTAGATAAATTTTTTAAAGAATAACTTAAATCAGAGTTATATTTTTTATACACACTGCTATTTATGACTGATGGTGATAAAGTAGCAACACAAAACCATGTTGAGGAAAGGCATACAATTGCAAATACAATCAGAAAACTAATACTCTTACCGATTAGAAATCTATTTGTGAAAAATCTTACCAAATCCATTAAAAAACATAATTTTATGATAAACAAAGCCCATAAGGCATGTCGGGATGAATCAGGGTTAAGGAGACATATTGCAAGGGTAGTAAAAAGTAACCCAATGAAAGCAGTCACTTTCAGAACATCCCAAAAGGGAGAGTTACTATCAGGCCTTTGCATAATAACGTTTTTAATTATGCTGACCAATGTCACCAAAATATAAATACTAAAAATCGTTTCGTATATGAAATTAAAACCATAACCAATAATGCTAAATTTAAAAAAAGAACTGCCTTCTAAAAAACTCAATGACGAAAAATTCAACAAATAATCATTAAGAATTCTTGATAGATTACTTAGAAAGGTACTATAATCAACAAGTTTTATTCCTGCTGATATATCTCGTCCAAGGCTATAATAATTCAATAGGTACTTGTTAAGTATAAGCGCCAGGGAAAAAGAAACAAATAGAATAACAAGTTGAGCTCTGTATTTCTTGAAATCCCAAAAAATAAAACAAGTCACAATTAAAGTTATAAATACAAATGCGGCTCTAAGCGGTTCTTCAATAACCATTAAAAAGATAAAAAGTGCAGCAGGAAGGATACGCCTTAAATCCTCCTCTTTGACACTTAATATGAAGAAGATTAATATAGATAATGAGAGCACTACGTTTGCAAGATGCGATTGTTGACCAAGAATATAATCATAATCATAGCCGGCGCTTACAGGAAAAAAAAGACAAAATGTGTAAAAAGCGGCTAATATATTTTTTTTGAAAACACAGTAAAGAGATGAAAATAAAATAGTAGACCAGATAGAAATCCAAAGGGCAGAACCAATAATAAATGCGGTATATCCTTTAAACCCCATAGCCATTGCTAACGCGATTGCTATTTCAGACCGAAGGAAAATAAGTTGGTTACCATAGTAGTAATCATGTGGTAATATCGAATGTGATTCATATATTGCCTGAGCCAATACTTGCATAGCTGCAGCATCAGCATGAAATGTTATTGAATAAACCCATTTGATATGAATAACCCCCAAAACAAATGAGATCAATATCACAAATAAAAAACAAAAGATTTTACTGTATGCCTTCATCTATACATCCTAAAAATGTCTATTTCTAATCGAGCTTTAATTTTTCGTTTTTTTATCAAGAAAAAATCTTGGCCTATTTTTCACTTCAATATATATCTTACCAACATATTCACCTAATACACCAATACAAAGCATCTGCACCCCTCCAATAAATAACACAGCGAGGATTACAGATGTCCAACCATGCACAGTGTGCCCAATTGCATATTGAGAAAATGAATATAAAATAAGAAAAAAGCTCAAAACAGAAATCAGAAAACCTAATATAGTCAATACTCTCAATGGAACCACAGAAAGCGATGTGATACCTTCAAGAGCCAGTGCTAACATTTTACCAAGTGGGTATTTAGACTCCCCTGCAACCCGCTCTTTCCTTGAATAATATACTTCCGTAGATGAGTATCCTAACAATGGAATTAGACCACGAATATAGATATTTTTTTCTTGATGGCTAAGCAACGATAATAATGCTCTTTGGCTTAAAAGTCTAAAATCAGCGTGATTCTCTACCTGATGGACGCCTAGAGATGACATTAATTTGTAGAATAAATTAGCAGTAGTCCTTTTAAAGAAGGTATCTGTACCACGATCTTTTCTAACACCATAAACTATATCAATACCGGAATTATATTCATATACCATCGATTTGATAACTGAAGTGTCATCTTGTAGATCTGCATCGATACTAATTACCAGATCAGACAGTTTACATTCATTTAACCCAGCCCAAAGAGCTGTTTGATGGCCCTTGTTTCTTGATAATTTTATACCTCTGACTCTTGCAGAAGATTTTGAAAAGAGATCAATTAATTCCCATGTTTTGTCTGAGCTACCATCATCAACAAATAAAATATGACTTTCTGACGAGATTACGTTATCAGCAATCAAAGACTTTAATATTTCATCCAACTCATTTAAACATTGATTTAAAACAGCCTCTTCATTGAAACAAGGTACAACTATAGATAACACACCTGCCATTATTTCATACTCCATTTTTTATTTATAAAGAAGCTTAAGATTGTATAAAAAATCATACCTAAAGACTGCACGGCATAATAATTTTTAACTCCCAAGGATAAAGCTATTTTCATCACAAAAACATTGACAATGTAACATATGAAACAAACCAGCATAAACCTTAGTAGATTTCGAGCGCAAACTTTCTTTTTAAAAGTAAAAATTGAATTCATGACAAAGCTAAATATTATTCCTAATACATATCCTATGGCATTCGATAAAAATAAACTCAATCCTAAAAATGTTAATGTCATTATTACCACTGCTGTTAATAATGTATTTCCACCACCCACAATACAGTATTTAACAAATTCTGGGGTCCTGCTATTTATAATGCTATATTTTCTACGACTCACAATGTAGCCTCAGATAATAGCTCATGATACACTGCTGAGTATTTTTCTATCATATGCTCAGCAGTAAAAAAATCCAAATATCTCTGATAAGCATTACTACCATAGTGTTTTGCCAGTTCAGGTTCGGAAATTAGTTTAAACATTGCATCTTGTAATGCTTGAGGATTATTCCGTTCAACTACAACCCCAGTTTCATTATGGATATTAATAAAGCTAGTGCCAGTTCCTATCTCTGCAGAAATAAGTGGCTTTCCATACATGGCACCTTCCGCAAGAGATATTCCAAAGGCTTCCGAACGTAAATGAGAAGGGAAAACCACACAATAACATAGAGTGAGAAGTGCCGATTTGTCTTCATCTGAAACTGCACCAACAAAATGCACGTTCTTTAATACAAGCTTCTGAGCCAGAGATTTTAATTCATTTTCTGCATCACCCGAACCAACAATGACAACATTAAAGTCATTATTCTTTGCTGCGTCCAATAATATATGCAGTCCTTTATAATACCTGAATGCACCAACAAAAAGGAAAAATTTATCTTTAAATAAAGACTTCCAGTACAGTAACTTCTCTTCACTTGGCACAGGATACGATGATCGTTCTAAACCGTAAGGAATCACAGCAACTTTATCTATGTATCTTTGCAAGATTGAACTCGTCTTAGCATAGTTTGGTGAAGATGCAATTATACGATCAACTGAATTCAAAAAACGATGCATGAGAGGTTGGTATATTTTTAATGCTGTTTTCTGTTTTACTATATCAGAATGATAGCTAACTACGGTAGGTTTTTTAACTCCACAGATAAAATGTAAGAGATCCATATATGGATAGGGAAAATGATAATGAATAATATCAGCAGACTTAACTAACTCTTTAAATTTGGTGATTGCATAAATAGAAAAAGGAGTCGATGCAATTTCAAAATTCGTTCTGGCATAATAAACGGTATGATTACCCAATTGCATGTGGTCCACACTCTTTTTCTTACTTAAGGAAAAGACAGTAGATTCAATCCCATTCTTATAACCAGCTTCACTAAGCTGATAAATAACCTGTTCTATCCCACCGAATGTATCAGGATAGTAGGTTTTATATATATGTAGAACTTTCAACATTAGTTCAACTCAATATGCTTGTATGCATTTATCGTTTCGTTTGCACAGCGTAACCATGAAAAATTTTTAACATGCTCTAAGCCTAATTGGATAGCATTCTCCCTCCATACATTGTCCTGGATACTAGTTAATATATGTGTAGTGAGTTTATCAACATCCAAAGCATTACTCATCAGAGCACATGTACCAACAACTTCTGGAAGTGATGAACTGTCAGAGCAGACAACTGGAATACCTGATGCCATCGCTTCTAATACAGGAAGGCCGAATCCCTCATAGAGAGATGGGAACAAAAAACTAACCGCGCCAGCATAGAGTGCAGGTAAATCACTCGCAGGTGTAAAACCCAGATAGCGCAACCACCCTTCTCGCTCACCTTTCTCAAAGCGGCGATGCAAAGCGTCACTGTTCCACCCTTTGAATCCACTAATAACGAGTGGAATTTGCTTCCTCAGTGGTAGCGGAAGACGTTCGTAGGCATCCAGTAACGTCGCAATATTTTTTCTAGGTTCAATTGAACCAGTAAATAAGGAATATTTTTTGAAGGTAAGTGCGTATTTTCCGAGAACATGAGTTATATCTTCTTCAGGACGGGGTCTAAATTCACTACTACATGCTAACTTTGCAGTAAATACCCTACTTTCAGAAATATTAAAATAATTAATGAGCTCTAATCTGGTAAAATCAGAGTCAGCGATAAATACTGATGCACGCTTTACAGTGTGCAACAGTTCTTTCCGCATATACCGAACTCTCTCAGGGGGATGGCATTGCGGCAAAGTAAAAACCGAGAGATCATGGAAGGTTACAACGCAACGATCCACCCTTGGAGGTAGATAAAAATTGGGCCCGTGATAAATCGCATCTTTATGATTTTTTAGAACGTTTGTTTTTAACCATGGTGCTGTGAGTCTATATACTTCCGAAGCCAGCCGATTCTTTTTTACAAGGCTCTTAAGCCCAACTGTTGAAGATCTATTCTCTTTAACTACAGGCATTTGCTGAGTGAGTCGATGACCATTTAAAAATAGCAATTCGGATATTTCTGGGGCATCAGATAAACATTTAGCTAACTCAAACGCATAACGTCCAATACCCGTTAATGGGTATTTTATTGCATCAGTTCCAAATATAACTTTCATTACTCGCTTTCCAACATCCAGCGTAGAGTATCTTCGAGTGGTGGAACATCCCAATCTGGAATAAATGATTGCAGTTTTGACGGATCCCCACTGAGCGTTTTAACTTCATTTGCTCGGACAAATTCTGGATTAATTTGGATGGTCAGATGGTGTCCGGTTATTTTTTCACAAAGTTCAATAACTTTTCTCAGTGAATATGTGCGGCCAGAGCAGATGTTAATAACTTCGCCAACTGGTTTGGCCTGTAATAATTTGACATAAGCATGGCTTAGTGCACGAACATCCGTAAAATCACGCCAAACATCAATGTTACCTAACTCGATCGTCGGTGATTTTGATTTAAAGTGTTTAACTATCTTTGGCAAAAGGAAGTTTTCCGCCTGACCAACACCTGTATAGTTAAATGGCCTCGTAATGAATACGGGGAGTTTATCCATCCACAATCGAGACATATACTCCATGGCCAACTTGCTAACGGCATAATCGTTCGCTGGATTTGCTGCCGCAGATTCATTCAGTTGCCCTGCTGTACCATTTCCATAAATGTTCGCACTACTGGCGAGAAGGACACCATCCAGAGGCCTGTTAAAGGTACTCAAAGTCTGTAACAAATTACGCGTACCGAGTAAATTAACATTATAGAAAGCATCGGCATCACCATGCCCAACATACGCGATAGCGGCCAAGTGAATAACAACGTTTGGTTGTATTAGTTCAACAATATCACGAAGCTTCGCAGTGTCCATTAGATCAACCTGATAATAATCAGATCCATCATAAGGCATTGCACCAATACCAAATACCCGATATCCGGCAGCGGATAATTCCGCTGCCACATAGCGGCCGGTAAAACCATTAATCCCTGTTACCAGAGCATGTTTGCCGGCGCTGGACATCAGAAAGAAAACCCTTGCTGGTTACGACGTAAATCAGCTTCAACCATCATTTGGCACAACTGCTCTAACGAGGTTTTTGGTTCCCAACCCAGGATTTCTTTTGCACGAGCGGGGTTACCTATCAGCAAATCCACTTCAGCAGGACGGAAGAATTTAGGATTTACGCGAACCAATATTTTCCCAGTCGCAACATCAATACCCACTTCTTGCTCGTCTTTACCCTCAAAGCGCAGTGTAAATCCTGCTGCTTTGAAAGCCATGCTGACAAAGTCACGCACGGTCTCTGTACGATTAGTTGCGAGCACAAAGGTATCGGGTTTTTCTGCCTGCAGAATACGCCACATACCTTCGACATATTCTTTTGCATAGCCCCAATCACGCTTGGCGTCCATATTACCAAGTTCAAGGATATCAAGTTTGCCAAGTTTGATTTTAGCTACAGAATCAGTGATTTTACGCGTTACAAATTCCTGGCCACGTAATGGTGATTCGTGGTTAAACAGAATCCCGCTTGATGCAAAAATATTGTAGCTTTCACGGTAGTTCACGGTCATCCAGTGAGCATACAGTTTTGCAACACCATACGGGCTGCGCGGATAGAATGGAGTATCTTCTTTCTGCGGCACTGCCTGAACGAGACCGAACATTTCAGACGTTGATGCCTGATAATAACGAATCGCAGGGTTTACAATACGAATAGCTTCGAGCAAGTTAACCGGTCCAATACCTGTAATTTCAGCAGTGGTCACCGGCTGATCGAATGATACGCCGACAAAACTCTGTGCCGCGAGGTTATAAACTTCTGTAGCACCAGTTGTTTGCAGCAAACGGATACTTGCCGATAAATCGGTGAGATCGTATTCAACTAAGTGAAGGTTTGCATTATCTTTAATGCCTAATTCTTCAATACGCCAGAAGTTGACAGAACTCGTGCGACGATATGTACCGTAAACTTTATAATTTTTTTCCAACAAGAGCTCTGCTAAGTAAGCACCATCCTGGCCGGTGATACCTGTAATAATTGCGATTTTTTGCACAGAATATTTCCTATTTTAGTTCAGATGTTAATAATTAAGAATTCAAAAGTTCGGCCATCCATTTCGGAACTGCCTCATTTTCCTTTTGAAAACCTAAGATTAAATTTTCTTTAAACCCACGAGTAATCGAGTAATGCTTTTCTAATAAAAAGAGTTCACGATATTTTTCAGGATGTTTACGGTACAGTAAAACATCTTTCTGGAAAAAATTAGATCGATTTTCTAGGGATTCACGTTCTTTAGCACGCGATTGCGCCGGATGAAAAACTTCTACATCTTTGGCATAAGGTACAGTTCCAAGTTCCTGCATACGCCAACCAAAATCAGTATCTTCGCGGAAATGCGGATGATCAAATTGTAGGTCGAATCCACCTAAATAATGAAAAACAGACGCTCTGACCATTAAATTTGCAGTCATAAAGCCAATACCCTCAAAACCGACATTTGTTACTGGCCGCCAGTTTTCCTCACCATAATGGTCCGATGTAATTATACCTTCCACACCAACAATATTGTCAACAGTGAAATATTTACGTGCATTAACCAACCAATTTTTATCTGGACAGCAGTCATCATCAGTAAAGGCTATTACTTTACCTTGCGCTAGCATTGCTCCAGTATTTCTCGCTGATACCGCACCTTTTACTGGGGAATGGTAGTAACATATTGGAAAGCCAAAATCTCGCTCCGACTCCGACCAAGGAGTGGCACTTTGATCTATAATAATCACTTCAAAATCACGTTCTACTTGCCCCTGCAAGCAATGCATAAGATCTAACAGTTGTTCCGGGCGTTCATAACTTGGAATAACAACAGAAAAGAAGGGTTGTGGTTGATTAGACAACTCAGCACGAGAAGAAAACATTTTTCCTACAACGTTAGAAATTCGTTCCCAAGAATATCTATCCTCTACACATTTTCGAGCTGCTTCACCAATAGTTTTAGAATATTCATTATCAAGTAATTTGTATATAGCAGAACTAAAAGCCTCAACTGTAGGATCAACTACCAGCATGGCCTTCAGCCCTGCCGTATCTATACCGCGGGCTCCTATCTTAGTCGTAACTGTTGGTATTGCTTTCGACATAAAGTCGAACATTTTTATGTTTGTTCCAGAACCTGAAAACATTGGATTTACTGAGAAATCAGCAGCGGTGAGCCATGTTTCTTTATCTTGTTCACTAAGTGACCCTGTGAGATAAACATTTCTAGCTTTAACCTTGCCCACTACTTCACTAACACCGCCCGCGATGATAAACATGACTTCAGGAACAGCTGGTGCCAACATTTCTGAAATAAATTTCGCCGCTTCGATATTGGGCCCGTAAGCGCTGCCGATAAAGATAGCTAGCCGACTATCAACCGAAATGTTCAGAGCCTCTTTAGCAGATTGGCGTTGAATATATCCTGGAACTTGATGAGAGAATGCCATAACGCCATTAGGAACAACTCTCATTTTTTCCGGAGAGAACTCATAGATACGATGGAAACGCAATAAATCCTCATGTGAACAGGCCAAAATCAAGTCTGCACGTTGCCCCAGCAAATATTCGTCCTCAATAACTTGACGAATAACAGCTAATTCAGCCGTGTTGTTTTCATCAAAAAGCTGGGCTCGTAAATATCCCTCTACATTCTGCGAATCATAGACAACGACTTTTCCCTGTAATAAGTTTGGATCTATAAGTGGATACACCCAAGGGTGGGAAAAAACAACAATTTCAGCTTTCTTTATATTATCTACAACACCTTCTATATAATCTGGTGATAAATGTCCTTGCTGGCTAAATACAACATCAATTACTACTTTGCCATTTGCCTGAGCAGCCCAATCTTGGGCAGCAATGTGATGTTCTCGACTTAGTGGAATATCAATCTCTTCTAAATTGGGACTCAGACTATGTCGCCGATATTTCTCCCCAGGCCAATCATAGGATCCTACATAGGTAGACCTGATATTATTGCCTAAATTATGGTACAAGCCTAACAAACGCAGTCGCCCTCCACCAATTGGAGGATCAATAGGTTGCATATCCACAATAGCAACATTCAAGGGTAATTGTGATAGATTAATATCATGAGCCATTGCGGCTGATACCAATTGTCTGGCTACATTAGCCCAAGTCATCCCTTGAATTTTTTCATGACCGTTACGGCCCATTATCTCCGCATGCTCTCTGTTGTTATAAATCCACTCAAAGCCATCTTGTAATGCAGCAGGTGTTGGCTCGCAAATAATACCTGTTTCTTTGTGCTTTACAAAATATGTTGGCTCACCAGAATCAGTACAAGTGATGACGGGCTTACCACTTGCAAACGCCTCTAGCGTGACATAACCGTAATCTTCTTTCTTTGGGACAAACGCAACCGCAAGAGCGTTAGCATAATAATCAAGCAGTTCTTCATCACTCAATCGCCCTACAAATTCAATGCGAGGGTCCCCAGCAGCCAAGGTTTTTAGGGTATCTTCCGCTTCGCCAGTACCAGCAATAATTAATTTCAAAGGTAAACTTGACTTTTTAATTGCATTTATGGCCAGATCGACACGTTTCCAAGGGTGTAGTCTTCCTGGTAAGAAAAGGTAATCACCCGTTTTACCTTGCTCAAATCCATTCACACCTAGTGGAGGGTGGATAACATCAGAATGAATTCCACGCCAACGATATAGACGTTTTGATACTTCGTGCCCAATACAGAATCTTGCTTTAATTTTAGTAATGGCCTCATAGTCCCATTGATGAAGCATCGCCCGCTCAGTCAAACGCATAATATCTGAATGAGGGAATGTCTCGTAAAACATGTCATCAAATACTCGGACCGTATGAACTAGGTACAATACATGGTTTGGATGATTCACAGCAAAAGTTGGTGTTTTGGTAGAGATTACAGCATCAAAAACGCTTAGATCTAATTCACTACATTTTTTATAATTATTTTTTATTTGCTCAAAAGAAGACTCATCGGCAAAAACGGGTATAAGCTCAGCATCACAGCCGATTTCAATCAATCCATCTAATAATCCATGGAAAAAACGCTCAGCCCCACCGACTTCGCCTTTTGCTGACTCTGTGGTGAGTACAGCAATACGTAGCCCTCTAAAATTTTCTAATTCTGAGTATTGATTACAGTAATTCACTACTCATTACCCCGCTTTTGTTTTGCGACTTCAAGTTCATTTTTAATTCTATTATGCAACTCATCAATGCTCAGCAAACCATCACCTGAAGACAATGAGAGTGTATTTTTTTCATTCTTAGACACTTGTTCAGCGTTAAAAGATGTTTTAGGTGCATTACTCAAAATAACACTCAAATACAGCTTCCGTGCAAAAGAGTACAACCCTATTTGTTTTATTAATTTTATTATTTGATATCTTAATCGAGGATGACTATTAACCAAGGCAATTGATTTTTTCATCAGTTTCTTGATTAATTGAGGAAACTTTAGAACAATCCCTCTTATACTACTTATTTTTTTAAATTTACCAATTAATCTTAGTGGTGCTGTTATACGCCATGAAGTACTATCTAATATATCATCTATATGTTTTTTAGTTAAAAATATTTCATATTCAAGACTTTTCACTCGTTCTGTAAGCTCTTTTTTATCCTCACGTAAGTTAACAACATTGTGTGAGAGCAAATAATTTTCGTCAGCAATTTTTATATTATTTTTTTGCATATGAAGGAGTTCTTCCTCAATCATTCTTAAATTCTGTAATGCAGAAAATTCAGTATATGTTTGGTAGTTATCGAAAACATTTGGCGGGTATTTCATTGATGTTAAAAGTTCTTTATGCTCGTTAGAAACATAGAAACGATTCAGTCCATCCGCGTATGCAAAAATATAATCTTTTCCAATTAGAAAATCTTCAACATCAAAATAATTTTCAATTTGAGTACCTGGAATTGTAGCTTCTACTACAACAATCCATGGTCTATATTTGCCCCAATCATTTCCTTTAAGAACAGACATTTCTAAACCTTCAACATCTACTTTTAAGAAATGTATATTCTCAGGATTATATGCAGCACATACCTCAGCTAACGTTTTAACTTCAATACTGTGCCACTCCCCTTTATAACCGTTTTTTTCATGAGTATCTGCGACGTTACGATCAAGAGTAGCCCAACCACGTACTTCACACTCCCAAATATCTAATCTTCCTTTGCTATCACTTATTGCGCAATTTAGATTAATATCTTCGGAGCGCTCCAATATTAACTTTTTAAAATGAGTATTAATCGGCTCAATATTTACTCCATGCCAGCCATTTTGGTAAAACATATTAGTAACAGAATCAATAAGTGGGTCATTAGCGCCAACATCAATGTAGAATCCATTTTTCACATCTTTTAGCGCTTTCCAAAGCATTACATCTTCTAAATTCTGTGCATATGAAATGATACTCATTTTTCATAAACCTCTATGTCTGGGTCAAGCCATGTTGAGCCAATAAATTTGGTTTTATCAATATTTATCACATTAAACAGTAACGATAAATCACGCCATTCATAATTATTTACTAGATGGCTATCCGTGCTAACGAGAGCTGTTTGTATTGAATAGCTTCCCGGCCCAATATTAGCTTTAAAGCTAAAGTCATATACTAAAGTAGAACCGGACTTCACATTATCAATAGCTTTATTCTTAAAATCCGTATTAGTTCCATATAAAACTTGCCCTAAGCGATCCTTGATACCATAACCTAACACTAAACGAGGAATATCTGTTTTTACTTTAACTTCAATACGTAAAATAATAGGCTGCCCAACGTTGACAAACTCAACTATATTATGGTTTTGATCTAACAAATGAATTTTTGATACTTCTGCTTCACCCGTGCCAGAAACCGTCTGGATTTTACCTTCTGCAGTGGTTTTTTGTTGAACCTTCTGATTTTGTTTTGCTGCAAGCAAAGCATTATAGTAATCCATTACAGCTTCGGGCTCTCCTTCCATTTCAATACGCCCAGCATTAAGTAAAATAGCCCTGTCGCAAATACTTTGTATTGCTTGTTTGTCGTGAGACACGATTAACAATGTTGTTCCCTGCTTTCGAAACTGACGAATTCTTTCAAAACTTTTATGTTGAAAGTAATCATCACCGACAGACAAAGCTTCGTCGACGATTAGCACATCTGGTCGTACAGCGGTAGCAACGCTAAATGCCAAGCGCATTTGCATACCACTAGAATACACCCTCACAGGGCTGTCGAGATAATCACCAATCTCCGCAAACTCTTCAATTTTCGGCATTAAACTAGCGATAGCATCAGCGCTTAAACCCATAAGTTGGCCAGCCATATAGACATTCTGGCGACCAGTAAAATCTGGATGGAACCCCATTCCTAATTCAAGCAACGCTGCTACACGGCCCGAAATATGAATACTGCCTTTAGTTGGCTGGCTAGTGCCAGTAATCATTTTCAGGAGTGTGCTTTTACCTGCCCCATTGATTCCTATAATTCCTACAGCTTCACCGGAATTGACGGTAAAATTAATATCCTGTAGCACCCATTTTAGTTTGTGTTTAATTATATTTACAGGACTAATCCATTCAATAAGCCGAGCCCAGCGATTGGGATATTGTTTAAATGCTTTACCGATATTACTTACACTTATAGAACCCATTACAATTCATCCACCATTTCTGCAGCTCTGCGTTGAAATAAACGCATACCTAATACACACAACATTATCCCTATTACTGTCGCGGGTAATATGCTACTCCAATCTGGTAATGTACCTTTAACCAATACCGTTTGGCATGCCATGACGATTCCAGACATAGGATTAAGTGATATATATTCTCTAAAACTCTCAGGTAAAATGGTCACAGAATACACTATTGGTGTCAGCCAAAACCAGAATTGTAAAAATATCCCGAAAAATTGCCCTACATCACTAAAGAATACGTTAAGTACTCCAATAGTCATACCAAGACCAATTGCAAATAAAATTAACACTCCCACGACGGGTATAAGTGAAAATATAACAATACCAGGAAAGAAACCGCTTATGAAAAGAAAAATAGAGAATATACCAAATACAATCGTAAAATTGAGGAGCGCACTTCCAACTATAATTGTAGGGATACAAACTCTAGGGAAATTTATTTTTTTCAACAAATTACCATTATCAACAAACATAACCTGAGATCGTGATACTATCTCGGAAAATAAACCCCAAGTTAAGACACCAGCACACAGGTAAATACTATAAGCAAAGGAATGATCAACACCTGGCAATTTTGCTCTCATTACTTGAGAGAAAATCACAGTATAAATAACAATCATTGCCAGCGGGTTGAGGATATTCCATAAAAAACCTAATAATGAATTTCTATATTTAGACTGAAATTCGCGTTTGATACTACCGTAAATAAACCCACGATAACGCCATAATCCATTGAAAAGAGTAAACATTATTGATGAAACCTCGTGATTATTGATTCGATTTCTTCAATTTTTTCCTTGACCATTATCTGACAGCATTTCGCCTCTATATTTAACCGTAATAATGCTTCTGTGTTTGAAATGCGAATATTAAAACGCCAATCTGAAGATTCAAAAGACAACCCATCTGTCTTAGTAACTGCTGCAGAATTTCCGTAAATCGCTTCTATTTCTTCAAGAATTTCATTAACATTACTAACTTTATAATTAATTTCACCACTGCAAGGAAATTTACTAATTCGATTCTTGAGTAACGAATGTAAATTACTCCCATTCATAGAAACTAGTTCAGCTACCAGAAGCCACGGAATCATCCCACTATCGCAATATGCAAAATCGCGGAAGTAGTGATGTGCGCTCATCTCACCACCGTAGATTGCATCTTCTTTACGCATGCGCTCTTTGATGAAGGCGTGGCCCGTTTTAGACATCACAGGAATGCCGCCAGCTTTAGTTACAATATCGATAGTATTCCAGGTCAATCGCGGGTCATGGATGATCTTCGCGCCCGGTTCTTTTTGTAAGAATGCTTCGGCTAACAGACCTACAATGTAATAGCCTTCGATAAACTGCCCTTCCCCATCAAACAGGAAGCAACGGTCAAAATCGCCGTCAAATGCGATCCCCAAATCTGCGCCATGTTCTTTAACAGCGTCAGCAGTGTCTTTGCGGCATTCTGGTAACAGAGGATTAGGGATCCCGTTAGGGAAAGTGCCATCCGGCTGGTGATGAACTTTAATAAATGTAACAGGAACATTAGCAGCAACGAAACGTTCTTCAATTGCGTCAATGACATGGCCTGCAGCACCATTGCCAGAGTTAACCACAAGCTTCATTGGACGAGTGAAGTTCGCGAAATCAATGTAGCCCATTAAGTGATCGACATAAGCGTCAAGGATAGAAATCTTCTTGTAGCTTCCGCGTAGTTGGGCATCAATAGGCGCGAAATTATTTTCTTCGGCTAAACGCTGAACATCGCGTAATCCTGTGTCACCACTGATAGGTTTCGCATTTTCGCGAACCAGTTTCATCCCGTTATAATCCATCGGATTATGGCTGGCGGTAACTTCGATGCCGCCATCTACACCAAGGTGGAAAGTTGCAAAATAGATCTCTTCCGTCCCGCTTAAACCAATATCGAGGATATCAGTACCCGCATCCATTAGGCCATTCGCTAATGCCAGCTTCAGGCTCTCGCTGGTTAAGCGAACGTCACCGCCCACCACGATTGTTTTAGGCTTGAGGAATTCACCGTATGCGCGACCAATGCGATACGCAATATCTTCATTTAATTCTTCGCCTAATTTTCCACGAATATCATAGGCTTTAAAACAAGTCAGCTTAGACATAGATCTTTATACCTTCAAAATTAGCAACGACCATACTGGTCTTTAATACGAATAATGTCATCATCCCCTAAATAGGAGCCGGATTGGATCTCAAGCAGTTCCAATGGAATTTTGCCTGGGTTTTCCAGTCGATGTTGTGCTCCGATGGGAATAAAGGTTGATTGGTTTTCAGTCAGCAGGAATTTTTGATCTTTAATCGTCACTTCACCCGTACCAGAAAGCACAACCCAGTGTTCGGTCCGGTGGTGATGCATCTGCATCGAAAACGCTGCACCCGGTTTAACGGTGATCCGATTTACATTAAAACGCTCGGTCTGTACCACCACATCGCATCGCCCCCACGGACGGTATATTTCCCGGTGACGCTTATATTCACTGCGATGATTAGCTTTAAGATACTCAACAACTTTCTTAACATCCTGCACCTGATCTTTATCAACGACCAGTACAGCATCTTTTGTATTAATGATCACCAGATTATCGACACCGATAGCTGCGACCAATTTTTCATCAGTGTTGATATAGCAGTTATTTGCGTTGTGCATGAAGGTATCGCCCGTCAGAACATTACCTTTTTTATCTTTAGGACTCACTTCCCATAGCGCCGACCAGGAACCCACGTCACTCCAGTCTGCATCAAGCCCAACGACGACAGCGTCTGTCGTTTTCTCCATGACCGCGTAGTCAACGGACTCATCCGGACAAGCGATAAACAGATCGCGATCGATCTTGATAAATTCATCGCTATCTTTGCAACCGCGGATTGCCGCCTTGCAGGACTCAAGAATATCGGGTCTGAATTTTTCCAGTTCTTCAAGATATTTATTGGCACGGAACATAAACATTCCGCTGTTCCAGTAATATTCGCCCGACGCTAAATAACTTTCCGCAGTTTCTTTGTTCGGTTTTTCCACGAAACGGTTGACCTGGTAAGCGATATTCTCACCAAGGACTTCTTCCTTACCACGGTGAATATAGCCATAACCCGTTTCTGCACCAGTTGGTACAATCCCAAATGTGACAAGGCGCCCCTGCATGGCAAATTTAAATGCTGACTTTACAGCCTGGTGGAATGCCGGCTTATTGTTAATTATATGATCTGCGGCTAATACCAGAAGAATTGGGTCATCACCATTCTCTATTGCACTTAATGCTGCCAGCGCTATTGCTGGCGCAGTATTACGGCCAACGGGTTCAAGAATGATATTATGCGAGAGCTTGTTAATTTGTCTTAGTTGCTCAGCAACAAGAAATCTATGTTCCTGATTGCAAATGACTACCGGTTCCCGTGCATCGACATCATCCAGACGGAGCACTGTTTCTTGCAGCATTGAACGCTGTCCATACAAACGAAGAAACTGTTTTGGGTAGAGCTCGCGCGACATCGGCCATAAACGACTACCGGTACCACCGGCCATTATCACAGGAAGTAACATCTTAGGTCCTTAAATATCAATGCGTTATACTAAACCAACGAAAGAGTTTCATCGTCGCTCAATGACAAATGGGCACGCTACCGCACTGGCTCTACAGCTACCAGGGCACTGCTCATTTTATGTTGGGCAAACAAATTGCTGATAACCCTCAACGAATTAGGGATATCTCAACCGAATATTCTCTTATTTATTCACTGTGTAGACAAGAAAAATGTCCTACGGCGGACCGGTAATTTCTTACCGATCTACCTTTTTTAGTATTTGAAATTTATAAAAAAACAGTTGTAGCAGCATGCTGCGGGTATCAGACAAATCATTACTCTTTACATATGCTGCTGCGATACCCGGTTCAAATCGTAGGCAATGAGAGTAGCAGTGGCATTAGCTCAGCAGTTTTAAAATTTGATCCCTGAACTTCGGCCCCTCTTTCAGGTTGCGCAGTCCGTACTTCACAAATGCCTGCATATAGCCCATTTTCTTACCACAATCGTAGCTATCGCCGGTCATCAACATGGCATCAACAGACTGTTTTTTCGCCAGCTCAGCGATAGCATCCGTAAGCTGAATACGCCCCCACGCACCTGGCTGTGTACGCTCAATTTCCGCCCAAATATCAGCAGAAAGCACATAGCGCCCTGCGGCCATCAGGTCCGAATCAAGGGTTTGCGGCTGATCGGGCTTTTCAATGAATTCAACGATGCGGCTGACCTTACCTTCGTTGTCTAAAGGCTCTTTGGTCTGAATAACGGAATACTCGGAAAGGTCGCCAGCCATACGTTTTGCCAACACCTGACTACGCCCGGTCTCATTAAAGCGGGCCACCATTGCGGCCAGGTTGTAGCGCAGTGGATCCGCACTCGCCGTGTCAAGAATGACGTCAGGTAACACCACCACGAAAGGGTTGTCCCCGATTACCGGGCGTGCACAAAGAATTGAGTGGCCCAGACCAAGCAATTGTGCCTGACGGACGTTCATGATAGTCACACCTGGAGGGCAGATGGACTGCACTTCGGCCAGTAACTGGCGCTTAACACGCTGTTCAAGCAGCGATTCAAGTTCATAAGAGGTGTCGAAGTGGTTCTCAACCGCGTTCTTAGACGCATGTGTTACCAGAACGATTTCTTTGATACCTGCAGCTACAATCTCGTCGACAATGTATTGAATCATCGGCTTATCAACGATCGGTAGCATCTCTTTTGGGATGGCCTTTGTGGCAGGCAACATGTGCATCCCGAGGCCTGCTACCGGAATAACTGCTTTCAAATTAATCATTAAGTCATTCACCTATTCAATAGTTGCTGAATTATAGCTTTTTAGCTTGTTTTAGCCAGTATGAATTACATTGCTCAGTTAGGTCGCATGTTACGCCGCTTATCGGCAGAATGCAGTAATCATAATCTTAGCCGGGTAGGTTTTTAGCCTGGAATGCTCGTAAAATTACCGACCCGGTAGTCGAAAATTCACTGCCGCGACATTCACAACCTGGTGGGTTACGCTGTCAATATCAACCGAGCTTTGTCCTGCTTCATTAACTGCATGAACGTTGGCCAGCGAGAGCAAGGTACCCTGTTTGGCCATAAACTTACCGCGGACATCTTTGCGCAGATCAAAGTGCATCTTTAATGCTGGCCCTGTAGTGGATTGTTGCATCACCTTGATATTTCGCAAGAAAATATGCTGAGGTTTGTTATGCAGCTCCAGCGTCGCGCGCTTCATCTCAACGTTGGTAATGGCCACAAATGAAGTTGCATTACCTGAGGAAATCTGAATACCACGTAATTTATAATCGAGATGTGTGTTATCCAGTTGAATATTATTTAGCTTAAAGTTTTGTGGTATGGACAAATATCGTCCTTTGATCACACCGTAACCAATCAGCATCCCTGCGCTATTTTTCATATTGATATTATCGATCACGAAATTATCACATCCATAAATAGCGACTGTAGCATTATCGATGCCCGCTTTCTTGCTGAAATCCGGGATGATATTTCGCGCGGTGATATTACGAATGATAAAATGTTTGCCGTTCTCGACATGGACCAACTGCCGACAATCCGAGCCCGTTATATTTGCTACCACAAATCTTTTCACCGCCAGTTCGTCTGGGTAGGTGTTGTCGTACGTACTACCTGCCAGCCCAATACCGATACCCCAGTTAACATTTCCGTTCGTACAATTGATGCGTTCTATAACATGGTCTGAAATCACGATGTCACTGTCGTTTATCGCGACATTCCACTCGATGGCATCACCCTGTAAATCACTAAAACGACTGTTGGTTATCCGTACGCCATCCATCTGGTTATGAAACCCCTGACGCAAGATCCCATAATTCGCATGAGTGACGGTAATGTCATCAATGGTAAGATTACGCATCGCTCGCGGCGTTTTCCCACCGATATAAATTTGCGCCACGGGGGCGAAACCGCTCATGGCTATGCCTTTTATCACACAGTCGGAGCCCCGAACATCAAGGGTAATATTTCGCAAGCGCCCCCCCTGCCCCCCTGTCACACGACAGCCATCCTGCAGAATAAATCGCCCACGACTACTGCTACTGACCCCACCTTGCAGATGCAACGTTTTACCTGGCGGGATCACGATTGCGGTATTGATATTTTTGCACTCCAGACCAGCAGGCACGATAACAGTTTGCGCCTCTGAAAACGCCTGGCGGAAGGAAGCCACCCAATCCTGTGGATTGTAATCCTGAATGTTGACGCTACCCGGTGATTCAAGCGCCCGGGCAACGGGAGAATGCAGTACGACAAGCGCAGAACCTGCCGTCAGAAAAGTACGTCGGGAGAGTTTTTTCTCTGGCATACAACCTCGATTTACATCGTTTGCAGCAGACTGGCTAGCTGTTTATTGATCGCCAACTGGTTAAATTCAGCGGCTATTTTTTCGCGGGCGCACGCCACCACCGGCTTCACTTGCTCACTGTCGAGCATACTGATCGTCGCTAATCGTTCCGCCAGGGCCTGAGCATCATTTTCTGGTGCCAGCCAGCCGGACTTTCCAGAGTCCACCAGCTCAGGGATCCCACTGTGCACGGTAGAAACGACCGGTATTCCAACCGCCATGGCTTCCATCAACGCCACCGGGATCCCCTCCATGTCACCATCAATTCCCGTGACGGAGGGCAACAGGAAAACATCCGCCTGCTCAAGCATCTCTTTAACCTGATGGCTGGGTTTAAATCCTGACATTTCAATCACATCATCCAGTTGATATTGCTCGACAAGCGTACGTAACCGACGCTCCCAAGGGCCAATTCCCAGAATGCGATAACGAAATGAGATACCTCGCGCCTTCAACCGGCGGCACGCTTCAATAGCGACATGCAGCCCTTTTTTCTCGGTTAACCGTGCAACGGAGAGAATTTCTAGCGGCGTGCCCGGCGCTTTCACCTCACGAGGTGTAAAACGCGTCATATCAATCCCCATACGCGATACCGCTATTTTATGTGGTGGACATCCCATATTTCGCAAACGTTCGGCCCAGAGATTGCTGATGGGCAACATCAAATCACCGCGCTGAAACAGCTTCTGATATTCGGGGGTATAGCGGGCAAGGATGTCCCGATGCGAAACATCAATACCATGGAAGACAGTGGCTATTTTGCCGCGGATCACGCCGAGTTCACGCAGTTTGGCCGCCGTTACGCCAGCGGGCCCAAAGTGCGCAATAAAGACATCGGCCTGGAATGCGCACGGGGTTGCCGCACAGATCGCGGCTAAAATCAGATTACGCGCCTCATCGCCATAGCGTGGAACATTGAACGCCTTCCAGGTCGCAGTCCGGGTAATGCCCTGTAAAATCGTCAAGGTGCGATATTTCAGCTTTGCCAACCTGCCAGCCGGTTCTTTCAATAACCATCGTGTTTTTTCGCCCAGGCGGTAGTCCACATAGGAAGCATGAGTATTATCAAGATCGCCATGATATAACGCGATAATTTCAACATCATGCCCCATATCGATAAACGCGGTAATCTGATTCAGCACAAAGGTTTCAGAGGACAGCGGAAATTTAAGCAGGAAAAAGCTGACTTTCATTTCCCCTCCTCAATACGCGTTAATACCGATTGCACCATGTGCATACCGTGTTCACGTTCACGCTTAACGGCCTCCTCCACCCTGACATTAAGTTCAGCCAACCGTCCCAGGGTATCGGCAACCCTGCCCTCAAGGCTGCCATCCAACAGATGGTGGATATCAACCGCCATTTCCGCTAATCCCAGTTGCTGCATAATTCCCGCCGATTTGTGCTCATAATTAATGGCTATCGCCGGCGTCATAAAGTTCATCGAGATGATGGCAGAGTGCAGGCGTGTGCCCACCGTCAGGTCACATGCGCCCAATATTTTTCCCATTTCAAGATCGTTTAGTTCATCCATGACCACGTGATAACGGGTCGGATCGTTAACGTACTGGCGCAGGTTCAGTGCAACCATGCGATCATCTTTGTTGTAACTATCAATACCGGTACAGGTTGAGAGCGCCATCACCTGGTAACCTTCGTCAAGGATCCGATTAACCACGCCGGCAAAGGCTCGCTCATAGGCCTGTTGTGTGGTCCCAAGACGCTTATCAAACGGTGCCAGTTCACGTAGTGTAATGGCGACAGTCTTCTGCTTTGCTGCCGTTTGTAACCAGTGCTGTACGGCATAACCCGGTTCAAAGTCATCGTGATGGTTGTCTACCAGCCAGGCGGTATCCACACCCGACTCGACTTTCTCTGTCGTTATTTCACTGCGTTTCATCAGTTCCAGACTGACCGACTCTCGTAAAATTAGCGCATTGCAATGCCCAAAAACGTAATTCGCCAGCTGATTGAACTGTTCATCCTGAAATGGCCCTACGCTGTGACCAATCATGTACAGCGGTTTTTTGGCCATAAATGAACACAGTGCATGCTCAAACTGCGGCACACCATAAAGATCGACAAAAAACGATCCGCCGACCTGGATAATGGCGTCATAACGCGACAACAGACGGACAAAGTCAGTAAACCCCTGAGCAATAGCGATGTTGCGCAGATTTCCGGAATCGGTAACGCGCGAGAGCAGCACCTGATGCTGATAGCGACGACGCAGCACTTTCTTTACGCGCCCCATGACGCCTGCAGCGTTGTTATGCTGCTTCATCTGTGAATACAGCGGATCGCCCATCACCGGTCGGTTTAGTAACCAGGAGGAACTCACCGGATAGCGGCTCATCACATCCACTTCCGTCTCAGGCTGGAGCGTATGAATGGCATCCAGCAAACCGCGCAAAATGGCGCTGTCCCCACGATTTCCGCAGGTGTGGTTGCCCAGAATCAGTAATTTCATCATGACCTCTTAAAATCAGTGCGGATGACGGTTTTCGCGTCTCCGGACGACAACAAACGCAATTCATCCTGCGCGGAACAGGGCTTTCATTTTTTCACCTCGACAGAACTGGCGTTTGATTTCCACCACCAGCGGATCACGCGACAGCACAATCATCACGACAAACGCCAGAGCGCCAGCGGCTATCTGTAGGCTCAGCAACGCACCTAACGGCAATTTATTTTGCAGTGTCATTCCCAGCACGTAACTCACCACCAACGTGGGTAAGGAGAGATAAAACGGTAGCCACAGGCTGAGCATGTACTGCCGATAGCTCGGTCCCAGTACCGGTTTGATCATCACGAAATAGCTCAGGATGGTGTTTATGACCTGTACCAGTAAAAAACCCAGCGTGACGCCAATCACACCCGCCACATTCCCGCCAACCAGGATGGCGGGGATAAACAAAAAGGTTTTGAATATATTGAATTTGAAGCTGATATCGACCCGTGCTTTGGCCATCAGCAGGGAGCCAATCGGATTACCGACTGAGCGCAGCAGACCCACAATACACAGCAGTTGCAGCACCGGAACAATACTGTTCCACTTTTCACCAAACACCAGCGGTACAACGTTATTCGATACCACCATCAGTCCCAGTAGGGCCGGGAAATTGATAATGCCAACAACAGATAGCAACTTGTAAAAATTGACCCGTAGTTTTTCGGTATCGTCCTGAATTTTGGCAAACGCAGGAAACAGTACTCGGGTAATTATCGGATTCAGTTTGATGGGCGGTACAACTGCCACGTTCCAGGCAAGATTGAAGCCTCCCGCTACGCCTGCCCCCAGGGTTCTGGCCAGCACCAGCGTCGAAAGGTTCGTGTTCACGTAATTGATGATGCTGTCCGCCGTCAGCCACGCCCCAAAGCGCAGATTTGACGACACGGATGAAAGCGAAAAACACAGTCCAGGTCGATAAATTTTGCGGCCAAAATAGCCAAACAGCAGCGTGCGTAGCGTACTGTTCACCAGATAGCCAACAATGGCCGTCATGGCGATCGGCCAAAAATGCGCACTAACCACGGTAAAAGTAAAACCGGCCAGTACTGAACTGGTTTCAATCATGCCAATTTTGTTGAAGGCCAGTTCTTTTTGCATCAGCGCACGGAACTGCTGCCCATGCGGGATCACCACAAACGCCAGCGCTAAGGTTTTAACCAGTGGCACCAGCTCAGGGTTATTAAGCACATCGGCTATAGTCTCGCTGAGCGAAAACATAGCAATACAAACGGCGATCCCCAGTCCAACGTTTAACCAGTACAAGGTGGTTAGTTCAAGATAACCTATCTCTTTGCGCTGAATAATCGAGTTGGCGATCCCAAAATCAGACAGCGTATCGGCCAGCGCGATAATCACCAGCGACACGGTTAATAACCCGAACTGATGATTATCAATAATCCGCGCCAGAACCGTCATCTGGATGAGCCCCAGACCGATAATGATTACCGTAGCAATGGCTGACCACTTGGCACCGTTGAGGGTTTTTTCTCGTAAGCTCATATTAATATGCCGCTTTATTGACGAAGCCTTTAAACACCGTCAGAAAAACGATTTTGATATCGAACCACACACTCCATTCACGAATGTATTCGAGGTCAAACTCTACCCGTTTTTCCATTTTTTCCAGCGTATCGGTTTCACCACGCCAGCCGTTGATTTGCGCCCAACCGGTAATACCTGGCTTCACCTTATGGCGTAACATGTACCCTTCTATCAGCTGACGGTACTGTTCGTTATGCGCCACCGCATGTGGACGCGGCCCGACAATAGACATCCCTCCTGTCAGCACATTGATAAACTGTGGTAATTCATCCAGAGACGTCCGCCGCAGGAAGTTACCCACGCGGGTCACACGCGGATCGTTCTGCGTGGCCTGGGTAACTACTGCATCGTTTTCCATTACCTTCATGGAACGAAACTTCCAGACTTTGATCGGTTTCCCGTCCATCCCATAGCGGGTCTGACGAAAAATTACCGGCCCCTTTGAGGTCAGCTTCACCATCAGCGCAATGGCGCATAGCACAGGAGAAATTAGCAGCAGGATTAACGATGCCAGGACGATATCCTCCGCGCGCTTCAGCAGACGATTAATGCCTGAAAGCGGTGTGTCATACAGCGGTACCACAGGAACACCGTTCATCTCTTCAATCCGCGAGTGCAGAATATTGAAGGTAAAGACATCAGGGATCAGGAGCACTGAACAGGTGGTATCAGCCAGTTCGCGTACCAGTTTTTTTACGCGCGCCCCATCGCTCATCGACATAGCGATATAGACGTTATGAATGCGTGAAGCTTTGGCATCATCCACCAGTTGCTGTAGATTTCCCGCCCAATCACGGGCATTTTTCCCCGGTATAGGGTCGTGATAGACACCCGCGACCTCAAATCCCAACCATGGCTCATGGCGAAAGCTTTCCAGCAGTACCTGTCCGGCGGGAAGGTCCCCTGCTACCGCTACCCGGCGCGTGTTATAACCACGATTTCGCAACCATCCCGCCCCGTAGCGAATAAACGCACGGCACAGCACCAGACCAATACTTGACAGCAGATACCATGCCAGCCAAAGAGCAAACCGGTTATCAAAATCGTTATTAAAGGCAATCAGACCCGCGCAAAAAATCAGACTCAGCGTCCAGTTTTGCAGCAGCAGCACCAACTCAGTTGAAATTTTTACCCCGCGCCAGGAGCGGTAGAAATCCGTTATCCCGCCCAGCATCTGAAAAACGACCAGCGTGATTAACGCCACCAGCAGGTGCATATACAGGAAAGGCAAACCGCTCAGTTCGCAGACTATCCATAATCCACCAAACATGATGGTGATATCTGAAAAGCGTTGCACCATCGATATTAACGACGCATTGGTTTTGGCTCGTTCGCGCTTTTTTAGATGTGTCATCGTGGTTCCTGTTAGTCGCCACTTGCCCGTATCGGGCAAGGGAAATACCAGCATTACTGATTTAGCAATGCCAGGAGAGTGCGCGTTCGCACGTTCAGGCGTACATCAGCAATTGACCCGTAACAAATATCAAAAGTGGTAACACAGACTATTTGGCTCACGTTATCTCCTTTTTCAGGCAACAGTTAGCCCGGACCTGATTGCCTCAATAAATAAGTAACAAAGGCCAGACTCTGTTATTTTTATTTCATAAAAGTTCGCAGAGAGTCAGTTAACAGAGATGAATAATAGATTTCTATATATGCTCATGATGTGTGCCAAATCTTACAATATCATCTTCTTCAAGGTAGACTCCAGAACGAACTTCAATCATCTCCAAGGGAACCTTCCCTGGGTTTTCAAGACAATGAACAGTACCCTGAGGAATATATACTGATTGATTTTCACTTAATAACTGGACCTCATCACAGATCGTGACCTTTGCCGTTCCCGCAACAATAATCCAGTGTTCAGCGCGATGATGGTGCATACGTAATGCAAAGCCCTGACCGGGTTTCACGGTTATTCTTTTAACCTGATAACGATCACCTTTATCGATAGAATCATATTTCCCCCAGGGTCTAAAAACCTCCCGATGAATATGATGCTCCGAGCGACCATCCGCCTGAATTTGTGCAACAATTTTTTTTACATCTTGCACATCTGTTTTATTTGCGATTAATACTGCATCTTTAGTTTGGACAACAATCAGATCTTTTACGCCGACGGTTGCCACCAGTCCCGATTCGGCGTAGACATAACTGTTCTCTGTATTATGGTCAATAACATCACCATGATAAACATTACCCTCGTCGTTACGATCGCTGATTTCCCAAAGTGATGACCATGACCCTACATCGCTCCATCCGACGTTCATAGGCAGGACTACAGCGTCCGTGGTTTTCTCCATCACGGCATAGTCGATCGATTCTTCTGGACAATCCTGGAAATCCTCCCGACTGACACGGATAAAATCATTGTCCAGTTCAGCGTTATCCATCGCCAACAAGCAGGCCTGTAAAATATCTGGACGATATTTTTCGAGCTCTTCAAGATAGCGTCGGGCCTGGAATAAAAACATACCGCTATTCCAATAATATTCACCAGCAGAGATATATTTTTCGGCTGTTTCAAGGTCAGGTTTTTCCACAAAAGCATCAACATTGAAAGCAACAGAATCAACTTTTATCTGGGTACTACTGACTTCACCGCGTCGAATATAACCGTACCCTGTTTCCGGTGCATCCGGGACGATACCAAATGTTACCAGCTTGCCATTTTCGGCTAACGGAATGGCTGAGGTCACTGCATCGTGGAAGAACTTATTTTCTTCGATAATATGATCAGCCGCCAGGACCAGCAACAACGGGTTATGATCGGAATTATTGTTGCATGCCGCGATTGCTGCCAGCGCGATTGCGGGTGCAGTATTCCGGGCTTGTGGCTCAAGAATAATATTACCCGTTAGCTTATCAATTTCTTGTAATTGCTCAGCAACAATAAATCGATGCTTTTCATTACATATTACAAGCGGTGGTGAACAATCCAGGCCATCAAGGCGGCAAATTGTCGATTGCAACATAGTGTTTTGCCCATCCAGACACAAGAACTGCTTTGGATATAATGTTCTGGATAATGGCCACAAACGACTACCGGACCCACCTGCGATAATTACCGGATGAATGTTATTATGACTCATAAGTCAACCCTTCAAATGATTAATAAATTGATTTAAGACATTATCTTTTTCAAGTGCAGACTCTGCATATGAACGTGCAATCATATTGTATTCAGGCATAGTGATTGCTTCAGTAATACCCGCCACAAGCATTTCAACTGATTCAGGCTCAATACAGATCGCAATACCGGGATGTTTCTGACAAAGCTGCCCCAGTTCGGTGTGGCGCTCTGCTGTAATCACGGCATTTCCTCCGACCGCCAATATGTTCGTTAACTTCGAAGGAAGGACCGCATCTGCAGCGCCGCGTCTTTGGATGACTAAATGGCAATCTGCTAGCCTTAATAACGCTGGCAGCATTTCATAAGGTTGCAGTGGGTAGAACTTAACATTCGTTAGGGCTCGTTCCTTGACCATTTGTTCCATCCTGGATTTCCCCCCCCCCTGACCCACAATAACGTATATCCATGGTTTATCCTGAGTCTGACTTGCAGCCTCAACGATATTTTCAACGCCTTGTTTCTCACCAATATTGCCAGAATACAAAATCATTTTTTTATCGGTTGGCAAATCAAACTGCTGACGTATTTGCTCTATATCAGCACTATCCACCTTGCTGAATCTTTCCACTTCAGACCAGTTCGGGAAAAAGATAAGTTTTTCTGCAGCAACACCTTTCTCCTGCGCTTTTTGCATCATAGAACGGGAGATCGTGGAAACATTATCCATACTCAACAAACTGCTGCGCTCAAATGCTTTGGCTACTCGCACAATCATTGTGGAGTTTCCGGTTGCCGCCAGTCCCAGCCCCAACATCGCATCAACTTCATAGTCCTGAATATGCAGCACGGTGCGAGAGCCAGACAGTTTTGCCAGCAAACGCATCCCTGGCGTACAGAATAGCGTGGGTACCACGCCGATAATGTACTCAGGCTTCCACCGACACTGAGCCAACAGGGGAAAAAGACTGCTCAGGGCAAAACTGCCCAAATGTAGCAGCCGCTTTAGCGTTGAAGGTTGAGCCGGTACATATAATGGACAGCGCCAGACAGTAGTGACACCCACTTCCCGACGATAACGCCAGGAAGAATAAGGCTCGCCTACTTGCCACTGCGGATAATAAGGAGGGGCCGTGATAACCCGAACTTCATGCCCCTGGCCTGCCATCCATTCCACCATCTCTCCCGTGTATTTACCAATTCCGGTCAACTCGGGCGAGTAATTGATGCCATAAACCAGAATTCTCATATCCCGGGCACCCGATCTTTCGTCGCGGAGTTGAAATATGCCTGCGTATTTTTATGCACATTTCCATCGACAATCAGTTCATCCGATTTAGCCCAACGCCAGGTATCATGCTGTTTTGACGGCAGCATTGATGTACTGGTATTAATTTTCAGTCGAAAACCCAGCACCACATAATGCGTTGTAAACGAAGAACCAGAAAAATTATCATCATAAAAGTGCTGCCAGACACCAAAAAACTCACCGTGTGTAATGGGAAACCGCTGACCTAATTCCTCTTCCGTCAAACGCATAAATGCTTGTTCCAGCGTTTCATCTTTTAATACTCTGCCGCCTGGCACAAACCAATATCCTTGAGCAGGCCTGTTAGTTCTTTTCCCAACTAAAAACTCCCCAAACTCATTCTCAATGATAAAATCCAGAGAGATCAGCGGCGTCGTGCGCACCGCATTAGCGAAGTCTTCTTTATTGAGAAACATTACTCACCCCGATACCGCTGCTGATTATCAAGGAACCAGCGATAAGTATTAACCAGCCCCTGTTCAAGCCCTATTTCATGATGCCATCCGAGTCTTCTCAGGCGGCTCACATCAAGCAGTTTCCGTGGTGTCCCATCAGGTTTAGAAGCATCAAAAATAATTTCACCGCGAAAACCAACAACTTTTGCAATGGCATCGGAAAGTTCACGAATAGTGCAATCTTCACCCGTACCTACGTTGACATGGGAAAGCATTGGCTCTGTATTCTCCTGCCAAACCTCATTGTCTAACTCCATAACATGGATGCTTGCTGCCGCCATATCATCGACATGCAAAAATTCACGCATGGGTTTTCCACTGCCCCAAACTTCAACGTACTTGTCATCACGTTGGGTGGCTTCATGAAAACGACGCAATAGTGCAGGAATCACATGGGAATTATCTTTATGGAAATTGTCGTTAGGTCCATACAGGTTCGTCGGCATCACTGAACGGTAATCCCGACGATGCTGCCGGTTATAGGACTCACACAGTTTTATCCCTGCAATTTTAGCGATGGCATAGGGCTCATTTGTCGGCTCCAGTGATCCCTGCAACAACTCGCTCTCTTTGATGGGTTGCTGCGCAAACTTAGGATAAATACATGATGAGCCTAAAAATAATAACTTCTTAACATTTGAATTATGAGCCGCATGAAGAATATTACTTTCCATCATCATGTTTTCATAAATGAAATCAGATGGATAATTATTATTAGCCATAATCCCACCCACTTTTGCCGCGGCAAGATAAACCTGGTCAATATGTTCACTGGTAAAGAAATCATTAACCGCCGTTGTGTCTAATAAATTGAGCTGCTCACGGTTACGAATGATTAACTCTACATCTTCACGTTGTGCGAGTTGTCGGTAAATAGCAGAGCCCACCATTCCCCGATGTCCCGCGATATAAACACGTTTCTTCTTCATCATCATTAGCTCTCCAGTGCAATAACAACATCGTAACCATGGGACTTCAGCAGTGAATGTTTCTTCGCGGCTTCCAGATCGTGGGCAACCATTTCAGAAACCATCTGTCGCAGCGTGATTTCCGGTTTCCAGCCCAGTTTTTCGTGTGCCTTTGTCGGATCGCCCAACAGCGTTTCCACTTCCGCAGGACGGAAATAGCGCGGGTCGACGGCGATCATCACATCCCCCGGTTTCACCCCTGGTGCATCATGCCCAGTCACCGAAACCACAATGCCTTTTTCATTCACGCCCTCACCTTCAAAACGCAGCTTAATACCGAGTTGGGCTGCGGCCATTTCCACAAACTGACGGACGGAATACTGCACGCCAGTGGCGATCACGAAATCTTCCGGCTGTTCCTGCTGCAACATCATCCACTGCATCCTGACGTAGTCTTTGGCATGTCCCCAGTCACGCAGCGAATCCATGTTGCCGAGGTACAGACAGGACTCCAGTCCCTGGGCGATGTTGGCAATTGCGCGGGTAATTTTGCGAGTGACGAAGGTCTCGCCACGGCGCGGAGATTCATGGTTAAACAGAATGCCGTTACAGGCATACATGCCATAAGATTCACGGTAATTGACGGTGATCCAGTAGGCATACAGTTTGGCGACGGCATAGGGCGATCGCGGGTAGAACGGCGTCGTTTCTTTCTGTGGGATCTCCTGAACCAGACCGTACAGTTCAGAGGTGGAGGCCTGATAGAAACGGGTTTTCTTTTCCAGCCCCAGGAAGCGAATCGCTTCCAGCAAACGCAGCGTGCCGATCCCATCAACATCCGCAGTATATTCTGGCGAATCAAACGACACCGCCACGTGGCTCATTGCGCCCAGGTTATAGACTTCATCCGGCTGAACCTCTTGCAAAATGCGGGTCAGATTAGAGGAGTCCGTCAAATCGCCATAATGCAGATGGAATTTGGGATTACCCGCATGCGGGTCCTGGTAAATATGGTCTACCCGTTCGGTATTAAATGACGAGGCCCGGCGCTTAATGCCATGAACTTCATAACCTTTTTCCAGCAGAAACTCTGCCAGGTAAGAACCATCCTGCCCGGTTACGCCAGTAATGAGAGCGACTTTTGACATGTTATTACCTCTTAAAATTTCCCTTCAGGGAGTAACGTTCTCGACGCGTTTACGCGTAACTACTGCGGGGTTACCCCGACATATGGCATTGGCCGGCAACGATTTAAAAACGCTGCTGCGTGCACCCACGACGGTGCCGTCGCCAATCGTCACGCCAGGCGCGACAAAAACATCTGTCGCCAGCCAGCATTTCTCGCCAATCACAATTGGCGTGGCGTAAATATCAAAGTGTTGGCTGGCATAATCATGACTCCCTGTGCATAAATAACTTCTCTGCGAAATAACCGTATGAGCCCCAATCGTAATATTACCCAGCGTATATAAAACCGCGTCATCACCCACCCAGGCGTAATCACCCAGTGTCAATTTCCACGGATAAGTAATTTTTACTGAAGGCCGAATAACTACGTTTTTTCCTATTTTCGCGCCAAATATTCTTAATAAAAAAGCCCGCCAGCGGTACATAACTTGTGGTGACCAGTGAAATAATGTTGCTTGTACCGCCCACCATAATTGCACTTTAATAACACCGCCGCCGCGAAAACCTTTCGGCACCGTGAAGCCTTCTAAATTCTGCATAGTGTATCCTTACGTTTTACCATATAAGTGTTTTGCCTTACCGGTTGTGCGCAGGCGTATATATTCAGAAAATCCGGCCCAAAAGCCCGGCACGCGCAATATTTGTCGCTGGACTCTTTTAGCATCCCGACACAATTCCAGATTATTCGTAGTCGATACGCCGCCCATGGAAAACTCCGACACTAAACCAGTCAGTTTTTTAAAAGCGAACCCCGATTTGTATAATTTTGCTGCCAGCGCATAATCCGATGATATTTTATATTGCAAATCATAATGCCAGGTTTGCAGGCCTGTCAGCGGGAAAAATATTGCCTGATGACTGGCTGGCAAACTGTGATAGATGTACCAACCGGGTTTAGCCCGGCGCGTCATTTTTTTACCATTACCAAAGTCCAGCAATGCATCGCCAATCACCATCGTTTTATCACTCTGCGTTTTTAACTGGCGGATAAAATGCGCAGAATCAGCGTGCAGAATATCTCCAGAGTTGAGAAAGAGTGCAAAACGCCCGCGCGCCATAGCTATCCCTTTATTCATTGCGTCGTAGAGACCGTTATCAGGCTCGCTGACAAAACGTAACTGGTGCTCTCCATTGAGATTCTCCAGGAACGCTGGCGTACCGTCTGTAGACCCCCCATCGATAACAATCCACTCAAAACTGATATCGCTCGTCTGCGCAAGATGTGCCAGTGACGCGTGGGTTTTGACGATCCCGTCCAGATTGCGAAAAGCGACGGTGATAATACTCAGCAGCATGTAAATTACCTCGCGATATTCAGCGCCTTGCGCAAAATAAACGGACATACGATTAAAAAAGCGTATTCCGGACTAAATACTGAACCGGTGAAAAACAACGACAACGGTGTAAAAAGATAAAGTTGCACCCGATAATTCTGATTATCACCAAATGCATTCATCATCATCTTCGTTACTTTCCCCATGTACCACAGGGATAATATTACGGCGAACCACGAAAAATAGATAATTAACAGATACAAACCATTGTCTATCGTTTTACCTACATCTGCACCGTTAAAGATTCCGAATGATGCAACATATTCATAAAGTGAGCCAAATCGCACTACACCATCGATATTCAGTAATGAATACCCAACCATGACCAACGGCCCGACTATACGATAATACGAAGAAGAACCTTCCGTACCTAAATCACCAAGACGCGTCGCAATGTAGGGGAAGGCAAATATCACGCCCACCATAAACACACTCAGTGAGATAATCGCCAAGGGTAACTTCTTTTTTATCGCATCCTTATTCAGATACTGAAACGTCCACTCCAGCAGGTAAAACAATATAAATGTCATTACCCCAGAAAACGATCCTGACAATACCACCCCTGTCAGAATCATAGCATCGGTCCTGGGCGTTTTGATACCAAACTGTTTGATGCTGAGCCAAATTGAGATTAACGCCAGAGCGAAAAATGCGGGTTCAAAATAGAGTGCAGTGGTACGTTTTCCACCAAATTTAATAAAGTTCAGAACATAGCTATTGCTGTAAATAAGATATTTCGAAATAGCTTCCATTATACTGCTGCCACCACTGAGAATGATCTGTACCATTTCAACGGCAGCCAGACCGACCACTAACCCCACCGCCAGCCAGAATAAACGTAAAATTTTAGGATAGTTATGTGGTGAAATGGTTTTGAAGCGAATACTCCACACCATGCCAATAATGATCACGGTATAGATAAACAACATGGCAGATGTTACATACTTGCTGGCATCCAGCGATTGGCCAAACAGGTAGTTAAACACCGTCAGGGCCCCGCCTACACCCAACGCAATCAACAACTTTTTAATATTGATACGGTCGACGAACAGCAGTAGCAACAGCGGTAAAAAAGTGACAACGGTGACAGGGAAACTTTCACCCAGTTGCGCAAGCTTGACGTTAACCAGCAGATAAAGCAGCGGCAACACCAGATAGCTACAGACCCTGATAGTACGAGACATATTCCTCCAGCATCTGTTGTCCGCTGTATGCTGTCCGACTCTGCTGGCTAAAGGTTGCCAGCGTGGTGCCAAATACCGCCTGTGCAATTTCTGATTTTTTAAGTTGTACCAGACGCAGAACATCCGCTTCACTGAACGTTTTACCGCCTGATTTTGCCAGCACTTCCTGTGCCGCCTCGCTGTGCGTGGCGATAACCGGTACACCGATAGAAAGCGCTTCGCATAAAATTAACGGGTAGTTATCAACCCGTGAACTGAACACCAGCCCATCCATCTGATTTAGCGCCCCCATCAAGGTTCGTTTGTCACTTTCAAACCCATGGTTGATGACGTTTGCTCCGGCAAACGGGGAAAACTTACCGAATGTATGCAGCTCTATTTTGTCCCCGAGCGCGATAAGCGCCTGAACCAGTTGCTGGCTGGTTTTACCGTCATAGCGCAAATCGTGGGCTACCACGGCAATTTTCGGTCTGCCCGGCGGTTCATACTGAACTGGCAAGTCAGCAAGAATCGCTTCTGTCGCCACATCAATACCGTTATTGATGATGTGACAACGCCCGGCACCGTACAGACTGTTAAATGCTTCCGCCACATGTTGACTGGGCGAGATAAACTGGCAGCCAAGCGCCAACATCATGCGAAACATTTGACGTTTGCCAGGCAGTTGCTGGTGTGCTTTATCAACGCTAACCGGGGGATAGTTGCTTAACGTTGGGCATTTCTGGCAGCCCGTTTTCCAGCCTTCGCAACCATCGGTAAAGGCGCAGCGTCCGGTAACACTCCAGTGATCGTGCAGCGTCCAGACAAAGGTGATATCGGGCTTATGTGCCTTCACCTTTTGGCAAAACGCCACCACCTCTTCGAGATTCAGCCAGTAACTGTGCAGCACATGGAAATGCAGAACCAGCGGGCCCGCAGTGCGGGTGATTGTGCGGTACATACTGTCGAGGTTGCCAAACAGATCGCGGTTTGCGAGGCGAAACAGCGCAATATTCGCCGCCGACGTTAAACGCGGCGCATGTTTAATCACGTGTGGATAATTCCCGTGACTGGCGCTTTTCTTGCCTCCTTTGCCATAACCGTATACAAACCGCGACGACCACCCTTTTTCCTGCGCGCGCAGGTGTAAATCCAGCGCGACCCCGGCTGCCCCGCCTTCGGCAAGCCGAACATTAAATTGCAGAATATTCATTGCATTACCTTCGCTCTCACATGTTGACTCAGCATACTTAGCGTCCTCGCAGACCGTCAGCCAGGCGCTTACCGTTGCGTATGGAAAGCAGCGTCAGCAATGTGCGCCAGTTCATCCGCTTGTTACGAATCTGATAAAGGGTAAACAGCTGATATTTTTTACTCGCCCGGTCAAATTTACCTTTGTGCTTGCGATAGAACTGGAAATAACCGGAGAACTTATGTGGAGAGGAAGTAATGCGCATCTCGCCGTGATTCACATGCAGGATCTGCGTCGCCTCTTTTACCTTCCAGGGTTTACCGTAGGCCACCACCATGCGCAGAAAAATGTCGTAATCCTGAGCGGCTTTTAACGTGGTATCAAACAGGCATGCTTTGAAACGCCACGCCCAGCTAAAGACCTGATTGCCAATGATATTTCGTTTGTAGAATCGGCGTCGTGAGTACATCGACTTCGGATACAGCGGCAGACTGGCTGGCTGTGAATAAACCTCACCTTCACAGACATAATCATCAGCGTAGAGAAAAGCGTGCGTCACCAGTTGATGACGAGACTGAAGGAATGTGCTCAGGCGATTCGGCGTCCACTCATCGTCATCATCAATTCCCGTAATGTACTGCCCACTGGCCTGCATGATCGCCTGATTGCGTACCGCGCACGCGCCGGAGTTAATCTCGTTATGCGTATAGCTCACGCGTGGATCGTTTAACGCCTCAACAAACTGTTGCAGCTGCTCATACTCGCAAGAGCAATCATCGACAATGATCATTTCCCAGTGGCTATAGTCCTGGCGCAGCACCGATTTAATCGCCCGAATAGCCAACTGCTGGCGGTTCCAGGTTGGCATATAAATAGAAATTAGTGGGTTGTCTGTCGTCATTTTTTTGTCCCAGATAAAGTTGCCAGATGGCGCTACGCTTATCAGGCCTACATTCGATATGCGTCGCTGTTAGTTATCTATTTCGAATCCGACGTGTATTCGTATTCGTAGTAACCGTAATCCTGATACCCGCTGGCGCGCCGGAAAATGGAGTTGAGGATCACCCCTTTCACCTGAATACCGTTTTGCTCGAAGCGACTCAGACTGGTTTCCACCTCTTTCAGCGTGTTGACCGCGTAACGCGCCACCATCAGCGTGGTTCCGACGTGGCGACCAACGATGGCCGCATCGGTCACGGCCAGTATTGGCGGCGTATCGATCAGCACCAGGTCATAGTTCGCGCTAGCCCAGGTCATCAGCTCGCCAAAGCGTTCGCTCATCAGCAGTTCTGAAGGATTAGGGGGAACCTGCCCGCGAGGGACCAGGTCAAAATGTGCAATTGAAGTCGGTTTTGCGCAGGCGGGAATGTCACCCTTGCCGCTAAGAATCTCAGACAGACCGTTGACGTTATTGGTCCCGAGCAGCTCATGGGTATAGCCTTTACGCATATCACAGTCGATCAGCAGCACGCGCTTGTCGGTCTGACTGATAACCGCAGCCAGGTTGGCACAGACAAACGTTTTGCCAATCGACGGGCTGACCCCGGTAAGCATCAGCACATTATTACGTGATTGCATCATGGCGAAGTGCAGGCTGGTACGCAGGCTGCGCACCGCTTCTATTGCCAGGTCAGTCGGATTACCTACCGCCAGCAACTGGCTCTGCTTATAGCGCTTAACGCCTTTAATGGTCTGCACGTTATCACGGGCTTTTTGCCATTCGGACAAAGGAATGCTGGCATACACGCTGATGCCGTGCTCTTCAAGCACCTGCGGGCTTTCAATACCGCGATTGAACAGCGATCGCAGCAGCACGCCAACCACTGAAAGCATCAAACCAAGAAGAATACTGCCGAGAATAATCAGCGCCGTTTTCGGTTTCAGGACACCGGGCTGGGCAATGGCGGGATCGACAATACGCACATCGCCAACCGTACTGGCTTCCGTGATCTTCAGCTCCTGCTGTTTATTCAGCAGTTGCATATAGACCTGCTGGCCGGACTCCACGTCACGCGTCAGGCGGACAATTTCCTGCTGCGTTTTCGGCATCGCTGTTACGCGCCCGTTCAGCTTGTTTTTTTCATCTTCCAGCGCCTGGCGCTTTTCCAGCAACGTGCGGTACGCCGGGTGCGCTTTGGTGAACAGTTTGGAGATTTCTGCTTCTTTAAAAGTCAGTTCATTTAACTGGGCATCAATATTGACCATCGAGTCCAGCACCGCTTTGGCCTCCAGCGGCAAATCAACGGAGTCTTTATCCTGACGAAATGCATTCAGCTTGTTTTCGGCAACGTCCAGACGATTGCGCACCTCTGGCAATTGTTTTGCCAGAAATGCCAGACTTTTGGCGGCCTCTTCAGATTTACGCTCCACGTTTTGTTGCAGATAGTTGCGGGTAATACTGTCGAGGATCTGGCGGATTTGCTCACGATTTTCTCCCGTGAAGGTCAGACTCAGCACCCCGGTATCTTTACCTGTTTCCGTCACCATCAGATTATTTTGCAGGTTGTTGATCGTGCCAAGCG
Organism: Citrobacter sp. R-1.5.2; assembly: GCF_035064245.1. Classification (NCBI taxonomy): domain Bacteria; kingdom Pseudomonadati; phylum Pseudomonadota; class Gammaproteobacteria; order Enterobacterales; family Enterobacteriaceae; genus Citrobacter; species Citrobacter sp. R-1.5.2. The sequence goes on along the minus strand of NZ_JASEYC010000001.1, from coordinate 108,428 downwards.
TGGAGAACTTACTGACGGTAAATTCGCTATCCGGACTGGCATGAATCGCCTCAACCCGCATCGTTACACCGTCATGGTTCAGTAACTGCCCAACCTGACCACGCGCGCTAAAGCCGCCGTCACTCACCAGTTGATAACTTTTGTCGTTCAGTACGCTCAACGTGAAGGTCTGTTCATTCATTGACGTTGGCAAGGTGAAGGTCGCCACATTGACCGTTTCATTCTGGCGGCCCATCAGACGGTCCCAGCCGGCACCAAAAAGAGGAAATGAATCTTTGGTGACGGAAATGTCCAGATTGAGATCGTCTACCGTTTTGCCCAATACCCGTCGTGACTGAATAAGTTGAATTTCCGCTTCAGAGGCAGGTGGCTTGTTGGATAACGCCGAGCCAATATCCTGGACTAACGAGCTGCCGGTGTTTTGCTCAATTTGTACCAGCGCATCGGCACTGTAGATCGGCGTGGCAAACAAAGTGTAGACCGACGCACACAGCGCAAATGCGGCAGTTATGCCCAGTACCCACCAGCGTGCTTCGACTACTGTCCCAACCAGACGTCCGATATCGATTTCATCGTTGCCTGTTACCGACGTTGCAGACTGTTTTTCTTTTTCTGTCATTATTTTCCCTGCTCCGCATTCAGTGCCTGAGCCCATTGGTGGGCAGACCGCTCAAGTAGCGCATACACCGCATCAAATGCATCACGGCTTTTACGATACGGGTCGGGTATTTCGCGTTCGCTGTCCCAATGGCCGAACAGCATCACTTTGCCACGCATCTCCGGCACCATTTCACACAACGCCGTGATATGACGTTTTTCCATGGTCAGGATCAGGTCATATTCCCGGCACATCCGTCCCGAGATCTGCCGCGCACAATGATTTTCCAGCGACAAGTTATGCGCCTGAGCCACACTAATGGCACACGGATCAGCGCCCTTGCCTACCAGCGCGCCGAGGCCAGCGGAAGACACCGTCAACGCCGGATCAAATTGCCTTAACAAGCGCTCTGCCGTCGGAGAGCGGCAAATGTTCCCCACGCAGACAACTAATATTTTGTTAAACATGATGATTACCAGTTGTGAAGGTCGCTGGCCGTATCCGTCATGTAACGAACACCGCTAATGGTCGGCAGCAACTGATTGATCAAACGGTTCCAGCGAGCAACCGGCGCGGTCGTGACATACACCACATCGTAAGGCTGAAGTCGGAAAGAGGTCGCCATCACCAACGATGCCGCATCGGACATATCAAGCTGGTAGATATTGGCGATCTTGCCGTTATGCCCACCCTCGCCTTTTATTGGACGAATAACGAAGATGCCGCTGGCATTGGATGTGGTCAGGTCGATGCCCTCCGCATTGCCCAGCGCTTCAGTGAGCGTCATACCGCTGAAATCCATCTTGAGGGTGCTCTGTTTTTTCACTTCACCCATCACGAACACTTTCAGGTCGTCATTTCGCGGAACAAACAGAATATCGCCAGGATAGAGCAGACGGTTCTGGCTCAGATCGCCATTTTGCATTAGCGCTTGCAGAGAGATTCGTTGCTCCTGCCCTTTGTGGGTCAGCACAACGTTGCGCCAGTCGGCCGCTTCTGTAAGGCCGCCTGCGGCATTGATAGCATCAAGGATGGTAAGAGGTACGTTGGTGATGGCCTGTTGACCGGATTTATTCACCTGCCCGGAGACATATGCCTTTTGCGAGCGGAATGCGGCGATATTAACGTCCACCTGCGGGTCTGCGATGTACTTCGCTAAGCGCCCGGTAATATCACTACGAATTTCTGCCAACGTTTTTCCCACCACGCTAACTTTGCCAATGTAGGGATAAAACATCGTGCCGTCAGGCTGTACCCAGTTTCCCGTATCGCTTGAGCTACGATACTGTCCCGCTGGCGTGGTGAGTTCGGGATGATCCCATACGGTGACATTCAGGACATCACCGGGTCCGACCCGGTACTGATACCCGGAGATCTCCTGATCCAGCGACATATTAGGTTGAGCAACATTCGGTCGCGGACGTAATTGTTCAACCAGTCGTGGGGTAAGCGGATAAACATTCACCATCCGGTTGATATCAAAATCGGCATCCTGTTGCTTAATCACATCTTTGCCCATGGTAGACATATTGCTGCCCGGAAGCACGGTACAACCGTTGATCAATATTACCGACACCAATACTGGTATCAATTTAAGTTTGGATTTCATCATTGATTATTTATCACTTTGGCAGAGTCATTATCACGTGCGTTTTAAATAGCGATTACGCCTGTTTGCATTTACCTTGCCGTTAATTGAATAAGAATTTAACTGGCATCAGTCCTAAAAAAAATGAATTCATCTGCAGTCTCTTGACAGAATAATTTAGGTTTATCATCAGGCGACCAGGCACGCTACCGCCCCTGGCTTCATTAGCTACCAATGCACTGATTAATTTATATTTTTACCGTCCTCGCAATTTTCATCATATTCATAGCACCTGCCCATCAGAAATAGCATGGTGCGATACTGGCAACATATTTCTCTTTTGATTATTACGGGAAGAATTGTTGCAGCTAACCGAATAGCAGGCAAGATAACAAGTCCTGAAACGTAGCCTTTTAAGATTAATATTAAGCGTGAGATATGTCTATTTTTAGGATTTTATTGATGTTGACAATGTTAATATATAAATATCCAATCTGCGATATTTCCTAAATATAACTGGATGAATAAAACCATTTCGTGCAGATACCTTCAGGCTATTCTCTCCCTCCTATCCTGATATAAACGGAAGAGAAATCCCTTCTCGCCATTGCATTTTTCGTCGATTTTACCCATGATCGAATTGTGACAATTGTCATATAACTATAGGTATAGCATTTACTATGGAATGGATTGCCGATCCGTCAATCTGGGCCGGACTCGTCACGCTAATCGTGATAGAACTCGTTCTTGGCATTGATAATCTTGTTTTTATTGCCATCCTCGCGGAGAAACTCCCTCCAGCCCAGCGGGATAAGGCGCGTATTACCGGGCTACTACTGGCGATGGTTATGCGCCTGCTACTGTTGGCGTCAATATCATGGCTGGTGACGCTGACCACACCTCTGTTCAGCATTCGGGGCTTCAGCTTCAGTGCCCGCGACCTGATTATGCTATTTGGCGGCTTCTTCCTGCTGTTCAAAGCGACAATGGAGCTTAACGAAAGGCTGGAAGGGAAAGACAGCGACAATCCCACCCAGCGTCGGGGTGCGAAATTTTGGGGCGTGGTCGCGCAAATAGTGGTACTGGATGCCATTTTCTCACTGGACTCGGTGATCACCGCGGTTGGCATGGTTGATCATCTGGCCGTCATGATGGCGGCGGTGATTATTGCCATCAGCCTGATGATGCTGGCCAGCAAATCGTTGACCCGTTTTGTTAACAGCCACCCAACTATCGTTATCCTGTGCCTGAGCTTCCTGCTGATGATTGGTTTCAGCCTGGTCGCGGAAGGCTTTGGTTTTCGCATACCGAAAGGCTATCTGTACGCGGCTATCGGCTTCTCGGTCATGATAGAAGCCCTGAACCAGCTGGCTATTTTTAACCGTCGTCGTTTTCTGTCGGCTAACCACACGTTACGCCAGCGTACCGCCGAGGCGGTGATGCGCCTGATAAGTGGTCAAAAAGAAGATGCCGAGCTGGATGCCGAAACTGCCGCCATGTTGGCGGATCATCATGAAGGCCAGATTTTTGCACCACAGGAACGGCGGATGGTTGAGCGCGTACTGAACCTCAATCAGCGAACCGTCAGTAGCATCATGACGTCACGCCATGATATCGAGCATATTGATCTCAATGCGCCGGAAACAGAAATTCGCACACTACTGGAGAAAAACCAGCATACGCGTCTGGTCGTAACCGGAGAAGATGAACAGGAAGAACTGCTCGGTGTGGTGCATGTGATTGACCTTCTGCAACAGTCGCTGCGTGGCGAACCACTCGATTTGCGCGTCTTACTTCGCCAGCCGTTGGTATTCCCGGAAACCCTGCCGCTCCTTCCGGCGCTGGAGCAGTTCCGTAATGCCCGTACGCACTTCGCTTTTGTGGCCGATGAGTTTGGTTCGGTGGAAGGCATCGTGACGCTGAGCGACGTGATGGAAACCATCGCGGGTAACTTGCCAAATGAAGTCGAAGAGATCGACGCTCGTCATGATATTCAGAAAAATGCCGATGGGTCGTGGACGGCAAACGGTCATATGCCGCTGGAAGACCTGGTGCAGTATGTCCCGATCCCATTAGATGAGAAACGTGAGTATCACACCATCGCCGGGTTGTTAATGGAGTATCTGCAGCGCATCCCGAAAACCGGAGAGGAAGTACAGGTTGGAGACTATTTGCTGAAAACCTTGCAAGTAGAAAACCATCGGGTGCAGAAAGTCCAGTTGATACCACTGCGCAGTGAAGAAGAGATGGATTACGAGGTATAAGCGATATGCCGGATGGCGCTAAAGCGACATCCGGCAATAGAGATCAGAGTTTATCCAGCAGCTTTTTAACATCTTTGCCGTTGCGAGAGTCTTTGTTGCGATCGGCCCAGTCGTTCAATCGACGTTTTGCTTCATCCTGCATATGCTTACGCAAGAGTTGGTCCACCTGCAGGTTATAGTTTAACGACTGCCACTTGCCATAGACCCTGAGCGGAACCGGAGTCGCTTTGAGGAAATCGATCAATTTGCTTTCCCCATTCCATCCGCCCAGCACACGTACGTTAAACTGAGTATCACAATTTTGCTCAACCAGATCTAACGTGCCCTTACCCGAAAGCGCCAGCATGGCGGACTGCCCTTCCATGTTATCCAGCGTAACCTTGCCGTTATCCAGCGTCAGATCGGTCACAAAGCGATCCAGCCGCGTCGCATTATCCAAATCCTGTTGTGAACTTGCACTGCCGCCGCTACGTTCAACCGCCTGTTGCACCAGTTGCTGGAAGTTCATGCCTTCCATACGCGTGCCGCTCATCTCAACATTGGCCTGTCCTTGCCAGCTGTGACGAAATGCCTGCGCATCAATGTCAGAGCCCGAAAAATCGCCAGTCAGTGACAGCTTGCCAGTAAGGGCAATCGGATAGTCAAAGGCTTTCAGGATAGTGCCGATTTCTACGCCTTCCAGCCGTGGGTGAAAGACTGCCCGTGGAGAGCCTTTTCTGGCATCCAGCGAGCCAGGAAGCGAGATCAACCCACCGTCACTTTTTCCCTGTAACTCATTGATATTCAGCAAGCCAGCCTGGTTGACGATTTTTGCAGAAACATTATCAAATGCCATTTTCCGCCAGAGAACTTTATCCGCCTGTAGTGCAATATTGGCGGAAAATCCTTGCAGCCCCTGATAAGAGACGGCATCAACCTGCGAGGCAATTACCGGCCGCGCCAGTGTAGACTGGCTCTGACTCTGCTGTGCCCCGGTATCTGTCGCCGCCAGAGCGTCATGCTGTACGATCAGGTTATCCAGGTTGAGCTGGCCGAATTTCAGATCGACGTCCCATGCAGGTTTCTCCGCCAGCGTTACCTGAGCTTGCCCGGCGAGTGAACTGTCATTCGCCGTTAAGTGAATCTGCGTAAAGTTGAGTTGTTTTTTCTCTTCCTGCCACCGAGCCTGAAGCTGACCCTGGCCGCGGATCCCCTGCGGCGGCAAGTCAGCGCCCTGTAACTGCCAGCTTAGCTGCTCAATGTTAGCGACTAAATCATGCGGATAGTCAGACGCATCGACAGCACCGCTGATGGACAACGTCAGGTCGCGCTGGTCGCGGTTAACGCGACCGGTGAAATCGAACGTTCCGCGATGCTGGGCATCCTGTTCCATATTCAGGTGAATATCACGAACCGTTATCTGTTCATCGTCTTCATGCTGGAATACCAGAACGCTGTCAGCCACGCGCAGGCGAGCGATATCGAACGACCATCCACGATCTTCTGCCAGATCCGGCAGTGTATTATCTTTTGGCGCAACAGGGGCATCGACTCCGCGCACAGCCTCGGTTTCAGGTATAAGTTGAATCACCGCGCCTTTGAGCATGACTTGCTTTACGCTGAGTTGGTGGCTCAACAACGGCCACAAGGCGACGTCCAGACGCATATTGTCGGCACGAACCAGAGGTTCGCTGGCACCTTCGGCCGTTAGCACCATGCGCCCGGAGAGAATGCTCAACTGGGGCCATACGTGCCAGCGCAGAGGACCATCCAACTGCAGTTGATATCCGCTACGCGCAGCAACTTGCTTCACCATGTATGCGCGGAAATCGTTCGGATTCACCAACAATACTAACGCAGAGAAACCGGCCACCAGCACGACCAGAAGAATCATCAACGTCGTCAGAAATCGTCTCATGCTATCCCCAATGGACTGAAAAACACTCAGTCTTTATCGATCCGGCTGGCTACCGCGCCCTGCTGATCGCGATACTTCGCATCCTGGCGACGGTTGTAAGGTCGCGCTGCCGGGCCGGAAAGCGGTTCGAAGCTCAGTGCACCAATCGGCATACCGGGGCGCAGCGCCAACGGTAATTTTCCTGAGTTGTAAAATTCCAGCACGATGCAGCCCGACCAACCCGGATCAATACGGTGTGCCGTAACGTGTACCATCAGGCCCAGACGTGCCAGCGAAGAACGGCCGTCTAACCAGCCAACAAGGTCGGAAGGCAGCGTTACGGATTCGAACGTTACCGCCAGCGCTAATTCACCCGGGTGCAGGAAAAACGCTTCACCGTCTTTGAGGACAATTTCATCACTCATTACGCGGTCAAGCGCAGCGCTGACCTCATCCTTCGGCCCGCTCAAATCAATATACGCCGCCGTATGACCGCGGAACGTACGAAATTTGTTTCCAAGACGCACATCTACCGTTGCGCCGTTGATACGCTCGACAGGAGGACGTGGATTGATCGACAGACGACCTTCATCCAACCAGGCTTCAATATCTCGGTCACATAAACGCATGGCACTTTCTCCTTTCGTGCTTCAACCCCTTAATGCCAGGCGCGTTAAGGGTGAACCAGGTTATCACTGAACGGTACACAATTCGCTGAACTTATTCAAAGAACTGACTGATTTTCGCCTTCAGAATATCGATAGCAATGCGATTTTTACCCCCGCGAGGCACGATGATATCGGCGTATTGTTTTGAAGGCTCAATAAATTGCAGGAACATCGGACGTACGGTTTTTTGGTATTGCGCCATCACCGAATCCATTGAACGACCACGTTCATTCACATCACGCTTGATACGGCGCATCAGGCAAATATCCAACGGCGTATCAACAAAAATAGAGAAGTTCATTTCATCACGCAAACGCGCATCCGTCAGCAACAAAATGCCTTCCAGAATAATGACTTTCTTGGGTTCAATATGAATAGTTTCTTGTGTGCGCGTGTGTTCAACATAGCTATAAACGGGCAATTCAATGGCGGAACCACGTTTAAGTGTTTGCAGATGCTGAAACAGCAAACTGTGATCCATCGCGTTCGGATGGTCGTAGTTCGTTTTTACGCGTTCTTCCATCGACAGATGGCTTTGATCTTTGTAATAGCTGTCTTCGGGAATAACGCCAATATGTTCGTCACCGACTTGTTCACGCAATTCGCGATAAAGGGTGCTGGCAATAAGACTCTTGCCGGAAGCCGATGCGCCGGCAATGCCGATAATGACGCACTGATGGGACTGATCAGTCATAAATTTAGCGACCTGATTAACCTGGATGTAAGGAAGGGCGGCGTCGAAACGCCAAACGCGGCAATTATAGGGATTTCAGCAGCGCGATGCCAGCCCAGGCTGCACCAATGCTTGCCCTGTCGCAAATTAAAACGGTTAATTTTAAAGCAGGCTCAAGTTTTATTCACCCGCCTTAGGAATTAATGGCTTGAGCGTGTTAATTTATGAGCAACTGGCGTATAAATTGTAAATTATTTGTACTAGCATAAACGAAGATTAAACGTGATGCGGCTGGTAACTCTGCTGGCCGACATCGGCTATTTGGGTAAAGTGGTAATGAGTAAACAATTCCAACATGTTTTAGTTACCCTACCCCATCCTCTGCTGCGCCTGGCCAGTTTAGGTCTGGTAGCATTTATCTTTACGCTATTCTCGCTGGAACTGTCGCGTTTCGGTACTCAACTGGCACCGCTTTGGTTTCCAACCTCGATCATGATGGTGGCGTTTTACCGCCATGCGGGGAAAATGTGGCCTGGGATAGCGCTGGCTTGCTCATTCGGCAGTATCGGCGCGTCTTTGCTGTTTTTTCCTGGAGGTTCGCTTAACTACACTTATACGACCATCAACATTATTGAAGCGGTCGCCGGCGCGATGTTGTTGCGCAAGCTGCTACCCTGGTACAATCCCTTACAGAATCTGAATGACTGGGCGCGATTGGCGTTGGGTAGCGCCGTCATTCCACCGCTGTTAGGTGGTGTACTGATGTGGCTACTGCTCCCAGAGGGAACCTCGTTAAATACGTTTCTCATTTGGGTGCTTTCCGAATCCATCGGCGCGCTGGCGTTGGTGCCATTGGGTCTGTTATTCAAGCCTCATTATCTGCTGCGCCACCGCGATCCCCGCTTACTGCTTGAGACCCTCATCACGCTGCTCATCACTTTAACGTTCAGTTGGCTCTCCATGATGTACGTGCCGTGGCCGTTTACCTGCGTCATTGTGTTGCTGATGTGGAGCGCCGTCCGTTTGCCGCGTATGGAAGCATTTTTAATTTTCCTCAGTACCGTCATGATGGTCTCTCTGATGCTGGCTGCCAACCCATCGCTGCTCTACGCCCCAAAAACGAATGTGATGACCAGTATTCCGTGGCTGCCGTTTTTGATGATTCTGTTGCCAGCCAACATGATGACTATGGTGATGTACGCATTTCGGGCCGAGCGAAAACACATTTCTGAAAGCGAATCGCGTTTTCGTAATGCAATGGAATATTCCGCGATTGGCATGGCGCTGGTCGGTACCGAAGGGCAGTGGTTACAGGCAAACAAGGCGCTGTGTCAGTTTCTTGGCTACAGTCAGGATGAACTGAGAGCGCTGACCTTCCAGCAACTCACCTGGCCAGAAGATCTGAATAACGACCTCGAACAACTCGGCATGTTGGCCCGTGGTGAAATCAATAGCTACTCCATGGAAAAGCGCTATTACACGCGCGCAGGCGAAGTCGTCTGGGCATTGCTGGCCGTTTCGCTGGTACGCCACAGCGACAACACCCCGCTCTACTTTATTGCTCAGGTCGAAGACATAAACGACCTGAAACACACCGAGTGGATGAATAAGCGGCTGATGGAGCGCATCACCCTCGCCAACGAAGCGGGCGGTATCGGTATCTGGGAGTGGGAACTGCAACCCGATGTGATCAGTTGGGATAAGCGCATGTTCGATCTCTATGAAGTCCCGCCGCATATCAAACCCAGTTGGCAAGTCTGGTACGAGTGCGTCGTACCAGAAGATCGCGAGCATGCTGAAAATGTGATTCGCGACTCTCTGGCCGCACGAATTCCCTTTAAGCTCGAATTTCGTATTGCAGTACGTGACGGCGTGCGACACATCCGCTCGTTGGCTAACCGGGTACTGAATAAAGACGGAGAAGTTGAACGCTTACTCGGCATCAATTTGGATATGACCGAAGTGAAGCAACTCAACGAAGCGTTGTACCAGGAAAAAGAGCGCCTGCACATCACGCTGGACTCGATCGGCGAAGCGGTGATTTGTATTGATGTCGACATGAACGTGACCTTTATGAACCCGGTTGCCGAGAAGATGAGCGGCTGGCAGCAGGACGACGCGATAGGTATTCCGTTACTGACAGTGCTGCGTATTACCTTTGGCGATAACGGCCCGTTGATGGAAAACATCTACAGTGCCGATATGTCGCGTACTGCCATAGAGCAGGAGGTGGTTCTGCATTGCCGTAACGGCAGCAGTTACGACATTCAGTACAGCATTACGCCACTCAGTACCCTTGACGGCGGCAGCATTGGCTCCGTGCTGGTCATTCAGGATGTCACCGAGTCGCGTAAGATGTTACGCCAACTGAGCTACAGCGCGTCGCACGATGATCTCACCCATCTTGCTAACCGGGTCAGCTTTGAAAACCATCTGAAACAATTGCTGCAAGCCGTACACGATACGCATCAACGTCATGTTCTGGTCTTTATCGATCTGGATCGGTTTAAAGCCGTGAACGATAGCGCGGGCCATGCTGCAGGCGATGCCCTGCTGCGCGAACTGGCTTCTCTGATGCTCAGCATGCTACGTACCAGCGATGTACTGGCGCGTCTCGGTGGCGATGAATTCGGCCTGTTGCTGCCAGATTGCAACATCGAAAGCGCACGCTTTATCTCTGGCCGTATTATCAGCGCCATCAACGAGTATCAGTTCATGTGGGACGGCCGTCTGCACCGCATAGGTGCCAGTGCGGGTATTACGCTGATCGATGAGAAAAATCATGTCGCGACTGAGGTTATGTCCCAGGCGGATATCGCCTGCTATGCCGCCAAAAACAGCGGACGTGGCCGGGTCTGCGTGTATGAGCCTCAGCAAAGTCAGACGCACACCTCACGGGAACTGCTATCGTTTGATGAACAGAAGCACATTATTGCGCACAACCCGATGCTCATGATCGCCCGGGGTGTGGCCTCTCCACGCATTCCTGAAACATTCAGCTTCTGGCTACTCTCACTGCGTCTGGGAACAGAGGACGGTGATGTTATCGAAGAGCATATCTTCCGTACCGGACTTGTTGACCCTGCGCTTAATCATGCGCTTGACCGCCGGGTTTTTAACGAATTTTTCCAGCATGCAGCGACGGCGATTGCCAGTAAGGGACTCAGTATTGCCCTTCCCCTTTCTGCCGCCGGACTGTTGAATACCGAACTTGTGGATGAACTGCTAGAACAGTTGCAACGTAGCCCGCTACCACCACGATTATTACACCTGACCATTCCAGCCGGAGTGATGAAATCGCATCCAGCTCAGAGCCTATCGGCCATTCAGCGGCTTCGTCACGCGGGTTGTCGGATTATTTTAAGCCAGGTTGGGCGCGACTTAGAGATCTTTGAAAACCTGAAGTTTCACACCGTCGATTACCTGTTACTCGATAGTGATATCAGCGCCAGTGTTCACGGCAACCTGATGGATGAAATGTGGGTTTCTATTATCCAGGGCCATGCACAGCGCCTGGATATCAAAACGATCGCCGGCCCCGTGCAAATGCCGCTTATTATGGACGCACTTTCTGGTATCGGTATCGATATGATCTACGGCGACATCATTGCTGATGCTCAGCCGTTGGATCTGCTACTCAATACCAGCAACTTCGCTATCAACTGACGGCTGCCACCCTTCCGTATACCAGATATGCAATAACGCATAGGAGCGCCACGGCTTCCAGCGCTCGGCATAACGCCGGATCTGGGCTGGCGTCATGCCCGGAAAGCGTTGTTTAATCAAATAGTCGTCAGGGAGAAAAACATCTTTCGCCTGCCAACCGCGTAGCGCGAAATAATTGGCAGTCCAGCGCCCTATACCGGGAAACGTTTGTAGGTACTTTACGCCTTGCTCAATATCGGCTGGTGCAACCGATGCAAGCCTTCCGGTAAGCGTTGCTCGTGCCAGATGAATGAGCGCTTCGGCGCGTTTGAGCGGCATCCCTAAGGCTTTCAGGTGCAAAGGATCAGCAGCAGCCAGCGCTTGTGGTGTGGGAAAACACACATACTCAGGCGCGTCATCAAGCCTGTCACCGTAGGCGTGTACAACTTTCGCGGTCAGTTTTGCCGCCATGGCAACGCTCACTAACTGGCCTAATATCGCCCTCACACCTTGTTCAAAAGCATCGACAGAGCCGGGTAGCCGCAAGCCAGGACGCGCTGCGCCCAGGCTGCCCAGAGCGTTAACAATATGCTGTGGACAGCAGCCAAGATCGAACAACCGCTCAATTTTAGCCAGGCATTCTGGCGCAACGGGCTGTAAACCTGGACTTAACCTGACCTGAAGCTGGTGTGTCTTCAGGTCAGGCACTACCCTCACCAGCCCGCGATACTCACCGATTGCCAGGCTCCTGGCATAATACAACTCCCCGACGGTTTCGACCCCCTCCACCGCACGGGCGGCAAGAAACCCTAGCATCCAGGACCAGTCATAAGGCGGCTGCCAGCTCAGTGTTAACATTCAGGTTCCCTTTTTAGTTAAACCTACAGCATAAACGGTATTCAATCGATACGCCTTGCTTTCATATTCCAGTTGTCGGGGCGGCAACATTTCGCTAAAGTCACGCCCCTTCTTCACGGGCATGGGGATTTTTACGGTGTTTATTGGTTTTGACTACGGTACGGCAAACTGTTCAGTAGCCGTAATGCGTGACGGGCAGCCACACCTGCTCAAAATGGAAAATAACAGCACGTTACTGCCCTCAATGCTTTGTGCGCCTACGCGTGAAGCGGTGAGCGAATGGTTGTATCGCCATCATGATGTCCCCACGACGGATGCCGAAACACAGGCGCTACTGAGTCGTGCGATGCGTTATAACCGCGATGAAGACATCGATGTTAGCGCCAATAGCGTGCAGTTTGGTCTGGCATCACTGGCGCAATACATTGACGACCCGGAAGAGGTTTACTTTGTTAAATCGCCAAAATCATTCCTGGGTGCCAGCGGCCTGAAGCCGCAGCAGGTTGCTCTATTTGAGGATTTGGTCTGCGCGATGATGCTGCATATTCGCAATCAGGCGCAAAACCAGCTACCGGAAGCGATCACCCAGGCCGTTATCGGTCGCCCGATCAACTTCCAGGGGTTAGGCGGTGATGATGCCAACGCCCAGGCGCAGGGTATCCTTGCGCGTGCGGCAAAGCGTGCTGGTTTTCAGGATGTTGTTTTTCAGTACGAACCGGTAGCCGCGGGTCTGGATTTTGAAGCAACCTTGCAGGAAGAAAAACGCGTATTGGTGGTGGATATCGGCGGTGGTACCACTGACTGTTCGCTACTGCTAATGGGACCGCAATGGCATCAGCGCGCCGATCGCGAAAACAGCCTGCTGGGACACAGCGGTTGCCGCGTGGGCGGTAACGATCTGGATATTGCGTTAGCCTTTAAACATCTGATGCCACTGCTGGGTATGGGCGGCGAAACGGAAAAAGGCATCGCATTGCCGATTTTACCCTGGTGGAACGCGGTCGCGATCAACGATGTTCCGGCACAAAGTGATTTCTACAGCACCGCCAACGGACGTTTACTCAACGATCTGATCCGCGATGCACGTGAAGCAGACAAAGTGGCGCTGCTGCTTAAAGTCTGGCGTGAACGCCTGAGTTATCGCCTGGTACGCAGCGCAGAAGAGAGCAAAATTGCGCTTTCTGACCAGACAAACGTTACCGCGGCACTGCCATTTATCAGCGATGCGCTGGCCACCGCTATCAGCCAGCAAGGACTGGAAGCGGCGTTAAATCAACCGCTGGCACGTATTCTTGAGCAGGTTCAGTTAGCGCTGGATAACGCGCAGGAAAAACCGGATGTCATTTATCTGACCGGCGGTAGCGCCCGTTCACCGCTGATCAAAAAAGCCCTTGCTGAACAGCTTCCGGGGATCCCTATCGCCGGTGGCGATGACTTTGGCTCTGTCACCGCAGGGCTGGCTCGCTGGGCGGAAGTGGTTTTCCGCTAAGTCGCTCGCAGGCTGAAAAGCGTACGTATTGACATCATCGTTACTGTGGATTACTTTCAGGAGTGAGGGTTAGGGAGGTTTTACCCTCCCCCTGGTGTCTTAGTAAGCCGGTAAGCTAATGACTAAGAGTATCACCAGTATGATGACCTGCTTCATCATAACCCTTTCCTTTTTTTGGCCCCTTCCTCGGGAGGGGCTTTCCCGTTCCAGCGTCCCGCTGAAATCTCTGGCTTACCTCCTTATTGCCTTGACCACACTCTGACACACTATTTCGCATTGGCGATTTTCGCTGCTGATTGTTGCGTAATGCCTCGCAAAGCCGCGCCGTCATTCAGACGAATCCCGACAGTGTTTCATAATTCCTCCATTTTTCTCCCTTGTTCACTGGCTAAACTAGTATCATTCCGCGAAACGTTTCAGGATGAGAAACTCATAACAATGAAAGGCCGTAACAAATCCCGCTGGGTGATAGTAATCGTGATCGTCGTGGCCGCCATCACCGCCTTCTGGTTCTGGCAAAGTCGCAGCGAACCTCAGGGAACAGCCCCCGGCGCGACCCGTCAGACACAACCCGCTCCGGCAACGGGACGACGAGGAATGCGTTCCGGTCCGTTGGCTCCGGTTCAGGCGGCTACGGCAGTCGAACAAGCGGTTCCACGCTATCTGACCGGGCTGGGTACCATTACTGCCGCGAACACCGCGACGGTACGCAGTCGCGTGGACGGCCAACTCATCGCCATACACTTTCAGGAAGGGCAACAGGTGAAAGCCGGCGATCTGCTGGCCGAGATCGACCCGAGCCAGTTTAACGTTGCGTTGGCTCAGGCGCAGGGACAGCTAGCGAAAGATAAAGCCACGCTAGCCAATGCTCGTCGCGACCTCGCCCGCTATCAGCAATTGGTCAAAACGAATCTGGTCTCTCGTCAGGAACTGGATGCACAACAGGCGCTGGTCAACGAAACACAAGGGACGATAAAAGCCGATGAAGCCAGCGTCGCCAGCGCGCAATTACAACTCGACTGGAGCCGGATAACGGCTCCTGTTGATGGTCGGGTGGGCCTGAAGCTTGTGGATGTGGGTAACCAGATATCCAGCAGCGATACCACCGGGATTGTCGTCATTACACAAACCCATCCTATTGATCTGGTTTTCACTCTGCCAGAGAACGATATCGCGACCGTAGTACAGGCACAGAAATCGGGGGCGCCACTGAAAGTTGAGGCCTGGGACCGTACCAACTCGAAAAAACTGAGCGAAGGTGTGCTGCTGAGCCTCGACAACCAGATTGACGCCACCACCGGCACCATCAAAGCAAAGGCCCGCTTTAACAACCAGGACGATGCCTTGTTCCCGAATCAGTTTGTTAACGCTCGCATGCTCGTCGATACCGAACAAAATGCCGTCGTGATCCCGACTGCCGCACTACAAATGGGTAACGAAGGCCACTTTGTCTGGGTACTGAACAACGACAACAAAGTCAGCAAACATTTGGTTAAACCGGGAATTCAGGACAGTCAGAATGTCGTTATCTCCGCCGGGCTGTCCGCGGGCGATCGCGTCGTCACCGACGGGATTGATCGTCTGACGGAAGGGGCTAAAGTCGAGGTCGTGGAGGCTCACGCCGCCACCGCTAGCGACGACAAAGCCGCACCGCGCGGCTATGGCAAAAAAGGAGCGAGCTCCTGATGCAGGTGTTACCTCCCGGCAATACAGGCGGCCCGTCCCGCCTGTTTATTCTGCGCCCCGTCGCCACCACGTTGCTGATGGTCGCGATTCTGCTTGCCGGTATCATCGGCTACCGTTTTCTGCCCATTGCGGCATTACCGGAAGTGGATTACCCCACCATTCAGGTCATAACGCTCTATCCCGGAGCCAGCCCGGATGTCATGACGTCTGCGGTTACCGCTCCGCTTGAACGCCAGTTCGGACAGATGTCCGGCCTGAAACAAATGTCCTCCCAAAGTTCCGGTGGTGCATCGGTCGTCACGTTGCAGTTTCAACTGACCCTGCCACTGGATGTTGCTGAGCAGGAAGTTCAGGCCGCCATCAATGCCGCCACCAACTTATTACCGAGTGACCTGCCTAACCCACCGGTCTACAGCAAAGTTAATCCAGCGGATCCGCCGATCATGACGCTGGCCGTCACCTCGAGCGCCATGCCGATGACGCAAGTGGAAGATATGGTGGAAACCCGCGTCGCGCAGAAAATCTCCCAGGTATCTGGTGTTGGCCTGGTGACACTTTCTGGCGGCCAGCGTCCTGCGGTCCGCGTGAAACTTAATGCACAGGCGATTGCAGCGCTCGGCCTGACCAGCGAAACCATCCGTACGGCGATTACCGGCGCCAACGTCAATTCCGCCAAAGGGAGTCTTGATGGGCCAACGCGCGCCGTTACACTTTCCGCTAATGACCAGATGCAGTCTGCCGATGAGTATCGCCAGTTAATCGTTGCCTATAAAAATGGTGCACCGGTACGACTGGGTGATGTCGCCACCGTCGAACAAGGTGCAGAAAACAGCTGGCTTGGGGCATGGGCCAACAAACAACAAGCCATCGTGATGAACGTACAGCGTCAACCAGGCGCAAATATTATCTCCACGGCGGACAGTATTCGGCAAATGCTGCCGCAACTGACGGAAAGTCTGCCGAAATCGGTGAAGGTAACTGTACTTTCGGATCGTACGACCAATATTCGCGCTTCCGTTGCCGACACTCAGTTCGAACTGATGCTGGCAATTGCATTGGTCGTCATGATTATCTACCTGTTTCTGCGCAATATTCCTGCCACCATCATTCCTGCGGTTGCCGTTCCGCTATCGCTGATCGGGACCTTCGCGGTAATGGTGTTTCTTGATTTCTCCATCAACAACCTGACGTTGATGGCGCTGACCATCGCCACAGGTTTTGTGGTGGATGATGCCATTGTGGTTATCGAGAATATTTCGCGCTATATCGAAAAAGGGGAAAAACCACTGACCGCTGCCCTGAAAGGTGCGGGCGAGATTGGTTTCACCATCATCTCCCTGACGTTTTCATTGATTGCGGTATTGATTCCACTGCTATTCATGGGCGATATCGTCGGGCGCTTGTTCCGTGAATTCGCCGTTACGCTGGCAGTGGCGATTCTGATTTCCGCCGTCGTATCGCTCACCCTTACACCGATGATGTGCGCGCGCATGCTCAGTCAGGCGTCATTGCGTAAGCAAAACCGCTTCTCCCGCGCCTCAGAGAAAATGTTCGATCGGGTGATTGCCGGATACGGCCACTGGCTGGCAAAAGTACTTAACCACCCGTGGTTGACGCTTAGCGTAGCCCTCGGTACGTTGGCCCTGAGTGTCATGCTGTGGGTGTTTATCCCAAAAGGTTTCTTCCCGATTCAGGATAACGGCATTATTCAGGGTACGCTGCAGGCTCCGCAATCCAGTTCATTTTCCAGCATGGCCCAGCGTCAACGCCAGGTTTCCGATGTGATCCTTAACGATCCTGCGGTAGAAAGCCTGACGGCCTTCGTGGGTGTTGACGGCACTAACCCCGCGCTGAACAGTGCTCGTCTGCAAATTAATCTTAAACCGTTGGATGAGCGCGACGATCGCGTTCAGAAGGTGATCGCCCGATTGCAGGATGAGGTAGACAGAGTCCCTGGCGTTGACCTTTATCTACAACCCACGCAGGATCTGACGATTGATACCCAGGTCAGCCGAACGCAATACCAGTTTACGTTACAAGCTAACTCTCTTGACGCCCTCAGCACGTGGGTCCCACAGCTGCTTGAAAAACTTCAGCAGTTACCACAATTGTCTGATGTTAGCAGCGACTGGCAGGATCAAGGGTTGGTCGCGTATGTGAACGTCAATCGTGACAGCGCCAGCCGTTTAGGGATCAGTATGGCGGATGTCGATAACGCCCTGTATAACGCCTTCGGACAGCGTTTGATTTCGACTATCTACACGCAGGCAAACCAGTATCGCGTGGTGTTAGAGCATAACACTGACAGCACACCTGGACTTGCAGCGCTGGATACCATTCGTCTGACCAGTAGCGATGGCGGGATCGTACCGCTCAGCGCTATCGCCAGCATTGAGCAGCGTTTTGCCCCGCTATCGATTAACCATCTCGATCAATTCCCGGTGACGACTATCTCGTTCAATGTGCCAGATAACCAGTCGTTGGGCGATGCGGTACAGGCGATTCAGGATGCCGAAAAAACACTTAACCTGCCCGCAAATATCACCACTCAGTTCCAGGGCAGTACGCTTGCCTTCCAGGCTGCTCTGGGCAACACCATCTGGCTGATTGTGGCGGCAGTGGTCGCGATGTATATCGTGCTCGGCGTATTGTACGAAAGCTTTATTCACCCGATTACGATTCTCTCTACACTTCCCACTGCGGGTGTCGGGGCGTTGCTGGCGCTCATGATTGCCGGCAGCGAACTGGACGTGATCGCGATCATCGGCATTATTTTGCTCATCGGGATCGTGAAGAAAAACGCCATCATGATGATCGACTTTGCCCTTGCCGCGGAACGTGAGCAGGGAATGTCACCCCGCGATGCCATTTTCCAGGCCTGTCTGCTGCGTTTTCGCCCTATCCTGATGACCACGCTGGCAGCGCTACTGGGTGCGTTGCCACTGATGCTAAGCACCGGTGTAGGTGCAGAGTTACGCCGTCCATTAGGTATTGGCATGGTTGGCGGTCTGCTGGTAAGCCAGGTCCTGACGTTGTTTACCACGCCCGTCATCTATCTGCTTTTTGACCGTTTATCGCTGTACGTCAGGAACCGCTTCCCACGCCAGGAAGAGGACGCGTAAATGAAATTTTTTGCGCTTTTCATCCATCGCCCGGTCGCGACCATTCTTATTTCGGTGGCGATTACCCTGTGCGGGATTCTTGGCTTTCGCCTGTTGCCAGTGGCCCCCCTGCCGCAGGTTGATTTCCCGGTAATCATGGTCAGTGCATCACTACCGGGAGCATCACCCGAAACAATGGCGTCATCCGTAGCAACCCCACTGGAACGCTCGCTTGGGCGGATCGCGGGCGTAAATGAGATGACATCAAGCAGTTCGCTTGGTAGCACGCGCATTATTCTCGAATTTAAATTTGACCGCGACATCAACGGTGCAGCACGGGACGTACAGGCCGCCATTAACGCAGCGCAAAGCCTGCTGCCCAGCGGGATGCCCAGCCGCCCGACGTATCGGAAGGCCAACCCTTCAGATGCCCCGATCATGATCCTGACGCTAACATCGGACACGTACTCGCAAGGTGAATTATACGATTTCGCATCGACGCAACTGGCGCAGACCATCGCACAAATCAACGGCGTCGGTGATGTGGATGTCGGAGGAAGCTCTCTTCCCGCCGTGCGTGTGGGGCTTAATCCGCAGGCGCTGTTTAACCAGGGTGTATCGCTGGACGCGGTGCGTAGCGCTATCGATAACGCCAACGTGCGTAAACCACAGGGTGCTATCGAAGATAAAACCCATCGCTGGCAGGTACAAACCAACGATGAGCTAAAAACCGCGGCGGAATATAAGCCAGTTATCATCCACTATAACAACGGTGCAGCTGTGCGACTGGGGGATGTTGCATCTGTCAGTGATTCAGTGCAGGACGTACGCAATGCGGGGATGACCAATGCCAAACCGGCCATTCTGTTGATGATCCGCAAACTGCCGGAAGCCAATATTATTCATACGGTCGACAGCATTCGCGCCAAACTACCGGAGTTACAAACCCTGGTTCCTGCCGCTATCGATCTACAAATCGCCCAGGATCGTTCACCCACTATCCGCGCTTCGCTGGCTGAAGTAGAACAAACACTGATTATCTCCGTCGCGTTGGTTATCCTGGTGGTGTTTGTCTTCCTGCGCTCCGGGCGTGCCACCCTGATCCCAGCCGTTGCGGTTCCGGTCTCGCTGATTGGTACGTTTGCCGCGATGTATCTGTGTGGATTTAGCCTCAACAACCTGTCGTTAATGGCCCTAACCATCGCGACGGGTTTTGTCGTCGATGATGCCATTGTGGTACTGGAGAACATTGCACGCCACCTCGAAGCAGGAATGAAACCGTTACAGGCGGCGCTACAGGGCACGCGCGAGGTGGGTTTCACGGTTCTCTCCATGAGCCTGTCGCTGGTGGCGGTGTTTCTGCCACTGCTGTTAATGGGCGGGCTGCCAGGCCGTCTGTTACGCGAGTTTGCCGTCACCCTGTCGGTGGCTATCGGTATTTCATTGCTGGTATCGCTGACGTTGACGCCGATGATGTGTGGCTGGATGCTCAAATCCAGCACGCCACGCGAACAATCGCGTAAGCGGGGATTTGGCCGTGTACTGGTGGCATTACAACAAAGCTACGCCACCTCGCTGAAGTGGGTGCTACGCCACACACGCATGGTGGGCGTGGTGCTACTCGCAACCATTGCCCTGAACGTCTGGCTCTATATTTCAATCCCCAAAACCTTCTTCCCGGAGCAGGATACTGGCGTGCTCATGGGCGGGATCCAGGCCGATCAGAGTATTTCGTTTCAGGCGATGCGGGGCAAACTGCAGGACTTTATGAAGATCATCCGCGACGATCCTGCGGTGAATAACGTCACCGGGTTTACCGGCGGTTCACGCGTCAACAGTGGGATGATGTTTATCACCCTGAAGCCACGTGGAGAACGTCACGAAACAGCGCAACAGGTGATCGACCGCCTGCGTGTGAAGCTTGCCAAAGAACCCGGCGCAAACCTGTTTCTGATGGCGGTGCAGGATATTCGCGTCGGCGGTCGTCAGGCTAATGCCAGCTACCAATACACTCTGTTGTCAGATGACCTCGCCGCACTACGCGAATGGGAACCAAAAATTCGTAAGGCGCTGGCCGCCCTGCCCCAGCTGGCGGACGTTAACTCCGATCAGCAGGACAACGGCGCGGAAATGAATCTGACCTACGATCGTGACACCATGTCACGTCTGGGAATCGACGTTGAAGCTGCCAACAGCCTGCTGAATAACGCCTTTGGTCAGCGACAAATTTCAACCATCTATCAGCCGATGAACCAATACAAAGTGGTGATGGAAGTCGACCCACGCTACACCCAGGATATCAGCGCCCTGGACAAAATGTTCGTCATTAACAGCGATGGCAAAGCAATACCGTTGTCGTACTTTGCCAAATGGCAACCGGCAAATGCGCCGTTATCGGTGAATCACCAGGGGTTGTCTGCCGCCTCAACCGTATCGTTTAACCTGCCGACCGGTTCTTCACTTTCTGAAGCGACGGAGGCCATCAACCGAACGATGACCCAGCTTGGGGTACCGTCGACGGTGCGTGGTAGCTTTGCGGGTACCGCGCAGGTATTTCAGGACACCATGAATTCACAGGTGATCCTGATTATCGCCGCCATCGCCACCGTCTATATCGTGCTGGGTATGCTGTATGAAAGCTATGTTCACCCGCTGACTATTCTCTCCACGCTGCCTTCTGCCGGCGTTGGGGCCTTACTGGCGCTGGAGCTGTTCAATGCCCTGTTCAGCCTAATCGCCCTGATAGGGATCATGCTATTAATTGGCATTGTGAAGAAAAACGCCATCATGATGGTCGATTTTGCGCTGGAAGCGCAGAGAAATGGCAAGTTGCAGCCGGAAGAAGCGATTTTCCAGGCCTGCCTGCTGCGTTTTCGCCCAATAATGATGACCACGCTGGCGGCCCTGTTTGGTGCGCTGCCGCTGGTATTATCCGCAGGTGACGGCTCTGAGCTGCGTCAACCATTGGGGATAACCATTGTTGGCGGGCTGGTTGTCAGTCAGCTACTTACGCTGTACACCACTCCGGTGGTCTATCTCTTTTTCGACCGTCTGCGTCTGCGTTTTTCGCGTAAAAACAGCAAACCGGTAGCAGAGTTATGACAGAACTTCCCGACAGCACCCGCTGGCAACTTTGGATTGTGGCATTTGGCTTTTTCATGCAGTCGCTGGATACCACCATCGTCAACACCGCGCTTCCCTCGATGGCCAAAAGCCTCGGGGAAAGCCCACTGCATATGCACATGGTCATTGTGTCGTATGTACTTACCGTCGCCGTAATGCTCCCCGCCAGCGGTTGGCTGGCCGATAAAATCGGTGTGCGCAATATATTCTTCACCGCGATCATTCTGTTTACGCTGGGATCGCTTTTTTGCGCCTGGTCCGGAACGCTGGATGAACTGGTGATGGCTCGCGTGTTACAAGGTGTAGGCGGCGCGATGATGGTGCCCGTCGGCAGGTTGACGGTGATGAAAATCGTCCCACGCGAGCAATACATGGCGGCAATGACATTCGTCACCTTGCCCGGTCAGATTGGCCCTCTTCTGGGCCCGGCATTAGGTGGTATTCTGGTGGAATATGCCTCCTGGCACTGGATATTTCTGATTAACATTCCGGTTGGCATTGTCGGGGCAATAGCGACGCTAATGCTGATGCCCAACTACACCATGCAAACTCGTCGTTTCGATCTTTCTGGATTCATAATGCTGGCTGTCGGCATGGCGGTACTCACGTTAGCGCTCGATGGTAGTAAGGGAACCGGCATTTCCCACATCACGCTGGCAGCGCTGGTTATCTGTGGCGTACTGGCGATCCTGCTGTATCTGAAACATGCCCACAACAACCCTCGTGCACTGTTTAGCCTGCATCTGTTTCGTACACACACCTTCTCGTTAGGCCTGTTCGGCAGCTTTGCCGGGCGGATTGGTAGCGGAATGTTACCGTTCATGACCCCGGTTTTCCTGCAGATTGGATTGGGCTTTTCACCATTTCATGCCGGATTGATGATGATCCCGATGGTGCTGGGCAGTATGGGAATGAAACGCATCGTGGTCCAGGTCGTCAACCGGTTTGGCTACCGTCGCGTACTGGTCACCACCACGCTTGGCCTGTCGATGGTCAGCCTGTTGCTGATGAGCACCGCGTTACTCGGTTGGTATTACGCTCTGCCGTTCATACTGTTCTTACAGGGGATGGTCAATTCTACCCGCTTCTCATCAATGAACACGCTGACGCTAAAAGACCTGCCGGATGACCTCGCGAGCAGCGGCAACAGCCTGCTGTCAATGATCATGCAACTGTCGATGAGTATCGGGGTAACCATCGCCGGTCTGTTGTTAGGCATGTTCGGGCAGCAGCATATCGCCATCGACAGCGCGTCTACGCATACCGTCTTTATGTATACCTGGTTGTGCATTGCGTTCCTTATCGCACTGCCCGCCCTCATTTTTGCCCGCGTGCCGAACGACACGCAGACCAACGCGGTGATTTCACGGCGCAAAAGGAGCACCTGATGAAGTTCTGGCGGCCCGGTATCACCGGCAAACTCTTTCTGGCTATTTTCGCCACCTGCATTGTGCTGCTGATCAGTATGCACTGGGCCGTGCGCATTAGCTTCGAACGCGGTTTTATTGACTACATCAAACACGGTAACGAACAACGCCTGCAAATGCTCAGCGATGCGTTAAGCGAGCAGTACGAGCAGCACGGCAACTGGCGATTCTTACGCAATAACGATCGTTTTGTTTTCCAGATCCTGCGCTCTTTTGAACACGACAATGACGATGATAAACCGGGACCCGGCATGCCGCCGCACGGCTGGCGTACGCAATTTTGGGTGGTCGATCAAAGTGCCCACGTGCTGGTCGGCCCACGCGGCCCAGTTCCTCGCGACGGCATGCGCCATCCCATACGCGTTAACGGCAGCGAAGTGGGGGCCGTGATCGCCTCGCCCGTAGAACGTTTAACGCGGAATACGGATATCAATTTCGACATGCAGCAAAGACGATCCAGTTGGCTTATCGTGGCGCTCTCCACGATCCTTGCCGCGCTGGCGACGTTTACGCTAGCGCGCAGCCTGCTGGCCCCGGTTAAGCGGTTGGTGGAAGGCACACACAAACTGGCTGCCGGCGATTTTACCACCCGCGTGGTCCCCACCAGTACCGATGAACTGGGCAAACTGGCGCAGGATTTCAACCAGCTCGCCAGTACGCTGGAAAAAAACCAGCAGATGCGCCGGGACTTTATGGCTGATATCTCTCACGAACTGCGCACGCCGCTGGCAGTTTTACGCGGCGAACTCGAAGCTATTCAGGATGGTGTACGTCAGTTCACCCCGGATTCGGTAGCCTCATTGCAGGCCGAAGTGGGTACGCTCACCAAACTGGTAGACGATCTCCACCAGCTTTCTATGTCTGATGAAGGTGCGTTGGCCTACCAGAAAACCTCGCTGGACCTGATCCCTCTGCTGGAAGTGGCGAGCGGCGCGTTTCGCGAACGCTTCGCCAGTCGTGGACTGACGATCCAACTTTCACTCCCGGACAGCATGACGGTCTTTGGCGACAGGGATCGCCTGATGCAACTGTTTAACAACCTACTAGAAAACAGCCTACGCTACACCGACAGCGGTGGCGGTCTGCATATCAGCGCCGAACAGCGCGAGCGAATGGTGTTATTAACCTTCGCCGATTCCGCCCCCGGCGTTAGCGACGAACAGCTACAGAAACTATTCGAACGCTTTTATCGCACCGAAGGGTCCCGTAACCGGGCCAGCGGAGGGTCCGGGCTGGGGCTGGCGATTTGCGTCAACATTGTCCAGGCGCATAATGGTCTGATCCGCGCCGCCCATTCGCCTTTTGGCGGGGTTAGCATTACAGTAGAGTTACCGCTGGAACGCGACTTACAGAGAGATGTATGACTGAGTTACCTATTGATGAAAACACGCCGCGTATTCTGATCGTGGAAGACGAGCCCAAGCTGGGGCAACTGCTCATCGACTACCTGCGTGCGGCAAGCTATGCCCCTACGCTCATCAATCACGGCGATCAGGTGTTGCCTTACGTACGCCAGACGCCGCCCGATCTTATCTTGTTAGATCTGATGTTGCCAGGTACCGACGGTCTGACTCTGTGCCGGGAAATTCGTCGTTTCTCTGATGTCCCGATTATGATGGTGACCGCCAAAATCGAAGAGATTGACCGCCTGCTGGGGCTGGAGATCGGTGCAGATGACTACATTTGTAAACCGTACAGCCCGCGGGAAGTCGTCGCACGAGTGAAAACGATCCTGCGCCGTTGTAAACCACAGCGCGAGTTGCAACAGATGGATGCAGAAAGTCCTCTGATCGTCGATGAAGGCCGTTTTCAGGCATCGTGGCGTGGAAAAATGCTCGACCTGACGCCCGCTGAATTTCGCTTACTCAAAACGCTATCGCATGAACCGGGAAAAGTGTTCTCCCGCGAGCAATTGCTCAACCATCTCTACGATGACTACCGCGTCGTTACCGACCGCACCATCGACAGCCATATCAAGAACCTGCGCCGCAAACTGGAATCGCTGGATGCAGAGCAGTCGTTTATCCGCGCGGTCTATGGC
Organism: Citrobacter sp. R-1.5.2; assembly: GCF_035064245.1. Lineage (NCBI taxonomy): Bacteria > Pseudomonadati > Pseudomonadota > Gammaproteobacteria > Enterobacterales > Enterobacteriaceae > Citrobacter > Citrobacter sp. R-1.5.2. The sequence goes on along the minus strand of NZ_JASEYC010000001.1, from coordinate 83,391 downwards.
GTAGGATATCGCTGGGAAGCCGATGCCTGTCGGATTGCTTAATCTGCCAGACGTCAATCAAGGCCGGGTAAGGCAAAACGCCCACCCGGCACAATAACTTTACCTGCCCGTCACGCAGCGATACAATGCCCGCCCTTAATATGGGGGCACTCCCCCAACCGCTTCATTCAGTGAAGCGAGTCTGACCTGTCATCAGAACGAGAAAATTATGTTTAAACCGGAACTCCTTTCCCCGGCGGGAACGCTGAAAAATATGCGTTACGCTTTCGCCTATGGCGCAGATGCTGTGTATGCGGGTCAACCGCGTTACTCTCTGCGTGTGCGCAACAACGAATTCAATCACGAAAACCTGCAGCTCGGCATTAATGAGGCCCATGAACTGGGTAAAAAATTCTATGTGGTGGTTAACATTGCCCCGCATAACGCCAAGCTCAAAACCTTCATTCGTGACCTGAAACCCGTTGTGGAAATGGGGCCGGATGCACTGATTATGTCCGATCCAGGCCTGATCATGCTGGTACGTGAACACTTCCCTAATATGGATATTCATCTGTCCGTACAGGCTAACGCGGTAAACTGGGCAACGGTGAAGTTCTGGAAACAAATGGGCCTGACCCGCGTTATCCTGTCCCGCGAACTGTCGCTGGAAGAAATTGAAGAGATCCGCACCCAGGTTCCGGATATGGAGATTGAAATCTTCGTTCACGGTGCGCTGTGCATGGCCTACTCCGGCCGCTGCCTGCTCTCCGGCTACATCAACAAGCGCGACCCTAACCAGGGTACCTGTACCAATGCCTGCCGCTGGGAATACAACGTGCAGGAAGGCAAAGAAGATGTGGTGGGTAATATCGTGCACAAATACGAACCCATCCCGGTACAAAACGTGGAACCAACGCTTGGGATCGGCGCACCTACGGACAAAGTGTTTATGATTGAAGAAGCCCAGCGTCCGGGTGAATACATGACCGCGTTCGAAGACGAACACGGCACTTACATCATGAACTCAAAAGATTTACGCGCAATTGCCCACGTTGAGCGCCTGACCCAGATGGGCGTGCATTCGCTGAAAATCGAAGGCCGCACCAAGTCTTACTATTACTGCGCCCGTACCGCACAGGTTTATCGTAAAGCCATTGACGATGCTGCAGCCGGTAAACCGTTCGATCCGCAACTGCTGGAAACACTGGAAGGCCTGGCGCACCGTGGTTATACGGAAGGATTCCTGCGCCGCCATACGCATGACGACTATCAGAACTACGAATACGGTTTTTCTGTTTCCGAACGTCAGCAGTTTGTCGGTGAATTCACTGGCGAACGCAAAGGCGATCTGGCTGCTGTGCTGGTGAAAAACAAATTCACCGTCGGTGACAGTCTGGAGCTGATGACGCCACAGGGTAACGTCAATTTCACCCTTGAGCAGATGGAAAACGCCAAAGGCGAAGCTATGCCAGTTGCGCCTGGTGATGGTTATACCGTATGGATGCCCGTACCGCAGGATATCGATCTGAATTATGCATTACTGATGCGTAATTTTGCCGGTGAGTCCACGCGCAATCCACATGCTAAGTAGTTAATTACGGTTATTTTTCAGCGTTCGGAAGATTCTTAGAAATCGATCACATACCGTTTCGTTCATTAAGGGTATTATCCCACCCGCTGAAAAACATAACCCATAAATGCTAGCTGTACCAGGAACCACCTCCTTAGCCTGCGTAATCTCCCTTACGCAGGCTTATTTTTTGCCTGCCGTTTAAACTCTTTGAGCTCCCCCATTCAAATCACGACTTTCAGGCAAAAAAAAACCGGGCATTACGCCCGGTTTATCATGTGATTAGAAATTAATGTGCAGCTTCTGGCTTGTGCTTTTGCGCACTCTGGAAACCATAGGTCAGCTCATTTTTTTCTTTATCCAGCGCGACGGTAACCTGACCGCCATCCACCAGCGAACCAAACAACAATTCGTTGGCCAATGGTTTTTTCAGGTTGTCCTGAACCACTCGCGTCATCGGGCGTGCGCCCATTGCGCGGTCGTAACCTTTTTCCGCCAGCCAGTTACGTGCTTCCTGACTCACTTCCAGAGAGACACCTTTCTGATCCAGCTGAACCTGCAGCTCGACAATAAATTTATCCACCACCTGATGAATCACCTCAGTAGAGAGATGATCGAACCAGATAATGTTGTCGAGGCGGTTACGGAATTCCGGCGTAAACACTTTTTTGATTTCACCCATCGCATCAGTACTGTTGTCCTGATGAATAAGCCCAATCGATTTACGCTCAGTTTCACGTACCCCGGCGTTGGTCGTCATCACCAGCACTACGTTGCGGAAATCTGCTTTGCGCCCGTTATTGTCAGTCAGCGTACCGTTATCCATAACCTGCAGCAGCAGGTTAAAGACATCCGGGTGCGCTTTTTCAATTTCATCCAGCAGCAGTACAGCATGCGGATGTTTAATCACCGCATCGGTCAGTAAACCGCCCTGGTCGAAACCGACATACCCTGGAGGCGCACCAATCAAGCGGCTGACAGTATGACGTTCCATATATTCGGACATATCAAAACGCAGCAGTTCGATGCCCAGCGCTTTAGACAACTGCACCGTGACTTCGGTCTTACCAACGCCAGTCGGTCCGGCGAACAGGAACGAACCGACAGGTTTATGCTCATGACCCAGACCGGCACGGCTCATTTTGATCGCTTCGGTCAGTGCTTCAATGGCTTTATCCTGCCCAAATACCAGCATTTTCAGGCGGTTGCCCAGATTTTTCAGCGTATCACGATCGCTCTGCGAAACGCTCTTCTCTGGGATCCGTGCAATGCGGGCCACGACGGACTCGATATCTGCCACGTTGACGGTTTTCTTCCGCTTGCTGACCGGCATCAGGCGCGCACGTGCGCCCGCTTCATCAATCACGTCAATCGCTTTATCCGGCAGATGACGATCGTTAATGTATTTCACCGCCAGTTCGACCGCTGCACGTACCGCTTTGGCGGTGTAGCGAACGTCATGGTGCGCTTCGTACTTCGGTTTCAGACCGTTGATGATCTGCACGGTCTCTTCCACTGACGGCTCAGTGATATCGATCTTCTGGAAGCGACGCGCTAACGCACGGTCTTTCTCAAAGATATTGCTGAACTCCTGATAGGTGGTTGAACCTATCACACGAATTTTCCCGCTGGAGAGCAGCGGCTTGATCAGGTTAGCGGCATCCACCTGGCCGCCCGATGCCGCACCCGCACCGATAATAGTGTGGATCTCATCGATAAACAGGATGCTGTTAGTATCCTGCTCCAGTTGCTTCAGCAGCGCCTTAAAGCGTTTCTCAAAATCACCGCGGTATTTGGTACCCGCCAGCAATGAACCGATATCCAGAGAGTACAGCGTACAATCAGCCATCACTTCCGGCACATCCCCCTGGACAATACGCCAGGCGAGACCTTCGGCAATCGCCGTTTTCCCCACGCCGGATTCCCCCACCAGCAGTGGGTTATTTTTACGGCGACGACACAGTACCTGAATGGCGCGCTCCAGCTCTTTTTCGCGGCCAATAAGCGGATCAATCCCGCCCACGCGAGCCAGCTGGTTAAGGTTAGTCGTGAAGTTCTCCATACGGTCCTCCCCGCCAGCTTGCTCTTCGTTATTTGGCTGATTCCCGGAGTCAGAAGACTGACTCGGTTCGTCTTTACGCGTGCCATGAGAAATGAAATTCACCACGTCCAGGCGACTGACTTCATGCTTACGCAGCAGATAGGCCGCCTGTGATTCCTGCTCGCTGAAGATAGCAACCAGCACATTAGCGCCAGTCACTTCATTGCGCCCGGAGGACTGAACATGAAAGACAGCACGTTGCAAAACACGCTGAAAACTCAGCGTCGGCTGCGTGTCGCGCTCTTCTTCGCTGGCAGGCAATACGGGTGTGGTTTGTTCAATGAAGGCTTCGAGTTCCTGACGGAGCGCCACCAGATCCACAGAACACGCTTCCAGCGCTTCGCGGGCCGATGGGTTACTGAGCAACGCCAGTAACAAGTGCTCGACGGTCATAAACTCATGTCGGTGCTCGCGCGCTCTGGCGAAAGCCATGTTTAAACTGAGTTCCAGTTCTTGATTGAGCATAGGCACCTCCCCCAATATTTATGCCTGCATTCAGGCTTTTTCCAGCGTACACAGCAACGGATGCTCGTTTTCCCTCGCATATTTGTTCACCATCGCCACTTTGGTTTCAGCAACCTCGGCGGTAAATACGCCGCAGATGGCTTTACCTTGATAGTGAACGGCAAGCATCAGTTGCGTTGCACGTTCTACATCATAAGAAAAGAATTTTTGTAACACGTCAATAACAAACTCCATCGGAGTGTAATCATCATTGACTAATATCACTTTATACATAGATGGCGGTTTTAGCGCGTCGCGCAATTTGTCTTCCGCCAGCTGTTCGAAATTCAGCCAGTCGTTCGTCTTACTCATTGTCAGTCGTCATCTTCAGTTACGGTTACCGGCAGAATAACTTGCCGCTGACAAGAGCCTATGCGCACAATCAATCTACCTCAAGTATTAGATAACTATCATCTATCAGTGTCATCCGCGACATCTGTCACATATCCGACAATAGCGTTAACTGCTTCAAATTTTGATGCATTTTTACCCTATTCCACCTGCCTGGCGCTTGACGCCTCGCCTGATTTCTCTAAATTGTAGTTTCGAGAGTTGGCGAGGTTTTGAACAGCCCCCACTCCGCCACCGGTTCATTCCATCTTACTTATATAAGATTTACGAAGGATGTCGAAGTATGGAAACGGGTACTGTTAAGTGGTTCAATAATGCCAAAGGGTTTGGTTTCATCTGCCCCGAAGGCGGTGGTGAAGATATCTTCGCCCATTACTCCACCATTCAGATGGATGGTTACAGAACGCTAAAAGCCGGACAGTCTGTCCAGTTTGATGTCCACCAGGGGCCAAAAGGCAATCATGCCAGTCTTATCGTGCCCGTCATTGAAGCAGAAGCTGTCGCATAGCTCTTCTGTCTCATTGTGTACATCCCGCAGACAAAATGCCAGCCCCTGAGGCTGGCATTTTTATTTCTTATGTAATACAACGCGTTATTCTCGCGCCAAAGCATCCACGGGATCCAGACGCGCTGCATTACGGGCCGGAAGCCAGCCAAACAAAATTCCGGTGGCGGTTGAACACAAGAAAGCCGTTAACAGCGCGACAGGAGAGAAACCAATTTCCCACCCGGGCAGGAACAGTTGTAGCGTAAAGGCAATTAACATCGACAAACTGATACCGAGCGCGCCTCCCACCAGGCACACCAGCACAGCCTCAATTAAGAACTGCTGTAGCACATCACTGGCCCGCGCCCCCACTGCCATCCTAATGCCGATTTCACGCGTACGCTCTGTCACCGAAACCAGCATAATGTTCATCACGCCGATCCCGCCTACCACCAGCGAAATCACCGCTACCAGCGTCAGAAAGAGCTGTAATGTACGTGTGGTTTTTTCGGCGGTTTTCAAGATGCCATCCATGTTCCAGGTGAAGAAATCTTTTTTGCCATGACGCAGCGATAACAGACGGGTAAGTTGCTGCTCGGCCTGGGCGCTATCAAACCCCTCTTTTACCCGCACGGTAATAGAGTTTAACCACGATTGCCCCATGATCCGTCCTGACATAGTGCTGTAGGGCAGCCAGACGCGCAGGATCTTACTGCTGCCAAACATCGATTGTTTTTCTTCCGCAACGCCAATGACGGTGGCTGGCATATTTCCCACCAGAATAACTTCACCCACCACTTTCGCTTTGCTGGGGAACAACTGACGTCGGGTATTGCTGTCGAGCACCACCACCTGTGCCCGCCCCGCCAGTTGCTCTGCATTAAAGGTGGCGCCTTCACTGAACGTCATGCCATAGACGTTGAAGTAATCACCGCTAACGCCATTCGCGCTGGCGGCGACATCAATATTGCCATAGCGCAGGCGTAGGTTCTTTGATACCGCAGGCGTAACGGAACTGACCCAGGGTTGCTTCTGAATCGCCACTAAATCGTCATACTTCAGCGCCTGCTGATATTGTGGATCGTCATCACCGAAATCCTTGCCTGGATAGATATCGATAGTATTCGTACCAATCGCTCGGATGTCTGCCAGCACCAGTTGTTTTGCCGCATCGCCCACCACCACAATCGATACCACCGACGCGATGCCGATGATAATACCCAGCATTGTGAGCAGTGTACGCATCTTGTTGGCGGCCATGGCCAGCCAGGCCATGGTCAATGCTTCACGAAAACCGCTGACAAACTGGCTCCAGCCAGAAGCCGTCGTCACCGTTGGTTCAGCAATATCACGTCCGGTAGCGGGCTTTTGTGATGGTGGATTACGCACAATCTCGCCATCACGAATTTCAAGGACGCGTTCTGCCTGGGCGGCAACCTGGCTGTCGTGCGTGACGATAATGACCGTATGCCCGCGATCGCGTAGCTGATGCAGAATAGCCATCACCTCTTCGCCGGAGCGGCTGTCCAACGCGCCAGTGGGTTCATCGGCCAGAATAACCTGACCACCGTTCATCAACGCACGTGCAATACTGACACGTTGCTGCTGGCCTCCGGAAAGCTGGGAAGGCTGATAATCAACCCGATCACCCAATCCCAGGCGCTGAAGTAATTCCTGAGCACGAGCCAGACGCTGCTTACGTTCAGTCCCGGCATACACCGCCGGGACTTCAACATTTTGCGCCGCCGTTAGATGTGACAGCAAATGATAACGCTGGAAGATAAAGCCGAAATGCTCACGTCGCAGTTGCGCTAACGCATCGCTATCCAGGGTGGAAACATCCCGCCCCGCAACCCGATAGGTTCCACTGGTCGGCTTGTCCAGACATCCCAGAATGTTCATCAGCGTCGATTTACCTGAGCCAGACGCCCCGACAATCGCCACCATTTCGCCGGCCTGAATGCGCAAGGAAACGTCCTTTAATACCTCGACCTGTCCCTCGCCTGACGGGTAACTGCGGCGGATATTGCTCAACTCAAGCAACGCCGTCATTGTGCCACTCCCGCTTTACCCTCACCGGTGATCACTTCATCACCCTCTTCCAACCCTTTCACAATTTCTACGTCGGTATCATTACGGGCGCCGATGACCACTTCGCGTTCGCGAGTTTCACCATTGCGCAGCAGCCTGACGTTATAGCGGTTGTTGCCAATAGGATCGCCCAACGCCGACAACGGGATCGTCAGCACATTTTTAACGTCGGTGAGCTGGATGTGCACTTGTGCGGTCATATCAAGGCGCAGGATCCCTTTCGGGTTAGGCACTTCGAAGCGCGCATAGTAGAAAATGGCGTCATTCACCTTCTCAGGCGTCGGAAGGACATCTTTGAGCACACCTTCGTACCGTGTCTGCGGATCGCCCAGCACAGTGAACCAGGCTTTTTGGCCCGGCTGCAAGTGAATAACATCGGCCTCGGAGACCTGCGCTTTTACCAGCATGGTGCTCATATCTGCCAACGTCAAAATGTTGGGTGCCTGTTGGGCGGCAATCACGGTTTGTCCCTGGAGGGTGGTGATTTGCGTCACTTCACCCGCCATTGGCGCGACGATTCGCGTGTAGTCGAGGTTCGTTTTTGCCGTATCAAGGGAAGCCTGATTACGCTTAATTTGCGCATCAATAGTGCCAATCTGTGCCTGCTTGACCGCCATTTCGGTCGCTGCTGTGTCGAGATCCTGCTGCGAAACCGCCTGCGTTTTCGCCAGTTGTTGCTGACGAGAAAGCGTTACGTGCGCCAGTTTCCACTCAGCTTCAGCCTGCAAACGCTGAGCCCGCAGCTCCATGAGTGTCGCTTCAACTTCTTTGATTTGGTTTTGTGCCTGCTCAGGATCGATAACGCCGAGCAACTGATCTTTTTTCACTTTATCGCCAATGGCTACTGACAGCGTTTTTAACTGCCCACTCACCTGTGCACCAACATCAACTTTGCGTAACGCATCCAGTTTCCCGGTGGCCAGCACACTTTGCTGGAGATCGCCTGGACGTACAATTAGCGTTTGATACTGAGGTAGTGGCGCATTAAGCGTTCGCCAAAGTGAAATCATCGCCACAATAATGATGATGGCGAGGAGAAAATAACGTTTTTTAATTTTTCCCTTGAGCTTCATAAAATGTCCCAGTGTCCCCCAATACGCCCACCAGAGTGGAGTGATAAACATCAACGATAAATTAACAGGCGTTGAAAAGTGCAAAGAATAACAGAGTTATTGATGAACCGTTAAGGTCCGCTGTGCTGAAATTAGTATCAGAGTATCTATTGGATTGTTATTATGAGCCAGCTAACAGAAAGCACTTTTCATTCTTCCAGACCCGCCACAAGTTTTAGTCTTTTTTGTCGTCTGACAACCGGACAATGGCGGCCAGGTAAATTTTGGCATCAACGAAGCTTTCGCCGTAAGTTTGTATGGCGCTCATTGCTGATGCCACGATTAACACGTGAATGGATGGCTGAGCTGGCGCAATGGCCGGATCTCGAGAAAATTCTCGCGATCCAACCCCGTATACCGGTTCGCCTGCATCGCGCGTATCTCGCAGTAAACCTTGACCGTAAAACAAAACTCGATGCCGTGCGTTTTCATTACAATACTTTCCGAAACGCTTTTTCATCGAAAGAGTTTAATGGTTATTTAAGTGCAGATGGGTTGCAACTGGCACAAATTGAAGGCAAAGATAACGCAATATACACCATTATAATGTCCTCATTTATCGCCCTGGATAAAGAAGGTGAAAGTACCATTCTTGTCCGTAATAGTGAGGGCGAGACATTAGCAGAAATGACCTTCACCCTGTGCAACTATGAAGGGCGCAGCGCGCTTTTTATTGGCGGCTTGCAGGGGGGTAACCGATTAATGCCGCACGAAGAAATTCAAAAAGCGACAAAATCATGCCATGGTTTGTTCCCTAAACGTATTGTAATGGAAGCTATTTGTCGTTTTGCAGAACAATTGAATATTGAACAAGTACTGGCCGTCAGCAATGACCAGCATATTTTTCGCAGCCAGCGCTACCATGATAAAAACAAGGTTATTCATTCTGACTACAATTCATTTTGGGAGTCAGTTGGCGGCGAATGTGACAGCAATGGCTACTATCATATTCCGCGTACGCTAGCGCGTAAAAGCGAAGCAGATATTGCCAGTAAGAAGCGCGCGGAATATCGCCGCCGCTATCAGTTACTCGACAGTATCCACTCGCAGTTATCAGTCATGTTCCGCCGCTAATCCGCTCGCCCGCGTGCTAACCACAGCACGCGGGAAAACATTTTCCGCAGCAACGTTGGCACCGCTTCAACACCGCGTCGCCCCGCTTCCATTGCCACTTCAATCGCCAAATCCGGTTTTGACGAGCGATGGATCGCCTTCGCTATAATTTTCCGCATATTCATCGGCACATTTTCCGGTATTTGCGCCACCCGATGAAAAACATCCGAGAACCCCTGGCGGTACATAAAGTGTTCCATGTCCAACGCAGGTAACATGGTCAAATGCTCGCGCTCTTCCTCTTTGTCATCGTTCAATAGACTGCGTACCGTGGCCGCATACTTTTTCCCCGCCTCATCGCCATCGACCAGCACATGCCACTCAATTCCCATCCGGCGGGCAAACTTCACCAGGGGTTTAAGCCCAGACTGGGCAAATTCAATGACTTTAATCCCTTCGGCATCAAAGTGATGCCCACACTGACGAGCCAGCTCGTTGATGACCCATGTTTCTGTTTCTCCCTCCACCAACAGCCAGCAACGGGCAAACAGTGAAGACGCCCGATTAAAACGGATATGGAAGGCAATGCGCCGCCCGTCTTCCGCATTGAGTCCTCCCGGTCCCAGTCGCCAGGCGGCGACGCGGGAAGATTCTCGTACCAGTCGGACAACATGTTCTACGGGCGTGAGCGACAACAATTCACCAGAGTTGGTCGTCGTCACGCGCTGGAGGGGAAGCAGGTTCAACAATTGCCAGGCAACGGACAACATAATGGGGTGTAACCGCGTTTCAGGATCTTCTACCAGTAGCAACGGACGAGCGTCTTTATCCAGTCTTAGTGACCCTTTGGCCTGTAATAGCGTGGAAAACAGCCCCAGCAGAATCACACGGTGCGTGCGCCCCCCAGGTTTATCAATCATACGGTTGATAATATCCAGATAACGCCAGCTGCGTTGCTCGTTGTTGGAGCGTCGGCGCATCAGACGATAGCGCGACTGACCTGAACCTTGTTCCGAAAAGTAGTGCTCCAGCAGTTGAACCATCGCTGACAGCCCCTGGCGAATCTGCCCATCCGTCAGATTCTGCGGTCGGGTGGCCAACTCACGCGCCATAAAATCCAGTTGACGCGCAGTCACCTCAACATCCGCGGAATCCGGCACCGTTCCATTACGGATCCGCCGCATAAAACGCGCATCACGTAAACGCAGTACTGGCATCAAACGCACCAGATGACGCGCCTGTTCGTTAATATTGTCGATGGGTAACGGGTGGCCTTCGCCATCAAGAAAACTGCGTAATGTCAGGACGCTGCCGTCATCAGCACACTCGCCTTCCAGACGATAGAAAATACGGTGATAGTTATCGGAGCACGGCGACCAGCACGCTTCTAACGGGCGATATCGGCGCACACGATGGCGACCCGGTTGAGATTCACGAAACGTCAGGACAATATGCAGATGATGTTCCCGGCCCTGGATGTCACCCGGCGGGAACCAGAAATCTTCGCGGTCAAAGTGGTACAAATCCGACTCTGGCGACAACAGCAAGGTTAACGCATCCAGCAGGCTGGACTTACCCCACGCGTTCTCCCCAATCAGCACGTTGTTTTGCTCCAGCATCAACGACAGCCGATTAATACCACGAAACCCAACAATCTCAACGCGTTCGAGAATCATATAGCCTCCGGAAATGCTCACTTTTTCCTTCAAGTTATCAGGAGTATAACGGTAAGCGAGCGCTCAGAACACCCGATCTCATCCGCAGATAAATCGAAAGAGTTAAGAATATTCTCTTTAAAAATTACTTTTGAATATAATTTCAGACGCAATCATCAGATTTCTGATAACTGAACTATGCTTTATTCACCTGAACTCCAAAAAGGATTCGCATCACATTGCCTTAAATCAAATTTTTTTATTAATTTAAGTGGCGAAGGGATGAGATTTTTTTCTAAAATAAGCGCGCTTTAATCATCGTCCCTTTTAGCGATGAAATACCGGGATAGAAAAACTAACCCGGAACTTTTAATTGAGGTGGTTATGTTCAGGAAATTAGCAGCCGAGTTCTTCGGCACGTTTTGGCTTGTTTTTGGCGGGTGTGGTAGTGCCGTTCTGGCCGCGGCTTTCCCAGAGTTAGGTATTGGGTTTGCCGGTGTCGCCCTGGCGTTTGGTCTAACAGTATTAACCATGGCATTCGCTGTGGGTCATATTTCAGGTGGCCATTTTAACCCTGCAGTGACATTCGGTTTATGGGCTGGTGGTCGCTTCCCGGCGAAAGACGTTATTGGTTATGTTATTGCTCAGGTTGTGGGCGGTATTGTAGCAGCAGCGGTACTTTATCTTATTGCCAGCGGCAAAGCCGGTTTTGATGCAGCAGCCAGTGGCTTCGCCTCAAACGGTTACGGCGAGCATTCACCTGGCGGATATTCCATGCTTTCTGCCATCGTAATTGAAATCGTTCTGACCGCAGGTTTCTTATTAGTGATCCACGGTGCGACCGATAAACATGCTCCGGCAGGTTTTGCGCCAATTGCCATCGGTCTTGCATTAACGTTGATTCACCTGATCAGTATCCCGGTCACCAATACGTCCGTAAACCCGGCTCGTAGTACTGCGGTTGCTATCTTCCAGGGTGGTTGGGCATTGCAACAGCTTTGGTTGTTCTGGGTTATGCCGATTATCGGCGGGATCGTCGGTGGTCTTATTTACCGCACCCTGCTGGAAAAACGCGATTAATCGCTAACAACAAGGCCTGATGAACTGTCAGGCCTTTTTTTCCTCGCTATATTTCCTTTTATTTGCAACTTTACTCCCCTCTTTGCTTTCAGTAGTGTGTGCAGGCGCATTTCGTCTTACTTCTCAGCAAGGATCAGGGTTTCATGTTCTCAGGGCTGTTAATCATTCTGGTACCCCTTATTGTGGGTTACCTCATTCCGCTTCGACACAGAGCCGCATTAAAACTTATCAATCGGCTGTTGAGTTGGATCGTCTACCTTATTCTCTTTTTTATGGGGATCAGTCTGGCGTTTCTGGATAATCTCGCCAGTAATCTGTTATCCATTCTTTATTATTCTGCCGTCAGTGTGACGGTCATTCTGCTGTGTAATATCGCAGCGCTGCTGTGGCTGGAGCGCTCACTCCCCTGGCGACACAGCCACCAGCAAGAGAAGCTCCCCTCCCGAATCGCGATGGCGCTTGAGTCGCTACAGCTTTGCGGCGTCGTGGTGCTGGGTTTTCTGTTGGGTCTTACCGGATTGTCGATACTGCAGCACGCAACCGAAGCCAGCGAATATACGCTGATCTTTTTATTATTCCTGGTTGGGATCCAACTGCGAAACAGTGGTATGACATTAAAGCAGATCGTACTGAACCGTCGGGGCATGATTGTTGCCGTCGTCGTGGTGGCCAGTTCTCTGCTGGGCGGCGTCATTAATGCGCTGATCCTCGGCCTGCCGTTGAAAACAGCACTGGCGATGGCATCGGGTTTTGGCTGGTATTCCCTGTCAGGCATTTTGTTGACCGAATCATTCGGTCCAGTAATTGGTAGCGCCGCCTTCTTTAACGACCTGGCACGTGAGTTGATTGCCATTATGCTGATCCCTGGACTGGTGGTCCGCAGCCGTTCAACCGCATTGGGTCTTTGCGGGGCGACATCTATGGATTTCACGCTGCCCGTCTTGCAACGCAGTGGCGGTCTGGAGATGGTGCCCGCAGCCATTGTGCACGGCTTTATTCTTAGCCTGTTAGTACCCCTGTTAATGGCCTTTTTCTCCGCCTGATACACAGACAAATACCTCTCTGGCGGTAGTCAGCTACCGCCAAAATTGCGCTAAATCAATCTCCCTGCAAGTTGTAGCAGAAATCCCTTTAATCCCTTCGCGCGCAGGCATAACCTTAAACATGTATATCAAATATAACTTTAAAAGGTGTGACCATGTTTTGTGTGCAATGTGAACAAACCATCCGTACTCCGGCAGGAAACGGCTGCTCTTACGCGCAGGGTATGTGCGGTAAAACTGCTGAAACCTCCGATCTGCAGGATCTGCTGATTGCTTCCCTACAAGGTCTGTCTGCATGGGCTGTTAAAGCGCGTGAATACGGCATCATCGACCATGAAGTTGATAACTTCGCGCCGCGTGCATTCTTCTCCACGCTGACCAACGTTAACTTCGACTCCCCGCGTATTGTTGGCTATGCTCGTGAAGCTATCGCCATGCGCGATGCACTGAAAGCGCAATGCCTGAACATTGATGCTAACGCAACTGTTGAAAACCCGATGGCCGACCTGCAACTGGTCAGCGACGATCTGGGCGACCTGCAACGTCAGGCCGCTGAATTCACCCCGAATAAAGACAAAGCGACCATCGGCGAGAATATCCTCGGTCTGCGTCTGCTGTGTCTGTACGGTCTGAAAGGTGCGGCAGCTTACATGGAGCACGCACACGTTCTCGGTCAGTACGACAACGATATCTACGCGCAATACCACAAAATCATGGCGTGGCTGGGTACCTGGCCTTCCGATATGAACGCTCTGCTGGAGTGTTCAATGGAAATCGGCCAGATGAACTTTAAAGTGATGAGCATTCTGGATGCCGGTGAAACCACAAAATACGGTCACCCAACCCCAACCCAGGTCAACGTGAAAGCAACCGAAGGGAAGTGCATTCTGATCTCCGGTCACGACCTGAAAGATTTGTACAATCTGCTTGAGCAGACTGAAGGCACCGGCGTTAACGTTTATACCCACGGTGAAATGCTGCCAGCACATGGCTACCCGGAACTGCGTAAGTTCAAACACCTGATCGGTAACTACGGCAGCGGCTGGCAGAACCAGCAGGTTGAATTCGCCCGCTTCCCTGGCCCCATCGTGATGACCTCTAACTGCATCATCGACCCAACCGTTGGCGCCTACGACGACCGTATCTGGACCCGTAGCATCGTCGGCTGGCCGGGCGTGAGCCACCTCGAAGGCGACAACTTCGGTCCGGTTATCGCACAGGCGCAGCAGATGGCGGGCTTCCCGTACAGCGAGATTCCTCATCTGATCACCGTCGGTTTCGGTCGTCAGACGCTGCTGGGTGCAGCTGATACCCTGATTGACCTGGTGAGCCGCGAAAAACTACGTCACATCTTCCTGGTTGGCGGTTGTGACGGCGCACGCGGTGAACGTAACTACTTCACCGATTTCGCCACCAGCGTACCAGACGACTGCCTAATCCTGACTCTGGCCTGTGGTAAATACCGTTTCAACAAACTGGAATTCGGCGATATCGAAGGTCTGCCGCGTCTGGTCGATGCCGGTCAGTGTAACGATGCCTACTCTGCCATTATCCTGGCCGTCACTCTGGCTGAGAAACTGGGTTGTGGCGTGAACGATCTGCCACTGTCTCTGGTGCTCTCCTGGTTCGAACAGAAAGCGATTGTCATCCTGCTGACCCTGCTGTCACTGGGTGTGAAAAACATTGTGACTGGCCCAACTGCACCTGGCTTCTTCACACCCGATCTGCTGGCTGTACTCAACGAGAAATTTGGTCTGCGTTCCGTGACCACCGTTGAAGAAGACATGAAGCAGCTGCTGAGCGCGTAAGGAGTAAAGAATGACAATGCCAACCCATCAGTGCCCGTGGCGGATGCAGGTTCATCACATCCATCAGGAAACGCCGGATGTGTGGACAATTTCGTTGCTATGCCACGACTATTATCCCTATCGTGCCGGGCAGTATGCACTGGTCAGCGTACGTAACTCAGCGGATACGCTGCGTGCTTACACTATCTCTTCAACGCCGGGTGTTAGCGAGTACATCACGCTGACCATCCGCCGCATTGACGACGGTGCAGGTTCTCAGTGGCTAACCCGCGACGTGAAGCGCGGCGACTACATCTGGCTGTCCGATGCCATGGGTGAATTTACCTGTGAAGATAAAGCGGAAGACAAGTTCCTGATGCTGGCTGCCGGCTGTGGCGTAACGCCAATCATGTCGATGCGTCGCTGGTTGGCGAAGTACCGTCCACAAGCCGACGTGCAGGTGATTTTCAACGTTCGCTCGCCAGAAGATGTCATCTTTGCCGATGAATGGCGTGAGTATCCGGTGACATTAGTCGCTGAAAACAATGCCACTCAAGGTTTTGTTTCCGGCCGACTGACCACCGAACTGCTGAAGAGTGTCCCGGATCTGACCTCACGTACCGTGATGACCTGTGGCCCGGCCCCGTATATGGATCTGGTCGAAAAAGAAGTGAAAGCACTTGGCGTAACACGCTTCTTTAAAGAGCAGTTCTTCACTCCGGTAGCCGAAGCGGCAACCAGCGGCCTGAAGTTCACCAAACTGCAACCCGCACAAGAGTTCTATGCGCCGGTTGGCACGACGCTACTGGAAGCGCTGGAAAGCAATAAGGTTCCGGTCGTTGCCGCCTGTCGAGCAGGCGTGTGCGGTTGCTGCAAAACCAAAGTGGTTGATGGTAACTACACGGTCAGCAGCACCATGACGCTGACCGATGCAGAAATTGCGGAAGGTTACGTTCTGGCTTGTTCCTGTCATCCGCAGGGCGATCTGGTACTTGCGTAAATAGTCATTGCCGGATGGCATACTTATCCGGCCTACAATAACCGTTGTAGGCCGGACAAAGTACTAATACCGTCGTCCGGTCATTTATCACCGCCAGGCTGAATTGCCGCCCAGGGCATATTTTCCTGCGCCCAGAAACGCCACCGCCATCGCGCCAACAAAAAAGTACACCAGACTCTCAATCGCCCAGGCACCGGTTTTGTCCAGAGACCAGGTTTCTCCCATCCCGACCATCAGCCACGCCACAATCATTGTAAACGCCAGCCCTAATGCCGCCGGGCGTGTCAGGATCCCAAGAATAATCAGGCAAGGCGCAACAACCTCTCCCAGCAAGACACCGTAAGCAATAAAGCCGGGAAACCCTTTGGCTATCAGCATGCCACTGATGCCATCAATACCTGCAAACAGTTTATGCAGCCCATGGAAAAGCATCAGCCCCCCAACAGCGAGGCGTAACAAAAACTTGCCAAAATCTTCGTGCGTCAGCGTCCGGTTAACTGCATTTAATAGTTTTGTAACCATTTGAATTCATTCCTTGTTTTACCATGTCTTCTGCCAAGCTACGCTTTATCTTCGTGAAATGTAAGCTGCCGAAAATAAGGGGGTAATGAGAAGCATAACTATTATCTTCATCTAAACTTGTAACCGGTATCACATTAAAGGAGATGGAAAACCATGAAACAAACGGTTGCCGCTTTTATTGCTAAAACCCTTGAACAAGCTGGCGTTAAACGTATTTGGGGTGTGACGGGCGACTCACTGAATGGCCTCAGTGATAGTCTGAATCGTATGGGAACGATTGACTGGATGCCAACCCGCCATGAAGAGGTTGCCGCTTTTGCCGCAGGCGCAGAAGCCCAACTGACCGGTGAGCTGGCTGTCTGTGCCGGTTCATGCGGACCGGGAAACCTGCACCTGATTAACGGCCTGTTTGATTGCCACCGCAACCATGTCCCGGTGCTGGCAATTGCTGCACATATTCCTTCCAGTGAGATAGGCAGTGGTTATTTTCAGGAGACCCACCCGCAGGAGTTGTTCCGCGAATGTAGCCATTATTGCGAGTTGGTTTCCAGTCCTGAGCAGATCCCCCAGGTACTGGCGATTGCGATGCGAAAAGCCGTATTAAACCGCGGTGTCTCGGTCGTCGTCTTACCTGGCGACGTCGCGCTGAAACCCGCGCCGGAAAGCGCCAGTACGCACTGGTATCACGCACCGCTGCCGATAGTTACGCCAGCAGAAGAAGAAATTAAAAAGCTGGCGCAACTGCTGCGTTATTCCCGCAATATTGCCCTGATGTGCGGCAGCGGTTGTGCCGGGGCACATAAAGAGTTGGTCGAATTTGCCGCTAAAATCAAAGCCCCGATTGTTCACGCCCTGCGTGGTAAAGAGTACGTTGAATACGACAACCCTTACGACGTCGGCATGACCGGATTAATCGGCTTTTCTTCCGGGTTCCATACCATGATGAATGCCGACACGCTGATCTTACTCGGCACTCAGTTCCCTTATCGTCCGTTCTACCCTACCGATGCCAAAATTATCCAGATTGATATCAACCCGGCGAGCATTGGCGCACACAGCAAAGTGGATATGGCGCTGGTGGGCGATATTAAATCCACGCTTCTCGCCCTGATTCCACAGCTAGAAGAAAAAACCGATCGGCAGTTTTTGGACAAAGCGCTGGAGCACTATCGCGATGCACGCAAAGGGCTGGATGATTTAGCCAAGCCCAGCGATAAAGCCATTCATCCACAATATCTGGCACAACAAATCAGCCATTTCGCCGCCGACGACGCAATCTTTACCTGTGATGTAGGCACACCAACAGTGTGGGCCGCACGCTATCTGAAAATGAACGGTAAACGCCGCCTGCTAGGATCGTTTAACCACGGTTCAATGGCAAACGCCATGCCACAAGCGCTGGGTGCGCAGGCGACTGAACCAGGTCGTCAGGTCGTCGCGATGTGCGGCGATGGTGGCTTCAGCATGTTAATGGGCGATTTTCTCTCGGTTGTACAAATGAAGCTCCCGGTGAAGATAATCGTGTTCAACAACAGCGTACTGGGTTTTGTGGCGATGGAGATGAAGGCAGGCGGTTATCTGACAGACGGGACGGAACTACACGATACCAACTTCGCACGTATTGCCGAAGCCTGCGGTATTACCGGCATCCGCGTAGAGAAATCCTCTGAGGTCGATGAGGCCCTGCAACGCGCCATGTCAATCGATGGTCCAGTGCTGGTCGATGTCGTTGTGGCGAAAGAAGAGCTCGCCATTCCACCACAAATAAAACTCGAACAAGCGAAGGGATTTAGCCTGTATATGCTGCGCGCGATCATCAGTGGACGCGGTGATGAAGTGATCGAACTGGCGAAAACGAACTGGCTCAGGTAAAACATCCTTATTAAATCACACACAATATCATTCATGATGCATCAAGGCGGCTCGCCCGAAAATCCCCAGGAGCATAGGTATACTATGTGACTGGGGTTTAAGGGTGCGGCCAACGCCGAGGCAGCTTGAAGGATGAAGTGTAATAAGGAGATACCATGATTGATTTACGCAGTGATACCGTCACCCGACCCAGTCGCGCCATGCTGGAAGAGATGATGGCAGCCCCGGTCGGGGACGACGTTTACGGAGATGACCCTACCGTTAACGCCCTTCAGCAATACGCCGCTGAACTTTCTGGTAAAGAAGCGGCTATTTTCCTGCCTACCGGCACTCAGGCTAATCTGGTTGCGTTACTCAGCCATTGCCAGCGCGGCGAGGAATATATCGCCGGTCAGGGGGCTCATAACTACTTGTATGAAGCTGGCGGCGCTGCAGTGCTCGGGAGTATCCAACCCCAACCTATTGATGCTGCGCCAGATGGTTCTCTGCCACTGGATAAAGTGGCGGCAAAAATCAAAGCGGATGATATCCATTTTGCTCGCACACGCCTGCTCAGTCTGGAAAACACCCACAACGGTAAAGTGTTGCCACGTGAGTACCTGAAGGATGCCTGGGAATTTACCCGTGAGCGAAACCTTGCCCTGCACGTTGATGGCGCACGTATTTTTAACGCCATCGTCGCCTACGGCTGTGCGTTAAAAGACGTTACCCAATACTGCGACTCGTTCACAATTTGTCTCTCCAAAGGTCTGGGAACGCCGGTGGGTTCACTGTTGGTTGGCAGCCATGACTACATCAAACGCGCGATTCGCTGGCGCAAAATGACCGGCGGCGGGATGCGCCAGGCCGGGATTCTGGCGGCAGCCGGACTGTATGCGCTGAAAAATAACGTCGCGCGTTTACAAGACGACCACGACAACGCGGCCTGGATGGCAGAACAGCTGCGTGAAGCGGGAGCGGACGTCATGCGTCACGACACCAACATGCTGTTTATCCGCGTTGGTGAAGAACATGCTGCAGCACTGGGCGAATATATGAAGGCACATGATGTGCTGATTAACGCCTCCCCGATTGTACGTCTGGTGATGCATCTGGACGTGTCACGTGCACAGCTTGCTGAAGTCGTCGCCCACTGGCGCGCTTTTTTAACCCGCTAAGGAGTCAGGCGTGCCGCAACGGATTTTAGTTCTTGGCGCCAGTGGCTACATTGGTCAGCATCTGGTTCAGGCGCTCAGCCAGCAAGGGCATCAGGTGCTGGCTGCGGCACGTCGCATTGAACGGCTGGAAAAGCAGCAACTGGCCAACGTTAACTGTCATAAGATCGATTTAAATGTACCGGATACTTTGCCGCCGCTGCTGGCGGGTATTGATACCGTTTACTATCTGGTTCATGGCATGGGCGAAGGGGGCGACTTTATTGCCCATGAGCGCCTGGTCGCAGAAAACGTGCGCGATGCGCTACGTACGACCCCGGTCAAACAACTGATCTTCCTGAGCTCATTGCAGGCTCCCAGACATGAGCAGTCCGATCACCTGCGTGCGCGCCAGATTACCGCAGATACGCTACGCGAATCCGGTGTACCGGTGACTGAGCTACGTGCAGGCATTATCGTTGGTGCCGGTTCCGCTGCGTTTGAAGTCATGCGCGACATGGTCTATAACCTACCCGTGTTAACCCCGCCACGCTGGGTACGTTCTCGCACCACGCCTATCGCGCTGGAAAACCTGATGTATTACCTGGTGGCGTTGTTGGACCATCCGGCAAGCACACACCGCGTACTCGAAGCAGCAGGCCCGCAGGTATTAAGCTACCAGGAGCAGTTTGAGCACTTTATGACCGTCAGCGGTAAGCATCGGCTGTTGGTCCCTATCCCCTTCCCGACCCGCTGGATCTCCGTCTGGTTTTTAAATGTCATTACTTCGGTTCCGCCGACGACGGCGAAAGCGCTAATCCAGGGGCTTAAGCACGATCTGTTGGCTGATGACACAGAACTACGGACGCTGATCCCACAACCGCTGATTGCCTTCGACGACGCGGTTCGCAGTACGCTGAAAGAAGAAGAAAAGCTGGTTAACTCCAGCGACTGGGGTTATGACGCTCAGGCTTTTGCACGCTGGCGTCCTGAATATGGGTATTTTGCCAAACAAGCCGGCTTTAGTGTGGAGACCTCCGCCAGCCGGAAAGCGTTGTGGCAGGTCGTGAACCGCCTCGGGGGCAAAGAAGGTTATTTCTTTGGCAACATTTTGTGGAAGACTCGTGCAGCGTTGGACCTGTTGGTAGGTCACAAGCTGGCAAAAGGTCGGCCCCAACACCCATTATTGCAGGTTGGTGATACCGTTGATAGCTGGAAAGTCATCATCGTTGAACCGGAAAAACAGCTCACTCTGCTGTTTGGCATGAAGGCCCCTGGTCTCGGTCGCCTGAGCTTTACGCTGGAAGAAAAAGGCGATCACCGACGTATTGATGTCCGGGCATGGTGGCACCCGCACGGGATGCCCGGTCTCTTCTATTGGTTGTTGATGATCCCAGCGCACTTGTTCATTTTCAGAGGGATGGCGAAGCGTATTGCCAAACTTGCAGAACAAATCACAGACTAATGATAAAAAGAGACTGTATTCTTTCATGTTTCCCATTGCATACGAGCGTATTTCACGGAAGAATGCGCACGACGTTTTTTAAACACAGTGGATTGATATGAAGGTACTGGTTACCGGAGCCACCAGCGGCTTGGGCCGAAACGCGGTTGAGTTTTTGTGCAGAAAAGGCATCAGCGTCAGAGCCACCGGTCGCAACGAAGCGATGGGTAAGCTGCTGGAAAAAATGGGGGCAGAATTTGTCCATGCGGATCTGACCGAGCTGGTCTCTTCGCAGGCAAAAGTGATGCTCGCAGGTATCGACACACTATGGCACTGCTCCAGTTTCACCTCACCGTGGGGCACGCAGGAAGCCTTCGATCTGGCCAACGTTCGTGCTACCCGTCGTCTGGGCGAGTGGGCCGTTGCCTGGGGCGTGCGTAACTTTATTCATATCTCCTCTCCCTCACTGTATTTTGACTATCACCACCATCGTGATATCAAAGAGGACTTCCGCCCACATCGCTTTGCCAACGAATTCGCCCGCAGCAAAGCCGCTGGTGAAGAGGTTATTGCACTGTTAGCTCAGGCCAACCCGCAGACCCGTTTTACGGTCTTGCGTCCGCAAAGTCTGTTCGGCCCTCATGATAAAGTGTTTATCCCGCGTCTGGCGCATATGATGCATCACTACGGCAGCATTCTGTTGCCGCACGGCGGAAGTGCGCTGGTAGATATGACCTACTACGAGAACGCGGTGCATGCGATGTGGCTGGCAAGCCAGACAACCTGCGATAAACTGCCGTCAGGTCGTGCCTATAACATTACCAACGGCGAGCATCGCACCCTGCGCAGCATCGTGCAGAAGCTCATTGATGAGCTGAATATTGATTGCCGTATTCGTTCGGTTCCTTATCCGATGCTGGACATGATCGCCCGCACCATGGAACGTCTTGGTAATAAATCGGCTAAAGAACCCAAGCTCACGCATTACGGTGTGTCGAAGCTTAATTTTGATTTTACGCTGGATACAACGCGCGCTCAGGAAGAGTTAGGCTATCAGCCCGTAGTCACACTGGACGAAGGGATTGAACGTACCGCGGCCTGGTTACGCGACCACGGCAAACTGCCACGTTAAGCGGGTTGCCATTGCCGGATAGCAGTGCAAGCGCCTTATCCGGCCTACATTCCTGCCCGAACTATCCGTTGGCCTGATAAGCGAAGCGCCATCAGGCATCGGTGATCTGCGTTAGCCCTGCCCGTATTTCTCCAGTAACGCCTCGGCAATCGCCAGGGTTTCAGCATCCGCCACGCCGTTCCACAACGCAGGACGGAAGTGCATCTGGAACGCCATAATCACCCGTTGTTGTTCACGTGGCGTCATTTCAGGTTTAACGTCATAGCCATAGCGCGACAACACATCAAGCAACGAGGCGGTGTCTACCGGCGTATGAGGCGCACGCCCGGCGAGATAAAACGTGACGCGCTGCGCATCCGGCCACGCGCCAATACCTTGTGCCGCCAGCTCACGCCACGGGAACAGGGGGCCGGGATCATCTTTACGCTGTGGCGCGATATCCGCATGAGCCACGACGTTTTGTGGCTTGATGTCGTAACGGGCAATAATATCCTTTGCCAGCGGGATCAACGCCTGAATCTGTGTTGCTTCAAACGGGGTGAAATATTTCGTTCCCGCCGACTTTTGCCAGCCGCGATTTTCCAGCTCAATACCAATCGATGTGTCGTTGATGCGCGTGGCGCCACGCCAGAAGCTAATCCCCGCATGCCAGGCCAAATCTTTTTCCGGGACCAGTTGCCAGATACGCGGCTTACCGTGATACAACGGCGGCACCGCCGGGATCAAATAATGCGAACTGACGTTTTTATCCGTCAGCGTAGCCAGTGATGAATCAAAATCATCTGCGGTGTAATGAATAACCAACACCTTAATGCGGGGATAGGCAGCCTGAGCCTGACGGCGGGTATCTAACTGATACCCGTCTTTATCGATAATCCCTTTCTCGCCGGCACACCCGGCCAACAGCAGCGTGAACGCCAGCAACCACAGCAGACGCTTCATCGGCGAGTTTTTACCGCGGTACCGCTGACGCTGACCATCAGCATACTGCTATCTTTCCCGACGGTCTCGTAATCAATATCGATACCGACAACCGCATCAGCGCCCAATGCTTTGGCTTGTTCGCCGAGTTCCTGGAAGGCAATTTCACGCGCTTTGCGTAATTCTTTTTCATACGCGCCGGAGCGCCCACCGACGATATCACGGATACCCGCAAAGAAATCGCGGAAGATATTTGCGCCTAAAATAGCTTCGCCGGTTACCACACCGCAGTATTCCACGATGGTCTGCCCTTCAAGCGTAGGGGTAGTCGAAAACTGCATGGTTAATCTCCTTGTTGCGCTAAGAGCACGATCTCAAAAGCATTATCGAACCGATCCACTATCATTGAAAGGATATATTCTATCAACGTAGAACACTAATCGTAGAAAGCTAATAAGGAAATCATTATGCGCTACTCGAAACTCTCTCTGCTGGTTCCCTGTGCACTTCTTCTCAGCGCCTGTACTACCGTGACGCCGGTCTATAAAGATAACGGCACGCGTAGCGGTTCATGCGTAGAAGGCGGGCCAGACAGCGTGGCCCAGCAATTCTATGATTACCGCATTCAGCATCGTAACAATGACATCACCGCCCTGCGCCCGTACTTAAGCGACAACCTGGCGAAACTGCTGAATGATGCCAGCCGTGATAACGCGCATCGCGAACTGTTTAACAGCGATCCGTTCTCCAGTCGCGCCACGTTACCGGACAGCGCCAGCGTCGCCAGCGCATCGACTATTCCGAATAGTGATGCACGCAATATTCCGCTGCGCGTAGAGCTTAAACAGGGCGACCAAAGCTGGCGTGATGAAGTGCTGATGATCCGCGAAGGCCAGTGCTGGGTAGTTGACGATGTGCGTTATCTGGGCGGCAGCGTACACGCGCCAGCCGGGACACTGCGCCAGTCTGTCGAAAACCGCTAATCTCCCCATTCATCTCATCAAATCATAACCCCCATAAATTGTCTGGCATTCTGCATAGAATGCCGACAATTATTCTTGCCCACTGGTGGCCCCGCTATTTTGTGCTATGTTTAGATAAGAATGCGGTTTGCATTTAACTTTTAACGCATAAATATTGCATAACTATTCTACCAAAGGTAGTATCTGCGGCTTCAATATACACAAAATCATTCATGATGCGTCGAGGCGGCAAGTGAATGAATCTCCAGGAGCGTACGAATAGTACGTGACTGGAGTGAATGAACGCAGCCAACAAAGAGGCAGCTTGAAGGATGAAGTGTATAGCTATCAGACTGCCAGCATACGAGAATCAATGAGTATTCAATTAAACGGCATTAACTGCTTCTACGGCGCACATCAGGCGCTGTTCGATATCACGCTGGATTGCCCTCAGGGTGAAACACTGGTGTTACTTGGCCCAAGTGGAGCCGGGAAAAGCTCGCTACTGCGTGTACTCAATCTGCTTGAGATGCCACGCTCGGGCACGCTTTCTATTGCAGGTAACCGTTTCGACTTCACGAAAACCCCTTCAGATAAAGCTATTCGTGAGCTGCGTCAAAACGTGGGCATGGTCTTCCAGCAATACAATCTTTGGCCGCACCTGACGGTACAGCAAAACCTGATTGAAGCGCCCTGCCGCGTACTTGGTCTGACGAAAGAACAAGCACTGGCGCGTGCTGAAAAACTGCTTGAGCGTCTGCGCCTGAAGCCTTACAGCGATCGCTATCCACTGCATTTGTCCGGTGGCCAACAGCAGCGTGTGGCGATTGCCCGTGCGTTGATGATGGAACCGCAGGTGCTGCTGTTTGACGAACCTACCGCAGCGCTTGACCCGGAAATCACGGCCCAAATCGTCAGCATCATTCGTGAGCTGGCGGAAACCAAAATTACTCAGGTGATCGTCACCCACGAAGTGGAAGTTGCACGTAAAACAGCCAGTCGTGTGGTGTATATGGAAAACGGTCATATCGTCGAGTTTGGGGATGCGAGCTGCTTTGCCAACCCGCAAACCGAAGCGTTTAAAAACTATCTTTCTCACTAAGATTCGGGACAATACAATGAAAAAAGTTCTGATTGCCGCGCTAATCGCAGGTTTTAGTCTTTCCGCTACCGCAGCCCAAACCATTCGTTTCGCTACCGAAGCGTCCTATCCTCCGTTTGAATCCATCGATGCTAATAACAAGATCGTGGGCTTTGACGTTGATCTGGCGAACGCGCTGTGTAAAGAGATCGATGCTACCTGTACGTTTACCAATCAGGCCTTCGACAGCCTGATCCCTAGCCTGAAGTTCCGCCGCTTTGACGCGGTAATGGCCGGTATGGACATCACACCAGAACGTGAAAAGCAGGTCCTGTTTACCACCCCTTACTACGATAACTCGGCGCTGTTTGTTGGCCAGCAGGGTAAATACACCAGCATTGATCAGCTGAAAGGCAAAAAAGTTGGCGTACAAAACGGGACGACGCACCAGAAATTCATTATGGATAAGCATCCGGAAGTGACCACCGTACCGTATGACAGCTACCAGAATGCCAAACTGGATCTGCAAAACGGTCGTATTGATGGCGTCTTTGGTGATACCGCAGTGGTAACGGAATGGCTGAAAGACAATCCGAAACTGGCTGCCGTTGGCGATAAAGTGACGGATAAAGATTACTTCGGTACCGGTCTGGGCATTGCTGTGCGCCAGGGTAATACCGAGCTGCAGCAGAAATTTAACGCTGCGCTGGAAAAAGTGAAGAAAGATGGGACTTACGAGACCATCTATAACAAATGGTTCCAGAAGTAATATTTGATGAATGAATTTTTTCCTTTAGCAAGCGCCGCCGGGATGACCGTCGGCCTTGCCGTTTGTGCGCTGATTATTGGCCTTGCACTCGCCATGTTCTTTGCCGTCTGGGAGTCTGTAAAATGGCGTCCAGTGGCATGGGCAGGTTCAGGGCTGGTCACTATCCTGCGCGGGTTACCAGAAATTCTGGTCGTTCTGTTTATCTATTTCGGTTCCTCTCAACTGCTGCTGACGCTGGCCGATGGGTTTACGATCAATCTCGGGTTCGTGCAAATTCCCGTTCAGATGCAGATTGAAAACTTCGACGTCAGCCCGTTCCTGTGCGGTGTGATTGCACTGTCATTGCTTTATGCAGCCTATGCCTCACAAACGCTGCGCGGTGCGTTGAAAGCGGTTCCGCTTGGACAATGGGAATCAGGCCAGGCGCTGGGTTTATCTAAAACCGCGATTTTCTTTCGCCTGGTGATGCCGCAAATGTGGCGCCATGCCCTGCCGGGTCTGGGTAACCAGTGGCTGGTGTTGCTGAAAGATACCGCACTGGTTAGCCTCATCAGCGTGAACGATCTGATGCTACAAACCAAGAGCATTGCGACCCGTACTCAGGAACCCTTTACCTGGTACATCGTCGCGGCGGCTATTTACCTGGTGATTACGCTGGTGAGTCAGTACATTCTCAAACGCATTGACCTGCGCGCGACACGTTTTGAGCGGAGACCAGGCTAATGCTTGAGTATTTACCTGAACTACTGAAAGGGCTGCACACCAGCCTGACGCTGACGGTCGCCTCGATTGTGGTGGCACTGGTTCTGGCGCTGGTTTTCACTGTTATTCTGACACTGAAAACGCCGGTACTGGTGTGGCTGGTTCGCGCCTATATCACGTTGTTTACCGGTACACCGCTGCTGGTGCAAATATTCCTGATCTACTACGGTCCAGGGCAGTTCCCTGCGCTGCAGGAATATCCAGTGCTCTGGCATTTGCTGTCCGAACCATGGCTGTGCGCGTTAATCGCACTGTCCTTAAACAGTGCGGCCTATACCACGCAACTGTTTTATGGTGCGATTCGAGCAATCCCGGAAGGCCAGTGGCAGTCCTGTGGTGCGCTGGGGATGAGCAAAAAGGATACGCTGGCCATTCTGCTGCCGTATGCCTTTAAACGCGCCCTCTCCTCGTATTCCAACGAAGTGGTACTGGTCTTTAAAAGTACATCACTGGCGTACACCATCACACTGATGGAAGTCATGGGCTACAGCCAACTGCTGTACGGCCGTACCTATGACGTCATGGTCTTTGGTGCAGCTGGCGTGATTTACCTGATCGTCAATGGCTTGCTGACGTTGATGATGCGCTTGATCGAACGTAAAGCCCTGGCGTTTGAACACCGGAATTAAGTCGATGCCGCTGCGGTTTTTGCGCCGATGTCGGCCGGATAAGGTGCCAGCGCAGTCATCCGAAGAATGTGCATAATGCAAAAACATAAAGACGGACAACATTCTAAATTGTCCGTCTTTTTTTATGCCAATAAAAATATTTAATCATTTTTATTGCATACAAATTCATTAAGTGGCATTGTGAATCCACGCCGCAGACACGGTAAATAATCATAAGATTGACAGACGGGAGTTCCACCATGAAAAAGTTAGTACTGGCCGCATTACTTGCTACTTTCGCCGCTGGCGCCGCAGCTGCTGATAAGATTAGTTTCGGTGTATCAGCAACCTACCCACCATTCGAATCACTGGACGCCAGCAATAAAATTGTCGGTTTTGATATCGATCTGGCAACAGCATTGTGCAAACAAATGCAGGCTGAATGTACTTTTACTAATCATGCTTTCGACAGCCTTATTCCCGCGCTGAAATTCAAAAAATATGATGCGGTGATTTCCGGTATGGACATCACGCCTGAACGTAGCAAGCAGGTTTCCTTCACCCAGCCGTACTATGCCAACTCAGCGCTGGTGATTGCGAAGAAAGACACCTACAAGAGCTTTGATGATCTGAAAGGCAAACGTATCGGGATGGAAAACGGTACCACGCACCAGAAATACCTGCAGGACAAACATCCTGAAGTAAAAACCGTGGCCTACGACAGCTATCAGAATGCAATCATCGACCTGAAAAATGGCCGTATTGATGGCGTATTTGGCGACACTGCCGTCGTCAATGAGTGGCTGAAAACCAATCCACAGTTAGGTACTGCGACGGCAAAAGTCACCGATCCGCAATACTTTGGTACGGGTCTTGGTATTGCTGTTCGCCCGGATAATAAAGCACTGCTGGAAAAATTGAACAATGCGCTGGCCGCCATCAAAGCTGACGGCACGTACCAGAAAATCAGTGACCAGTGGTTCCCACAGTAATCTCTGTCTTGTTTAAAAAGCCGCGACCTGCGGCTTTTTTATTGCTATTTATCCATGCGGGATACAACGTGAACACCTGACCTCACCTGCAATGTCGGCCACGCCATCAGTCAGTTGTGCTTACAGGGGGACAAAAAACAAAGCCCGGTTTCCCGGGCCTTGAAGACGCAAAACAGATCAGTTGTAAGCATTGAGCGTCCGCTGACACAGTGCCGAGCGAACGCAATCATCTTTGTTGAATCGAACGATCCCAACCATGTCATCTTCTTCGAAACGGGCCAGCGCATCGCTTAGCCCTGAACGAACATGAGCGGGGAGATCGCACTGGGTAATGTCCCCATTCACAATCACCGTCACATTCTCTCCGAGGCGAGTCAAAAACATCTTCATTTGCGCAGCGGTCACATTCTGAGCCTCGTCCAGAATAACAACGGCATTTTCAAATGTACGTCCCCGCATATACGCGAACGGCGCGATTTCTACCTTACCAATCTCAGGTCGCAGGCAATATTGCATAAAGGAGGCTCCCAGACGTTTTACCAGCACGTCATAAACCGGACGAAAATAGGGAGCGAACTTCTCAGAGACATCCCCAGGTAAGAAGCCAAGGTCTTCATCAGCTTGCAGAACTGGACGGGTTACAATGATCCTGTCCACATCTTTGTGGATCAGGGCTTCTGCTGCTTTCGCCGCGCTGATCCAGGTTTTACCACACCCGGCTTCGCCCGTGGCGAATATCAGCTGCTTACTCTCGATAGCATTCAGGTAGTGCGCCTGAGCTTCATTTCGCGCCGTGATCGGTGTGGCGTCGCGGCTATCACGCGCCATACCAATCGCCTCTACGCCGCCCATCTGCACAAGCGAGGTGACCGATTCATCTTCGCGCTGTTTATGGCTACGCGAATCCCGCCTCAGCACACGTTTTGCTTCGCGACGAGCTTTGATCACTGCTTTTTGTCTTCCCATGGATAGCACCTTGAGTTGTAGGTATACATCACACGCGCCGTTGGCGGCACGATTATGCGCACGAACATCTGAGGGTTGGCTTCCTTGTAAGCCATTGCCTGCCTTCGGATAAGACGCCATACACGGCTACGCGCACCGTACAGGGTGTCAGTTACAAGGATAAGAAGTGAAAGGGAGAGAGATTTAACGGTGACGAGATGGCTACCGGAAGAGAAACGTCCGCGTAAGGGACTGCAATAACTTTGAAAAACGTGTCCAGTACAGGACTTTTCCATTCGCGATCTCCATAGTGAATGACTATCACCGCCGGGAACTACCGCTATTACTTATAATTACATCATATCCTTTCGTTAATGCAACAATATTTTTACTTGTTGTTAACTTAATTTCATCTTATCGCCAGCAACAGTCTCTTGCAGAGAGATGACAGAATTATTTCAGCCGCCGCCGATCATGAAAAATAATTTTTTCATTCATCAGCGTGTCAGGAAATGCCCCGCAGCACTGCGGGGCACAATCATCATGCTTCGAGCAGGGCTTGCCCCAGATAGTGGTCAGCGGTTTTGACACCAGATAAAGCAAAGAAGTAGCCCCCACCAATAGGTTTGACATACTCCTCAAGCGCTTCACCGTTCAAGCGTTTCTGAACCGTCAAAAACCCTTTTTCCAGGTCGTGCTGATAGCAAACGAACAACAATCCCATATCCAATTGCCCGGAATTGGTCACGCCAAGCGAATAGCTGTACCCACGACGCATCATCAGGCTGGTCTCTGTTTCTTTCGTGCGCGGGTTCGCCAGACGAATATGGCTGTCGAGTGCAATCACCTCGCCTTCGGGATCGTTGGCATAATCCGGAACATCATGCTCGTACTGCATACCCAGCGGTGCGCCGGTATGTTTATCGCGGCCGAAAATCGTTTGCTGCTCTTTAAGCGGCGTACGGTCCCAGAATTCCACGCGAAACTGGATGAGCCTGACGGCCTGATAGCTACCATCTTGTGCCCATGCCGGTTCCCCCTGCTCCGCAGTGACCCACACCACGTTTTGCATCAACGTTGTATCGGCAGCGTCGGGATTCGCGGTTCCATCCTTAAATCCCAGCAAATTGACGGGAGTCTCTTTACCTTTACTGCGTGCGGCATGATCAGAGATAAACCCTTCACGTTTCCAGCGTACGCTGAGCAGATCCGGCGTGTGCTTAATGATATCGCGCAGCGCATGGATAACGGTGTCCTGCGTATTGGCGCAAATCTGCAACAGCAAGTCGCCATGGCATAACGCCGCATCCAGTGAGTCATTCGGAAAACGCGTCATTTTTTGCAGTTTTTTCGGCATCTGTGCTTTCAGACCATAGCGATCATCAAACAGTGAAGATCCAACCGACAGCGTCATCGTCAGATTATCCGGCGCTATGTATGCCCCAAGAATACCGGAATCCATTGGCGGTAAACGTGGATTCGGCGTTTCTGGTGCCGGCCCTCCGGTTGTCAAAAATGCAAACCGGCGGGTCAGTAAACGAAACAGACGCTCAAGGTCAGCTTTATCGCTGGCGAGCACATCAAACGCCACCAGCATCATTGAGGCTTGCTGCGGCGTCAGGATACCGGCCTGGTGCTGGCCATAAAACGGTTGTTTCTCACTGCGTGCATCAGGTGACAGTGTTCCCGGCGCACTTTGCGTTTTTTGCGCGTGAGCGACCGGGCATCCGCCAACCAGCGCCAGTGCCCCACCCAGCGCCCCCATCCCTTTCAGTAAACGTCGGCGTGACGGTTCGCTCACGCCGTTTTCATTATCGTGCTGCATAGTGCTTAATCCAGACCCAAAACACCGCGTAATTGCGACAAGTCTTCCGCCAGCGTCGTGATTGGCCCTTTCAGCGCATTACGATCGGCATCGGTCAGTTTGTCATAGGTTTCAAAGCCGTCTTTGGTACGGTACTTGCTCAGAATGGAATCGACTTTTTTGAAGTTCGCATCCACCTTCGCCAACAGATCAGCATTGGATTTTTGTAACTGAGGACGTAGGAGGTCGACGATTTTCTGCGCGCCATCAACGTTAGCCTGGAAGTCCCACAAATCGGTGTGGCTGTAACGATCTTCTTCTCCACTGATTTTGCTGGCTGCGACTTCTTCAATCAGCCCTGCTGCCCCGCCAACCACTTTAGACGGCGGGAAAGCAAGTTCGCTAATACGCGTTTGCAGGTCAAGAACATCGCTGTTTAATTGGTCGGCGTACTTGTCCATACCTTTAGTGGTATTGTCGCCAAACAGCGCTTTCTCCAGGCGGTGGAAGCCGGTGAATTTAGGATCGGCGGCTTTTTGCTCATAATCATCTTCACGCGCATCAATGCTACCATCGAGGTCAGAGAACAATTCGGCAATCGGCTCAATACGTTCATAATGCTGACGCGTTGGCGCATACAGGGATTTGGCTTTCTCCAGATCGCCCGCTTTAATGGCATCCGTAAAGGCTTTCGTGCCTGACACCAGTTGCGCTGTTTCTGCCGTTACATAGGCTTTGTATTCAGTAATTGCACCACTCAGGCTCAGCAGAGCATCGCTGTGCGCGGCATCTGCCGTTGCCGTCCCCTTCACGATCAGCTTGCCTTTCGGGTTGGTCAGCAGACCGCAGGTCATATCATATTCACCCGGCTGCAGGTTAGCCGTCATTTTCTGGCTAAAACCGGGTGCAATGTTTTCACGCTCTTCAACCACCATCACGCCTTTGAGGATCTCCCACTCCAGCGCTTTTTGACTGTGGTTTTGAATGATGAATTGAGTCTTCCCGGCATTCACCGTGATTGTCATCGGTTCACACTGTTTGTCATTTACCGTGACTTTTACCTGCGGGATATCAGCAGCGTGAGCGGTAAAAGCAGAAGCAAACAGCGCGGCAATACCCAACTGCAGCGCACTACGGCGGAAATTAATCGTCATGACCCATCCCTATAAAAAGTATGTTGTAACTAAATGATATTCTTGCATCACGTTTTATCAGGGTGCGGTACGTGATGCCGTAGTGCCTGAACGAGGTGGTAGAGCAAACATAATCAATGCCGGAATCAGATAGATAAACCAGACAGCAACTTCACTAACACTTGGCGCTTCCTGATAGCCGAAGATGCCTTCCATCAATGTGCCAAACAGCGAATGCGTTGACAAAACGCTGCTCATATCAAACGCTACGTCCTGGAAATGATTCCATAACCCAGCTTCGTGGAATGCACGAATGGCTCCCGCAGCAAGACCTGCGGCAACCAACAAAATGAACAGACTGGTCCACTTAAAGAAAGCCCCGAGATTGAGGCGAATCCCACCGAGATAAATCAGGTAACCCAGCACCACCGCGGTAGCCAGTCCCAGCATCGCACCTAGCGGTGGCCAAATACCCACATCCTGCTGAAATGCCGCCAGCAGAAAGAAGACAGACTCCAGCCCTTCACGAGCGACGGCAAAAAAGACCATCATCACCAGCGCCCAGCCATGATGATTGCCTTTCTGTAACGCGTTATCGACAGCCTGTTCCAGTTGAACTTTGACGTTGCGCGATACTTTACGCATCCAGAAGACCATCCAGGTCAGGATCACCACAGCAATAAGTGCCACGATACCTTCAAATAGCTCCTGCTCTTTTTGCGGGAATTCGCCCGTGGTTTCATTGATGAAAATTCCCAGCGAAAGGCACAGCGCCGCCGCCAGCAACACACCAATCCACATCACGCCAATCCAGCGACCACGCTGAGTCCGTTTCAGGTAGCTGGCAATCAGGCTGACAATCAGCGCGGCCTCTAACCCTTCGCGCAACATAATTAGAAATGGAACAAACATGCGAAGTACCCTTTAACGTTATTCTCAGTCAAGTGATGCAAAGAAAAGTAAATTACAGTGATAGTGATTATCATTACAGCAAAGAAAAACTCAAGCAGAATGTTTTGAGAATGATGACTTAATGTAAACAGTTAGGTGGGTAACAGTTATTGCACGCTGGATCGAAGTGAGGGAGACATAAAAAAGCCCGCTCGCGGCGGGCTTTAAAAACAATACAGCGATTATTCTTCCTGCAAACGCGACGGCGGTGCTGAATGATAATGAGCATCAGCCTCGGCAAAACGTTTCTGCATTGCTGCTGATGGCGCTTTACCCCACAGACTGAAGACTACAATCCCGATGCTGCCAAACACGAAGCCCGGGATGATTTCATACAGACCCAACCAGGCAAACTGCTTCCAGACGATAACCGTCACAGCACCAATGACCATCCCAGCCAGCGCGCCGTTACGGGTCATACGCGACCACATTACGGAGAACAGAACAACCGGACCAAAGGCAGCACCAAAGCCAGCCCAGGCGTAGCTCACCAGGCCGAGCACGCGGTTCTCTGGGTTTGCCGCCAGCGCGATGGACACCAGCGCCACGACCAGCACCATGATACGCCCAATCCATACCAGCTCTTTCTGGCTGGCATTTTTACGCAGGAACGCTTTGTACAAATCTTCGGTAATCGCACTGGAGCATACCAGCAGTTGGCAACTCAGCGTCGACATCACCGCTGCGAGGATCGCAGATAACAGAATACCGGCAATCCATGGATTGAACAGGATCTGCGCCAGTTCAATAAACACGCGCTCGGCGTTCTGGTTCACGGCACCCGCTACCGACGGGTTGTTATTGAAGTAAGCAATACCGAAGAAACCAACGGCAACAGCGCCAGCCAGACACAGAATCATCCAGGTCATACTGATGCGACGTGCATGGACAATACTATGGTGGGAATCGGCAGCCATAAAGCGCGCCAGGATATGCGGTTGACCGAAATAACCCAGCCCCCATCCCATCAGTGAAATGATGGCAACAAAGTTAAGCCCTTTGAACATATCGACGTTTTCAATGCTCTTTTGCTTAATCACTTCCAGCGAGTCTTCAAATCCGCCGACACCAATAATCACCATCACCGGTGTCAGGATCAGTGCGAAGATCATCAGGCTGGCCTGTACGGTATCGGTCCAACTCACCGCCAGGAAGCCACCAATAAAGGTATAAATGATCGTCGCGGCCGCTCCCGCCCACAGTGCGGTTTCGTAGCTCATACCAAAGGTGCTTTCGAATAAACGCGCCCCTGCCACAATACCTGAAGCACAATAGATGGTGAAAAACAGCAGAATAACCAGTGCAGAGATAATTCGAAGGATACGACTTTTATCTTCAAAACGGCCGGTAAAGTAATCCGGCAACGTCAGCGCGTTGTTATTATATTCGGTGTGTACACGTAAACGCCCGGCCACCAGTTTCCAGTTGACCCACGCCCCTAATACCAGACCGATAGCGATCCAACTTTCTGAAATCCCCGACAGGAAAATCGCACCTGGCAGCCCCATCAGCAGCCAGCCGCTCATGTCGGATGCCCCTGCGGATAACGCCGTTACGAACGGACCCAGACTGCGTCCACCCAGAATATAATCATCAAAGTTTTTGGTCGAACGCCATGCAATAAACCCTATCAATATCATGCCAAAAATATAGACACAGAATGTGACTAACATCGGTGTGCTAATAGCCATCAAAACTCTCCAAAATTATGTATCGGCAATGCCGTGGCTTGCCGTTTTATTACCCTGCCGGAACGTGGCAAAGATATCTATATTGACCAGGGCGACCGTATCCTGCCGGAAGCCATAGCCATTCACAATCGATTTAACACACCATTTACATCAATTTTGATCCAGAGTAGATAGCATTTTTCTGTAGGTTGCACTCTCTCACATTTTTTCTGGTTGCACCTTTAAAAAGTGTTAACTACCGCAGAGAAAAAGATTCTGCGTTTTTTACACTCCTTGTTATAAACATCATCTTTATTAACATTTCATTCATTTTCAAGCTTGCAAACCAAGTCACATTTAACACGGTTGCACAAAGTTGCAACATAGTGGATATTTCTCGGTAACTATCAGCCCCGTATTTCAGTACAACAGGAGTAAATGGCATGGGAACCACCACGATGGGGGTTAAACTGGACGACGCCACGCGCGAGCGGATTAAAACAGCAGCATCACGAATCGATCGCACACCGCACTGGCTTATCAAGCAGGCCATCTTTAATTATCTCGAAAGACTGGAAAATGACGATGCGCTTCCGGAGCTGCCTGCCCTGCTGGCGGGTGCAGCAAATGAGAGCGAGGAATCCACTGCGCAACAAAATGAAGCGCACCAGCCTTTCCTTGAATTTGCAGAGCAGATCCTGCCGCAGTCTGTTTCCCGTGCGGCCATTACCGCGGCATATCGCCGTGCTGAAACCGATGCGGTACCCATGTTGATGGAGCAGGCTCGTCTGCCGCAACCTATCGCAGAGCAGGCCCATAAACTGGCCTATCAGTTGGCAGATAAACTGCGCAACCAAAAGACGGCCAGCGGGCGTGCCGGCATGGTCCAGGGACTGTTGCAGGAATTCTCCCTTTCCTCACAGGAAGGCGTCGCGCTGATGTGTCTGGCTGAAGCACTGCTGCGTATTCCCGACAAAGCCACCCGCGATGCGCTGATCCGCGACAAAATCAGCAACGGTAACTGGCAATCACACATCGGACGCAGCCCGTCTCTGTTCGTTAACGCTGCAACGTGGGGATTGTTGTTTACCGGTCGTCTGGTCTCCACCCATAACGAAGCCAGCCTCTCACGCTCGCTGAACCGCATCATCGGCAAGAGCGGTGAACCGCTGGTGCGTAAAGGCGTCGACATGGCGATGCGCTTGATGGGTGAGCAATTCGTCACCGGAGAAACCATTGCAGAAGCACTGGCTAACGCACGTAAACTGGAAGAGAAAGGCTTCCGTTACTCCTATGACATGCTGGGTGAAGCTGCGCTGACCGCCGCCGATGCCCAGGCCTATATGGTCTCCTACCAGCAGGCGATCCATGCCATTGGTAAAGCGTCGAATGGACGCGGTATTTATGAAGGCCCGGGGATCTCCATCAAACTGTCTGCACTGCACCCACGCTACAGCCGTGCGCAGTATGACCGCGTGATGGATGAGCTTTATCCACGCCTGAAGTCGCTGACCCTGCTGGCGCGCCAGTACGACATCGGCATTAACATCGATGCCGAAGAAGCCGACCGACTGGAGATCTCCCTCGATCTGCTGGAAAAACTGTGCTTTGAGCCCGAACTGGCAGGCTGGAACGGGATTGGTTTTGTTATTCAGGCCTACCAGAAGCGCTGCCCTTACGTCATCGACTACCTGATCGACCTGGCAACCCGTAGCCGCCGTCGCCTGATGATCCGTCTGGTTAAAGGTGCGTACTGGGATAGCGAAATCAAACGTGCCCAGATGGACGGTCTGGAAGGCTATCCGGTTTACACCCGTAAGGTGTACACCGACGTTTCCTATCTGGCTTGCGCGAAGAAATTGCTCGCCGTACCAAACCTGATCTACCCGCAGTTCGCTACCCACAACGCGCATACGCTGGCGGCAATTTATCAGTTAGCAGGTCAAAACTACTATCCGGGCCAGTACGAATTCCAGTGCCTGCACGGCATGGGTGAACCGTTGTACGAACAGGTCACCGGCAAAGTCGCAGACGGTAAACTCAACCGCCCATGCCGTATTTATGCCCCCGTTGGCACACATGAAACGCTGCTGGCTTACCTGGTTCGTCGTCTGCTGGAAAATGGCGCCAACACCTCGTTCGTCAACCGTATTGCGGATACCACCCTGCCGCTGGATGAACTGGTCGCCGATCCCGTTGAAGCGGTCGAGAAACTGGCACAGCAGGAAGGTCAGGCTGGGCTGCCGCATCCAAAGATTGCACTCCCACGTTCCCTATATGGAAAAGGCCGCGAAAACTCCGCAGGGCTGGATTTAGCAAATGAACACCGCCTGGCTTCGCTGTCCTCTGCCCTGCTCAACAGCGCGCTGCAAAAATGGCACGCCAAACCGATGCTCGAACATCCGGTTGCAGACGGTGAAATGACGCCGGTCGTCAACCCGGCTGAGCCGAAAGACATTGTGGGCTACGTGCGAGAAGCGACTCACGCTGAAGTGGAGCAGGCGCTACAGAACGCCGTCAATAATGCCCCTATCTGGTTTGCTACACCGCCACAAGAACGTGCCGCCATTCTGCATCGCGCCGCTATTTTGATGGAGGGCCAGATGCAGCAACTGATTGGCATTCTGGTGCGTGAAGCGGGGAAAACCTTCAGCAATGCCATTGCGGAAGTACGCGAAGCCGTTGACTTCCTGCACTACTATGCCGGTCAGGTTCGTGATGATTTCGACAACGAAACGCATCGTCCGCTCGGTCCAGTGGTCTGTATCAGCCCATGGAACTTCCCACTGGCCATTTTCAGCGGACAAATTGCGGCTGCGCTGGCAGCAGGAAACAGCGTGCTGGCAAAACCTGCAGAGCAAACCCCACTGATTGCCGCTCAGGGCATCGCTATTTTGCTGGAAGCCGGTGTACCGCCAGGCGTGGTGCAACTGTTGCCAGGCCAAGGGGAAACCGTCGGGGCGCAACTCACCTCCGATGAACGTGTACGCGGAGTCATGTTCACCGGTTCAACGGAAGTCGCCACGCTGTTGCAGCGAAATATTGCTACTCGTCTGGATGCTCAGGGTCGTCCAATTCCGCTCATCGCTGAAACGGGCGGGATGAACGCCATGATCGTCGACTCATCTGCGTTAACGGAACAGGTTGTGGTGGACGTGCTGGCCTCTGCGTTTGACAGCGCCGGACAGCGTTGCTCGGCACTGCGCGTCCTGTGCCTACAGGATGATATTGCCGACCACACGCTGAAAATGCTGCGCGGCGCGATGGCCGAATGTCGTATGGGTAACCCAGGCCGTCTGACTACCGATATTGGGCCAGTTATTGATGAAGAAGCCAAAGCCAATATTGAACATCATATTCAGGCCATGCGTGCCAAAGGACGTCCGGTATTCCAGGCCGTACGTGAGAACAGCGATGATGCGCGTGAATGGCAAACCGGGACCTTTATTGCACCGACGTTGATTGAGCTGGAAAGCTTTGATGAGCTACAAAAAGAGGTATTCGGCCCGGTGCTGCACGTCGTGCGTTACACCCGTAATAACCTCGGCAATTTGATTGAGCAAATCAATGCGTCCGGTTACGGCCTGACGCTTGGCGTACATACTCGTATTGATGAAACCATCGCGCAGGTCACCGGGTCCGCGCACGTTGGTAACTTGTACGTTAACCGTAATATGGTCGGTGCTGTGGTCGGCGTGCAGCCATTTGGTGGCGAAGGATTGTCAGGAACCGGCCCCAAAGCCGGTGGCCCACTGTATCTGTACCGCTTGCTGGCAAACCGTCCGGAAAATGCACTGGCCGTCACGCTGGCCCGCCAGGATGCAGACTACCCTGTCGATGTACAGCTTAAATCAGCGCTGATTCAACCGCTGGAAGCGCTTACCGCATGGGCAAGCGATCGTCCGTCGCTGCATGCGCTCTGCCAGCAGTTTGCCGAACTGGCACAAGCAGGAACCCAGCGTTTGCTGCCAGGGCCAACCGGCGAGCGCAATACCTGGACGCTGTTGCCGCGTGAACGCGTGCTGTGTATGGCCGATAACGAGCAGGATGCGCTGGTGCAGGTTGCTGCCGTGGCCTCGGTTGGCAGTCTTATCCTGTGGCAAGATGATGCTTTCCATCGCGAACTGGCAAAACGTCTGCCTGCCGCCCTCTGCGGGCGCATTCAGTTTGCCAAAGCAGACACCCTCACCGCGCAGCCGTTCGATGCCGTTATCTTCCACGGTGATTCTGACCAGCTACGCGCACTGTGCGAATCGGTAGCAGCACGGGAAGGTGCGATTGTTTCGGTACAAGGATTTGCCCGCGGCGAGAGCAATATCCTGCTGGAGAGGCTGTATATTGAACGTTCGTTGAGCGTGAATACCGCCGCGGCGGGTGGGAACGCCAGCCTGATGACAATCGGCTAAGGTTATGGTTAATTAAGGCTCCGGTTACGGGGCCTTTTTTTATTAAGCCAGAGGGAAGCATGAAACGAATTGTACTGACCTGTGCAGCACTGCTGCTAAGCAGTCACGCACTGGCGGATGACTGCGCAAACGCAAACAACCAGATTGAAATGAATACCTGCGCCGCTGAGCAGTATAAGACGGCCGACACAAAGCTAAATGAGACTTATCAGAATGCACTGAAGCGCGCCGCCCCCACCCAACGTGATTTACTGAAAAAAGCACAGGTCGCATGGATTACCCTGCGTGATGCAGACTGTGCATTGATCAGTTCAGGCACGGAAGGCGGCAGCATACAGTCGATGATCACCAGCCAGTGTTTAACGGACAAAACCAACGAGCGAGAAGCATTTCTCGCCTCCCTCTTGCAATGTGAAGAGGGCGACTTAAGTTGCCCGTTACCCCCCGCCAACTAGCGCACACGGATCCCTTCAATAATCATTCGCTGTACGCTCTCCACCGTTTGGTTAAAAAAGGCTTCATCACGCAGCGTTGCGCCCGTCACTGCCTCGACCTGTGGGGCAAAGTCAGCGTAATGTTGCGTTGAAGCCCAAATCATAAAAATCAGATGATGCGGGTCAACCGGCGCCAGTTTTCCACTGCTGACCCATCCGGCAATCAATGCGGATTTCTCGTCAATCAACGTTTTAAGATCGCCCGTTAATTCCGTCATCAACAAAGGTGCGCCTGCCAGCATTTCCATACAAAACAGTCGCGATGCCTGAGGATAATCGCGGGACACTTCCAGTTTGAGTCGGATGTACTCTTTAATCGCCACCAGCGGTGCAAAGTCCTCGCGAAAGGCCTTCAGCGGCGCCAGCCAGATATCAAGGATCTGGCGTAATACGGCAATATAGAGCACCTCTTTAGAAGGGTAGTAATAAAGCAGATTCGTTTTAGACACCCCCGCCAGTTCCGCAATCTGCTCCAGACGCGTGCCATGAATGCCATACTGGGAAAAGACATTTAATGCCGCGGTTAAGATAGCCTGGCGTTTCGCGCTCACGGCCTGCGAGCGTTTACCTGTTTTTTTCTCTGCGCCTTGAGCCATGCACCCTCTCCTTGTTCTGAGGGCGCCAGCATAACAAATCGCACACTGAAAGGTTAAATTAAAGCGACTCGGGCGGAGCCTCCTGCTGGACGGCTTTCTTCTTTTTGAACTTCAGTTCGCTGACCAGTACGCCAATGATAATGAATGCCGCCCCCAACAGAGCAAGCAGCGGCAGGCGTTCCCCTGCGAGCCGACCAAAAATCCCCGCCCATACAGGCTCACCGGTATAGATTACCGTTGCGCGTGTCGGCGACACGCTGCGCTGCGCCCAGTTCATGGTAACCTGGATAATCGCGCTAAAAATACCCAATCCTAATGCCACGGCCAGCAAGCCCGTCGACATGGGAGGAACCGACTCACCTGCGGGCCCCATCGCAATAAATGCCACTACAGAAGCGGTTGCCAGTTGCACCACCGTGACCCGACGTACATCCACTTTTCCAGCCCATGCGCTGATCAGGATTATTTCAGCCGCTATCGCTACCGCACCCACCAGCGTGATCCACTCCCCTTCACCAAGCGCCAGTAAATTGCCATCCGGTCCGGCAAGAAATATCAGTCCGATAAAGGCCAACACAATACCGACGCACGGCATCACTCCTGGCATTCGTCCCAGACACAACCACTGCAACAGCGGTACCAGTGGTACATACATCGCAGTAATAAATGCCGACTTGCTGCTGGGAATAGACTGTAATCCCCAGGTTTGCAGGCTATAGCCCAGCGCAATTGCTACGCCAATCGCCACTCCGGCTTTGACTTCCAGCCATGTCAGCCCACGCAATGTACGCAATGACAGCAACGCCACCGCCAGTGCCGCTGTCGCAAAGCGCACGCCGACAAAGAAAAAGGGACCGCTCAGCGTGACAGCATATTGCACAGCCAAAAACGTTCCGCCCCAGAACATGGTGATCACAATGAGGATCGCCTCCTGGGGTTTAACAGAGAAGGAATAACGAGAAAGTAATGACATGAGACACCCGATTAGCTGAATGTCATTAGTCTGCGTTGCGTTTTGTTACAGTTCAACCTTGCAGACAAAAAAAACCGCCGGAACAACCCGGCGGCGGTGGCGACGTAACGTCTGTCTCTGAACACTCAGCCGTCACGATATCTCTAACAGACAGCCCGACAATTACGATTTGTTATTGCCGTGACTATTCTTGCCCCCTTTTTTGCCTGCTTCTGAAGCGCGTTGCGGGTCATTCTTGAAGTTGCCCCCGCTGTGCTGGCCACCTTTTCGACCTGCTTCTGATGCTCTTTCACGGTCTTCCGCAAAGTTGCCGGAACCGCCCCGATGGTTTGCCATTACTGACCTCCGTCATTGATTAGCCATCATATTGCATAGGTACTGAGGAGTGATACCTCACGCAGCGCATGGGCCGTGCCCTGATTTTTACTGCGTGGGATTAAGCATAGTGAAGAGTAACCGGATAACCGGCGAACTGTAATATTCTGCAACAGGAATGACCGCAAGATGTTAATAATCGCGGAATGAAATCAATAAGTCTTTCTTATGGCTACCAAATTCCGTCAGGTTAAAAATGTATCATTTTGCAACAAAAGCAGTTGTTATAAAAATTGTTATAAATCAAAGAAGTGATTGTGAAATTTGCACTCCTGGCCGTACGTCATATCTTTAAAGGGAGGTAGCGAATCGCTACGGACACGGTTAACTCGAGGAGTAGTGTAAAATGGCAAAAGTTCTGGTGCTTTATTATTCCATGTACGGACACATTGAAACCATGGCCCATGCAGTCGCAGAAGGCGCAAATAAGGTAGATGGCGCGGAAGTCATTATTAAGCGTGTGCCAGAGACAATGCAGCCTGAAATCTTCCTGAAAGCAGGCGGTAAAACACAAAACGCACCAGTCGCAACCCCGCAGGAACTGGCTGATTACGACGCCATCATTTTTGGTACTCCCACGCGCTTTGGCAACATGTCGGGTCAGATGCGTACCTTCCTGGATCAGACCGGCGGACTGTGGGCATCTGGCGGCCTTTACGGCAAACTCGCCAGCGTATTCAGCTCAACAGGCACTGGCGGCGGTCAGGAACAAACCATTACATCAACCTGGACAACGCTTGCCCACCACGGGATGGTGATTGTTCCCATCGGTTATGCGGCGCAAGAACTGTTTGATGTCTCACAAGTTCGTGGCGGTACGCCGTACGGCGCAACTACCATTGCCGGGGGTGACGGCTCCCGACAGCCAAGTCAGGAAGAGTTATCTATCGCCCGCTATCAGGGTGAATATGTCGCAGGTCTGGCAGTAAAACTCAACGGCTAATCTTCAACAGGAGGATTCGAATGCCAACTCAAGAAGCGAAAGCCCATCGCGTCGGCGAA
This sequence comes from Citrobacter sp. R-1.5.2, assembly GCF_035064245.1. Lineage (NCBI taxonomy): Bacteria > Pseudomonadati > Pseudomonadota > Gammaproteobacteria > Enterobacterales > Enterobacteriaceae > Citrobacter > Citrobacter sp. R-1.5.2. Next base: position 41,031 of record NZ_JASEYC010000001.1, on the reverse strand, counting down.
TGGGCAAGTCTGCGCAACACATCGCCAGAAATAGCCGAAGCCATTTTTGAAGTCGCCCACTATGACGAGAAAATGGCGGAAAAAATTTGGGAAGAAGGTAGCGATGAGGTACTGATCAAAGCCTTTGAGAAAACTGACAAAGATTCACTCTTTTGGGGTGAACAGACTATCGAACGCAAAAACGTTTAGCATTCGGACTCCCCCGTTTGCACGGGGGAGTTTTCTTTGCTTACTTCGCCGCCTCATTCAGTACGCTATCGAATTTCTCAACAGGGCAAAAGCCATTAGCATCAATCGGACACCCCTTCAGTTCCAGCGTCACACGTTGGGCCGGGGATTTGAGCGTCAGAACCTCCGCATTTCTCAGCTGCTGCGCGCTCTGATACACATACTCAATTTTCATCAGATCGCGATTTGTGTTGCTGTTATGCCAGCGCTGGAAGACAATTTTGCCGCCAATAGGCGTACGTTCGTTCTGGTCATGGAGCTGATATGGTTTAAAATCCAGTGCCGTGAGCAATGACGCGATGTTCGAGTCATGTCCCACCAGCACCGTAATTTTCGGCGCTTTCGCCCGTTCAGTCACCAACGCATTGTCGATATATTTGACCAACGGTTTGGCGACATTTTTCGCCACTTCCGCAGAGGTGAACAGGCTGTCCTGATAACCATTTTTCAGCTTCGACAGTACCTTCCACTGTTGATCAGATTTGATCTCCCCCCAGGCGACCTTGTCCATCGGGAAGCCCTCGTAATATTGCAAGGTGAAGGCATCAACCAGCGAATTCCCCACCTTCAGTGGCCCGGAAACACCAGGCTCTTGCTGGTACTTCGCACTGAATGTGTCTTTCGCATCAGTCAGGGAACACTGCTGTTTTTCTTTGCAAGACGGCGAGTCTTTGTAGTTTGTGATTTGCTCAAGCAGTTGGTAACTTTCGTCGAGCTGCATCTGGCTGCGCTCTTTCTCCATCGCCTGAACAGCCTGCTGACTGAATGTTGCAGAATCATCAGTAATCACCGGGTTAAAAGTGGGGTCCATGGTACCCATTTTTTCCTGATGATGGACCGGAACGTCACACCCCGGGAAAGCCCCCGTGACAAAAAACTGCGCCGTCGCTACTGTCCGCTGCAGGCTGTTAGCATAGGTGTAAACCGTGCCCGGTGCCGGACATTCCCCGGATTTCACCATGCCCTGCTCTGCCAACCATTCACGCATGTAATGGCCCATATAAATTTCCAGCACGCCGCCCTTCGTGGTGAGTTGTCCGCCTGGGACATCCCACTCCGGCCACTGTTTGGGGGTAGACTGCTCGAGAACGCTGCCATTATTGGCTAAAGGTGCACGTAAGTTATGCCGGCTCATCATCAATACTTGCTGAAGCTGATAACCTTCCGGTGCCGTCTGTGCCTGTGCAGCCGTTGACAGCAATACAGCCCCCGCCACGGCGGTGGCGATTAACGATTTGTTCATCCCTACGACCTCTTGTTGTTATCAATCACCACAGAGTGTGACAGATATATGACATTTTTCCGGGAACGCTTTCGCAAAAATGAGGCATCTACCGTGTCGTTTGGATGCCAAATTCCGTCTGAAGTTTGCGCACTCCTAGTGGGGTAAAGGTGACGTGCCGGCTACCTGTCTGCGTTTTAATCCACTTCTGTTCGCTAAACCAGCTCAGCAACGTGGCACCGAGCACGCCGCCCGGATGATAACGTCGCTCACTCCAGTCCAGACAGCCGCAGCTTATCTTTCGTCGGGTCACACCGGCACAAAGGACAATCCCCATTTCTGCCAGTTTTTCCTGCCCCAGAGCGGTCAGCGTTTCGCCATCCGCTGTTAACCATTGCCGGGCAACCAGAGTATCAAAAAGCCTCACGGCCACTTCGCCGGCAAGGTGGTCATAGCAGGTTCGCGCATGCCGCAGGTGTATTGGGGTGGTGATTTTTCGCGACGTTGATGCAGACCATGCCACACCCATCAGGCGTTCCAGGAGGCCGGCTATCTCCGCACTTGCCAGGCGAAAATAACGGTGTCGTCCCTGGGCTAACGCCACAACAAATCGTTGTTCGCACAGACGCGCCAGATGTGCGCTGGCCGTCGAGGCTGACACGTCCGCCACCGCGCTAAGTTCAGTTGCAGTCCAGGCGCGCCCATCCATCAACGCACACAACATACGCGAACGCGATTTATCCGCCATCACTGCCGCAGTAAGCGCCATTTGCAACTCCAGTTCACCCTCTTCTTCGTGCAGTATTACCGATGCCATAGCACCTCCTTTGGCGTTAACCCTCTGAATTAACGATGGCATGAAACAGGCGTAAAGTCACAGCGAGACTTACGCGGCGCGCAGCATCATCTCCACTCCCAACCCCACCAGGCAAAACAGAAAACAGCGTTTAAACACCACAGGTGAAATCACTCGTCGCACACGAGTCCCTACCCACTGTCCCAATAGCGCAGGAAGAATGGCAAAAGCCGATAAACTCAGGGACTGAACAGGTAACGCATTGTGCCACCACAAGCCCAGAGCTAACGCCAGCGTCGAAAACGTGAACGAAATGCCAAGCGCCTGCACCAATTCATCCTTTTCAAAGCCCAATGACTGGATCCATGGCACGGCGGGCATAACAAATACCCCCGTTCCCCCCGTCAATAAACCGGTCACCAATCCAATGACAAGGGAAAAGGGTTTTTCACGCTGCGGATCCACGGTAATTTTTTTCCCCATCAGCGTCCAGATGGCATAGGCCACCAGTGCCATGCCAAGCGCAAACTGGGTCCGGGTTGTGTCGCCCCCGGTGATCCAGACACTGGCAAGCAAAGTGGCAATCACCACCGCCAGCAGCATAGGCCACAATCGTTGCAGCAATCGGCCGGTATTACCACCACCGCCAAACTGAAACAGATTGCTAATCAGAGAGGGTAACAGCAGCATCGCCGCCGCCGCGACCGGAGAAATAAGCGATCCGAGGATCCCCATCGCCACCGTGGGTAAGCCCATGCCCGTTACGCCTTTCACCATCCCCGCCAGCACAAAGGTTGCGGCAATCATTATCACCAGGGAGGAGTCGAGCGCGAAAGAAGTTGCCATCATGTACGTTCCAGGAAAAAAGAGGATGACCTATTCTGGACGTCAATCGCCAGGTTTGCTTCGTCGGGAAACGAAATATGCCCTCCTGGTGTGCTGCGGCAGAAAAAATGCCGGGTTTCCCCGGCATCAGAATCAGACAGTTTTTGCCCACCAGAGGCGTAACTTCATTCCCCAGTAACTGGTCCAGCCGCTGGTTGTCGACACCACGCGCCCCTGCGACATCACGACCAGCGTTGGCGTGACGCTGATGTCCCAACTGCGGGAGATGGCCCCGTCGGCATCGTTGATGACAGGAAAGCCTACGCCTTTACGCGCCAGCCAGCGCGTTACCTCCGCCTCATTACCGGAGCGCAGCGCAATGGTTATCACGTTCTCGCCTTCTGAGTGCAGTCTGGCGACGTCCGGTGTCGTGAACCGACACACGCCGCACCAACTCGCCCAGAAATAGATCAGCACTGGCTCCTCTTTGCTGAGCGCAGCCAGCGTAACGTTTTCACCATCCAGCGTCTGCAAAGGTGTGCTGTCAAACGCTGCGGGAAGCTGGGGCGCTCGCCAGGCATCCATCAACAACATCGCCCCGGCGAATAACACCAGTAAGATCAGTCCTTCGCGCAGCCAGCGGCGCAGTTTACTGACCATTTGCGGCCGCCAGTTTTTCTTTGACCACCTCTTCCAGTGTTTCCCACGGCACCGCACCCGGGATCAGCTCATCGCCAATAATGGTTGCAGGCGTGCCTCGCACACCAACCAGACGTGCCAGTTGCAGGTTGGTGCTCAGCGTCTCTTCACATTGTGCATCCAGCGTCACAGGGCTGGCAGCGGATTTCTCCTGTGCCTGTTTAATACTCACTGCCGTGTGGTAGCCCTTCTTCTGCATCAGTTTCTCATGTAACGCCAGAAACTGCTGCGGGTGCTCACGCCAGGTCGTCAGCGCGGTTCGCGCCGACAGAACTGAACTTTCCCCTTTAAACGGCAGCGGTTTAATCACCACCGCCACATCAGGATATTTCTGTACAATTTTTTCCAGCATCGGATCCAACTGCTTGCAATATGGGCAGTTGTAATCGGTGAAATTTATCAGCGTCAGTTTAGCCTGCCTGGCACCAATACGCGGGCTATTGGGATCGTTAAACAGCGCTTCCTGAATCAGCGCTTCAATTTGCTTCTCCTGCTCAGGCGTAAATGGCGCAGGTTCTTTCGCCACGCTGACGGCAGAAAACAGGGTTAACAGCAGGATAATCATCATTTTCATGGGGTTACTCCTTTGGCACCGGCCAGTGTATTTAGCACCGCATCGCGGGTTAACAACGTCGGCAACGCCTGGCCTTGCGGCAAACCGGGGCCATAAATTTGGTTGAACGGCACAGCGACCTGGCCGCGTTTTTTCAGGAATTCGGTAATCGCTTCAGAGGGCAGTGTCCAGTCACCCCGCAGGGCTACCACATCGGGTTGTTGCAGTGCCGACTGGACATCTTCTTTTTGTAGTACATTGTATTTATTAACTTTACAGGTAATACACCAGTCTGCCGTTACATCTACAAATACGCGCTTGTGCTGGGCCAGTGCCTCTTCGATGGCCTGCTCGCTCAGCGGTTGCCAGTTCACACTCTCTTTGGCTGTACTTTGGCTTGCGAACCCCAGATGCGGGAGCAGCAATGTTGCCAGCCAGATCGCCGAGCCAAGCATCATCACGCCGAGAAGACGCCGCAAGATATTCATCCAACGCCCCGGACGCGGCAGACGCAGCGCCAGACCTGGACGCAGCGCCACCAGCAACCATGGCAAACTCATCCCCAGCCCGAGCGCAAGGAACAGCCCCCATAGCGTCGGAAGCGAGGCGGTCAACGCCACCGCCACTGCCGTCCCCAGGAACGGCGCACTGCACGGTGTGGCAAGCAACGTCGCAAACGCGCCTTGCCAGAAATGCCCTGACAAGCCGTTACCGCCGCGAGTTGCCAGTATGGTGGTCATTGCTGAAGGAAGGCGGAATTCAAACAGCCCAAACAGGCTGGCGCTGAACGTCAGCATCACCAGCATCATAAAACCGATAAACCACGGACTCTGGAACTGGATCCCCCAACCAAGCGCCTGATTGGTCAGGCGCAGCACCGTCATCAGCAGCGCAAGGGCCATAAAAGAGACCAGGATGCCAGCCACCGAGGCCAGAAATTGGCGGCGAACCTGAAGACGGCTTTTCTCCTCAACCAGTAAAATCGAGCCCAGCTTCATGCCCAGCACCGGAAGCACGCAGGGCATTAAGTTAAGAATCAACCCGCCTGACAGCGCCATCAGCACCACCTGCCACAGCGGGATCGCTGCATGCTGCACCACTGGTGCATCGCCAATGGCAAGACGACTTTCCTGTGCAACGCCGTTATCAGCCAGAACCAGTGTCAGTTGCTTACCCCGAAGATTCGGCGCCCCTTCCCCCCAGCTGTCATGAACCGGAACCGTTGCCAATAGTGTTTCGCCCTCTACGCGGATTTGCGGCATACCAAAATCCGCATCATCAACGGTATCCAGGTACAGGCCTGGTGCAGACCAGCCCCCCGTACGACGCGCCTCAACCACCAGTTCTCCGGCTCGCGCCCCGGCACTAAGCGCATCGGTCAGGCCGCTGGCCAGCGGTATCTGCCCCATCGCTTGCGCATAGTCATGAGCAAAAGACGGGTCCTGAACGCTCGGCGTCACGGAAAAGGGAAAATCCGTTAACAGGCAGACATTGCTGCAGGTTGATAGGGTCAGCACACCGTTAAGGGTGGTTGGCGTTGTGCCACGTACGACCATCGGGAAGGTGACATTATCGTGATATCCCTGGGTGGTGATATTGGCGACCTCAAAACGCGCGGGTGTCGGCCAGTACCAATCAACAGCAGGCATTTTATCTTTCCAGACGATGGACGGTGCTACACCGCCCTCACCCGGCGATCGCCAGTAGGTTTTCCAGCCATCCTCCAGTTTAACATCGAGCAGCAGTCGGGTTTCACCGCCTGCGGCTGTATCGGCACGTAACCGTACACTGGCGTGATTGTTATCGGGTGAACGCAGCCAGCCGATATCAGCCGCCCAGGATACGGGCAGCCATAGCAATAACAGGCAGAGCAGCGCCTGCCTGAAAACAGTCTTCATATTTTTTCTCCGTGAATAATTATCTAACAGTCAGCAACGGCTGCGCTGTCATTCACGGAAGACACAAAATCGGAGATGAACCCTAAGTGTGGGCGGCGAGATAACGCGCGGAGGGAAAAAAGGTAGGCGAAATGCCCGCACAGGTGCCAACAGCGACATGAGCAAACATAGCACCAGGATCGCGCCTTCGAACAATACTGGCGGTGCAGCCAGCAACGATTTTGCGCTCAGTTCACACGGCGTAACGGGCGAAGCTTCATCGGTATCGGCCTGGGCGCTCGCGACAACAGCAGTGGTCGCGGTGTTCATCTGCAAGGCGTGCAGACCCGCCATGCGTTGCGCGGTGCATACCATCACCACAACACATGCCAGGCAGAGGAACCACCATCCCATCCGTTGACGTTTCGCCATTATACCCTCACTGATTGACGCGAGTTATCTTAGCCACTGGCGAGGTTTTGGCAACCTTTACCCTGTAAAGTTATGTCGGCAGAGGCCGGTCAAATCTCATTCCTCCCACAGCGATCTGCCCAGAAATGATGATTAATGTTATTAATCAATTTCACTATTACAAAATAATGGCACTAATAAAACAAAGCCGGAAATATCACAGGGTTTATTATCTGTCATTCCAAAAGCGTCCAACAGATATTTCATCACTGATGATAAAAATGAAAGAGAAGTCCGCCAGCGGATATTCCTACGTAAATGAAAGTAAGAGTCAGCACATTTTCTGATGAATATTGTATTATCACTTGCCGCCATGAACGTTATGTTCATCATCAAAACAATTGTTTGTTAAATGTTATTTAGAGTATATGAAAATGAAAAAAATCTTACTTCCTCTTCTAGGCCTGTTTTTTACTGTGAGCGTTCAGGCAGCAACATTTACCGATGGCAAAGAATATATTTCACTTGAAAAGCCAGTTGCGTCAGCGCCCGCTGCGCTTAAGTTTTTTTCATTTTATTGCCCTTCATGCTACCAGTATGATGAAGTTCTGGAAGTCACTGATAATGTGAAAAAAGCATTACCTACTGATGTCAAACTCACTGAGTATCACGTCGATTTCTTAGGCCCGTTGGGGCCGGAGATGACACACGCCTGGTCTGTCGCTATGCTGTTAAACGTGGAAGATAAAGTAAAACCTTTACTGTTTGATACCGTGCAGAAAAAACAAACTGTTAAAACAGCAGATGATATCCGCAATGTATTTATCCGCGCTGGTGTCAGTGCAAACGACTATGATGCTGCGTGGAATAGCTTTGCCGTAAAATCATTAACGGCGAAACAACAGGAGTTGGCTAAAGCGGTAGACCTGAAAGGTGTACCGGCTATCTTTATCAAGGGTAAATATATGATTAACCCGAAAGGATTAAAATCAGATAACGTTAACGCTTTTGTCCAGAACTACGCTGATACCGTTCGTTTTCTTTTTTCCAAGCCTTGATAAGCCGTTAATATTACTGACGCACCATCAACAAGAGCCAGAGCCTGTTCTGGCTCTTGTTCTTACAGGCGGACATTATTGACAGTTAACTGTCATATACGCTGGCAGAAGCTTATTCAGAAGCGTAATCCTTCAAAACAGTGGCAACACGTATTCTGTAGTATGAAAAAATCAACTGCTTACCCTCCTGCTGTGCGGCCTGATGCCTGACGTTGCATTTCCACCTGAGCACTGCATCTTCATCCTCCCACCATGAAAGTGACAGCATTTTCCCGGGCGTATTAATGCTCTGAAATCGTTCGATAGAAATGAACCTAGGGATCTCTACCAACAACGGCTTCAGCTCTGAGGCCAGTTGAAGATATCGCTCTCCTGTCTGAGGATACACATCTGCTTCAAAAATAACGGCGATCATTCAGTATCTCTCCCTTGTTAATTTCAGCCACTCTATTGCCGGATTAAATGCGATGCTTCGCTCAACAACGAACAGTCTGGTGAAAAGGAGAATGTGAGTGTGATAGGTAAATAAACAAGCAGGCTCACCACATTAGCCGGTGACCCTTTTATGACCTGCGCCCCCCTTTTTCATGGTTGGCATTCGTGCCTATCAGGATTACCCTAAACTTAACGGTGATACCTTTTGAGAGGGATTGCCTTCTTCATGTGTTGATTTACACGAGAGAACGCTATGGAATTAAAGGATTATTACGCCATTATGGGCGTGAAGCCGACAGACGATCTCAAGACAATCAAGACCGCCTACCGTCGTCTCGCGCGAAAATACCATCCCGATGTCAGCAAAGAAACCGACGCTGAAGCCCGTTTTAAAGAAGTTGCCGAAGCCTGGGAAGTACTGAGCGATGAACAGCGACGCGCCGAATACGACCAGCTGTGGCAGCATCGCAACGACCCGCAGTTTAATCGTCAGTTCCAGCAAGGAGAAGGTCAAAGCTACAGCGCTGAAGATTTCGACGATATCTTCTCTTCAATTTTTGGCCAGCACGCACATCAGTCACGGCAGCGCCACGCCAGTCGCGGACATGATATTGAAATCGAGGTCGCCGTTTTCCTCGAAGAAACCCTTGCTGAGCATAGCCGCACCATCAGTTACAATCTGCCGGTGTACAATGCGTTTGGCATGATCGAGCGGGAAATCCCCAAAACCCTCAACGTTAAGATCCCGGCCGGTGTCGGCAATGGGCAGCGCATTCGCCTGAAAGGTCAGGGAACCCCTGGTGAAAACGGTGGCCCGAACGGTGATTTGTGGCTGGTGATTCATATCGCACCGCATCCGCTGTTTGATATTGTTAATCAGGATCTGGAGGTTGTCGTTCCGCTCGCCCCATGGGAAGCCGCATTGGGCGCAAAAGTGACTGTACCAACACTCAAAGAGAGTATTTTGCTGACCATCCCCGCAGGAAGTCAGGCTGGACAGCGATTACGTATCAAAGGCAAAGGTCTGGTCGGTAAAAAACATACTGGCGACCTGTACGCGGTCATCAAAATCGTGATGCCGCCGAAACCTGACGACAACAGCGCCGCCTTGTGGCAACAGCTGGCGGATGCGCAGAAGTCCTTTGATCCGCGTAAAGAGTGGGGGAAAGCATAATGGCTAACGTGACCGTTACCTTTACCATTACCGAGTTTTGTCTGCATACCGGTGTTTCTGCAGAGGAACTGAATGAAATTGTCGGTTTAGGGGTAATCGAACCCCGTGAAGATGAGACCTTTGATGACCATGCGCTGACCGTGGTGCAACGCGCACTGCGTCTGCGCCATGAACTGGCGCTTGACTGGCCTGGGATTGCTGTCGCACTAACGTTGCTCGAGGAAAATGCGCAGCTACGACAGGAAAACCGCCTTTTGCGTCAACGCCTGTCCCGATTTATTAGCCATCCGTGAATATATTAAGGGTGCGGCGTTGAGCCGCACCTACAGATTTGCAGGGCGTATTTTTTATAAAGAACCCAACTCATCAGAGTTGATTTCTCGGCTACGGATTGTTGAGCTCAATACCCGCCCGACAGATATTCAGAAAAACGACGATCTCTGATTTAGTACTGCATTGATTTTGGGCCCGGTCACGTTAATGATATTTTTTCTTGTTAGCTTGAACATCTAACTGCTCATTCAACGTTCACCCTGACTTTAGGTTTGGATAACAAAATCATTATTAATTCAGCGAAAGGAACTGGCTTAAAGAAATAGTACCCCTGCAAAAATGTGATATTGTTTCTAATGAGATAGTCAAGCTGTTCCTGTGTTTCCACACCTTCAGCAACGATGCTTATTGAGAGCTTACGCGCCAGGTCAAGTACGGAGTCCAGTATAAGGGTCGAGTCCTCATGTTCATTTACCCTGCCAACAAAACTTTGATCAATTTTGATGTAGTCGATATGAAGATCCTGTAAGTAGGAGAGTCCTGAATATCCAGTGCCAAAATCATCAAGCGCGATGGCAAAACCATTTTTATGTAATTCATTCAGGGTCTGAACGAGTGTTTCATCGATATCCAGAGGCTCGCGTTCCGTTACCTCAATGACCAGGTTTAAATCTCGCCGGCTGAAACTGTGCTTATATTTCAAACACTCGTCCACGAATGTGGGCATTGCGATATGAGAAGCGCAGTAGTTAATCCCTATATGGAAGCCTTCCGGTAATTTACTGGCAATGGTGTTCATATTAGACGTAACCTGGGTCATCAGGCTTTGCGTTAACGGCACGATCAACCCTGATTTTTCCGCTACTGGAATAAATGAAGCGGGAGAAATATACCCTGCTATCGGATGCTTCCATCTGGCCAACACTTCAACACCACGCAGTGTGCCTTCTTTGCCATTTACGATGGGCTGATAAAAAGGAACGATATCACCCTTCACAATTGCCCGGCGGAGTGCTTCTTCAGGGAGAGTATTTTTACTCAGATATTGATTCAGGGTGTAAGCGGCGAGACAGGATATCAGCAGTAAAAACAGCAATACCCCCCCAGCCCGGCTGATCATTCTCTGCAAGTTCTGCAGGCTGAAAAACGCAGCGGAATCATATTCGATGCTGAAGGGATATTCTGAGTATGTAACGTGTACAGAACGATGCTGCGCTTCGTTCACCTTAGTGACATCCCCGAACATACCTATAGCGTTATTCCCTACCCTTAGTGTGTACCTCACGTCTTTTAGCGGGGTGTCCAGCGTCTCCCTGACATGGCTATCGCTTACGGTAACGACGATACGATTGTCAGCAAATTCCGTTTGCACTAAAAGAACAGGAAGGCCATTTACTGTGCCGCTGGAAGGCACAAGTAACAATGGTGAAGTCGGTATCGCATCGATGTTAACCAGTAGTATGCGATTTCCCGGTAGAGATGAACACCAGACCGCTCCTTGCCTGAGAATAATGATAGTTCTGAGATGCGGCTGCAATGCTGCTTCGGTACCAAGCCGATATTGCTCTTCCGGGCCACAGCCTTTTTCGACAGTGCTGATTGCCGTCCGGGTGGCCAGTCGAGCTTCATTAAGAATCACGTTCATTTTTTTTACTGTATATCTTGCACCAGCAAGGCTATCTACACGAGCGGTATACCAGACCTGTGTATTAAGAATAAAAACACCCACTATAAACATTGCCATGGCTACGGCGATGGGAATAAGTGCATTGCGCATTTATATATCCTGGGTATGCGTGAGTTGACTATGCTGAGGGGACCGGAAATGCCTAATTTTGCAATTACAAAAAGCATGGTTGACAAGATTAAAATTAACCATGAAAAACATAGAAATATTTTACAGAAAAACAGTACTTATCCTGAGAAACTACACTTCTGTTACAAGTTGTGATGCAGCCCTGACAACTTTAAACTTCAATCGATTCAGAGATCTCTAACGCATCATCGACTTCAATGCCCAGATAACGAACTGTGCTTTTCAGTTTCTTATGGCCTGACCGAAGTTTGATCCCCCGGAGATTCTGGGTTTTCTTGTATATCAGGTATGGTTTTGTTCTTCACATGGAATATGTGCTGTAAAGCGAAGCTTCGAGCCCCTGCTTTATCAATGCAGCAGATAGGCTATCAGTGCTGAAGGCCAGATATGAACAAAGAACGTACCCAGGCCCTAAAGATAACCTGTACCGTTTGCTGAAAACACGCTAAAAGCGAATGATCTGTTTTTACGGGACGCTTACACCTAAAAATGCTGAAGATCGCATGATCCCGCATAGTAACTTCAGTTAATCAGGGTTCGTTGAAAGGATGGACATAATCATCGCGGAGCCTACCCGAAGATGCTTCAGCACGTAGCGAAAAATTCATTCTTCTTCCAATACAAGTGAGCCTGGAACACGCAAGGCTAAAGAGAAATGGCACAACAGAAACTGTATAAAACGAAAAACCCCAAGCTATTAAATAGCTTGGGGTTTTTATTTGGCGGAAGCGTAGACCGCTTATCTCAGAACTAATTCAATCCAACACAGTCTAATTATCCCTTTAATATCAGCAACATATTTACATCCCTCATTTAAAGCTGTTCAATCATATCCACTGATTGCCAAATCAAATGGCATACCGAATGGCATACTGAAATCCGAGGCAAACACATGGCCGTCATCACCGACACCAAAGTAAGAAACATCAAACCAGACGATAAACCTATCCCTCACGGTAGCGTTACAGGACTGGCACTTCATCCGTCTTCAAAACGTGGCCGCGGCAAATGGGTGCTTCGCTTTTTAAGCCCACAGACTCAAAAGCGCCGCAATGCGGGTCTGGGGATTTACCCCGAGATAGGTATCGCTGAGGCCGGAAAACTGGCTAACTCGATGCGTGAACAACTAGCCGCAGGAATCGATCCGCTCGAACTGCATAAACAGGAAAAAGTGGTCATTCCCACCTTTGAAGAGGCCGCACGCAAAGTTCATGCTGAATTACTCCCGGGTTGGAAAAATGACAAGCATGGTAAACAATGGTTCAGCACGCTTGAGAAGCATGTGATCCCATGCATTGGTTCGATGAAGCTGGACAGTTTAACTGCCGCCAACATTGTGAAGTGGTCAACTAAAACTGGCCACGGCTTTAGAGTTTTTCCAGTATCGGTTTTCCGATTCGTTTGGTGGTAATCCACCGTTATAGTCATGCGGCCTTAACGAGCTGTAATACCCGACGATATGCCTTCAGCGTCGTGCGTCGGATGCAGCAGAGGCTGCAGTATTGCCAGTAATCGCGTGGATGGGATGTCCTGGCTGCGGGCGATAGATCAGGTATCACCTCGACAGGCAACATCATCGGTGATGGTGAAGATTCGACTGTTGCCGGAAGTCGGCGTGATATACGGCCTTCATCCTGCCAGAGCCGTAGCCATTTGAAGATGACGTTGTCGTTGACGCCGTTTTTACGGGCAATCTGAGCAACGCAGTCTCCAGGATGGGAAGCAAGTTCGACCATACGAAGCTTGAAGTCATTAGGATAATTTTTACGAGGTTCTTTTCGCCAGTACTGGCTTAATGGCTATATACGGCGCAGGGTATAAGCTTACGTATATTTTGATTCTACTATTTTAATTTTTTGCCCATACGGTTTAGCAAGTTTCAAAGCAAACCATGAGAAAACAAAGCATGCTAAGCAAACCAGAAACAAAGTCACTGAAAGGAAGGGTTTTTGAAGCGGAAGATGACATGCTCCTGAAGTCAAAAAATTAAAACAGATATTCCCCTTAAGTTTTTTATTGTCCAGATCCTGCATTAGCAGAATCATACTTAATGGCAAATATGATCCTAAGAAGATTGCAAGAGCAAAGAATAGTCTTGGTGTCACGCTCCCCCCTTATTTTTTCTTATGTTCTGGATCAAACGACCTCGCGCTTTTTCCACTGCTTTTTTAGTTCTGTCCGGAAACAGTATTACCTGCTGCTCAGCCACACTCAGAGGCATATTCTTTTCCAGAAGAGTCCATTCTTCATCGCTCCAGGGACGGAAACCAGCTTCACTACAGCGGGACTTCTTCAGCCCCAGCCTTCTCGCCATTATTTTAACTGACATTGCATTTCTTTCTGGCAGATGAGCAGTTACCGACATTCCCATCTGGGGATAGTCCGCTTTAAGTATATCGAGTTCCGCCTCACGCCAGAAACGTCCACTTTTTACCCCCAGCGTCTCCGCCATCGAAAAGATTGCATTGATGCTTCTGCCAGAAAGCAGCTGTGAAAGTGACCTGGCTTCGACCCCTCGGGCATAGTGGTCACGGATAATATCCATTTCAGCTTCACTCCACGGCGCGCTTTTCTTTTTGCGACATCCGAGTTTATCAGCCATCAATCCCACCGCACCTGGGGTACGTCCCAACCGGTCAGCAATCTCAGCAACATGCATAGAAGAATAGTTATTCTCCAGAAAGGTTAAATCCCCGGCGGTCCATCTGGCACGGTTATTACGGTAACGAACTGAATCACCCACAATTTTTATCACCGTTTCTATTTTGACGCATTCTGTTTGATTTCAGCATAGTGGGCTGTCAGTTGCTTCAGATGCATTTCCAGTTGAGCCCTGGCAGCAGCAGGTAAGGGGACTCCCGCAGGAGCTTGTGACAATACCCGCAGTTGCTCCTCAACCGGTATGGACTGATTAAATGACTGTATGGTAGAAAAGACCACTGATTTCAGTTCACTGACCGTCATGTATTTGCCCTTCTGCTCATCAAGCCCGTTCAGGCGGTCACTCAGTTTTTGTAACGTTGTCATCCCCTGAGACCAGCCATTGAGTTGTTCTGTCGGTAATGCGGCAGCATTAAGTTGTTGTTGCCACTGTTGTACCAAAGTCTTTGCCTGCTCCGGCCACAGCGCCTGAACCTGTTCTGTAAGTTGTCGACTGTAGTCAATATTCCAGTCAGGAGGTAATTTATCCAGCCGGGCAAGCTGCTGCTGCGTTTGTGTAATTACCGTTTGTGGTAACGGGGATTGCTGGCGCAACATAACCAACTGCTCCGGCGTGAGAGGTGCAGGTAACGGAGCCAGTGAAGCAGCAAGCTGGGTCTGTAGCGGGTCTGGCCGGTGAACATACTGCCAGCCCCACACTGTGACGATGCTTATCACCAGCATGGTACACATCCCGGCGGCGAAGGATTTCCATTTTTTTACCGGAGTGGGCACTGCTGCCAGCACTTCCACGTTCGGCTGCTGTTCCTGTTGCGCGACATATACCCACTTCACTGTACTGCCTGGTACCTGGAAATCGTCATCCGGACCACCAGCAAGGTCCCCCGAGGTTATTGTCAGTGGCCGCCAGCTGCAGATGCTCTGCGCTGGTAAAAGCCATCCCCTCGGGTGCTGAGAAGTGAAGCATCTCATTGAGAGTTTTCAGCCGTGTGGCGAACATTGCCTGCTGGCTGGCGATATCAGCTTCCAGGGCTTTCGCCTGTCGGGTTGCTGTGGCCAGTCCCTCGATTTGTGCGCGGACAGCCTCAATCTCCCGGAGTGCCACATCCATATCCAGCACATCGCCTTCGCCGTGCACTTTGCCATCGGCGGTGACCAGCAGCCCTTTTGCCACACGTATAACCCCGAACTCATCGGTGCGCAGCTCAAAGCCGGTACCCCGTGGCTCGTTCTCTGCATCAACGATATGTCCCTGATTCAGCGCCGTAGTCCCGAACGGGGTACTGAGCGCAATATGCTCGCTTTGGCGCAGGTCTTCCATCCGCAGTTCGTTCTCACCTGCGGTGCGCAGGATGTTCTGGCTGCGGTTATCGCGGGTGACCACGTCCGGATGTTCAGAATCATGGAACGCATGGGCAATGTACGGGCGATCCGGGTCGCCGCCGTCAAAGGCAACCCCCACTTCGGTGCCATTTATCAGCGGCGTGTGCCAGCCGTACGTTTCCCCGGCGTACGGTTTGGCCTGACGTATCCACAGGTAGTTATAGCCCGGCTCTGCATCTTCACGGCTGAAGTCCAGCTTCACCCGGTAGCGCCCCGTTTCATCGAGGTGCGCATACGGCGCATTCTTCTCATCGCTCTCGACGCGGGCGGTCAACGTGCCGGCAATCAGCGGACGCGGCGCAGGCTCAGGTCTGAAGCAGAATTGTTCACTGTAGGGCATACCCCATACGGAAACGTGCAGACGGGTATCACGTGCCGCACGGAAGGTGGTGAGCGTAATGACCATCCCCTCTTTCAGCTCCGGCACATCACTGTCGCCGGTCTCCAGCACCATCCCCGGCGTCAGGTGGCTGGCATTGCTGAACAGATGCAGGCGGATGGCATTATTAAGGGCGTGTTCATGCTGAATCCGGGCGTAAAAGGCGCCGCTTTCGGTTTCCGGCTCAGAGGTGCTGTCATCACCCGCATCGCGGTACGGGGCCGCATAGCGATAGTACTCGCCAGTGGTGGCCACCTCGTTTCTGACGCTGACCAGTGCATCCATCGGCGTACTGGCGGTGCGGTAGTTGTAGTCCCGTGTGGCCACGCTGCCGGTCACCGTGTGGTGCCACACTCTGGCATCCCATACCGCTTCCACCGCGCCGTCATGCAGCGCTGAAGGCTCACGATACGGCAGGCGTACATCAAACTGATACTGCAACTGGCTGTCGGCGAAGGTCACCGTATCCAGCCCGGTGGTCGTGTTGACCCCGGTGCGGAACCAGATGCCGTCTTCGGCGAGGATACGCTGAATAAACTGCAGGTCGGTCTCACGCCACTGGGTTATCAGTTCGCGGGTCGGGTAAGTCCGTTCCAGCCGGAATTCAAAATCAGCCCCTTCCAGCCCGTGGCTGTGCAGGACCTGCTCCACCAGTTCCGGTACCGAAACATTCTGCCAGACCGCGCAGCGGCGGGTATGGGCAAGCAGTGCCAGGCGCGAGGACAGTGTCACGGCAAAATGCGTCTGGTCCACGGTTTCGTTGAGGACCTCAAAGCCGGTAATGATACCCTGCACGACTCTGCCACTGAGCATGCTGAGGGTGGCATACTTCAGCATCGCATCCTGACGGCTGATGCCTTTCTTGGCCGTGGTGAACTCAATGCGCCATTTGAACGGCGCATTCAGCGCTTCCCGCCCGTGGAAGTTCAGCACATCCGGCTTCAGGATGCTGTCGTTTATCTCAAGGCGGTAGCGGGTCTGTCCGTCAAACAGCGCCAGCCAGTTATCGAGGGTGGTGTCCATGGGTCTACTCCTTCACCGGAACCAGGGTCAGCCCGGTGCTGTTGAGCTGGATGGTGCGTGGCTTATCCGGGTCAAGGTCGTCGCGGCTCAGCACCAGTTTCCAGGTGTTGTTCCTGATATCCGGCCGATTAAACAGCCCCACCACCGCCACAAATTTCGCCTCTTCGTTCATCGGCATATTGAGCGTCACGCTGCCTTTGGGCATCACCAGCAGAGACTTGCTGGCGACGATGTCTTCTTTCAGAGTGGAGTCCGCATCGCGCAGCAGTTTCTGATAGTCAGCCGCATCCACCTTCTGGCGGTCCTTCAGCTGGTAGACCTGCACCATGGTGGCCAGCGGCGCCTGGCTTTCATCTGCGTTGATGGCCGCACGCGGCTCAAAGTCCAGGTGCAGCACCTTTATTTTTTTGTAGAAAATGGCTCTGGTTGCGCTGACAGTGCCGTCCGACACGGCCTGGGTCAGGCCACATGCGGTCAACAGGGAACAGAGCAGCATCAGTGCGGCGCTGCGCGACAGGGAAGCGAAAGTCATTCGTGGAGTCCTTTTCAGCGTTCAGAAACAGGGGCGTGTTGAATGTGTCTGGTATTGGGTATTGCGTTCCGGAATATCAGTCGAAGCGATAGCCGCCAGGCTCGGCCGGTCGCAGGGTCTCACAGGTCAGGCCTTCATAGATGCCCAGGCTCACGGTGAGGTGCGTACGGGTTGCGGGACGGTCGCGCCTGAGACCCAGTACGCCGGTGCGACCCAACTGAACCCGGCTTGTCTTACCCAAGCGTGGTTCAGGCAGACAGCTTACCGGTACCGTGAGGCGAAGGCGTACATCGGAGCGATAACCCATGTACACCCGCAGCAGCACCATCAGGTCAGTGTGCAGCTGACCGCCGGGCAACCAGCCCTGCGCCTCCTGCGGATTGTCAGTCGCCAGCATCAGGAGGATACGGCTGCAGGCTTCTTTCCCGGTCCTGCCGAGTGTCGCGCGCTGTGACAGGGAAACGCGGTTAGCTTTGCCGAGTCCACTGCGATTCGCTACGGGGACTTTCACGGGGTCCGGGCTGATAACCGTGGCCCGGGTCTCCGGGGCCAGCAGGCCCACCAGCTGGCGGATGCCTTCTGCGTTTCGGGTTGGCAACCGCATGGTCCCCAGTAGCGCCAAGAAGCGGGAGACCGGCGTGGCAATCTGCTCCGCCGTACCCGGGATGCCAAGACCGACCAGGCCCAGCAGGCACTGGGAGGTGTCATCCACGCCGCCGGCTTCGAAGGTCGCCGGGTAAGCGTACTTGCGCCAGATACGGTAGTACTGGGTGTGGATACGGTGGCTGAAGATATCGAGAAACGCTGTGGTGGCTTCATACCCCTCCCGGCGCTGGGCGATATCATCGAGGTACGCCGTCGGTAGCGGGGAGTCCACCCCGTACATTCCGAGGAAAGTGGTCCGCACCGTCGGCGACAGGTCCGGGTGGTCCTCATCGGTTTCAACCGCCTTCAGTTCACTGACCGGGAAGCCCATTCCCGGCCACGGACGAAAGCGCACCGGGTCGGCGGACAGTTTCTCGGTACTGCCCAGTTTCGGCGCGTCCGGGTTTTCCTGCTCCAGCAGCTGACAGAAGCGGTAGAAATTGACCCGCCAGATGTCGTCACGCAGTTCCTCTGTCAGCCCGGAATGTGCTGGCTGTGATTCTCTTTCCATCGCAGTCGTTTTCCTGTCGGTTGCAGTACCAGTGTGAGCTGATTGAAGAGGTGAACATCGGCATAGAGGGCAAAGAAGCGGTGCAGCATTTCACCGAACAGGGTGACATCGCCCTCACCGGCAAAGTTATCGGCATTAAGGGTGATTTCAATGTCCACCCCGCGCAGCATAAAGCCCTTCTCAAAGCGACGAATAAGGGTGTGCTTCACCGCTACAATCGCCTCCAGGCGACGGCGGTTCATCTCGTCATCGGTCCAGTCGTAAAGTGCAAGGGTGCCGCGCAGCACTTCCGGGTTATCCATCATGCTTAAGAAACTGGAGCCCAGGTGGCTCATTACCCGCCAGTGGAAGCGGTCGTTCGCCGGTGGGTAAAGCGGCAACGTCGGCACTTTCAGGTTCAGGACCCTGACCGGCACCTTGCCCGCCTTCACCACCCGGTCAAGCAACGTGCTTTCCAGAGAGCGACGTGGCAACTGACCGTTGGTACCGGTGATACGGATGGAGAGCGACTCCGGAACCTGCGACAGCTGCTCCAGCTCGAATGACTTACCGCCAAGGATAAGCCAGGTATCATACAGCCCCGAGGGGCCCCGTTTCACGCGGGTATGGAAGTAACGCTCCGGCGCATCGTGGCGCATCATGCCCCCGCGATGGCGGAAACTGGTGAACGGCACGTACGGGTGTTTGCCGTTTTTCACCGCGCCATGAATGGCATCCACGCTGTAGATTTCGGTATGCCCGTCCTGCACGCGCATCGGGCGCAGCAGGTATTCGTTCTGCAGCGGGTCGGGCGTCAGCGGGTCTGCTTCCAGTGAGAAAAGGTTAATGACCGGCGCGCAATGCAGGCGGAAATTATCGGTCTCAAACGGCATGTCTGATGGCCAGCCGCCGTCGAGCACGATATCGGTCTCAAACCAGGTGGTTTTCTGACTCAGGCCGGCAAGCTCCAGACCCTTAAGCTCCACAAACATAAACTTCTCGCGGAAGCTGAAATACTCCAGCAGCAGCTGGTAGCCACTGAACGCTGAGTCACCTTTTGGCCACAGCCGGTCGGTGTCATCAAAGCCCATGGGTTTACACCAGCCGTCAAAGCGTACCCGCTCTGTACGGGTCTCACTGTGGCGGACATACATCGCCTGCACCCGGCGCGTCAGCGCCAGATGCAGAGCCGAGGCCACCGGGCTGTCTGCATCGAGGTAAATGGCCACCTTATCAATCCCGGCTTTCGACCAGTCCACCTTGTCCGGGCATTCGAAACGCAGACGAATGGCGGCCCGACCATCCGGTTCTGTCTGTAGGCGGACCTCAGCCAGGTGCAGCGGCTGCAGGGGCACTTCGCGGGTGGTACGGTACTGACAGACAGTGTTATCGGGACCGACCGGACGCGACAGGACGGAAAAGCCGTTTTCAAGCACTTCCATTTTGCGAAGCTGGCGCCAGTCCGGCGTGAACGCCACTACAGACAGCGACGGAATGGTGCGCATGTAATGGGGCCACAGTAGGCTCACCAGCCCTTCAGTCAGTTCCGGCAGGCCATCATCGAGCTTTTCACGCAGACGGCCCATCAGGAAGGCAAAGCCCTCAAACAGGCGCTCCACATACGGGTCACGGGCCCCGGTTTTATCCAGATTGAGCATGGCCGCGCGGTCGGGGTGGGCGCGGGAAAACTCTTTACCGGCTTCGCGCAGGTAGCGCATCTCGGCTTCGTAATAGCGAAGGGTTAAATCATCCATGTACGGAGATCCTGAGTGTAGAAAATAGCAAAAAGAAAACTGAAGGCGTCATCAGAGGTGATGACCCGCAATATCAGGAGGAGCTTATCCGCACAGCACCATCGCGCGTGCCGGATCGAGCGCAATCAGCCCGGCCAGCAGGCTGTCCATTTCCGGGGCAAAACGGGCTTTGTCACTTTCGCTGCGACCGGCTTTCATGCGCAGCAGGCGCAGGCGGCGGGCCTGCACATCGAACAGCAGTCCCGGCTCCCACTCGCTGAGTGTCAGCTGCGGGGCGCTGTCGGTCAGTTCACCCAGCAAATGGAGAGCGAGTTCATTACGTCCGTACTGCTCTGCCACCTTTGCCATCAGCAGACGCAGCAGCCAGCGGCTGCGGGGTGAGGCCATGTCCGGGCGATTCTGCAGCCAGCTAAGTGCCGCCTCCGGCCCCTCACTGTCGCCCTTCTCCATCGCCTCCGCTTCCAGTGCCAGAATGTCATCTGCCTGAGCCGCGGTGGCCACTGCCGGCTCGTCACTGAAGCCGGGCATCTCATCGTTGACCTTTTCGGCTATCCAGTTCAGCGTCACCTCATCGGCCAGTGGCGTACCGTCATTCCAGGCAAGCGTCTCCAGGCCGGGAAGACGTTTGAGCATCAGCTTCAGGTCGCTCAGAATATAGTCGGCCCATTGCTCCCAGGGGTTCCCTGCGCGGCTCAGCCCCTGCCACAGATACCACTGCAAATCGAGCCAGAAGCGGTTACCGCCTTCGGTGAACATCACGTCCACCTGCTCCACCAGTTCAGTCCAGCTCTGCTGCAGGTACAGGCGTTTAAGCTGGGCGCGATAGTCCGCCTTTGGCGGCAGCAGGCGCGTGCGACCGCTTGCATCGAGTGCCGGCAGCTGCGTCACCAGATCCCAGCGGGCGGCCTTCATCATTCGGTGAGCCGCCAGCCAGCCCTGGGGCTGATCCACCACCCAGCCGGACAGAACGCGCAGCTGACGGACCAGCTCCACTTCCGATTTGACGACCGCGGTTTCCGGTACAGCTGCGCCTGACGTCGGTATGCTGTGGGTACTTTCATCTGCATGACCCTGGCCGGATGTTGCCACCGGTGTATCCAGCCCGCCGTGACCTGCCAGGCGGGTTTCCAGCGTGCGTAGCAGACCGGAAAATGTGGGGCGATCCGCCTCAGGCAATTGCTCAACCGCGTTCTCCAGCAGGCACAGGGCCGCCGCCGTTCTGGCGGTCTCTTCACGCGTCACATCCGGCCAGCGTGCTAACGCATCCAGAATGCGCTCACTGTTCAGCCACTCAAGTGCCGCTAAACGGGCGGTGCTGCGCTGTGGATGACTTTGCTGTCCGGCCTGCTCCAGCATGGCCGTCAGCAGCAGAACGCCGTCCGTCAGCCCTGCATCACCGTCACGCTGCAGACGGGCCAAGGTGTACCAGGTCACCACCCGGATATCGCGGGCATGTCGGGTCAGAATGCTTTCCGCCAGGCGGCACAGCACGTCGGTATTGGTGCCGGAAAGCTTGTTGATTTCCTCGCGCATCAGCTGGAAATCATCTTCATAGGTCGGGTCATCCCCCGCCCCATTACCGGTCGGGAGCGGCGTCAGCCACGTCGACCACAGAGAGAGGCTTTCCCGGCTCTTAGCAAGCAGTGCGGTACGCTGGCCCGCATCCGGAAGACACAGCGTCAGGAGTGTTTCTGCAGTCGCCATTTATTCGTCTCCGGCAAGGGTGAGTGAGCCGTCAGTCGCGCCCACGGGAAAAATAGTCTGCGGCAGGCTGAAGCCCTGCAATTTGAGTAACGCCAGTGGTCCGTCACCGAGTTCGCTGCGCATAATGAATTTCAGCGGGTTGCCGTCCGGGGTGATCCACACCAGTTGGGTGCGGCTGCTGTCGAGCGGAGTGAGCAACGCCTTATCCAGCAGACGGATGAAACCCCAGTTCCCCTGGTGGCTTTCATACAGGCGCATTTCGGTGTTCACTGAACGCCAGCTCAGGTCCACACCGGGGTAATACGTATTACCCGGCCAGGTAAAGCTCTGCCAGCTTTCCATCTGGTTGAAGTAATCCAGTTTCTGGCCATCCAGCGTCAGCTGGGTGCGGGCCACATCG
The DNA here is from genome assembly GCF_035064245.1 of Citrobacter sp. R-1.5.2. Classification (NCBI taxonomy): domain Bacteria; kingdom Pseudomonadati; phylum Pseudomonadota; class Gammaproteobacteria; order Enterobacterales; family Enterobacteriaceae; genus Citrobacter; species Citrobacter sp. R-1.5.2. The sequence goes on along the minus strand of NZ_JASEYC010000001.1, from coordinate 18,693 downwards.
CGTGACGGGCGGGCCATCAGTTCAAAATGCACCCCGGCATCACCCTGGGCAAAGACGATATCCGAGATATCAGCCAGTTTATTGATGGCAGCCAGAAACGCCGGGCTGATGCTCATTCCCTGACTGGCAGCCGGATCCACCACCCAGTGACTGCCTTCCTGATGCAGCATGCCGCCGAGGTTAGTTTTGATAAATGTCGCGATGCGCCCGGAGTCGCTGCGCAGGAACTGGGCCAGCAGTGGCAGGGAGGCATCGCTGCCGGTGGCCTTAAACGGATAGCGTCCGGCAAAGGCGGTGTTCCACTGCGAAACAATAGTGCTCTGCCAGCGGGCGTTCAGGCTACCTGCGGCAGGAGCCAGCACCTGACGCCAGGCCAGGTCGAGCGGCTGTACAAACAGCGCCTGCCCGAAGCCGTTCCACTCCTGGCCGAGGCTTGCCGCCACCAGAGAGCCATAATCACGGGTATCGGTCAGGTCAATGGCTTTGCCCTGAAAGACGGTCTGGGCCAGCATCTGCGCCATCGCCTGCGGATCGGGCGCACTCGTCACCTGCTGCAGCTTGAGACGCACCTGGGTTACACGGGCAAGCCAGGACTGGAAGCTGAGGTTACCGTTCGAACCGGTACCGTCCTTGCCGGCCATCAGACCTGTGAGCGGGCCAAATACGCCGTCCAGCGGACCTTTTGGCCCCTGCGCCTGTTCAATAAACTGTTTTGCGTTTTTCTTACGCCCCACCAGTTTTTTCGCCGAGTCCACCAGAGTGTCAGCCAGGGCTTCTCCTTTGGCACCCGTCTGACCCTGCCAGGCAAGAGTATTCATCAGCGCCACCAGAGGTGACTGGCGCACATCCGCCAGCAGGTTCAGTTGGGCAATCGCTTCGGAGAGCGAGGCGGCTTCATGCCACTGGATGCTGTTGGCCATGTTGAGCCAGGCGTTACCAAAATCGGTGAAATAGCGTTCCGTCAGACGCTGTTTAAGCGCTTCCGGTGACACATCACTGCCAGGCTGATGGGTTTTGTCAGTCAGCACCCAGTCGATTTCGTCGCGGCGGGTCTTCACCACCTCGTCAATCGCATCCTCAACCTGCTCTTCCCACGCCTGGCGGGTAAACATCCCCGGCACCACTTCTTCCGAGGAGAACAGCGATGAGGCGTCCGTATCGCCGGTCATATCCGCCAGGGTTAAGTCCGGCCAGTTGCGGGCAATACGGCCGAGCATCTCCTGATACAAACCGGATTCAGCATTACGCTGACCAATCTGTTTAAGCAGAATCTGGCGCACCGTGCCCACCAGTTCGCGGTCAGGAGAGATTTTCCACTCCGGATGTTCCGGTAAATTCTGCGCATAAAAACCGAGCAACTTCGGTGCCTGGGTCTGCCACACGCTGTCCGGCACACCGCTGCGGTGCGGCCAGACTTTCAGCATATTGCCGGCAAGCCAGCTCGCGTCCGCTTTATCGGGACGGGCCAGCATCAGGTAACCTTTAAGCAGGCCGTAGGTTTTTTGCGTAGCTGACGTGCGGGCATCACTGGCCGGTGGCAGCTGCACAAAGGCATTTAACTGGCGGTGAAGTTCGTCGGCCAGTGCGTCGCGCATCAGTTGCTGGTTGTTACGGGCATACAGTGGCCAGAGCATCTTCAGCGTGTCGCGGTCCTGGTTCAGGCCAAAGCGGGTGTACCACGGCGCACCGTGTACTTCGCGGTTCTGCAGGCGGGCAATGGTTTGCTGCAGCGCCAGCTGATTACGCAGACGTTCCGGCAGCGGCTGTTTTGTGTCGGCCGCCACCCGCGCCGTATCCTGGGCGAGCCAGATTTGGGTGCGGTTAACGGACAGCGACAGCAGTGTGCCCGCCCCCCAGAGCAGAACCACGCCCAGGAGCACCAGACGCAGCACCTTTTGCCAGTGGAAGCCAATTTTACGGGCCTGCTCCTGCAGGCTGTCATTTTCAAGTTCCTGCCAGACAGCCGGTGACAGACGCGCATGCGGCACCGCTTCGGTTCCCGACAATGCCGGACTGAACATCACCCCACGCAGACGGTAAGGGGCCGGCCCGGACATCAGCGTGGTCAGAAGCGGTACCAGAGAGCGTCGTAAAGAGCCGCGCAGGGCTTTTGACAGGCTCAGAAGCCAGTGGTGCTGTGAATTCTCCAGCAATGCTGCCACGCCGGGCGTCTGCAATTCCGAGGACAGGGTGGTGAGTGTCTCACGGGTCTCTTCCGTTGTCGCTCCTGGACCAAACAACGCGCCGGTTGGGGGAACCCCCTCTCCGTCATGGGACCAGGTGCCTTCCCGGATAAGCCACAGCCAGACCGGCAACTGCCAGCCCAGCAGGACATCGGTTTTCTGGCGTACACGCACCAGCGTGTCCTGTTTCGCCGTATCGGGCAGTGTAGCTGCATTCATAACCTGCACTACGCCGTCCAGTGGACGCTGCGGACGCACCTCTTTCAGGACGGACAGGAACTCATCATCCGGCACGCTTTCCGCCAGGCCGCCGCGAATAAGCACAATCCCGTCACTCTCCTGCCAATGGTCGCGCTTAAGACCCGGCACCACCTTTTCGATATCACTGTCGGTACCCTGTACCAGCAGCAGACGCACTTTAGATTTCCAGCGACGGCGGTAGCGCAGCCGCAGATGATCGACCAGCGCCCCGGCTACAAACCGGGAGGTGTCTGCGTCGGTATGTTTTGCCTCTGGCTGGGATGCAGCCGCCTGCTGTCCGGAGGCGACCACATCCAGCTTTCCCTGCTTCTCACCGTTCTTAGTGAATACAATTTCAAGTACCCAACCGATGATCACTGCAGCCAGCATCAGCAAAAGACAAATGATCACAATGCCGGTCGCGCTGATCGGGCCCAGATTGAAGGTGTCCTTGACCCATTCAGGCCAGAACCAGAGTGCGCCGCCAATGAGGCAGACAGATAATGCGCCCAGGAGCAGCGCAAGCAGAAAAGTGGATGCGATTTTCATAGATAGAGGAGAGCAATCCCTTGAGAGTTATTCCGGGGTGACAATACAGAGTTGTCGGTTGTCTTCTGAAAGTTCGGTGACAATAAGCTGGGCTTCGCTGTCGCTTAAACACTGACGGGTCGCCAACTGTAACGCCTGCCAGGGAGCGGCAACGCCTGCAAACCCGACTACCGTGTCAATATGAATGATTTTGTCAGCCTTAAGGCCAGGAGCATACGTCTCACGGGCCTTGCTGAAGATATCGCCGGAGGCCATCTGGCCGCCGCTGGTCCATGCCCGCTTCAGACTGATTTTATCAAGCCCTGACCACATCATGACGCGTTCAAATGCCAGATTCAGATTGCCATCGCGACACATCTGCGGCCGGTGAACTCTGACTGACACGTCCGGGATATCCTTCAGACGGCAGTTGGTCAGCAGTAACACGGAAATGGCTTCGCCACTGTCCTCTGGCGGGTGTTCGTAAAGCTGAGCGCTAACCACCAGTAACGCAGCAGCACGGTCATAATGGCAGTCCAGCCAGTAGTCGAGGAGTTCCAGCCCTGTCAGGTCGCGGATACGCACCAGCGGATGGGACACGCTTTTTTGCAGGAGCGATGGCAAAGTCGAAAACTGCTCACCGGTATCCACCGTCAGATAGCAGGTCAGCGTCGACGGGAGCAACGACACCAGATTCTGGACGTGGGCGATTACCTCCTGAAAATAATGCGCCTCCCGGTCAGCCATCTCTCCGGTGGCGGCCAGCGCCCGGTGACGAACCGGATTCCCGCCATTAACGGGCTCACAGGGCATCATCAGGGGCTTTTTAGCTAACACAGCCTCGTGCGTCACTGGACTGGCAGACCCCAGCCCGTTAATCAGGACTTCACCGATAAGCCAGGCAAAGCGCTGTCCACGCGCAACGTCTGCGCGGTAGCGTGCGGCAGTCGTGGTATTCTTCACATCACAACGCCCACGCAGTAACGCATAACCAAAATAGCGCCCGACAACCAGCAGGCCCCACAACACGACAGGCAACCCTGTTGCCAGCCCCCAGAAAGCTACACCTGAGCGCTCGCCCTTCCATAACAGGAATGTGGCCGCAACCCCAGCCAGCAGTATAACAATACCCAGAAAAAGCCAGCGTTTGAAACGTGGTCGAGGAGGCAGCTTCTCCTTCGCGGGAATGCGCTCAAGTTCAACCGGCACGTTTACCCCACCAGAGCATTGGGCAGTGAGCTGATAAGCGTGCAGCCACAGCCACACTTGTGCCCGTGGAAAGCCACAGGCACACCGCGATCGCGATAATTTGGGTTACCCTCAACAATAGTGGTATCACCATGCTCAGGGCAGGAAACACGGTCGCCTTTACGGGCCACACCGATATCGCCGAAGAACATGGTTGTTGAGCAGGACAGCACTGCTCCACCGTGAGTGGTTTTGTCACCGAGACGAATAATCCCTTGCATTGTCACACCTATTCTCTATAAATCAGCGCATTACAGCATTAGCATCTGAAGACGGATTAGTTAAAAAAATTCAAGTCCTGACAAGAAATGTAGCCATCAATAACTTTATTTTTATCATTAGTATATTCAATCAAACATCTATCCTCACCGAGATTTAAGAGAGTTATTTTATCCCCCTTAACCAAATATGATTTCATCTTCTCCCCAGTCGATGTCTGAAAATAAGATTTTGAGGATTTAACTTCAAAAGGTGAATTCCCACCTACGACCAAGTTAACTTTTGTAGCATTGGCCTTTTCAAAAGTAGACTTACCATTTAAACTTTTAAAGACATCAAAATCTATTGACGGATTTGGAGTATTATGAATTACCACCCAAGTATCACCCCCATATAGGTCACAAACACCGCTACTATTTTCACAGGAAATTATCTCATATTTCCCATTTTCCAAATCGCTTTTGCTTTTATATAACTTATATACATATTGATTTTTATTCTGAAACAAGATTATTGGTAAGTACTTAACCTTATCACTTATAAAATATGACGTCTTGAGTTTATTATTGCTATCTATGATTTTATTGACAAAGTCATCTCCTTCGCTCCCTGAGACAGATGATTTATTATCAATTTTCTTATCTATTCCACACAAACCCTCTTTGGACACAACTCCATTGTTACCACTTTTAAAATCCGCATAAATGCAGTTAATTTTGAAGTTAATGCCATCCCGTTCAATCACTGAAAACACAGAGTAAGAGTCCAAAGAGTCACTATCATGCACAACAGAGGGTTTTCCTCCAAAATAGTCAAAATAATACGATGTATTCCCTTCATCCTGTTCTTCAAACTTAAGAAACGATCGACCATCATCTGATTTAATTTGCTGCGAGTTTTTATCGTAAGATAAATTAGAACTCGCATCATTGACTGCAAATGCTACACTTGAACTGCAAATAAAGAAGCCAACAATAAATGCACTAGCTTTTTTCATATCAAAATCCTTTAGATGCTGATGAAGTTTGTTCCAGAATTGCTTCAAATCGTTTGGCATATGACGCAATCAGAGGCGCCTGATCCTGACCATTAATGATGTACCGCGCCCCAATATAATTAACCTCGCCAGCATTAATATAGCCATTTAATTTTTTACCACTAAACATGCCTTCCTCCATCCCCCAAATCATAATAGGAACTGCATATTTGAAATCGCCAGCCAAGTCAGGGGAGTCAACAAAATTTACACCAAATTTATCCTGGGCTTTCTTATAATTATTTTTCCATGTTAAATGCACGCAACCACGGCCTCGGTATTTAAAACCGTCACCTTGTGCTGTATTGCCGTTCCTGAACGCTCTTTCTCTTCTTTTTGGTGTGTCAGCTAACACTGGGTCATATTTATTAAAATAGCTCACACCACCTATTTCAGGCTTCTCACTAAAAAACTCAGCAGTTGTATAGTGATAAGTCTCATGCCTGATTGTTGCCAGCATATATGCGAGCTTGTATAAGTTAGGCTTGTACTCCACTGAAGTAGCATAGTAGCTATTCATACTGTTCAAGACCTTACGTAAGTTACTCTTTGATGCAGATGATAACGCAGCGGTTCCTGGAGCAAACGAGGTATGTTCCTTCTCGTATAGAGACATAAACGCGTCCACATTAATTAATTCTGCCGAATCAGATAATGCGTCAATAAAAATTACAGGGTGCATATGCCAGACAGGAGCACCACTGCTGAATCCATCCACCTTGCTCATCCATTCCATGTCGTCAAACCACTGTTTGACATAGCTAACACAGAGGGGATCCATCTGCTTTAGAAATATTTTCCAGCGGTGATGGCTGCTGCCGCCAAACCATTCACTGTCGTGTTTGACCACCATTCGTGCCGCGATATCCCTGACATCCAGTTCCGCGTAATTCACCGCATGACGCAGTTCTTCGCCGGAAAGGTCACCACTGTTATCGCTGTCCATTCAAACTGAGCTCACACTATTTATATAATTAATCGCATCCTCACACTCAATCAATTAAGCAGCCTTGTTACTGACACCCAAGAGAGCTATCTTTATTACACTGAAGCTTACCAGTTAAATCAAAAAGTTTATCCACACCATCCCCTTTACATTTATAAGTATATTCTTTATTGTTTTTTAAATTAGTGACGGTAATTCCCTTGGTGCTATCTCCATCTTCATAATTACTAAAGATAGTATATTTGAAATTATTTTTAGTAAACACCACGTTCATATAATCAGCTTGAAACCTCGAGTAATGATTATATGAAAAATCACTGTAAGATGGAGATGGCGATGAAAATAAAAACACATTCCCGCTGGCATTTTTCATCTCATATACCAACTGAACGGTATCAGACTGCAAGGATAGTTCGCCCTTCGATGTTGAACATGAAAAATAAGTCTCAGCACCAAATGCGAACGAAGACAAGGATAGCAATCCACTTATTAACAAGATACTATTTATTTTTTTCATAATTATCCCTCATTCTTAAATCGTACCCTCTCTGCTTCGGTCCATTATATCTCAAAGCAAAAGCCAGCCAATCATTATTTCTGATTGCCTTCAAAAGCACAGAGTCAGAATTAATAAAATTAACGAAAGCTGCCAACTGATTTTTTTCTGACTTTGAAATCGATCTCACAAACTCTTCTGGTGACGAATAGCCTGCCGCCTTATAATTTGACGCAAGAATTTGAAACTTGCCCCAAGAGGTTGCCATTAGCGCTGAGCGCTTATCAAGGACATACGCTCTCAAAAGCTTTGGATATTGTGCTGAGTTTTTACCATACCCTCCTGCATTTTTATTGGATATGTCTGCTTGAGAGTCATATTTTCCGCCTGTATATTTATGGAAGTGATGCCTTTCAAATAAAATCGCAGGTACATAATCATCATGTTGCTCAAATTTAAAATAGCTACCAGAACTACCTGTCTCAGTATTAGCTACGGCTTTTATTGCAGCAACTTCGCATCTCAATTTATTTGCCGCTAATTCGTAATCTGATTCATCAATAGCCTCGCCATTATAAAAATTAACAAAATCCAACGGCACCAACTCACCATTAATTGGAGTTTTTGGAAGACTAAGGGCTTTGATTGAACTTAAAAACACCACAGGATGCATATGCCAGACAGGCACACCGCTGCGGAATCCGTCCACCTTGCTCATCCATTCCATGTCGTCAAACCACTGTCTGACATAGCTGATACACAGCGGATCCAGCTGCTTTAAAAATGTTTTCCAGCGGTGATGGCTACTGCCACCGAACCACTCACTGTCGTGTTTGACCACCATTCGTGCCGCAATATCCCTGACATCCATCTCGGGGAAATGAACTGCATGACGCAATTCTTCGCCGGACAGATCGCCACTGTTGTCGCTGTCCATTTTCCGCAGCAGGGCTTTGTAGTAGTCAGAGACTTGTTTTTCCTGAATACCACGTTCAGGGCGTACCCACTCCGCAATTTTGGTGAACCCGTCTTTAATCCATCCTTCACTCAGGGATTTCGTCATATCGGATGTGGACGGTTCCTCAAATGTGCTGAAGCCCAGCTTCGTCAAGTCATACTGGTTGATATCTGCATCCACATCGGCTTCATTGAGCCAGGCCCCATCCCCGATATCAAACCAGCGCTTACCGTCTTCGTCTGTGAACGGATGGCATTTGTCCTGCGGCATGATTTTGTGAATATCTTTCTTCACCTTACCTTCAGTTTTGGTGAAGGTATCCCCGGAACGGGCATAGACCGAACTCTCCGGATGAATATGAACGTATTTCGGTCCAGTTTTCACCTGGGCCTTATTACTCAGAAAATCGCTCATCCGGGCGTCGGTGCTGAGCACTTCAACATGTACGAACGTGCTTTTCTCCACTCCCCCCATGCTGTCTGGGGCAATGTCTTCCGCCAGGTAACCTACAGCATCACCGGCTGCAACCTCAAGTTTGGTTGCAGGTTTGGCGACGGCATCAAACGTTCCCTGCGTGACAGCTTGCTGCATCCAGGCTGGCAGGTGTGCCATCTGCTCACCCACAGGTGACACATATTGCGGATCGAGTGACATCCAGAACGCTTTACCGGTCATCTCGGATTTGCTGTTCAGCGCCCGGGCAAGCCCAAACGTCTGCGTTTGTCCTTTCAGGTCGAAGGCGTTCTCACGCAGAACAACGACGCTGTCACCTGTTTTCAGTTTATTCTTCGCTACCGGCGCCTTATCTCCGGCTTTTTCTTTGCCGGTATATTCACGCTGACTCAGCCCGTCGCCCTTCTCTGTGACCTTATACAGCTTGTGTTTTGGGAAAGCCGACAGCGGAGCAAGCCCGATGTACAGAGTGTAAAAGTCGAGGATGTTGGCCTTCTTTTCAGGATCCGGGGTGCAGGTGGATTTGACTAGCACAAAGGTACTGGAATATTGCAGCGGCTTATTCATGTACGTGGACGTCAGGTAATCCTGATTCACACGCCAGGCCACCACTTCGCCACCCGCCATAAACTGAAGCGGCACCGCAGTATCTGCCGTCTCGCTTGTTAGCACGGAACCCGGGGCACTCTTACTGGTGATGTGGATCCCGCCGTGCCACATGTTGTTTGTTCCGGCCAGCCAGGAGCCGTGTGGCTCCTGAAAGAGCGGCTGCATCATGTCATCCGCGGTGGCGTAGTGCTCGCCATTGGCTTTTCGGGCAGGAAAACAGATTTTCATTCCGGTCATCCTTAACGTGAAGGGATATTACGTGTTTTGGGAGGTGTCACGCTGGCATTTGTCTGGCTGAACTTAGGCGGCGTGGTATCCATGCTGCCACCGGCCATCGGCGAGCGGTAATGCGGGGATTTCACCAGGTAATCCCCCAGGGTTTCTTCCACTATGCCGCCGTTGTCCAGCGTGATACTGGAGCCGCCGCCATTAAGTCGCAGTTTAGGCGCACTAATGAGCAGCTCATCTTTGTTACTGCTGATGGTAAACAGCAGCTCTGATGTCATCTCCATTGAGCTCGCCTCTGCGCGGACCTCAACATCCCCCTGATTGGCAATGAGCTTTGCCCCGGACTGATGAGCAAAAAGACCGACAGATTCACTGGCAGCCAGCGTGATGTTCTTCATCGCACCCATATCCAGGTGCTGACCCGCACTCAGGATAGTGTTCTGCTTGCTGGTCATCTGCAGGTGCTCACCCGAGGTGAACGCCACTCCCTGCGGTGCGCTACCCAACAATGCAGCGGACTGGAGGTCTTTCAGGCGGTTTTCCAGCAGGCTGTTTTGGCTTTCCAGGTCACAGGTGAGTGCCTTAGCCTGCTGCGCGAGAAGATTCAGACGGTTCATTTCTGCCGCCGACTGGTTAAGGCGCTCAATGGCCGGTGCCATATCCAGCACTTTGCCCTGCGCCGACGGCTGCGCATCGGCGGTCAGGAACATTCCCCGTCCGGCACGCAGCGCGCCGTACTCATCGGTTCGCAGTTCAAACCCAGTACCGCGGGGTTCACGCTCACTGTCCACGACGTGACCGCCGTTAAGTTGCGTCTTGCCAAACGGCGTCGCGAGCTTGAAATGCTCTTCCTGACGCTTGTCTTCCAGGCGGAATTTATTGTCCCCGGCCGTGCGCCAGATGTTGCGTGTGTGGTTGTCGCGGGTGACGTGGTCAGGGTGTTCGGAATCGTGCTGGGCGTGGGCAATGTACGGACGGTCAGGGTCACCACCGTCGAACATCACCGAAACTTCGGTACTGTCAAGCAGTGGGGAGTGGAAGCCGTAAGTATCCCCGGCATACGGTTTCGCCATGCGCAGCCAGAGGTAGGCATAGCCCTGTTCGGTACTGTTACGGTCAAAGTCGAGCCGGACGCGGTAACGCCCCTGATTGTCGAGGTACGCATAGGTGTCATGCTTCTCATCACTTTCCACCCGGGCAGGCAGGGAGCCGGCCATCACCGGGCGGTTCAGCAGCGCCGGGCGGAAGCAGACCGTTTCACTGTACGGAATACCCGTAAAGCGCAGCTGAAAGCCTTTGTCACGTGCCCCGGAGGTGTGAACCCCGGTGATGACGATGCCGTCCTTGAGCGAATCAGGCAGACCACTGCCCTGTGGCTCCAGAACCTCGCCCGGTGCCAGAACCGGGCTGCTGGCACGTCCCGTGACCGTCTGCTGGTTATTGAGGTAGCGCTCATGACGCAGGCGGGCAAACCAGGCCCCGCCTTCCGGGGTTTCCGTATCCCCTTCACTCAGGAACGGCTCGGCGTAGTGATATACCTCACCAGTGGTCGCCCCGCCTTCCTGGTGAACGGTGACAGAACTGTCCTGTGGGGTCAGTGCATCACGGTAGTTATAATCGCGGGTGGCAACCGAGCCTGTGACCACATGGTCTTTTGGCTGGATGTTCCAGACGCTTTCCTGACCGTTATCACTGGTGCGTGACGGCGGAATTATGGGCAGCTTCACGCCAAACTGATACTGCATCTGGCTGTCCTGGAAAATCACCACATCCTGTTCAATACGGCCATCCATTTCAAAGCGCCAGAAGATGCCCACCTCAGCCAGCAGACGCTGAACAAATTCCAGGTCTGTTTCACGCCACTGGGTAATGAGCTCACGAACCGGGTAGGTCTGTAACAGACGAAATTCGAAGTCCGCTCCTTCCAGCCCGTGACTGCGAAGTATCTGTTCCACCACTTCCGGCACTGACTGATTGAGGTACACCGCACAGCGCTCGGTATGCTGCATGAGCGCAATACGCGGCACCAGTCTCAGGGCATAGGTAATTTCATCCCCCGAGACAGATATACGGCGAAAATCATCCACCACGCCATACACCGTACGCACAGGTACGGCAGGCATACCGTCATAAAGCGGCGTCTGGAAGGTAAAAGAGGCGGGTTTGAGCATTAGCTCACTGCCGGCAATATTCGCCGCACAGGTGACGGTGACATCGTAACGCCATGGCTGGCTCAGGGCTTCACTGGCACGATAGCGCAGGACGTCGAGAAAATGCGGACACTCATGGACGTCCACGCGATAGCGGGACAGTCCCAGGGCTTCATCGATTTTCTTCTGTGCCAGACTGGCAATGCTCTCCATCATCACGCCTCTCCTGTGGTATCCGTGGCATCAAACTCCAGCCCAATCCCTTCTTCGTCATTCCAGCCGAGCGTCAGGGAATGTGGTTTCTGTTTCGCGGCCATGTGGGTCAGCAGTTGCTGGCTCAGCACCGGCAGAATCTGCTGGTTGAGCAGGCTGTCGACATTACGCGCGCCGGTGTCCGGGAGCAGACAGGCGGCGGTCAGTGCGTCATACAGACTTTCGTCAATATGTGTGGTCAGGCCGTAGTGACAATGTAAGCGCTTGCTGACCTGTGACAGCTTCATTTCCACGATGGTACGCATGGCAGGCTCACTCAGAGGACGGTAAATCACGGTCTGGAAACGGGCGAGCAGTGCGGGCTGGAAATGGTCGCGCAGTATCGGGCGCAGCAGCTCCTGCAGGTCGGCTTCGGTGGCCTCCGGCTGCTCGTCCAGCAGCTGCATCAGATGGTCGCTGCCGAGGTTCGAGGTCATCAGGATGACGGTGTTGCGGAAGTCGATTTCACGCCCTTCGCCGTCACGCATAAAGCCGCGGTCGAAGACCTGATAAAACAGGTTCATCACATCACGGTGCGCTTTCTCCACTTCATCGAGCAGGACCACGCTGTACGGGCGCTTGCGCACGGCTTCGGTGAGAATGCCGCCCTGGCCGTAGCCGACGTAGCCCGGAGGTGAACCTTTCAGCTGGGATACGGTGTGCGGCTCCTGATATTCCGACAGGTTGATGGTAATCAGCGATTTTTCGCCGCCGAACATTACATCCGCCAGCGCCAGCGCGGTTTCGGTTTTGCCGACTCCACTCGGGCCAACCAGCAGGAACACGCCCTGCGGGCCGTTCTCGGAGGTAAGGCCAGTTTTCGCCGCGCGCAGACGTTGCGCGATGGCGGTCAGTGCCACATCCTGGCCCACCACGCGTTTGCCGATTTCAGCTTCAAGCGTCAGCAGTTCGGTCTGTTCGTCCTTCATCAGGGAAGAGAGCGGCACGCCCGTCCAGTCGGCAATCACGTTAGCGACGGTGCGGGTATCGACGTCCACCTGCACCAGCGCATCGCTGCTCTGCTCGCGCTCAAGCTGCTGACGCAGCGCAACACTTTCCGCCTGCTGGCTGATGTCCTGACGGCTCGCCATCAGTTGCTGTGCCAGCAGTTTTTCATCAGTGAAGCGGGTTTCCTGCTCTTGCAGGGTATTTTCCAGCGCCGTACGCTGCTGCTCAATAGTGGACAGGCGTTCACCGTGGTGACAGGTACCTGCCGCAATGTCTTCCAGCAGCGCCTGCTCTTCCAGCGCCAGCGCGGTCAGCTGCGCTTTTAGTTTCACCATTGATTCCGGCACGGTATCAAGGCTCATGCGTACGCGGGCAGCGGCCGTATCGAGCAGGTCAACAGCCTTGTCCGGCAGCTGGCGGCCCGTCAGGTAGCGGCGCGACAGGGTGACAGCGGCACGCACCGCATCATCAGTAATATGGACGTTGTGGTGTTCGGCATAACGGGATTTCAGGCCCCTGAGCATCAGGCAGGCGGTGTCGTCGTCCGGCTCGTCCACTTTCACCATCTGGAAGCGACGCTCCAGTGCGGCATCGCGTTCGAAGTACTGCTTATATTCGGACCAGGTCGTTGCCGCGATGGTACGCAGTTCACCACGAGCCAAAGCGGGCTTCAGCAGGTTAGCCGCATCCGCGCCACCCGCCTGATTGCCAGCCCCGATAATAGTGTGGGCTTCGTCTACAAAAAGCAAAATCGGCACTGGTGACTGTTGTACTGCATCAATGACATTTTTCAGGCGCTGTTCGAACTCGCCTTTTACACCTGCACCCGCCTGCAGCAGGCCGAGATCAAGGGTACGCAGAATGACTGGCTTGAGCGATTCAGGCACGTTGCCCTCTGCAATACGCAGCGCCAGACCTTCAACCAGCGCGGTTTTACCGACACCCGGCTCACCGACCAGGATCGGGTTGTTTTTACGACGACGTGAGAGAATGTCCACCATCTGGCGGATTTCGGTATCACGGCCAAACACCGGGTCGATTTTGCCCTCACTGGCTTTGGCGGTGACATCGAGGGTGAATTTATCTAGTGCGTTCTGCAGAGCCGGACTCAGCTCACCTTCTTTCAGCTCTGTACCCACCGGACGACCGACAAACTCCACTTCACCGCCGTGGCTCTGGGCCAGCTCTGCTTCCTGCTGCATTTCCGGGCGTTCGTCGGACTGTGCATCGAGCAGCGGGCGCAGACGCTCCAGCTGGCTCTGACCGAGCGTCAGCAGTGGCCACAGACCATCACAGCGCACCAGGTTCTGCTTTTCCACCAGGGCCATCAACAGGTGCTGGCTTCGGATCTGCGCTTCCCCGTTAAGCGAGGCAATCAGCCAGGCCTCCTGCATCAGGGTCTGAATGGCATCAGACAACTGCGGACGGTGGCGCACCGAGCGCGGCTGCTTGTCCAGCCAGCCCAGCAAATCCTGCCAGATGGCGTCCATGTCCCACTCGTAGCGACGGGCCAGCACGGTCAGGTCACCTTCGCCCTGCTCCAGCAGTTTCAGCAGCCAGTGCTCCGGCAGAATTTCCGCATGGGCGCGGGTCTGACACAGAGAAGCCGCCCCTTCCATCGCGCGGGCGCAGTAAGGATTGAGACGTCGAAGAAGGATTGCCGGGTTTTCCATGTTTGCTTGCTCACTGTTGAGGACCGTTCAGGCACGCTACCGCCCCTGGCCGTTACCGAGGCCCATAAGGTCTGTTTCCGGGATATGATGTTTTTGCTCAACGCCCGCACAGGCAGACGCTCAGCAAAAGCAAAAAGCGGACAGAGAAGCTCTGCCCGCTCGTGACTTACGCGGTGGCGCGTTCGTTCCAGGAATCGGAATGAATGATGTTGCCGTCTTTGTAGGTCCAGGTGATTTTTTCGTAACGCAGCTCGATTTGCTCGAGGTGGTTGTGCTTCTCGAAAGCTGGGTTTTTGATGTCGTGCATCATCGGATTCACTTTAACGACCTTCACGTTTTCCAGTTTGGTGTTGAAATACTCCACTTCCTGGCCCGCGTCGTTGATTTTGTACCACTTGAATTCCGCGGACTTGAGGGTCTGACCGGTGGTCACCGCCTTGTACAGGTACGGGCTGGACGAGTCGATCTCCTTGGTGAACAGGAACGGGGTGTGGATACGGGTCCCGGTCAGCTTGCCAGTGTTGTTGTCGGTCGGGATGTACAGGTTATGCTCCTGAGCAACCACTTCGATGCTGCCATCACGATCCTGAACGTCCACGGACCCTTTAATGTCCGCGCCGCCGTCGTCTTTCAGCCAAAGATAAACAGGAATTGCCATGGAATTACTCTCCATTGTGTTGTGATGCGCCATCATCCTGCGATGACGCTGAGGGTTGGCCCGGTATCTGGCAGGCATTCGCCTGCGGTACCAGACTGATTTCGACACGGCGGTTGAGCGCGCGGCCTTCCGGGGTGTCGTTGGTTGCGATCGGACGGCTTGCGCCATAGCCCTGCACCGCAAAACAGCTTTCCGGCACGTCACCGGTATCACGCATCCAGTCGCGTACCGCAGCGGCACGCTCGAGCGACAGCGTCTGGTTCAGCTGTGCATTTCCGGTGTTATCAGTGTGACCCGCGACCACAATCAGCCAGCCCGGCTTCGCCTTAATACCGACCAGCGAATTGACCAGCATTTTGGTGGAGCCGGTTTTCAGTACCGCTTTACCGGAGTCAAACAGCGACATACTGTCGAGACGAACAATTTTCGGTACCGGCGTTGGCTTCGGTTTTGGCGGTGGCGGAGGAGGCACATACGTATCAATGGCCTGCTGCACCGCCAGCCACAGGCGGTTACCCGGATACAGTCCGAGCCCGTAGCGATGGGGTTCTCCCTGACGTTGCCAGCGCTCCAGCAACAGTGCATCCTGCTGCAGGGCATGCAGGGCCTGCGCTTTCGGGGCATAGTGGTTCATCGGGATAGCCTGCCAGCGCTGAAGGTCGGCGCTGACCGTGCGGATAAGCGACTGGTTATGCCGCACAGACAGGGCAATGGCACCCAGGGCGCATAACAGCAGAATCATCACCACCCAACGCCCGGTTTTGCCACCCTGCAACGGGGTGGTATAAGGAGCCAGCAGAGGAAGTACCGCATCGGCAAAATGCCAGCGCGGTTCACAGGCAGTGACATGGCCGGCAGGGGCAATGCGGGTCTGGCGGAACAATAACTGTGGCCACAGCGCGGCTGTCGAGGTGGATACCGACCCGAGACGCAGGGTGACAGCAAATGGTCGTAAGGCCGGACACAACCTGTCCGCTTTGCCCAGTTCATCCAGCATCACGGCATGAAGCAGCGATGTCGCCTGGGTCAGGTATGGCTGAATTAGAGCCGTCTGCGGGGACTGCTGCCATTCGCTGAGGGTGACAGCAGGTTCATCTTCAGGACACACCAGGGCCGTATTTCCCCGTACCACTATCCAGGGCGTTTCCGGACCGCTGAATTCGGTGTTCAACACCACCGGCGCGCTATAGCCGGTCAGGTCCCGTAACTGCTTCATCTGAAGACGCAGCGTTTTCAGGGAGGCGCGCAACAACGCCTCATCGTCATGCTGGTCCGGCAGACAGCGGTACATCACTGTGAGCTGGCCTGCCATCGTCGGCGTACGGGCCAGCAGACGCTCTGCAAAAGGCGTGAGTCCGGTCAGTTCCGCTATCTGCAGATACCAACCCTGCGCCGTGCCCCGGCACGGGCCTCCCGCGAACATGGCATCATCCACATCACCGCAGACCAGTACCACCGGTCCGGTATGGCTTTCCGGTGGGAAGTGACCGGCGTCATCGGTCTGCTGTGCAGGTCGTTTTTGACGGTAACTCCGACGGATAAAGATAGCGGAAAGCAGCAGTGCGAGTAGTGTCAGGACCGATTTGCCTGAGACGGGCCATGTGAGAAATCCCCATGCCAGCCACATTACGGCGGCCAGGCAGACCAGCACCGGAAACGCAGCCCGGGCAAGTGTTCGTCCATGCATCAGGGCTGCTCCGGCAGTTGCTGGTGCAGCAGATCCAGCAACCACAGATGACCACCCAGCCACACGGCACCGGTCAGGATCACCGCCAGTACAATCCAGAACCAGACGGACCGCAGCAGGTTGTAACGACGTCGTCCGGTCTTCTGCACCACCAGTGAGGTACCCGCCTCAAGCGACGGCACACGCTCATTCAGGGCAGCGATCACCCCATCACGCTGAGACTGCCCGACACCAGAGAGACTGTATTGCCCCTGGAATCCCAGCGCCAGCACCCGCTGGTAGCAGGTCAGCACCGCAGGCTCCGGCGCAGGCTGACGCAGCACCTCTGCAATACGATCGTACAAGGCACCGCCTGCTCTCAGGGAGCCGAAGTAAACCGCCTGCAGTGGCGCAGAACGCCAGGCGCGTTGCCCGGCATCCAGAGTCATATTCAGCGCATCGGGTGCACTGTCGCCGGACACAACCGCTTGCGCATTTGCCGCTTGCTGACCCTCCGGCTTACGGTTCATGACGGTTTCGTCCAGCAGGGCACACTGGGCATAGGTGATGTGATCAATACTTTCAGCCCCCAGCCCTGCGCGTTCCAGCGCCTCGCGTACGCTTTCCACCTGCGCTTTACAGGCCGTATACAGTGCAGGGCCGTCCGTCACCTTCCCACCATGGCGCAGCTGCGCCACGGTAAGCCAGGTCTGTGCCATCAGGGCATCAATGTCGATAACCTTATTCATGAGCGCAGCACCGCAAAGAGTTCAAGCTCCAGCTCGCCGAGCAGAGACGGCACGTAGAAGACGCACACACCCTGATCGAGCATTTCGCGGGCCGCCGGACTTTCCATATCCAGCACGAAGTACTGGTTTTCCAGACGCACCGGCAGGGCTGCCGGGACACGACTCAGGGCAATCAGACCAATTCCCTCGACGGCCACACCGGACACTTCACCGACATTGGCTGGCGCACCGGCAATACACATCTCTGCAAACCGTTCGGCAATCTGCCACGCCGGCTGGTTGGCACGCACGGAAAGGTAGAAATCCGCTTCATCACGCAGACGGATATCATGCAGTACCGCTTTCCAGGTTTCAGGATCCAGACGATCCATTTTGACCGCTACCACACGTGACGGCAGGCTGGCTTCCAGTAGCTCACTGATGAGATCAAACAGCGGCGGGAAGGTGTTTTCCGGTGCCCGGTGGTCATACCCCGGAATGGCATCCAGATCGTGCTCCAGTGAAAAGGTCAGCATGCTGCCGGCCAGACGCGCCAGTTCCGCCCAGACCTGCTCAGGATGACGGTCCGGGAAACGCTCAAACTCGGAGAGCACACGGGCATGGGAGTTCAGGGCATTCAGCAGCCAGAACAGCGAGACATCTGCCACCGCAAAATCCGCCATCCGGTCGTTACTTTCACGACGCATGGCCATCAGGCGCTGGCGGCGGGAACGCAGCTGACGGTTCAGCAGTGCCAGACGCTCACAAAGAGCCCGGTTTGCGGAAAACAGGGCCATCGGCGGGATAAAGTCCGGATCCAGACGCCAGCCCCCCTGCCCGTCCCGCAGAAGTCGGGCGACCGCACAGGTATCCCAGGCACTGTTGTCTTCATGGTCAAAGCGGAACGCCAGGTTAAAGCGGGCCACGGCCATCGACTCTTCATCCTGGGCGAAGCGGTCAGTGATGGTCTCCCAGGCCTCTGCATAGCGCAACGGACGTTCTGCCGGCTGCGTATCGGTCTGGACATTGACGATCCCCGCCTGCATGACCGGCAGCGCAACATAAACAGTGACCGGGGCATTGCCGGCGGAGGCAGACACCTCAACCTCGCGAGGCGCAGGGGGCAGATCGCTGTGACGGGTATCTATCAGCGTGTCATCCGGGAGCCACAGGCGCAGTGACTGCGCCTGTACACGTCCTGATGCCAGCATGGCCTCATCCAGTTCAACATGACCGACGCCCCAGGGGAAGGCACTGCCGCGTGCGGCAACACCGGCGCGGGAGAGTGCCTCCCACTCAGACTGCTGCTGGAACTGCTGAGGGGACAGAAGAGCCCCTTCATTCCATAACGGACGATGAATTTTCATCCCTGCTCTCCCTCGCCTCAGGATTTGGCCTTCGGCATCTGGGAAACCAGTGACAGGTTGACGTCCATGCCTTCCACCTGGAAGTGCGGGATGGCGTACAACTTCAC